>NC_019966.1:0-646491 GCF_000328565.1 Mycobacterium sp. JS623 | reverse complement strand
GCTCATTGATGACCTTCTGATGCAGAGACCTCAAGCGGTGCTCGATGTTGGCGCTGGTACCGGGATCGTTTCCGAGCAACTCGTCGCGAAGGGAGCCAATGTTCTTGCAGTTGAGCCAGATCCGCGCATGGCTGAAGTCGCGAGGGACAAGGGAATTCGCGTCGAGATCGGCACGTTCGAGAACTGGGACCCCGCGGAGCGCCGCTTCGACCTCGTCGTGTTCGGGTCGTCCTTTCATTGGGTCAATCCCGATATTGCGTTGCCGAAGGTTCATCGACTGTTGACCAGCGGTGGACGTCTTGCATTGATGTGGAATCGGCTGTCCCCAACACATCCCACTCACAGCGACCTCGCGGAGATATACCGGGACTACATGGATCCGGGCTCATCCGTGTTCGGCGGCTCGCCGAAGGATCGCGTCGACACCGACCGTCGCACCGGGCGGATGATCGCCTCAATCACGGCTTCCGGATTCACAGTTGAGGAGCGTACGTACCCGCGAGACGCCCACTACTCCACGCAGCAGTGGCTTGACTTCGCATTCACCCATTCGAACCACCTTGTCCTCGCCGCCGGAAAGGCTTCGGAGCTTCGAGCCCGGCTGGCTGAGCGCATCGGTCCACGAGGCGTCTCGGTGAGCGGAGATGCCCTTTTGATGTTCGCAACGCGCTCATAGGACATTGCGATCGATGCATGGCAATGGTGCCGCGTGCTACCAGGTAGCAGGTAGTTGTCGACGCTGAGCGCCCGGAAACGCCGATGGCGGCTGGCCATAATGACATCCGCCTTCGCAACCTCCATTCTCAAATTGGTACGAGTCACACATCGAAGTGAGACCCGTCGGTAGCGCAGATGTCCGTCAGCCGAATCGGACCGGAGCGCGACGTGCGGATCCGCAAGAGCGAACACACGTTCCACGTGAAAGTCGTTGTGCTGAGGAGGATCATGACCGGAATCGTCGTCCTCATCTTCATGGGGTTCCTCGTCTACGGCATCTGGCGGACCGTCACCAAATCAGCATCCAATGAAAGGCTCAAGTGCTCCGTGTGCGGCACCACCAGGCGGGCACTCCACTGGATGAGAAGCTGGGAGGACTGGTACTGCTGGCCGTGCAAGGAACAATGCATCCAGGCCATTCTGAACACCCTCATCTCATGACGCTGATCGCTGACCGCTGGAAGCTAGCAGGTGGTCACAGATTCCGGCTGGCGTGCTCGATTTGCCAATGTTGCAGTTTCACAATCGAGTAAGTGAACGCTCTCAGCTCGCGCCGCAAGGTGATCATCCTGATCTCATGCTGCCTGAGTCTGCTGATCGTGTCGATGGACGCGACCATCGTCAACGTCGCGATCCCTTCGATCCGAACGGAGTTGCATGCGTCGGCTTCTGAGCTGCAATGGGTGATCGACGTCTATACGCTTGTGCTGGCCTCATTGCTGCTGTTGTCCGGGGCCACCGCCGACCGATTTGGCCGCCGGCGCGTCTTCCAGATCGGGTTGACGATTTTCGCCGTCGGATCGCTGTTGTGCAGCCTGGCGCCCGACATCCACACCCTGATCGCGGCCCGACTGCTGCAAGGAATCGGCGGCTCGATGCTGAATCCTGTTGCGCTGTCGATCATCAGTCAGGTGTTTGTCGGCCGGGTGGAACGCGCCCGGGCGATCGGTATCTGGGGGGCCGTGATGGGCATCGCGATGGCGCTCGGCCCGATGCTGGGTGGCGCACTGATCGAGCTCGGTGACTGGCGCGCGGTGTTCTGGATCAACTTGCCGATCTGCGCGGCCGCGATCCTGCTCACCGCGATCTTCGTGCCCGAGTCGCGGTCGACCACAATGCGAGACGTCGACCCGATCGGCCAAGCGCTGGCAGTGGCGTTCCTCTTCTCCGTCGTTTTCGTCCTCATCCAGGGACGAGAGATGGGCGGAAGCGCCGCTCCGTCCGTCGCGATATGGACCGTCGCCGTGTTGGCACTGTTGGGATTCCTCCGCTACGAATCCCGGCGCAACGATCCGTTCATTGATCTGCGGTTCTTCCACAGCATCCCGTTCGCGTCGGCGACGGTGATCGCGGTGTGCGCATATGCAGCCTATGGCGCCTTCCTGTTCATGATGTCGTTGTACCTACAGGGTGCGCGGCACTACTCGGCGTTCCACTCCGGCTTGATGTATTTACCGGTTTCTGTTGCAGCTCTGACTCTGTCGCCGTTGTCGGGTCGGTTGGTCGGCCGCTTCGGCACTCGGCCATCTCTGGTCGCGGCCGGAATCATGATCACCGCGGCGACGATGATGCTGGCCCGTCTCACCGTCACCGCTCCGGTGTGGACAGTGGTGGCGATCTTTGCGGTGTTCGGTGCGGGCTTCGCGATGGCGAACGCACCGATCACGACGACGGCGGTCAGCGGCATGCCGACGGATCGTGCAGGAGCGGCCTCGGCGGTGGCGTCGACCAGCCGTCAGGTCGGCGTCAGTATCGGTGTGGCGCTTTGCGGTTCGCTTGCCGGGGCGGCTCTGACCGCAAGCACTGCCCAGTACACCGCCGACGCCAGGCCGTTGTGGCTGATGTGCGCAATGCTGGGGCTCGTAATTACCACACTGGCCATATGGTCGACATCGCGACCCGCGATTCGTTCGGCCGTGCGGCTCGCACCGCTCATCGCGGGGACCGCAGGAAGACAGGAGAACGCGTATGGCGCGTAATCGGTTGGCCATCCTGCATCCCGGCGCCATGGGCGCGGCCGTAGCCGCGTGCCTGATCGGTCGCGGCCACGAAGTCGGCTGGTTGCGCACCGGCCGTAGCGAAGCGACATTGCGCCGCGCCGAGCAGTCCGGATTGACTCCGTTCGACGACGTTGCCGAGCTGCAGGCCAACACCGACGTTGTGTTCTCGAATTGCCCGCCGCACGGGGCGCTCGACGTGGCCCAACAGTTGACGGGCTTCCGGGGAATCGTGTTGGACGCCAACGCCATCAGCCCCGAGGCGTCGGCGCTGAAGATGACGTACGCGGCCTGGACCAAGACCACCGCGGCGTGGTTGGTCTCGATTCGAAGACCGCTGCCGCCTACGGAGTCGAAGACGACCTGGTAAACGAATGGGCGACAAGCCAACCCCATCTTGCAGGCGCGTGGCTGCACGCCCGGCAGCAGAGCCACGAGAAGGGCTGGCGGTGGGCCTACGAGCTCACCGAAGTCGGTAGAACCTTCGCGGCCGTAGGGCAACCCGAAGGCTTCGGCGCCGCGGCCAGCGAGGTCTTCGCGACGTCATCGGCGCCATGAAGATCCACCGGTCACGACGACACGGCGCAACTGCCGCGGTCGGCTCGTACCGGACCCGAAGCGGTGGGCCGGATGTCGAAGTCGAAGATCGCGGTAGGCAGATACAGCGAGCAGCACGCGTTCGGAATGTCGACCACGCCGCTGACCCGGCCTTCGATCGGCGCCGCTCCGAGTAGGAGATACGCCTGCGCACCGGAGTAGCCGAACTTCTCCAGATAGGCGACGGCGTTGAGACAGGCATTGCGATACGCCATCGTCGCGTCGTTGTAGAGCTGCGTGTCGCTGCCGTGGTCAACCCCGATGCCGATGAACGTGACGAATTCGGAGTAGCGCGGTTCGACGTTGCCGGGCATCAGGATCGGGTTGGTCGTCACCGCGTAGGTTTCCATCCCGCCTTTGATCAGGTCGACGTGGAAGTCGATGAAGCCGCCCATTTCGATGGCCCCGCAGAACGTGATCTCGCCGTCGCCCTGGCTGAAATGCAGGTCGCCCCCGGAGAACAGGGCACCGGGCACGTGGACGGGATAGAACACTCGTGAACCACGGGTGAAGTTCTTGATGTCGTGGTTGCCACCATTCTCGCGGGCGGGAACCGTGCGAGCACCGTCGCGCGCGATCGCGCCGAGGGTGTCACCAGTTGCGGTGCCGCCCAGCGTGTTTTCCTCCAGCGGCGGCAACGCCAACGCCGGGACGCGCTCAGGATCGGTGTCGATCAGCGCCCGTTCCCTGGTGTTCCAGCGTGCCAGCAGCTCGGGCGACGGTGCGGTGCCGAACAATCCGGGATGCGTGATGCCCGTGAACTCGACACCGGGAATATGGCGCGAGGTGCACTTCTGACCGGCGAAATCCCAAATCGCCTTGTACGCATCGGGGAAGCGGTCGGTCAGGAAGCCGCCGCCGTTGGCCTTCGCGAAGATCCCGGTGTAGCCCCAACCCTGACCGGGGACATCGCCGACTTCCTGGGGCACCGGACCGAGGTCGAGGATGTCGACGACGAGGAGGTCACCCGGCTCGGCACCCTCGACGTAGATCGGTCCGGACAGCATGTGGGCGTGGGTCAGGTCGACGTCGCGAACGTCGTTGGCGGAGTCGTTGTTGCCGATCTGGCCGTCGGTCCACTCGCGGCACTCAACCCGGATCGACTGGCCAGGGCGAACGGTGGCAGCGGGCGGGATGGCGGGGTGCCACCGGTTATGGCCGGGTACGGCCTGATCGCGCATCGAGTGGGCCTGGTCGACGGAGAAGACGACGTCTGGCACGAGGACCTCCAGTGTTAGGGGCGGGGCAGCCGGGCGTGGCGGGGATCGGTAGTGATCGGGGTGGTTCGCCGCGAACGGCCCGGCACGGACGAAACAACCTGTGGCGCATCGGCGCTTCGGGCATCGGCGTCGAGCGCGCGGCGAAGGCCGGGGTCCAGCGCACGCAACGCGGGTGCTCGGAACACCCGCGAAGATGTCTCGCCGCAGGCGGGGCAGGGCGCGGTAGTCGCGGCCTCTGCCATCGGACGCACGAGATCGAAACCGCCGCAACAGCGGCACCGGTAGCCGTACGTGGGCAAACGAACCTCCGTCACTCGACGCTGGACGCTTTCAAGAATTGCGGTCCGGCGTCCCGATATCGTCAATGCTGGCCCCAATCCCGACTTTCCGCCACCTGGAATCTCAGCACTCGCTGTAGTCGGAGGCACACATCTCGTTTCGCGGTTTGGCGGATCGGTCATCATCGGGCGAGCCATCGCTCGGCATTCGCGCGGATCGAGCGTTCCAAGTCACTGCCGCGGGTAGCGAAAACGTGGTCGACGCTAAATCCACTGACGACCAACACGTACGCCAGCGCCGCGTACTCCCGTGGGAAGGAGCGCGCCAGTGCGGTGTCAATCTCGACAGGACCATAGGGCAACGCGAACATCGAGAAGTCGTAGACCGAGTCGCGACGCGCGATGCGCCAGACACCGCCGCGGCGTTCCACCTGATCGATGAAACGGTTGTGGGTGTTGGCGCCGAGATCGAGTTCGGTGTTCTCTACGACGATCACTGCATTCGTTTCGACCACCGCCCGGTCGCCGGTGAACGTCACAACGGGATCAGCGATGAGATGTTTTGCCCTGAAGGCCGTTCCGCTCATTCGCCGAGAACCCTCGACGAATTCGCGCGCAAGGCCCGAGAACCAGGTGACCTCAATCGTCGCGTCAGGGTGGAATAGCTCGAGAAGTTCCGCCCAGTTGCCACTATCCCGATGAATCCATCCGGTCATGAGGCCCCTGATGGCTTCGATATCTGGCAACCGGGCTGGTGTCGCGACGCCCATATGTCCTCCTCCTACACACCGCACAGACGGTGTGGGGACACCTCGCTAAAGCGTGGCCCTCACCGCGCGCGCCTCGCGAGGTGTTCGCAGTCGGAGATCAGTAAGCACTTGCCTTCCAAGCGAATCCAGCCGCGGTGGGCGAAATCGGCAAGCGCCTTGTTGACCGTCTCCCGGGAGGCGCCGACCAACTGCGCAATCTCTTCCTGCGTCAGCCCGTGTGACACGCGCAGCGCGTCACCCTCCTGCGTGCCGAACCGCTGCGCCAGCCGTAGCAGCAGCTTGGCCAGCCGGCCTGGCACGTCGGTGAAAATCAAATCAGCCAGGTTGTGGTTGGTGCGACGAAGTCGGCGGGCCAGCACTCGCAACATCTTTTCAGCGATTTCGGGACGATCGGCGATCCACGCACGCACAATCTCGCGGTTTATCGACACCGCGCGCACCTCGGTGATGGTGGTGGCGCTCGACGTCCGCGGTCCCGGGTCGAAGACCGACAATTCACCGAACATGTCCGACGGACCCATGATAGTGAGCAGATTCTCGCGGCCGTCCGGCAAACGGCGGCCGATCTTGACCTTCCCCGAAATGACGATGTACAGCCGATCGCCAGGGTCGCCCTCCGTGAACACCGTGTGCCCGCTTCGGAAGTCGACAAGACGCAGGTCTTGCGTTAGTGCGGACACGGCGCTGGGGTCGACCCCCTGGAACATTCCTGCCCTCGCCAGGACCTTGTCCAGGCCAGCGCGGTCGGCTTGCCACTTCGCCCACTCGTCGTCCAGCCGGGAGGCGTGGTGCTCGACGCGTGGCCAAAGGCCGATGTTGATCACTTCCTGGTCGGCAGTCATCTGAATTCTCCGATCAGGCGGGCAGTACCCCGCATCGTGGTCATCAAGTTCTCGGCTGCGACGTTGCAATTGCCACGATTGCGGGCCTGCGAGCACCTGTCGCCACCGCTGGCGCCCATCCACCCTTGCCGCTAGCGGGAAGATGTCACTACCTGCTAGCACCCACGACAGGCGATGCACCGGGCTGAACGCCGGAGTGTATTCGGATATATTGCTCCCCCACCCCCTTGGGTTGGGGTGGGTCAGGTGCCCGCTTTCGGTGCCGTCGGCGGGATCGATGACGCACTCGATGAGAGCGGGACGTCCCGATATGAGCACCCCGTACCTGCCAACGGGAGTGACATCGCTGGCTGACATGGACGCGACTCTGCGCTCGTCGCGAAAAGCCCACTTCTGCAAAGCAACTCACTAGTACGCATCGCGCCTTCCTTCGCGACAGCTGCCCGGATGAAGCGCCCCGGCCACGAGAACGCCGTTCGGATTTCACGCTGGCGGCCAGACAAGGTTCTGGCTAACGGGCGGACTCGAAGTCGTGTCAGCGGTGATGGCTTCCGTTTGGAGGAACGCAATTCTGGAAAATGAACCGCCTCAACCGGCAAGCGAGAGGAACCGATGACGGTCGACAACCATTCTCGCGCACGACTTGAGCCTGTCGCGGTGAAAGTGCCGGAGATAACCGCGTCGTTCTGGGTTCTCAAGCTGCTGACGACCGCGATGGGTGAAGCGGCGTCGGACTATCTGCTTGGCACGATGAGCCTCGTCGGCCTCGGTATCGGCCTAGCAGGTGTCGCACTTGCCCTGTGGGTCCAGTTTCGGATACGTCGGTACAACGCCTTCGCCTACTGGGCGGCGGTGATGATGATCGCCGTGTTCGGCACCATGGCCGCCGACACCCTCCACCACCAGCTCGGGATCTCGTTTGGGGTGTCCACCCTGGTCTGCGCGATTGCGGTCGCGGCGACCTTCCTGGCGTGGTACCGAGTCGAGCACACACTGTCCATACACAGCATCACCACGCAACGCCGCGAGGTGTTCTATTGGCTGACAGTGTCGTTCACGTTTGCCCTCGGAACCGCCGTCGGCGACCTTACCGCAAGCTCACTGCACTTCGGATTCGTCGGATCGATAGCGCTGTTCGCCGTCGTGATGTCCGTTCCGGCTTTGGGCGCTTGGCGTTTTCGCCTCAACAGCGTCATCGCATTCTGGTCGGCTTATATCGTCACCCGGCCGCTCGGTGCCTCCGTTGCGGATTGGTTGAGTAAGCCGGCCAAGTCCGGCGGCCTCGCCTACGGCGACGGTCGGGTCGCCGCCATTCTGCTGGCGTTCGCCCTCATGCTGGTGATCGATGCGGCCGTCAGTCGGCGAGCTCTTACATTCGAACCATGACCGTGCCGTTCTCCTGGAACCTGCCGTACGCCTGGCCGAGGACGCCCGTTCTCGCGCGGAACGTCGTCTGCACATCGCAGCCTCTCGCCGCGCAGGCGGGCCTGGCGATGCTCACCGAAGGCGGTAGCGCGGTCGATGCGGCCCTCGCCGCCGCGATCACACTGACTCTGGTCGAACCAGTGTCGAACGGCATCGGCTCGGACGCATTTGCAATCGTCTGGGACGGAAGGCAATTACACGGATTGAATGCCTCCGGCCGATCACCCGCGGCATGGACGCCGGAATATTTCCAGGGCCGCCCCGTGCCGGCGCGGGGCTGGAACTCCGTGACGGTGCCGGGCGCGGTGTCGGCGTGGGTGGAGCTGCACGCCAAGTTCGGCAAACGTCCGTTCGCACGGATCTTCAAGCCGGCGATCGGCTACGGCCGCGACGGATTCCTCGTCTCGCCGACGATCTCCTCGCAGTGGGCGGCGCAGGTCGGGGAGCTGCGCTCACAGCCCGGCTTCGCCGAGGCGTTCATGCCGGGCGGTCGGGCGCCCTGGCCGGGGGAGCTGTTTCGCCTTCCAGAGCACGCGGCGACACTTGAGAAGATCGCCGCGACGAGCGGCGAAGCGTTCTACCGGGGCGAGCTCGCCGAGACGATGGCGGCACACTCGGCCGCAAACGGTGGGGCCATGATGGCCGCAGACCTCGCCGCGCACCGCGCCGACTGGCTCGACACGATCACCACCGACTACCGGGGCTACACGATTCACGAGCTCCGGCCGAACGGTCAGGGCATCGTGGCATTGATTGCGCTGGGCATCCTCGAGCACTTCGACATGGCCTCGCTCCCAGTGGATTCGGCCGACAGCGTGCACCTGCAGATCGAGGCACTGAAGCTCGCGTTTGTCGATGCGCTTGCCCACGTCGCCGACGTCGATCACATGCAGGTTCAGCCGGGACAACTCCTTGACAAGGAATACCTGAAGCAGCGCTCGACGCTGATCGACCGAACCCAGGCGAAAAGAGTGACAGCCGGGACTCCCCCCAAGGGCGGCACCGTATACCTCGCCGCAGCCGACGCTTCCGGGATGATGGTTTCGATGATCCAGTCCAACTACATGGGCTTCGGTTCGGGAGTGGTGGTGCCCGGCACCGGGATATCGCTGCAGAACCGCGGCACAGGCTTTGTCACGACACCCGGGCACCCAAATCTGGTCGGCCCCAACAAACGTCCGTACCACACCATCATCCCGGGGTTCATGACCAAGGACGGCGTGCCCGTGATGAGCTTCGGCGTGATGGGCGGAACCATGCAACCACAGGGACATCTGCAAGTCGTGGTGCGCATCGCCGACTACGGCCAAAACCCGCAGGCAGCATGCGACGGCCCACGCTTCCGCTGGGTGCAGGGCATGCAAGTAAGCGTCGAGGACGGCTTCCCGCCTGCGACGCTGGAGGAGCTGCGTCGTCGGGGCCACGAGATCGTCACCGTCGATGATTACCACCAATTCGGCAGCTGCCAGGCGATCTGGCGGCTCGATGACGGTTACCTCGCGGCGAGCGATCCGCGCCGCGACGGCCAGGCCGCAGGCTTCTGATAGGCCGTGGTGCGCTGACCCAACCGGAATTCCATCTCATCATTGCCAGCTGCGGGCCTTGCTTATTGAAATCGCGATAAAGCCTTGCCATTTCACCGCTCCGGGGTAGCAGCCGCGTTAGCCGCCGTGCAGATTGAAGCTAGCCACCATGACATTGGGCCCGCGAAGCACGAAGATCAGTCTCGCGTCTCGGCTGGACGGTCAAACACCGGCGCGATGACCGGCTGGGACTCGGAGGAGGGGCATCCGTGAGGAACGACAAGATTCCTGTTGCGGGCGACCTGCTCGGGCAGGGTGAGCCTGGGCGCCCCGCGGTGGGGCGCGGCCCGAACGCCGGTGGTGAGTTCTCCCAAGAGGATTACCACCATCCCTCGGCGGGCTGGGGCGCGGCGCGCAGCGTGGCCAAGGTGCTGGCGCAGAGCCGGGAGGTGGTTGCCGGCACCCGGGCGATCCAGCTGATGAACCACGAGAACGGCGGCTTCGATTGCCCCGGGTGCGCATGGCCGGATGACACCAAGGGTCTGCATCTGGATATCTGCGAGAACGGGATCAAGCACGTCACCTGGGAGATGACCCGCAAGCGGGTCGACCGCGATTTCTTTGCCCGCCACACGGTTACTGAGTTGTCGGCGTGGACGGACTTCGCGCTCGAAGACCAAGGCCGACTCACCGAACCAATGGCATATGACGTGGAGTCGGACAACTATGTGCCGATCTCGTGGCCGGAGGCATTCGAGCTGGTGGGCTCCACGCTGCGGAGACTGGACAGCCCGCATCAGGCGTCGTTCTACACGTCGGGTCGGCTCAGCAACGAGGCGACGTTTCTCTACCAGCTGTGGGTGCGGGAGTTCGGAACCAACAACCTGCCTGATTGCTCGAACATGTGCCACGAGGCCAGCGGCCGAGCGATGACCGCGTCGCTGGGCACGGGTAAGGGCACCTGCGACCTGGACGACTGGGACAAGGCCGACCTGCTGATCGTGATGGGAGTCAACGCCGCATCCAACGCGCCGAGGATGCTGACGTCACTCGCTGAAGCCCATCGCCGTGGCGCGCAGGTCGTGCACATCAACCCACTGATCGAGGCGGCCAGTCGCCGCACGATCGTGCCGCACGAGATCCTCGCAATGGCTACCTTCCACGCCACCAAGACCGGCACCATGAACGTTCAGCCGCGCATCGGCGGAGACCTGGCTTTGCTTCGCGGCGTCGCCAAGGTTGTACTCGAGCGCGCCCAGACCGACCTCAAGGCCATTGACCGCGAGTTCGTGGCGCGGTATACAACAGGTTTCGAGACCTACCGGTTGCTCGTCGAGGCGACGGGCTGGCAGGAAATCGTGCACCAGTCGGGTGTCGACGAAGCGACGATCCGACGATTGGCCGAGGTCTACCTGGGTGCGGATCGGACCGTGGTGGCCTGGTGTCTGGGGTTGACCCAGCAGGAACACGGAGTCGACACCGTGCGCGAGATCGTGAATCTCCTTCTGCTGCGCGGCAATATCGGCCGTGAAGGGGCCGGCCCGTCACCGGTACGGGGCCACAGCAACGTCCAGGGCAACCGCACCTGCGGCATCGATCACCGGCCGTCCAAGCAGCTGCTGGACCGGCTCGAAGAGGTGTGCTCGATCACCCCGCCGCGCGAGCACGGACTGGACACTGTCGACACCATCCAGGCGATGCTCGCCGGTGACGTGAAGGTGTTCGTCAGCATGGGCGGTAACTTCGCGCTGGCCACCCCGGACACCGAAGCGACGTTCGCAGCGCTGCGCAACTGCGAGCTCACCGTCCAGGTCAGCACCAAACTCAACCGCAGCCATCTGGTCCACGGCCGCAAGGCGCTGATCCTCCCCTGCCTCGGGCGCACCGAGAAAGATATTCAGCAGACCGGCGAACAGGGCGTCACCGTCGAGGACTCGATGAGCATGGTGCACTTGTCATTTGGGATGAAGAAGCCGGCCTCCCGTCAGTTGAAGTCCGAGTGCGCGATCCTGGCCGGTATGGCTCGGGCTACCCTGCCGACCTCCGCCACACCGTGGGCGTCCTACATCGAGGACTACGACCGGATCCGCGACATCATGGCCAAGGTGTTCGACGGCTTCGAGGACTTCAACCGCCGCGTCCGACTACCCCTGGGATTCCGGATCCGGCAGCCGGCGCGCGAACGGGTCTTCCTCACCGCGTCCGGATCGGCGGAGTTCTCGTCCGCACCGATGCCTGATGCGGTGCCGCCGCCGGGACGGTTGACGCTGAGCACCGTTCGGTCCCACGACCAATGGAACACCACCATTTACTCCGATGACGACCGCTATCGCGGCCTGAAGAACCTGCGCACCGCGCTGTTCATGAACGCCGACGACATGCGTGAACGCGGACTCGGTGAGTTCGACCCCATTGACATCACCAGCTTCGCCCGCGACGGCAGCACCCGCACGGTATACGGCTACCGCGCCGTCGCTTATGACACCCCGCGCGGCAACGCATTCGGTTACATGCCCGAGTTGAACGTGCTGTGTGCGATCGCAGACCACAGCGAGCAGAGCGGACAACCGTTGACCAAGCAACTCATCGTCGAAGTCAGCCCCGCGACGGCGGGCCCGACCACCGATCCAACGGATGCACCGGCCGCCCGCCGGTTCTGATTATCGGCCGCCGCAATCGGGGCGGCGAGGATCGCCACCGCGGCAGCTTCCGCTCCGAAAAGCGTTGTGTTGCAGGGTATTTCGCGAAATCATCGGCGGTCGGAGAACCGAATGTCCAGGCTGCGCAGATATGTCTGCAGCCCTGCATCCTGCACCGGAATGAGATGCGCCGGTGCACCGGACTCGTTGAAATGCGCATGCCACAGTCCTGGTGGCGTGACGAACGCGCCCCCCGGCTCCCAGTCGACGCGGGTCGGATTGACAATGTCGCCCCGCTGGTCCAACCGGCTGCCCAGCAGCGTATAGCAACCGGGCTCTGCGTCGAGGATCAGATCGAGCGCGACCGACTGGTGGCGGTGCGGGCGCTGCACCTGATCCGGTGGCAGCAGGCCGAACATCGCCCACAGCACGTGGGTGATGGTCAGCGTCTGTTCCTGTTCAGCGTTGGCCAGCAGGACGCTGACCCGGCTCTTGTCGTTTGCCCCTGGGCGCGATGCGATCTCGTCAAGTCGGTCCACCGCGTCCTCGCGCCGGAATTTCGTTGCTTTAAAACGTGGTTCGGCAGCCTCTGCGCCGAGGTGACGAAGCAGCGGCTCGTCGTGCACCCAGTACAGTGCAGCGTCGGAGTGGGCGTAAAAGGTGGTTTGGCTACGGGCGGGCAGAGTCAGGAAATCACCCTTCTCCCACTGCACCAGCCGACCGTTGACCGCCGAGAATCCCCGGCCGCTGATCACGTAATACAGCTGTGAGGTGGCATTCGGATCGGTGGCGATGTGCTCACCGGCACGGATTCGCACGAAATGCGCCACCAAAGCCGGGCTGGTCGCTGGTCCATGAGCGATTCCCAGTTCATGCGACAAGTCCAACGGAATGATCTGAGTGGGTCCGTCGGAATACAACTCGCGGCTAAATGCCCTGACGGGAATCTTCGAAGTGTGACCGGATCCGATCGGGTTCGCGGCCTTGGAGTACTCGAAGTACCGCGCATCCTCGGCCCAGTCCTCGAAGCGCCCTTCGAACCCGTACTCGGCAACATTTGTCATCGGCGCAGGAATCGTCGGGTTCAACGCATCCTCATCAAGTTCGCCGCGGACGAGATCTGTTGTCACTATTCCTCGTTTCTTTGGGCGCCTCTGTTCAGCGCAACTCGACCCCATCTCAGCATTGCGCTCGACTGCTAGAACTACATCGGCGCCAACAGGCAAGCACTGAGTACCGCTGGCAGGAGCCAGCAATGGACGTCAGCAGTGACGACGTGAGGTCGCCGAGGGCCGACTATGGCTGTGTGAACGTCCTTCTAGTAGGCACGATTGAGCCGTCGCTCGCCAACGCGATTCAGGCGAAATATCAAGCGCTGCAATTGCCTAACGATACAACCCGCAAGGCGTTTCTCGCCGAGCATGGAGCGTCGATCAGCGCCATCGTCGACGGTGGGCCTCCCGGTGTGGACGCGAAGCTGATGAAGGCGCTGCCCAACCTCGGCGCCATCGTGCACCACGGAGCCGGCTACGACACCATCGACGATGACACCGCACGCCGGCTCGGCATCGGGGTCAGCAACACCCCCGACGTGCTCAACGACACCGTTGCCGACACGGCCGTCGGTCTGATGCTGGCGACGATGCGCGGCCTGTGTACGGCCGACAGCTTTGTCCGGTCCGGCCATTGGCCTCTCGAAGGCAGTCATCCGTTGGGGCGAGACCTGAGCGGTTCACGAGTCGGCATTCTCGGCCTTGGCCGAATTGGGTCAGCCATCGCGCGGCGGCTCGTCGGCTTTGATTGCGCCATCGCCTATCACAGTCGCCACCAAGTCCCCCGCTGCCCGTTCCGCTACGTCGCGTCGCCGGTCGCGCTGGCTGAGTCGGTTGACGTGCTGGTGATTGCGACCGTTGGCGGCCCAGGAACCAAGCACCTAGTCGACCGGACAGTGTTGGAAGCTCTCGGACCGTACGGCTATGTCATCAACATCGCCCGGGGCAGCGTCGTCGATCAGGACGCTCTTGTTGACCTGCTTGTTGCGCGGCGGTTAGCGGGCGCCGGACTCGACGTTTTCGCCGAAGAGCCTTACGTACCACCGGAATTGTGCGAACTGGACAATGTCGTGCTGTTACCACACATCGGCGGCGCGACAGTCCGCAGCCTCTCGCTGATGAGGGAGCTGGTGTTACGGAATCTCGACCAGTACCTCAGCTACGGGACGTTGACTACGCCGGTCGTACCACCGAACAGGCGCGCGCATAACAGGTTTCACAAGTGTTCCGGTTTCAGGGCGTGAGGTCACATTTATTGGTAACGATGAGGCGGCGGTCATGGATGTTGCGATCTGCGTCTCCTACGAGCCGGGTCCCGACGATGCGACGGTCGCAGTCATGCCGCTGTTCCACGACGCGGTCGACGCTACTTTCCCGCGGCCTGCTTCAGGTGAGCGATCTCGTTTCCCCACACCGACTGCGCGCCCGTATCACCGATGCGGTACAGCTGGATCATCGATGAAACGCCGACAACGACCGCCAGCACCGCGACGGTGGTGGTCGCCCACGACCGACGCTTGTCGGATCGGCGTTCGGCGACGTGCAACACCGCAAGCGCGACCGCCACGAGGAACAGTCCGACAGAGAAGTAGATCAGCCACCCGCCGCGCTCGGCGTGCTCTTGCAAGATGGGATCGGGGTGGCGTCGCAGGTCGTAGAGCCACTCACCGGCATCCGTGGTAATCGGTGTCAGCACCGTTGTGACGGCGGCCAGGATCAGTGCGAACCACACTGTATGGCCCCGTCGCACAGCCGGCCACACCGCACACACGATCTCCAGCACAGCAGTCAACGGCACGAGGACCACCAAAAAGTGAACGAACAACACGTGGGACGGCAGCCCTTGCAAAACGGTCATGGAAGTCCTTGCTCACGGGAACGCGTAATAGCGAGTTCGATCATTCCCGCAGCGGCTGACGAAAACCTGTGCGGCTGCTGACAACGCAGAAATGCGCGCATTCGTCGTAGCGCATGAATCGGAGTACGAACCGCGCACCACTTCCCCGTCGGTCGCCGCAGTGTCCAGTTCGAGTTCAGATATAGCTGACGGGATAGTTCAATCTCGATAACTGGCACGCGCCGTGCACTTTGGCGGGCGAATGCGCGGCGCAGAACACAACTACGGGAAGCGCCTGCGTGGTCGAAGCGAAGTCCGAGCAGCACGAGCGACCCCTCCCCGGCGAAGCAGCGTTGTCGCGGCTGACCGCTATGGATGACCCCTGCTAGCTGCAAACTTCCTCGGTCCAAGGGGTGCGGGTTGTCCTTCCGGTGCACCATGGGTCCTAGACCGCCCGCCGCGTTCGCAAGAAACACAAGCTCCGGGCCGGGCAGAAGGTGGTGACTCGAGTGCGCGTGGTAGTGGCCGACGACGATTTGTTGCTTCGGGAGGGCTTGGCCAGCCTGCTGGATCGCTCGGGATTCGAGGTGAGTGGGCAAGCCGGCGACGGTGTGCAGTTGCTCGCGGCGGTCCGCGAGACCAAGCCCGACTTGGTGGTGGCCGATATCCGAATGCCGCCCACCCACACCACCGAAGGGCTCGATGCGGCACGGGAGATTCGCGACGAGTTTCCTGAAATCGCCATCATGGTGCTGTCGGCTCACGTGGATGTCGAGCATGCGATGGAACTGTTGGCCAGCGGGCGCAGCATCGGTTACTTGCTCAAGAATCGGGTTACGGACGTAGCGGATTTCGTGGACACGCTCGAGCGCATCGCCAACGGGGCTTCGGTAGTCGATCCTGCGTTGGTGTCGGAGTTGGTCTCGGCACGGCGGCGCGACGATCCACTGGCTGCACTGAGCGCGCGCGAGCGTGAGGTGTTGGCATTGATGGCCGAAGGGCGTTCCAATGCCGGTATCGCCCATCGGCTTTGGGTGACCGAAGGCACCGTGGAAAAGCATGTGCGCAGCATCTTGACCAAGCTGGACCTTGCGGAGACCGGCGACGATCACCGCCGGGTGCTAGCGGTGATCGCCTTCCTCGAGTCGCGCTGACTCGCCGACGAGATCGTTGATGGCGCCGCACGTCATCGCGGACTTGGACAGGAAGCCCACGGCCGGGCTGGTTTCGATCAGTTCCATGAAGTCCTGCTCGGCGTGGGTGGAGATCAGAATCACCGGTGATGGTGACGACCCACCTAGCCTGTGGAGTTGCTCGGCAACTTCGAAGCCGCTCTCGTCGCCGAGATCGATGTCGACCAGCGTCACGTCGGGCCGCAGTTCGTCGAAAAGCGCGAGCGCGTCAGCGCTAGTCGACGCCACCCCGATGACCGTGATGCCCTCGCATTCCAGCAATCCGCGCGCGGCGTCGACGAAATCCGCGCTGTCGTCGACGATTAGACAGCGCATCGGTTCACTCGTAGCGGCATAGGTTTAGTTTGGCAGCGTCGCGATCGGTGCGCATTCCTACTACCTGCAAATCTTCCCCCTCAACACCACCGGTTGCAGCTAGCCGGTATGAGCAGATTCCGACCACCAGGGGCCATCGAGTGGTATCAGCGTTGCCGACACAGGCTGGCGCGCAGGTGATCCTGGAGAGTACCAACGCAGACGCAGGCCTGCCGATGCTCGATGAGATTGGAACAGCATGAAGATCACCACGTTGGGCCGTAGCGGTCTGGAAGTCTCGCGCATCGCCTTTGGCACATGGCAACTCGGCGGCGACTGGGGTCAGTTCGACGAGGACGCAGCCATCGCTGCGATCCGCCGAGCCCGCGACCTGGGCGTGAACTTCTTCGACACCGCGCAGGCCTACGGCTTCGGCGCGTCCGAGGCCATCCTCGGCAAGGCGTTGCGTGACGATCTCCGCCGCGAGCGCGACGAGCTCATGATCGCCACCAAAGGCGGTCTGCGCCAAACTGATTCCGACCTCGTCCGCGACACAAGCCCGGAGTGGCTACGCAGAGGGGTGGATGCCAGCCTGACCGCGTTGGGTATCGACCACATCGACCTGTACCAGGTGCACTGGCCCGATCCCACCGTGCCGGCCGCCGAGACGGCGGGCGCCCTGGGTGACCTGATCACCGAAGGAAAGATTGGCCATGTCGGCGTGTCCAATTACAACACCGCGCAGATGGCCGAATTCTCAGCCACATTGCCGGTCGAGACGTTGCAGCCGCCCTATCACCTCTTCCGCCGTGAGATCGAGGACGAGGTCCTGCCGTACTGTGTCGAGAACAATATTGGCGTGCTGGTGTACGGGCCGTTGGCACACGGCCTGCTGACCGGAACGATGAGCGTGCACACCGATTTCGAGGACGGCGACTGGCGCGGAACGAGCAACGTCTTCAGGGGCGGCACGTACCGTCGCAACCTCGCCACGGTGCGTGCGTTGGAGAAGTTCGCAGCCAACCGCGGCATTACCGTCAGCCAGTTGGCCATCGCGTGGACGCTGGCGAACCCGGCCGTGCACGTCGCGATCGTCGGTGCTCGGCAGGTCGGCCATATCGAAGACAGTCTCCGTGCCGCCGACATCTCGCTCACCGACTCAGATCTCGATGAGATCGAAACGATCATGGACGAGGCCACACCGGTTGCCGGACCGTCCCCAGAGGGCATGCCGTGACCACACCGATGAAAACCGTTGCCGTACTCGGCACCGGGACAATGGGCGCTCCGATCGCCCGCAACCTGCTGCATGCCGGGTTTCACATGCGTGTTTGGAACCGCACGCTAGCCAAGGCCGCCGTGGTGGGGGTCGATGCTCACCGAACGTCCACTCCTGGCGAAGCCGCCGCGGGCGCCGACGTGTTGATCACTATGCTCGCCGACGGCGCTGCCGTCGAACAGGTCATGACCGGCCCGACGGGAGCGCTGTCCATGCTCGGGGCGGACGCGGTTTGGATCCAGATGAGCACGGTCGGTACTGAATGGACCGACCGACTCTCGGGTATGGCGGACAGGCATGACGTCACGTTCGTCGATGCGCCGGTTTCGGGTAGCTCCGGCGCCGCGGAAAAGGGCGAGCTGATCATCCTCGCCTCCGGTGCAACAACAGTTCGAGCCCGAGTGCAGCCCCTCTTCGACGTGTTGGGGCGGCAAACGCTGTGGCTCGAGAGCACTGGTGACGGCAGTCGGCTCAAGCTCGCCCTCAACAACTGGTTGGCGGTGCTCGTCGAAGGGATGGTCGAAACCCTCACGCTCGGCGAAGCACTCGGCCTCGATCCGCACCTCGTGCTGGAGGCCATTGGCGACGGGCCGATGGCGTCGGATTACGCCCTTGCAAAGGGCGTCGCGATGGTACATGCCGAGTTCGCGCCCGGCTTCCCGTTGCGACATGCGACCAAGGATGCCGAGCTCGCACTGAGCGCCGCGCACCGGCACGGCGTGGAGCTGCCGCTGACCAGCGCGCTTCTACCACGCTGGCACCAGGCCCTCGCCGGCGATCACGGCGGCGACGACGTCGCCTCCGCCATCACCGCAGCAGCCACCACCGCGTCAACACCCGGCAGCCGCCTGTCGATCGCTGCGTCATGACGCTCTCTCGTGAAACTGAATTACGAAGTGAGACAACGCATCCCGCGACTGATCCGCATGCCTCGCACATCACCAACCGGCTGAACTGGCTACGTGCCGGGGTGCTCGGGGCCAACGACGGAATCGTCTCCACCGCAGGTCTTGTGGTGGGCGTAGCCGCGGCCACGACGAGCAGCTCGGTGATCTTCACTGCAGGATTGGCAGGCTTGGTCGCTGGCGGGGTCTCGATGGCGCTCGGCGAGTATGTCTCGGTGAGCACACAACGCGACACCCAACGGGCCCTTCTGGAAAAGGAACGTCAAGAGCTAGCCGAGATGCCCGAGGCGGAACTTGAAGAATTGGCAGGCCTTTACGCGGCGAAGGGGCTCAATGCGGAGACCGCGCGGATGGTGGCCACGGAGCTGACGGATCACGACGCCTTCGCCGCCCACATCGAGGTGGAACTCGGCATCGATCCTGACGAGCTGTCCAAACCCTGGCAGGCAGCGCTGTCGTCGGCCGTCGCCTTCACCTTGGGCGCCGTCGTCCCACTCATCGCGATTCTGCTCCCACCCGTCGGTGCCCGTGTCCCCGTGGCCTTCCTGTCGGTCTTGATCGCGCTCGTGTTGACGGGGACGGTGAGTGCCATCCTGGGCGGCGCCCGAAAGAGGCAGGCGGTCTTGCGGGTAGTACTTGGCGGAGCGCTCGCGATGTTCGTCACTTACGGCATCGGCCAGATGGTCGGAACGGCGATTTGATCCAAGCGTGTGGTAGAGGTGCGCGTGGTACACAGTTCTGATTTGTCGGCTGGCGAGCCACCGATGAGCCGCTGCCTGGTCGACCTGCTGGTGCGCCCCACGGCCCGACCACTTGCTGTCGGCATCGTGGTCGCCACGACCTTCATCCTTGCGGAGACAGTTCTGGCGTACCTGCTCGAGCGGATCTTTCCGGGGATGCCCTTTGGTGTTGTCTTCTTACTCGGAGTTCTGGTGGTTTCGGCCGGCTGGGGATTCAGGCTGGCGGTGTCGACGACGTTGGCGAGCGCGCTTGTCTACGCGTTCGTCCACCTCGACGCCGACGGGAGCGTCTTTCCCATCACGGCTGCGGACACGATAGCGATCGTCGTCTTCGTGCCCATCGCACTATTGGCCAATGTCCTTGCGGGCCAGGCCCGATTACGCGCGGCCGAAGCAAATCGGCGCCGTCGGGACGCCGAGGAAAGCCGAGACGCCATCCGCATGCTTGCCGATCAACAGGCTGCTTTGCGACGCATCGCGACTCTGGTCGCACGTGCAGTGCCGCCGTACGAGGTGTTCTCCGCGGTGGCTGAGGAGTTGGCCCGGTGCCTTGAAGTTACCCACGCAACTCTGGTCCGCTTTGAGGCCGACGGCGGGGCGGTTCTGCTCGCGAGCCACGACGACCGCGGTGTGCAGAAGAGGATTCCGGTCGGTAAGCGCTTTTCGTTCGACGGCGAAAGCGTTCCAGCGCTGGTATTCCGCACTGGCAGCGCCGCCCGGCGAGACAGCCACGAGCATACGCACTCTGCCGATGTCCAATACATCCACGAGCTCGGTTTGCGCTCAGGCGTCGGCGTACCGATCGTTGTGGACGGCCGGCTGTGGGGCGCGGCCAATGTCGGGTCGTCACGACCCGAGCCGCTACCCGCAGACACCGAGGCACGCGTCGGGGACTTCGCGGATTTGGTCGCGACCGCGATTGCCAACGCCGACGCCCGCACAGAGCTGACCGCTTCACGCGCCAGAATCGTCGCGGCGTCTGACGCCGCCCGGCGCCGATTCGAACGTGACTTGCACGATGGTGCACAACAGCGGCTCGTGTCCTTGGGTCTGCAACTGCGTACGGTTGAGGCGTCGTTGCCGTCCGAATCGCTCACATTGAGGGCGCAGGTCTCTGAGATGGTCCTGGGGCTGAGCGGTGTCTCACAGGATCTCCAAGAGATATCGCGCGGTATTCATCCGGCAATCCTGTCGAGGGGCGGACTGGGCCCAGCGCTCAAGACGCTGGCCCGCCGCTCTGCCGTCCCGGTGGAGCTTGACCTCGGCATCGACCGGCGCTTGCCCGAGTCTGTCGAAGTGGCAGCTTATTACGTTGTCGCCGAAGGGCTTACGAACGCCGCAAAGTATGCACAGGCCTCTGAGGTAACAGTCGACGTCCAGGCCGATGGTGCGAACTTGCGCGTGTCGATTTCCGACGACGGAATCGGTGGTGCCGACTCGCACAAGGGGTCCGGACTCATCGGGTTGATCGACCGAGTCGAGGCGCTTGGGGGACAGCTGCGGATCTCGAGCGTCGTCGGGACCGGCACGTCGCTGCTGGCGACGATCCCGTTCGATGGTTCCTGACCGTCATACGTTGCGACGGTGGCTGATTCCGGGTAGCGGGAGCGCGTCGATGGATGCAAGCGGTGACGACAAAACCCTGCACGAGCGCGACTCTGGAAGTGCAAGAGACAGATTCGCCGGTTTACCGATGACAGCTAGGCCGACCATCACACGAGAGAGTAGATAATGCGAATGAAACTGACCCACATCACACCGGTACTGGCGGCGGGCGCTGCTGCGGTGGCTATCGCCGCGGCACCAACTGCCGCGGCCGCGCCGGCGGCGGCACAGGTGGGCGCCCCGTCCACAGCGGTGACGAGCAGCGAGATAGTCCCCGCCGGCTTCCACGGTGGCGGCTTCCACGGTGGTGGCGGCGGCTTCCACGGCGGCGGCTTCCGTGGCGGTGACGGTGGTTTCCACGGCAATCACTACGGCTGGGGCTGGCACCCGTGGGGATGGCCGTGGGGCCAGCCCCGGTAGCGATCAAAGACGATGGCGGAAGCGGTGTTTGACATCGCTTCCGCCATCGGGTCCGGTGTTCATCTCAAAGATCCTTGTCGCGCATGTACGCCCACAATTCGCACCGGCGCTGAGCCCACTCCACGGTCCAGCCTGTGAGCGCTGCGCAGGTAAGCGCGATCGTCATTGTCATCGTGATCCCTATCACTAGGCGGTTGTTGTCAATAGTCGCGCGGTAGCAAACGAATGTCGTCACAGCTGACCTCCAGATGAGGCCCCTGCCAGCTGGAGTCTGTGCCTTCCAACCAGTGGGAAATGAGGAAGGCTCCCGCTGTCTGCGTAGGCATCACGAAGCGCGCGTCTGCACGGCTATGCTGAGTTTGCGCGACGGGTTGAAGTCCGCCGAAGAGCGATGTGAGTTCCTGGTGACGCCGAAGCAGTCACGGCAACCTGGCCCGGTATGGCCGACGGGCCGCGTTTTTGCGGGCACCGGCTCCGACGCCGGATTTGGCCCGCGCAGCACGCGCCTGCGTGTGCTCGCGCTGTTGACCCGCACCAAAGCTCCGGCCCTTGTGCTGGGCGTCGGGGTGGCCGCGCTGTTCCTCGTGGTCGAGACCCTTGTCGTGTGTTCCCTCAATGTGGTTACTGGTACGACCGGCCGCTTCGGCACGCTCTTCCTGCTGGGCGTTCTGGTGGTTTCGATGGTGTGGGGATTCGGCTTGTCGATGACGATGTCGATCGCCAGCGCCATCGCCTTTGCTTACTTCCGCAATTGGCCGACCACCCAGTTCGCCCCGTTCAATCCCGAAAACTTGGTGGTGGTGGGTGTCTTCCTTGTGCTGGCGTTGGTCGCCAACGCACTCGCGGGGCTGGCTCGGGTGGGCGAGAGGTTCTTCGACCTGTCACCAGACCTGCTGTGCATCATGGACCCGGAAAGGGTCATCCGGGTCAACCCAGCCTTCAAGCAGACACTCGGCTATTCACTCGACGAGTTAGCCGGACGGCCCATCCTCGATTTGGTCGTTGCCGAAGATCGAGATGGCGTGCGTGCGTTGCTCGAACAGCTGCCAGGAAGCGCCGAGCCCGCGCGCTCCGAGAATCGCGTGATCTGCAGGGACGGTACGCAGCGTTGGCTCGAGTGGAGCGTCGTGTGGCATCGGGGCCTCTTCTACGCCGTTGGCCGCGACGTGACCGAACGCCGCCGCCAGCAAGATGAATTGCACGAAGCTCAGTGGGCGGCCGAGTCAAGCCGCGACAGGCTAAAGGAGCTCGCTGAACAGCAGGCCGGGTTGCGGCGGGTGGCAACCCTGGTCGCACGCGGGGCGAGCCCGTCGGACCTATTCGCGGCTGTGGCCGACGAGATGGCGGAGTCCCTGCATGCGCATAACGCATCCATCAACCGCTTCGAAGGCGACGAAGTCGTCGTCCTCGCCCTCTCCCACCTTGAGCCCGAGGTCAAGAAAAGGCTGGTTACCAGCAACCGCCATCTGTTGGAAGGCGACAACATCGCAACGAGGGTGTTGCATACCCGCCGCCCCGCACGATTGGACGACTCCGAGTTACAAAGCGCTCCGGGCTCTATCGCCGCACGCCTTCGTGAGATGGGCCTCCGTTGCACGGTGGCGGTACCGATCGTCGTCGACGGACATGTGTGGGGAATGGCGGCGGTCGGCTCGTCGGCACCGGAACCGTTGCCGGCGGACACCGAGGCGCGCATCAGCGACTTCGCCGACCTTGTCGCAACGTCAATCGCCAACGCCGCAACACGCGTCGATCTGCAGGTGAGCCGCGACGAGCTGGGTGTGCTCGCCGATCAGCAGGCCGCATTGCGACGGGTCGCGACACTGGTAGCGCGTGGGGTCAACCCCTCTGAGGTGTTCTGCACGGTCGCCGAAGAAATGGCGCGATGCGTGCATGTGGGCCACGCGACGGTTTCTCGGTACGACGCGGATGATGCATTCGTCCCTCTCGCCATCTATCACGGGGACAGGTTGCAGCAGCTGCCCGACGGCCTACGCCTTTCGTTGGATGGCGACAACGTCGCAACGAGGGTGTTCCAGACAAGCCACGCGGCCCGAATGGATAGTCACGACAATGCTGCGGGTACGCATGCCGCTCGCATACGTGAGCTCGGCATCCGGTCGGCGGTGGGAGTCCCGATCACTGTCGACGGCCGCGTGTGGGGCGCAGCCATCGTTGGCTCGCAGCGGTCCGAGCCCATGCCGTCGGACACCGAGGCACGCGTTGGCGACTTCGCCGACCTTGTCGCCACCGCGATCGCCAACGCCGCCACCCGCGCCGAACTCATCGCCTCACGTGCCCGCATCGTCGCGGCCGCAGACGACGCCCGCCGCCGCCTGGAACGCGACCTACACGACGGTGCCCAGCAACGGCTGGTCTCGCTCGGACTGCAAACGCGCCGCGCAGAAGCGTCGGTGCCGCCGCAACTCGATGGCCTCAAAAGCCAACTATCGCGCGTTGTTTCGGGTTTGACGGACATCGCAACAGACCTGCAAGAGATCTCACGCGGAATCCATCCCGCGATCCTCTCCAAGGGCGGACTGGGTCCCGCGCTCAAGACATTGGCCCGCCGGTGCCCACTCGCCGTTTCCCTCGACCTCAAGATCGACAGACACTTGCCTGACTCGGTCGAAGTCGGCGCTTACTACATCGTGGCCGAGGCGTTGACCAACACGGCCAAGCATTCCCACGCTTCCCAGGTGGAAGTCTGCGCAGAATCCTCCGATGACACCCTCTACCTGTCGATTCGCGACGACGGAATCGGGGGCGCCGAGTTTGCCAAGGGGTCAGGACTTATCGGGCTCAAAGACCGAGCGGAGGCCCTCGGCGGACGGATGCGGATTGAGAGCCCAGCCGGAAATGGGACGTCGCTTCAAATCACGATGCCCCTCGACAGTTCGTTTGGCGGACGGGACAAGACGTCTCAGAACGGCTGATCCATGCCGCGAAAACAGGGCACCGCGGGATCGGCACCGACATCGGTTGGCACGAGTGGATCCGGTCCAGTCTCGAAGGGCGTCGGGGCGGGCTGCGCAGAAGCGCTCTCGCCGCTGCGAATCGGGCCAATGTTATTGCGGGATAGTGAGTTTCGTCTCGGCCACCACGGAGTACGCGCGTTGGCCGCGGTGTCGATGCGCCCAGCCAATGAGTGAATTGGGCGGCACAGGCTCAAAGCCGGGGAGCCCGCGCCGGCGAGGGGGCACCGGCGCGGGCCCGTCTGTGACCGTTACCGGTGCCCGCCTCCACCGTGGTAGCCGCCGTGATAACCGCCGTAGTAGCCCCCGTAGAACGGGTAGTCGCCGTAGTAGGGATATATCGGACCGAGCGGGGAGTCGTCGATCTGAGCATTGCCGGGCGACTGGCACTGGCTGCCTGAGTTCAACTCGAGGCAGCTCTCCTGAGCCTGCGCAGGATTGGCCGCGGCCGTTGGTGCGGCGAGGGCCGCCGGTGCGGTCGCAATCGCTGCTGTCGCAGCCCCGGCCGCCAACAGCGGTGTGAGGTACTTCAATCTGATTTGCATTCTGAACACTTTCTCGAGGAGTCCTTATCTGGACTTATTCCAGAATTGCTCTGCGGCAACCTTTTGTCGTCACCGGCAACACCCGTCCTCGCTTACCGGCTAGCTGGAAATGGCACCTACCGCTGGCAGGTAGCGGAGCAATCCGGCCCAACAGTGAACGCACAGGTTGTCGGCCGCATAGTCGCGGCGTTGTCAGCAGACCGGTGGTCGCGATGGCCACCTCGTAGCCCTAACCGCGGGAGCGGGCCGCCCTGCGGACGCTGGCGGCGAGCAGCATCACTACCGCGACGGGGGTGACCCACCAAGCGTTCACCCCGGCCAGGCAAAGCGCGTAGGTGGCGGAGAGGGCGAGTATGACGCCGACGGCGACGGTCCAATCGTCGCCAACGAAGAAGGCGTACCAGAATCGGGCGAAGCCCTTCAAACGGGCGATCACGACGATGCCTTCGATCGATCGCGAAGAGCGGCGACCAGCAGCAGGGCGACGCAGCCGTACAGCAGGACGAGCACCAAAATTGCGACGTCGGATCCCGGCCAGCTGACTCCGGCACCTTCGGCGCCCCAAAAGGTGCCGAAGGCGCACAACATGACGCCGACCACGAACTTCATCGTGTTCTCCGGGACACGGGACAGGGGCGCGCGTACGACGATGCCCACCCCTGCCACGACCAGAATGGCGATTAGTGCCGCGACCGCCGCGACGGGTACGTCGTGGGCGTTGGCGCCGAACGTCACAGCGATGAACACGACCTCCAGGCCCTCGAGGACCACACTTTTGAACACGACCGTGAAGCCATACCAGTCCGACACCAGGCCGCGTCCCCCGGCCGATGCGGATTGCGCTGCCGCAAGTTCCTCACGGAAGACGGCGTCTTCGTCGTGCAGCGCCTTGTGACCACTCGCACGCAGCACGGCCTTTCGAAGCCACTGCAGCCCAAAGATCAGCAGGACGCCGCCGACGAACAGACGTATCCCACTTAGCGGCACTGCCGAGACGGCCGGACCCAGCGCGGCGACGAGGCAGGCAAGAAGTAGCAATCCCGCCACGACGCCGGTGAGCGCAGAACGCCACTCCCTGGCCGTACCGATGGCCAGGACAACGGTGGTCGCCTCAACCGCCTCAACCGCACACGCGAGAAACACCGTGAGAAACAGGGCAGCGCTGTTCACGTGCCGACACCCTTTCGGTCCGAGGCATGGACCATCGGACTACATCTTCGTGCCGCCGCACGACCCGATCGCGAAGAGAATCCCGACACCGACGACGCTGGGGTGATCGTGACCGCTCGCAGCACACAATAGGCGATAGTGCTGAATCTTCCTGCGTTGTACGCGCTGTCGGATCAACCCACGTGGTGTTCCGGCGTCATTCTGGCCAGGCCGATTGCGTGATGATGCGGCAGAAGTCCTCTCGCTGGAATTCCGGATCAAAGTGCGCCAGGACGTCGTCGTTCATGGTGCCGAATGTCGTACCCGGCCGATCCCTCATGCCGTCGTAGAACGCGCGCTGAATCCGGTTCTTGAAGTCTGGGCGCGGATGGGCAGCGATGACGGCCGCGAGTTGCTCGTCTGTGATCTCAAAGATTTGCTGGCCGAGTACGTCGGTCTCCACGCCAAGGGTGACGAGGTGGACCTCCGGTTCGAGGTGCTCGGGGATTCCCGGAGTGGTGTGGAGCGCGATCGACAACCAGACTTTCCGGGCCTCGGCCGGGCTGTATCCGTGATCCAGCAGAAACTGCTCGGCGATATCGGCGCCGTCGACTTCGAATCGCTGATGCGCGGTGCGGTATTTCGGCGTCAGGCCAAGGTCATGGAACATGGCACCGACGTAGCTGAGTTCGGGGTCGGGCGAACGCCTGCGGCGGCGTGACTTGAGCATGCCCCACAGGTACACCCGCCGCGAGTGATGGAACAGCAGATCGTCATCAGCATCAAGGACCAGTTCGGTAGCGGCCTTGACGACCACGGTGTCGGGGATGGTAACCCCAGCGATCGATTCCGTCATCGCTGCGCTCCTCCTACGACCGATCCTGCGCGGACACCTTTTTCGACACGCTCGCCGCGCAGGAAGAACACCGGGGTGTCGTTGCCGACGATGTCGTAATTGCCTTCGGTGGTGTAGAACTTCAACGCGAAACCGCGCGGGTCGCGCCAGGTATCTGGGCTGCCACGCTCACCTGCCACGGTGGAAAACCGGATCACCGTCTCGGTGGTCGTGCCGGGCTGGAACACCGCCGCCTTCGTGAACGCGCTGACGTCGTGAGTCACCTCGAACCGGCCGAAGGCACCCGAGCCCTTCGCGTGCGGCTGGCGTTCGGGCACCCGTTCGCGGTTGAACTGCGCCAGCTGCTCGATCAGATAGTGGTCGTGCCGCAGGATCGGCCCGTCGGGTCCGATGGTCAGCGAGTGTTCGTCGCTCTCGATCGGAATGCCTGCGTCGGTCGTCGTCGGCGGCGTGGGTTGCGTGTCGGTCATGATCTTCCTTCGGCAGTAGTGAATTAAGTTGGCAGGTTTGTCAATTGGTGCCGTGTGCCGCGTACTCGTCGTCCAAATCCGGAACGGTGATCAGATTGCGGTCGAGAATTTCAGCGCCCCAGAGGATGAGGCGGGCAATGATGCTATGCATATCGGTTCCTTTCGTCGGCCCCTACACGGCCATCCGCTGCAGGTGATACTTTCGAGCGACTGTCCTTGCCCGACAACCCATTCCATGGCGCAACGACGGAGTCGTCAGCAGACGGAGCAGCGCCGCCGCCATCCCGGACACATCCCCCGGCCGGTAGATCAGTCCCGCACTGGCCGGTACCACCAATCGCACGGTTGTTGGGTCGGCCTGCGCAACCACCGGCCGGCCGGCGCCCAGCACATCCAGCAGGGTGGTGTGCTCCGCAGTGTGGTTCGGTACCACGACATCTGCGGCGGCGATCAGGTACGGCCAACGGTCCTCAGTGAGATCTCTGATCACATGCACACTCGTTCCAACGCCTTGCGCGAGACTTCGTCGCACGACGATGGTGCGGTATTCGCCGGCGCCGAGGAGTACAAGCTGTGCCCGACAACGCGACCGCACGGTGGCGAAGGCGGCCGCCAGTTGCTCGGCGTCCGCTTGGTCGTCGAACGGACCTGTAGCGAGGATGGTCGGAAGGCCCGCGAGGCCCACCAGCGAACGGGCGGCCATGGGGTTGAGCGCCGCGGCCGGTGGGACCATCGAAATGGTCACTTGTCGTCGGGGTTCAGGGCGAGAAATGAGACTCCCGCGGCTATTCCAGCAAGCACCTGGGCCACCAGGTATATCCACAGTGTCGGCCACGCGAACATGCCCATCACTGCCGCCCCGAGCGTGACCGCCGGGTTGAACGCGCCGCCCGAGATCGCCCCGACCGCGATTGCGCCTGCCACGACGGTGAATCCGATCGCAAGGCCGTAGAACGAGTTGTCGCGGTGGTCCTTGCTGGTGGCCACATTGAGCACGACGTAGCACAAGGCGAACGTGAACAACAGCTCCACCACGAATGCGGCCAGCAGGGTGCGGCCTGTCAGCGTCGTCGCCGCTGCGGTCGCCATCCGTGTCGGGTCGACCACCGTGCGCACCAACACCGCTGCAAGCAGCCCGGCACCGAACTGCACGATCCAGTACCCAACCGCGTCACGCAGACCAATCCGGCGCCGAATCAACACCGCCATCGTCACGGCTGGGTTGTAGTGCCCACCGGAGAGGTGCCCGCCGGCGTAGATCATCACCATCAGGACGGCCCCGATTCCCAGCGGCGCCAACGGGCTGCCGCTGCCCACGGCGGCGCCCACAGTGAAGACCAGGAAGAACGTTCCGATCGCCTCGACCGCGTACTTGACGCCGACCCGAGGCCCGCTCACGACGTCCATTTCTGCGCTGCTCATCTGAGCCGGTGTTTGTGCTGTGACCATGGTCCATAGACTCGTGGCCCCATGCTCCGATGTCGTCAACGCTGTCGCCCAACCAGCCCCCTGGGCAGCCTTACCCCCGGCCTACCTGCTAGCTGCTATTGCCCGTCAACCCAGCGCGTCAAGCAGGCGGTCCAGATCGTCCTCGATGTTGTAGAGATGGAAGCCGACGCGGACGGCCCCCGCGCGCACCGACGCGCGAATACCGGCAGCGCGCAGCTTGTCGGCCGCATCGGCGATCGGGATCGACACTATGGCCGAATCCTGTTGGGGCAGATCGAGTTCCATGCGCGCCCGGTTGGCCAAGCCGACGGTGTGCGCCTCAATCGCGGCGCGGTCCAGAGATGCAAGCCACGGCAGCGTCAGACCTGCACCGAGCGCGCTGAACCAGCCGGGCGAGGCATCGAAACGGCGCGCACTGTCGGCCAACCGCAGCGGCAACCCGTAGATCGACTGCCACGGGTCTACCCCCGCGTACCAGTTCGCCGCATGCGGCGTCATGATCTGAGCGATCCTGTCGCTCAACGACATCCACGCGGTTCCGCGCGGCGCCAGCAGCCACTTGTACACCCCGGCCGCCGTCACATCGGCCCAGCCGACATCGACCTGTTTCCAGCCAAGCGCCTGGGTGATGTCGATGACGGTCAGCGTGTCGCTGCCCGCCACCGTCCGCCGCAACGCGTCGGTGTCGAGCACAGCGCCGTCCGCCGACTGCACCAGGCTGGCCGCCACGACGTCGAAACCCGCCGCGTCCGACACCAACTGTTCGGGCGTCAACTCAGTGACAGTCACGCCCCTGTCGGCTTGTGCGGCGAACGGGAACGTGGTGCTGGTGAATTCGCCGGCCACGGTGGCCACCCGGCTGCGGTCGGGAACGGCCGCCGCCACCAGACCGAGCACGGCGGAAACGTTGCCGCCCATGGCCACCAAGTCAACTGGCACACCGGTCAAAGCGGCGTAGGCGGCGCGTCCAGCACGAACCGGTTCGTCGAACGACGACGCCTCCATCGTCCCGGCTTGCCAGGCCGCGATGCATTCCCGCAACGCATCGATGAGGAAACCCGGCGGCAAGCCATAGGTCGGCGAGTTGAGAAACCCGTCGGCACCGGTGAATTCGGCACCGAACGCTTCGCGCGCCGTCATTCGGCGGTCGGCTGGTCGTCGCTTGCGGACTCCTCGCCCCGCAGCCTGGCCTGCAATTGCGCTCGATCTTTGCGGCGCCGTTCGTCGAAAACGGCGATGCTTGCGGTGGCGCGACGCCGCAGCGGGGCGAAGATCCAGATGCCGAGCGGAAGCGCGATTACCAACGCGAACAGCAGCGCGACGACGAGCGGAAAATCGCGCACGCCGAGCAGATGTCCGGCACCGAAGATCACCGCGGTCAAGACGACGACGAGCAGCAGCCGGGCCAGGACGTAGAGCACCACGTCCACCACGAGGCCGGATCGGGACGGTCGGTCAGACACGGCCCGAGCCTACCGACGGCGCGTATATTCACACCAAGGAGGTTTTTGTGGCGTTTTTGCTCCTAATACTCGTCTTGGCCGGTTTGATCTACGCCGGCTGGCGGCTGACGCGGATGACAGCGGCGGCTCGCCCGAAGACGCGCGTGATCGGCCCGGACGACGATCCGGATTTCCTGCGGCGGCTCGGTCACGGGGACAACAACCCCCGCTGACCTAACCCGGTCGGGTGTCCGGGCGCGTTGCGCCCGAGAAGCCCGTGGCGACGACGGCCGCCAATTCGATCAACGCCTCCCGCGTCTGCGGCTTCAACCGGTCGAGGCTGATCTCCGCGCCCTCCTCCAGATGCGGATCGAACGGCACCTGAAGCACGGCACGGCACCGGCGCGAGAAATGATCGACCACCTTCTTGATGTCGACCTTGCCCGAGCGCGGCCGCACCGCGTTGATGACCGCGATCGAGTTGCGCACCATGTCCTGGTGGCCGTGCGCGTCCAGCCAGTCCAGCGTTGCCGACGCGCTGCGGGCGCCGTCGACGGATCCTGAACTGATCACGATGAGCACGTCGGCCTTGTCCAACACCGCCGACATCGCCGAGTGCAGCATGCCGGTGCCGCAGTCGGTGAGCACCAGGCTGTAGAACCGCTCGAGCACCTCGAGCGTGCGGGTGTAGTCGTCGGAGCTGAACGCCTCGGATACCGCGGGATCTTGGTCTGACGCGAGCACCTCCAGCCGGCTCGGACCCTGCGAGGTGTACGCGCGCACGTCGCTGTAGGCCTCGATGCCCTCGGCGTCGCGCAGCAGGTGGCGCACCGTGGCCGGGGTTTCCAGCGGGACCTTCTGGCTCAGCGTGCCGCGGTCGGGATTGGCGTCGACGGCAACGACGCGGTCACCACGGATGGATGCGAACGTCGCACCGAGCGTCGCGGTGATCGTGGTCTTGCCGACCCCGCCCTTCAACGACAGCAGCGCAATCCGGTAGCAGCCACGCAGCGGCCGCTGCACCTGGGCGACCAGGCCGTTGCGGCGGTTGACCTTAGGGCTTTCCCCGACGTTGACCAGCTTGAACGTGCCGAAGTACAGCCATTTGCGCCAGCCCTCCGACGGCGCCCGCTTGGGTTGACCGAGGAGCGCGACGGTCGACAGGTCGAAGTACGGCGTCGGCTCATCCTGCTGTGACACCAGCGGGCGCGAGGCGTATCCCAGCGGCAATCCGTTCGGTGGCGTCGGCGCGCTCCATTCGGCAGGCACTGCCTCCGCCGGATCGCTGAACCGCTGCTGGTCGCGAAAACCCGCCTGCTGGTCAGACAACGCCTCCCCCTCTCGGTATCAACCGACCCCAGCGTACGAATGCAGCCCGACGGTCACCAGGTTGATGAAGAACAGGTTGAACACCATCGCGACGAAGCCGACGACGTTGATCCAGGCCGCCTTCTTGTCGCGCCAGCCCGCCGTCGACCGGGCGTGCAGGTATGCCGCGTAGACGACCCACGCGATGAACGACACCGTCTCCTTGGGATCCCAGCCCCAGTACCGGCCCCAGGCCTCTTCGGCCCAGATCGCGCCGAAGATCACCCCGAACCCGAACACCGGAAACGCGAAAATGGTTGTGCGGTAAGCGATCCGGTCCAGCGTCTGCGCATCGGGCAGCCGCTGCACGAACGCGTTCTCTGGGAAGTACATCTTGAGCAGGAACAGAATGCTGGCCACGCCGGCGACCAGGAACACCCCGGAACCGAGGCTGACCACCGACACGTGGATCGGCAGCCAATACGACTGCAGGGCCGGCATCACGGGTGCGGCGTTGGTGTACAGCCAGCGACCAGACACGGTCAGCAGGATCAGTACCGGCACCAGCACGAACACCCACAGCGCGCGGTACTGCGGCCTGCGCAGCACGATCGCGGCGGCGATCAGACCCGAGAAGCACGTCAGGTTGATGAACTCGTACATGTTGCCCCACGGCACTCGCGCCGTGGCGAGGCCGCGCAGCACGATGCAGACAAACAACAGCCCGATGCCGACATAGACCAGCGCGAGGCCCGACTTGCCGGCGCGTTCGTCGAGCGGGCGCTTCTGCTCATCGGCCACGACACCAGGAATGGCACTGTCTGCGCCGACGGTGGCGCTCACGCCGGATGTCGCCGCCGCGGCTCCGACGAGCTCGCGGGCTTCGGTCTTGCGGCCGCGGCTGTAGGCCAGCTCGACGGCGAGCAGCAGCAGCGCGGCCACCAGCACCACGACCGACGAGGTGAAGGCCCAGTCGGAGTAGCGCGCCAGCCCGATGTCGACGTGTTCGGTGTTCATGCCTCGACTCCCGCTCGCTCCGGTCCTCGCTTCGCTGCGATCCTCACTCGCGCTCGCCTTCGGGTGTTCATGCCTCGACTCCCGCTCGCTCCGGTCCTCGCTTCGCTGCGATCCTCACTCGCGCTCGCCTTCGCGTGTTCATGCCTCGACTCCCGCTCGCTCCGGTCCTCGCTTCGCTGCGATCCTCACTCGCGCTCGCCTTCGGGTGTTCATAAGCGCTGTGCCTCAACTTTCCGCTGGACGTCGCCGTCGAGTAGACGCTGCGTCAACCGCTCGAACTCGTCGCCCCACCCGGAGTTGTCGGTGCGCGCCAAGCCGCCCAGCTCGACGCTTACCGTACCCGGGCCGCACGGTGTGAGCCGAACCCAGACCCGACGGCGCCGTATCACCAGCGACACCAGCAGACCGGCCATCATCGTCAGCGCGAACACCAGCACCCAGATCTGGGCGGGATCGTGGGAGACCTGCACATTGACGAACGGCACCGCACCGTCGAACCGGACGACAGAGCCGTCGTCGAGCCGGGTCTGCTGACCGGCTTTGAGGTTGACTCGGGCCTTCTTCGCCAACCGATTCTGCGCGATGAGCTTCGGGTCGAGCGAAAACAACGACTGCGGCGTGCCCGTGTCCAGTCCGGTGTCGCCCTTGTAGATGTCGATCGCGACGGCGGGGTCGTTCAGCGCAGGGAAGCTCGATGACAGCAGGGTGCCGTCGAGCTGTTCGGTGGGTGCGAACAGGCCCTGGATCGCGATCTGGTTTTTGCGCCGCTGGTCGGGATTGGGATAGCTGCCGCCCGGCGGATCGAAGCGCATCGCCCCCGACGACAGCATCGTGATCTGGCTTTCCGGCCGGAACTGCAGCGTCTGCGTGCGGGTCTGCCCATCGGGGAACGTGACGGTGAATGTCGGGGCATAGCCGTGCCCCTGCAGGTACACCCGGTCCCCGCCAACACGCAGCGGCTCATTGACTTTCAGATGATACGGCCGCCAGGTGTCGGAGTTGAGATCGGCGCCGGCCTGGTAATCGATGTTGGCGGCAAAGCTCACGGCCTGACCGCTCGGCAGATAGTGCGCCTGGAAGTCGTTGACCTTCAAGCAGATTGGGTACAACGAGGTCCCGTCGACAGTGTTGCCCGCGCGGAACGAATCGAATGCCGCGGGCGACGCCGAACAGAAGCCGGGGCCCTTGTCGGCGACGACGATGACGTTGCCCTCGTAGCCGAATAGCTTTCCGGCCGCCACGGCGACGAGCAGGCCGAGCAGTGAGAAGTGGAAGACGATGTTGCCGAACTCACGCAAATAGCCTTTCTCCGCGGAGATTTCGGTTGTTTCGCCTTCCGTGCGTACGGTGCGGCGCCAGCCCTTGAGGTGACCGGCGATGGTCCCGGTCAACTGCTGCGGATCGCCGGCGACCTCCGCGGTGTGGTGCTTGGGGAGCCGGCTCAGGTTGCGGGGCGCGGCGACGGGGGTGGCGCGCAGGCTGCGGGCGTGTTCGACGAGCCGCGGCGTCAGGCAGCCCACCAGCGAGATGAACAGCAGCACATAGATCGCGGTGAACCAGAAGCTGGAGAACACCTGGAAGGCTTGCAGCCGGTCCAGCCACGGCCCGATGGTCGGATGCTCGGCGATGTATTGCTCGACCTTGAACTCGTTGAGGCTGCGCTGTGGCAGCAGGGCGCCTGGGATGGCGCCCAGCGCCAACAGGAAGAGGAGCACCAGCGCGGTGCCCATCGACGTCAGGGTCCGCCAAGTGTTGCGCATCAGCGCGAGCAGCCGTCTCATATCGGCAACGTCACGTCGCTGACGAACGCGTCGCGCACCCAGGACACGAAGTCGTTCCACAGTCCGGTCACCAGCGCCGTGCCGACGAGGATCAGCAGCACGCCGCCAAAGATCTGGATCGCGCGGGTGTGCCGCCGCAGCCAGCCAAGGCCCTGCACGGCACGAGCGGAGCCAAAGGCCAACAACACGAACGGGATTCCCAGTCCGAGGCAGTACGCGATGACCAGTGCGACACCGCGGGCCACGCTCGCGCCGTCTGTCGCCGACGCCACCGCGATCACCCCGGTCAAGGTGGGGCCGAGACACGGCGTCCAGCCAAGCCCGAACACCGCGCCGAGCAGCGGCGCACCACCGAGCGTCGAGACCTGCTTGGGTGTGAACCGGGCGTCGCGCTGCAGCAGCGGGACAAACCCGACAAACACCAGGCCCATGACGATCGTGAGCACGCCGCCGATGCGTTGCAGCAGAAGCTGATTGGTGATCAACGTGGTCGTCATCCCGAGGACGGCAACGGTGCCGAGCAGGAACACGGCGGTGAAACCCGCGACGAACAACAGGGCCGCGCCTGTGACCCGCAGCCGCGCGGTCCGGACCGTCCCACTCCCCGGTTCCTCCTCCACCCCGACGACGGCCGCCAGGTAGGACAGATAGCCCGGTACCAGCGGCACCACACACGGCGAGGCGAACGAAACGAACCCGGCGAGGACGCTGATGCCCGCCGCGAGCAGCACCGGTCCTGCGGCGGCGATCTCGGTGAACCCGGTCATGTCTTCGACTCCGGTTCGGCCGCAAGCCTTTCCACCACAGGTTGGAGGTCCTCTGCGAGCAACTCGCGAAGGAAGACCGCAGCGACCCGGTGCTCACGGTCGAGCACGACAGTCGACGGGATGACGGTGGCCGGGTATTTACCGCCGAATGCGATCATGGTGCGCATCGGCGGGTCGTAGATCGACGGGAACGTGACCTTGCGGTCGACGATGAAATCCTTTGCCGCGTCGCGATTGTTGTCGCGGACGTCGATGCCGAGGAATGCGACGCCCTTGGCATGAGTGGCGTCGTACACCTTCTGCAGCTGCGTGATCTCAGTGCGGCAGGGCCCACACCACTGGCCCCATACATTGACTACGACGACCTTGCCCGCGAAGTCGTCAAGCGAAACCGTCTTGGCGGGATCCATCAGCTCGGATCCGGCCAACTTGCCTGGGCGGCCACGGCTTTCGGGTGGGTCGTAGAGGATGTCGGTCTTGCCGCCGGGTGCAACAAACTCGAACGTGCCGCCCTGCGCCACCGCGTCGTCACCGGTCGAGCAGCCAGCGAGCGCGACGATCGCCGCGCTTGCCAGGACCGCCAGCCACTTCACCGCCCGGCCAGCTCCGAATATCCCCAGCCGACGTAGGAGTCGCCGTGGAAGTAGAAGGAGGTCACCGACGCGAGGTTGCATAGGCGCCGAGTCGGGAAGTGATGCAACGCCTTCCCCGTCATCGCCCGGCGCAGTGTTTCGACGGGCAGCTGATGGCTGACGCATAGGGCCTCATGGCCCGCCGCTTTCGTCCGGGCTCGGTGCAGTGCTGCCGTCATCCGAGCCGCGATCTCAGCGTAGGGCTCACCCCAGGACGGGGTGCGCGGGTCGCGCAGGTGCCGCCAATTGAGAGGGTTGCGAAGGGCGCCATCTCCGGGGGACACCTTCTTGCCCTGGAAGACGTTCGCCGACTCGATCAGATCCTCGTCGGTGTTGATCGGCAGACCGAGTCGGGTTGCCAACGGCTCGGCCGTCTCCTGTGCACGCTCTAGCGGCGAGGCGACGACGTAGACGATGTCGCGCTGCGCCAGCCAGTCGGCGACCGCCTGCGCCTGCGCCCGCCCGCGCTCCGACAGGTGGTAGTCGGGCAGGCGGCCGTAGAGGATCTTGTCGGGGTTGTACACCTCGCCGTGCCGCATCACGTGCACGACAGTCTTCACGGCCTCACTGGCCTCGGGAGCCTTCTCTGTCATGCGGGTTTCGTCGCTTCCGCGGCAGCGCGAGCGGCGCCCGGCAGGGCTTCGGCGATGTGTTCAAACGCCTTGTCATCCAGAACGGTTGACACGAACCAGGTTTCGAACGCGCTCGGGGGCGGGTAAACGCCTGCGTCGAGCAGCGCGTGGAAGAACGCCGGGAAGCGCCAGGTTTCAGTGGCGCGCGCGGCCGCGAAGTCGTGGACGGGCGCGTCGCCGAAGAAGACGCTGAGCATGTTCCCCGCCCGCTGAATCTGATGTGCGACACCGGCTTCGGTCAGCGCATCACCCATCAGTGCGGCCAGCCGATCGGCATTGGTGTTCAACGCGCCGTAGGCAGCATCGTCGGCAGCGCGCAAAGTGGCGAGTCCCGCGGCCATCGCGACGGGATTACCGGACAGCGTGCCTGCCTGGTATACGGGCCCCAGTGGTGCGAGACGCTCCATCACCTCGGCGCGGCCACCGAACGCGGCGGCGGGCAGCCCGCCGCTCATCACCTTGCCGAACGTGAACAGGTCGGCGTCGACGGGATCGACGCCGTACCAACCGGATCGGCTGACGCGAAAGCCCGTCATCACTTCGTCGGAGATCAGCAGCGCACCATGCTCGGCGGTGATGCGGCGCAGCTCTGCGTTGAACCCCGGCAGTGGCGGAACCGTGCCCATGTTGCCGGGGCTGGCCTCGGTGATGATGCAGGCGATCTCGTCACCGAACCGGCCGAACGCGTCCTCCACTGCGGGAATGTTGTTGTAGGGCAACACAATCGTGTCAGCGGTGGCGGCGCCGGTCACTCCCGGTGATGACGGCAGGCCGAGCGTTGCGACACCCGATCCGGCGTCGGCAAGCAGCGCGTCGCTGTGGCCGTGATAGCACCCGGAGAACTTGATGATCTTGGCGCGGCCGGTGTAGCCGCGAGCCAGCCGGATCGCGCTCATGGTGGCCTCGGTACCGGAGTTGACCATGCGCAGCCGCTGCACTGGCGCGACGCGACCGATGATCTCGCCTGCGAGTTCGGTCTCCGATGGCGTGGGCGCCCCGAAGGATAGGCCATCGGCTGCGACGCGCTGGACCGCCTCGACGACGGCGGGGTGGGCGTGGCCGAGAATCATCGGGCCCCATGAGCACACCAGGTCGACATAGCGGTTGTCGTCGGCGTCGGTCAGCCAGTACCCGGAAGCAGACGTGATGAACCGCGGGGTGCCGCCGACCGAAGAAAAGGCTCTGACCGGCGAGTTCACCCCGCCGGGGATGACGGCACACGCGTCGGCGAAAAGCGCAGCAGAGGCCGCCGTCGACAACGAAGTGCGGTGCATGACCACTAGTGTTCCAGCCCGGCCAAGCTGGTCAACTACAGGGTGTAGTGGCTCAGCCCTTCGGGGTGACGACGAACACAGGGTGGTCGGCCTCGCGCGGCAACTGCTTGAAGTAGCCGTCGACTGCGCGGCCGGCCTTGTGACGGTAGGCCGCGAGGATCGGTTGGCGGTCCTGTTCGGGAATCTCCCGCGCGACGTATGCGGTCGGGCCGATCGTCACGTTCGGGTCGGCGCGGACGTTCTTGACCCACTCGGATTCGCCGCGAGTGGAGACCAGATACTTGGCGCCCGCGACATCGACCGTGATCACGGGAACCTCTTGCCGTTGCTTGCTACGGCGCCGGGTCACGGTCAGCTTCTCGGTATTGCTCACCCCGGTGGCGATCGCGATCTTGTTGAACACCGCGCGGGTGAACCATCCAGGCTTGAGGTAGGCCATGACTTACGAGTGTGATGGTCGGCGTGCAACTACCGCAATGGCCGGCGCGGTTCAACCGGTACGTCACCAACCCGATCCAGCGGGTGTGGGCGGGATGGGCGCCGACCATGGGCATCCTCGAACACATCGGCCGAACGTAGGGCAAGCCCTACCGAACGCCGTTGACCGTCTTCCCCACTCTGTTCGGCCTGCTGCCGTTCCAGCAGGCGGTGCTGGTCAAGCGCGTCTAGACCCGCGGGCTGACGCGCGCCCAGATCGGTCCGTCGGCGACGGTGGTGAACGGCACCTCGCAGCGGAATTCCTTGTCCACAGAGCGGATCTCCAACGCGCGGACAATCGTCGCCATCGCAAGCGTGGTCTCCAGCCTCGCGAAGTGCTCGCCGATGCACGGCCGTCCCCCGCCGAGGAACGGCAGAAACTCCCACCGGTTGCGGGCCTTCACGTTCTCCGGGCTGAACCGGTCGGGGTCGAAGGCCATCGGGTCGGGCCAGATAGCCGGATCATGGTGCAGGCCATAGATTCCGACCGCAATCAGGCTGCCTGCCTCCACCCGATAACCATCCACCGCGATGTCGCGCGTCGCCAACCTGCCGACGCCTGCGGCGGGCGGGCACAGTCGTAACGACTCGTTCAGCACTTGCGCGGTATATCCGAGCCGGGGCACATCGTCAGGTGTCAGCTCCCTATCGCCGACCTCGGCGGCCTCGGCTGCGACACGCGCCTGGATCTCAGGGTGGTGCCCGAGAATCCACAGCGAGTAGGTCAGCGCCGTAGCAGTGGTGTCGTGGCCGGCCAGCATGAAGATCAGCAGGTCGTTGGAGATGTCCTCATCGGAAAGGTGCTGACCGGTCTCCGGATCGGTGGCCGCGATCAGCGCTTGCACGAGCGGCGCGTCACGCATGGGATCCTCGCGGCATGCGTGCACCATCTCGTCGGTGATTGCGCGCATCGCCCTGACGGCAGCGCGGGCCTTGCGGCGCGCGGGCGTCGGCAGCCACCGCGGTGCGTGTACAGGTCGCAACGCGCGGTCGGCCGTGTAGGAGGACGCGACATGCATGCACCGGGCGATCGTCTCCGCCCGCTCGTTGAGATCGATGCCGAGAACCGAACGCCCCAGTGATTGCATGGCGACCTTGCGGCATTCGATGTCGAGGTCCACCTCGCCACCGTCGGGCCAGCGGTCGACGAATTGCTGTGCAGCCCTTGACATGTGGCCGCCGAAGTTTCGGACATTGTGTTTGGTGAATACTGGCTGTAATGCGCGCTTGCGCGGACGCCACTGCAGGTTGGGAAGGACGAACAGGCTGTCGCCGGCCATGTTCTGGACTTCCTCGTGAATGATGCACCGCTCGGAAGACGCGTCGGTGCGGCTTAATACGTCGCGCATCGCGTTTGGCGACATCACCGCGACGATTGGCGGAAACAGCCATTTCGGTCCAAACGCGATGCGGGTGATGGGACCACCTGCGTCGCGAATTACTTCCTGCCCGGTGTCGAGCCTTCGCACCAGCTTTACCAACTTCCGCAGCGGCAGCGGGTTCCTCGGCGTCAACGGCAAGGAGCTGACGTCGATCGCTTCGCTGGTTGTCGGATTCACTTCGCGGTCCAGGTGAGGGTTTCGCCTTCACCGCTAATCATCGCCGTGCCGGGCATGACCCGCAGCCGATACGGGCTCAATCGCAGCACTGCGAATTGATCGGATGTCGGGCCGTCCGCCCACATCGGGATGATGGAGGGGTCATAGCCGACGGGCGAGGGGCCCTTCGCGAATCTGTTCCAGACTGCCGCACGGGTCTCGTCGTCGTGATACCACTCCACCAGGCAATCGGCGCTGCAGGTGTCATGGTTCGTGGTCCAGTAACTGACCGCCATTTCCGGGTGAGCGGCGAGATGCGCCTTCTTCACCGGGCTGGGCACCGTGGCGATCCAGCCGAACAAATCGGTGCCGTCCCACTCCCAAAACGGATGCAGAATGCGAGTGCGGGGCCGACTGTTTTCGTCGACGGTCGCGACCGACGCCCACACGATCGAATGCGCCATCTCGATGAACGCCGGGGCAATTCGCTCAAGCGGTGTCACAAGCCAATAGCCTAGGCACATGCCGCTGCCTGCTGAGGATGTTCGCCTCGCGGAGCAGTTTGTCAGCGATCTGAACTCCGGTATGCCACCGCACGCTGCACGCCAGTTGCGCTATCGCTTGGATACCGAGCGCAATGCGTTGACCGTGGTCGAGTCTCGCGCCGTCGACCCCGAGCAACCAGGCGGGCCGTGGTTCGACGTATTCGTTGCGCGTCTGCGGTTCACCCGGTCGCGTGGCTGGGAGCTGTATTGGCCCGACCGCGACTCAAACTTTCACGTGTACGAAGCAGTCGAGCCGACGCAGGACGTCACGCTGCTCCTAGCAGAAATCCACAACGATCCGACTGGAATCTTCTTCGGCTGATCGCAGCCTCACGACTCCTGGAGCTTGCGGAATTCCTCGGTCTTGCGGTACTCCACATTGCCCTCTTCGGCGGTGGTTTCGACCTTGCCCTTGTCCTCGTCGTCGACCCAGTCGGTGACGGCGGTTCCGGAGACCGTGCCGCCGCTGCCGGGCAGGGTGGTGGTCTGAAGGTCGTCGTTGTAGGCCTTGGCGATCTTCTTGGCCTCTTCCTTGTGCTCGTCGGTGACCTCGGGCTTCTCCGTCATCTTCGGTTCTTCGGAGTTTTCGGTTGACTCAGCCTGTCGCCGTTGTTCGCGGACGTCGGGCGCCCCACTCTGTTGCTGCTGTTCGGACTCGCCGGTGCGTTGCTGTTGTTCGGTACCCATGCTGTAGGGGCTGCCCGATGGTCCGAGTTACGAAACGCAGAACAGCTAACCAGCCGGGACAGCCCGCAACGCAACGGGCAAGCTCGGCAAGAAGTGCTGCGTGGCGAAGGCGCGGACGTCGTCGGCCGTCTCCAGTGGTTGCGCGCTGGGCAGCAGCAGCACCATCGCGGCGTATCGCAGGATGGTGTCCGCCAGCTCGAGCACTGCCTGCTCTCCGATCCGCTCGGCGAAGCCGGTCGGAAAGATCACCCGCAACGCCTCGGCCATCCGTTCGATTGCCGCGCCGTAATGCTGACCGGCCATCTCGAGAACCAGGCCGGGCTCATCAGTCATCATCCGATCGAGCACCCGGTGCCTGCGAAATTTCAGTATCGATAGAGTGAAGGCTTCGACGTAGTAGTTCGACTGCGGCCCAGCCTGTTTCAATTCGGCGGCGATGTCGGCGAACAACCGGACGTTCTCACGTTCGATGACCGCCGCGACGAGCTCGTCCTTATTGGCGAACCGCCGGTAGATGGTGGTCCGGCTGATCCGCGCCCGCCGCGCGACGTCATCGAGGGCGACCTTGCGAAAGCCATGCCGTTCGAACTCGACGACGGCGGCGTCGAGGATGGCTTCTAGCGTCGGGTCAGCCCCTGGCATAGCCCTTTAACGCATAACCGTTGTAGCGCAGCCGCATTGGCAGATGGTCCCACACCCAATTCACAGGGTGAGAGCGCCATAGCGCGGCGAAGCGTTGATAGCGACGCTCCTGGCGTTCGCTCCACGGCAGGCCGAGAAGATCGCGTGCCCGGGGCGGCAGGCCGCCCGTCGTCAGGAACGCGGCCATCGGGTCGAACACGACCGCGATGACGCGCCACACGACTGGCGACACTCCCTTCGGGCACGGGAAACCCTTCGTCACGTAGCCGACGCCGTATTTCGCCGTCGGATGCGCAACCATGACCTCATTAATCATCCGGTCCCAATACTGTTGGAAATCAGCGTAATTGGCCGGCATGGGCCGATCGCTGACGCCGTAGCGGCGATACCACGTCTTGGATTCGAGGTAGATCTGTTCCTTCTCGGCTTGCGTCAGTCGTTTGACAAACGTGTCGGCGAAGTAGAGCACCTGTTCGACGAAGGTGGCGTGCGCCCAAAAGTAGGTGTCGGGGTCGAGCGCGTGGTAGCGAACGCCGTCCGTGCCAGGCATATCGCCCTTCACGTGGTGGTGGAAGTCGCGGACTTGCGTGCCTGCGTTGTCGTCGTCAGAGCCGTAGACGGTGTTGAAGATCGGCGGAATGGTGCGCTTGAGGCGCTCCGCGGTGTCGGCGAAGAACATCGAATGGTCGAGCACGCCTTGGCCCAGTTCGGCGAGCATGTTTTGCAGTACTGCAGGCCGCGGCCCGATGAGATACATCCGGTTGTCGCCGAAGTAGCGCCAGACCAGTGATTTCGGCCCCAGCGGTAGCGCGTCTGTGGCTGTGGGCTGCTCCGCAAGCTCCGTCATGTAGAACAGTGTTACAGATTTCGAACTTTGTACCAACCACCTGTGGCGAGGCCCACAGTTGGAGTTACGCCACGGCGAGCGACCCCATCTGTACGTCGATGTACGGCGTGTCGGTGTGCAGACACGGTCGCTCGCGGGAGATGGGTCAGCGGCGACGCAGGCCGGCGATGCCCAGCACGGCCAGCACGCCGGCAACCGTGGCCAGCAGCAACGACAACCCCAGCAGCGGCGGGCTGTAGACCACCGACGTCGTATGGGGTTCGCCCTCGAGCACCGGCCCCACCACGACCGTCGAACTCGCGGCCAACCAGCTCACCACGCATCCGATGGCAGCGGCGACCGCCACCAGCAGTTCGATTCGGGCCCTCATGACGCCGGTTCCGGCGGGATGCGCTCCTCGACGAGATGCGTCAGCGCCGAACGCAGCATCTGGTGCTTACGCGCCCAGGCTTGGGCAGTGCGATCGTTGGTCAGCCGCAGCCCGATGCCCGTGCGGCCGCGTGGCACACCAGTGAGCTCGCCAAGCGCCCGCGACGACATCCATTTCGGCTCGTCAGGCCCCGTCGGTTCCGGATAGATCCGCACGATGTCGTCGATGCGGAGGCGTTCGGTGCCCTGGCGCAGGTAATCGGGCGTCAACTCCACCGACGTGTGGATACGCGCGGCCTTCACCTGAATCCAGAGAAACCCAGACACCAGCGCGAAGAAGACGCTGGGCACCAGCAGCTGAATACCGTAGCCGGCCGAAAGTTGAATCAGCGCCATGGCGATACCCGCGCCGGGACCTGCCGATAACCACCACCAGCTGGCGCCCTGTTCGTAAAACAGCACCTCGGGGCCGGCGCCGCTTTCCGTCACTGCGGCTCCTGTTCCGGCACCGTTGCGCTCGGTCGGGTGATCAGCACGGTTCCCGCGACCAACGGGAACACTGCGAGCAGCGTGATGCCGTTGGCTAGCTGGAACAGCGCCGCGAGCGCGATCAGCACGACGACGGCTAGCGCCAGCGCAAGGGCGGCCCGACGAAAACGTGTGTCGCCCCCGCGGCTGCGGCCCGCCAGAAACGCCAGCGCACCGCCCGCGAGCGCAAAGATGACGCCCGCTCCGCGAAAGACGACGGGAACGTTCAGAGAAGCGGCGATCAGGCCACCGAGCAGGAGCAGGAAAGACGCGGCTACCCAGCACCAAAATGCGGCGGTGACGACACGCGGTCGCGACTGAGGGGCTGTCATTTCCCGGTCAGCCTAGCGGCTCACCTAGTAAAGAACGCGTGGGCGTCCTTGCGATGCAGCAGGAACACACCACCCACGATCAGCACCGACCCGACGATCGCGGCGACCGCATAGGTGACGGCTGCGGCGGCGGGCCGGTCCACACTGAACAGGCTGGTGCCCATGTAGACCACCGACGCGATGCCGCCGCCCGTCAACAACGTGCGAGCCCACCGGTAGCCGTGCCTCATCAATATCAGGAACGTCACCACCACCGCCGCCAACACGATGACGAACAGGACCGAGACTGCGTACACGATCATCGGCGGATGACTCTCGGCCACCACCAGATCGATGATGTAACCGATCACCATCAACGGCAGCGCCGCCACCCACAACCAGAATCCGGTATCGACGTCCACCGGCCTGCCCGGCTGGGTCGTCTTCTGCGGCTGGGTCATATGTCGCCGGCCCTGCGGCTCCGTGTCACGCCAGCCAGCCGGCCACGTCGGCCGCCCAATACGTCAGCACGATGTCAGCGCCCGCGCGCCGAATGCTGGTCAACGTCTCGAGGGCCACCGTCTGCAGATCGATCCAGCCGTTCGCGGCGGCTGCGCTGATCATCGAGTACTCGCCCGAGACCTGATAGGCCGCGACCGGCACCGGCGAGGCGTCCGCGGCGGCGCGCACGACGTCGAGGTAGCTCATCGCAGGCTTGACCAGGATGATGTCGGCACCCTCGGCGATGTCCAGCTCGATCTCGTGGACGGCCTCGCGGGCATTGCCCGGGTCCTCCTGATAGGTGCGACGGTCGCCGCTCAGGCTGGACGCCACAGCCTCGCGGAACGGGCCGTAGAACCCCGACGCGAACTTGGCTGCGTAGGCCAGGATCACCGTGTCGGTGTGGCCCGCGGCATCAAGACCGTCGCGGATCGCCTCGACCTGTCCGTCCATCATCCCGCTGGGGCCGACGACCTGCGCGCCCGATTCTGCTTGTGCGACAGCCAATTCCACATATCTGACGTTCGTGGCGTCATTGTCGACGCGGCCCGCGGCGTCCAGCACCCCGCAGTGGCCGTGGTCGGTGAACTCGTCAAGGCAGGTGTCGGCCATCAGCACGGTGTCCTCGCCGAGGTCTTTGGCCAGATCGCGCAGCGCGACGTTGAGGATGCCGTCCTCCGCAATCCCTGCCGAGCCGGTGGCGTCCTTGTCCTCATCGCGGGGGACGCCGAACAGCATCAGCCCGCCGACACCTGCAGCGACCGCATCTGCGGCGGCGCGGCGCAGCGAGTCACGGGTGTGCTGAACGACGCCCGGCATGGACGCAATGTCGCGCGGCTCGTCGATGCCGTCGGCGACGAACATCGGCAACACCAAATGCCTTGGCTCAACCGAGGTTTCCGCCACCAGGCGGCGCAGCGCGGGGGTTGACCGCAGTCTCCGAGGACGGTGACGCGGAAAACTCATCAGCGCCTGCGGCTCTTCTTGCGCGGTGGCGGCAGCGCGCCTTCGGCACGTAGCCGGGCGGCGTGCTCGGCCAGCGCGTCGACCAGCGGGCCGATGGCGGCGACTTCTGGCTGTACATCGACGCGCAGACCGAATTCCGCTGCTGTTTCAGCAGTTTTCGGGCCGATGCACGCGACGATGGTGCGCGCATGCGGCTTGCCGGCGATACCCACCAGGTTGCGTACCGTCGAGCTCGACGTGAAGCAAACCGCGTCGAATCCACCGGTCTTGATCATCTCGCGGGTCGACGCGGGCGGCGGCGCCGCACGCACCGTGCGATAGGCCGTGACGTCCTCGATCTCCCACCCACGCTCGCGAAGCCCTTCGGCCAGCGTCTCGGTGGCGATGTCCGCACGCGGCAACAGCACCCGGTTCACCGGATCGAAAACGTCGTCGTAGGGCGGGAATTCGTCAAGCAGGCCCAGCGAGGATTGCTCGCCCGACGGCACCAGCTCCGGGTTGATACCGAAGGCCCGCACCCGGTCGGCGGTGGCCTGGCCGACGCACGCGATCTTCACACCCGAGAACGCGCGGGCGTCAAGGCCGAACTCGTTGAACTTCTCCCACACCGCACGCACCGCGTTGGTGGAGGTGAACACCACCCACTGGAACCGGCCATCGACAAGGCCCTTGACCGCACGCTCCATCTGCGCGGGGCTACGCGGCGGTTCGACCGCGATGGTCGGCACCTCGACAGGCAATGCGCCGTGGCCGACCAGCTTTTCGCTCATCTCGCCGGCCTGATCCTTGGTGCGCGGCACCAGCACGGTCCAGCCGTACAGGGCGCGGCTCTCCCACCAGTTGAGCTTCGCGCGGTTGGCGACGGTCTTGCCGATTGTCACCACCAGCGGGCCGGCCAATGGACCGGCAGGCTCGCTGCCCGCAGGCTTATCAAGCACAGCCTTGTCGAGCAGGCCAGCGAGAGTCGTTTCGACCGAACGTTGTTGGCACGTCGTGCCATTCGCGGTCACGACGGTTGGCGTGGTGTCGATCAGCCCGTGCTCGATCAGTGTGCGCGCCGCGTCCGGCAGATGAGATGCGGTCGCGTGCAGGATCAGTGGGCCAGGCGCGGCGGCCAGCGCCGCCCAGTCCACGTCACCGCGGACGTCGGCCACCGTGTGCGCCGATCCCAGCGGCAGCCCCGCATACGTCGGCACCGCGGTGGTGTCGGGTAGCCCCGGGACGATCTCGAAATCCAAATGCGTCTTGGCCAGCGCGGTGACCTCGGTGATCACCGCATCCACCGACAGCGGGTCGCCCGCGACCAACCGGACCACGTCGACACCCGTACGTGCCTCGGTGGCCAGCGTCTTCGCGACCTCGGCAGGATCGCCCAGCGCGGGCCGGATGTCGGGACCGCCCGGAATGGCCGAGGCCAGCGGAGCCGCATTGGCGGCGGCGGCATGGTCTGAGTCCTTATCCCCGGTGTCGGCGGCTTTCGGCGCCTCAGCAGGCTCAGGTCCCGACGGCGGCGGCAGCTCGGAACCCGCAAGGGCGAGCACCGCTTCTGGCACGTCGGGATCGGTGAAAATAAGCGCGGCATTGGCGAGGACCGTTCGCGCCCGCGTCGTCAGCAGGCCGGGGTCACCCGGCCCGGAGCCGACGAAGGTGATGCGGCCGGGCTTTGTCTTACGCCCTCTGCCCGAGTGCCCAGTCATCTCTCTCTCCCAGCATCGGCCAACAGATCGCGCGCCCCCAGCTCGAACAATTCCGCGGCCACCGAGAGCCCAAGCTCTGATGCCCGATCGGGTGTCCCGATGCCGGACGCACGGATCACGTCGGATCCGTCCAGCGTCGCCACGCAGCCGCGCAGCGACAGCTCTTCGAAGACACGGCCGTCCTCATCGATGGACTCGACCACCTCGGCGATCGCCCCCACCGGTGCGGAACAACCCGCCTCCAGTTCGGCGAGCAGGACTCGTTCAGCGGTGACCGCGGCGCGTGTGTCGGCGTCATCCAACTCCGCCAGCAGCGCAACGAGCTCGGTGTCGTCTGCGCGGCACTCGACCGCGAGCGCACCTTGAGCCGGCGCTGGCAACATCTGCACCGGCTCGAGAGTCTCGGTGACATCTGCGAGTCGCCCGATGCGGGCCAGTCCCGCCCGTGCGACCACGATGCCGTCGAGATCACCATTGCTAACCCTGTTCAACCTGGTATCAAGGTTGCCTCGTAGGGGGCGGATTTCCAAACCGAGACCCAGTGCTCTAAGCTGCGCGGCCCGCCGCGGGCTCGACGTGCCGATCACCGACCCCACCGGCAACTCTCCGAGCACCATCCCGTCGCGGGCCACCAGGGCGTCTCTGGCGTCCTCGCGTGGGGGTATCGCGGCGATGACGAACCGAGGGTCGGGTGCGGTCGGCAAATCCTTGTACGAGTGCACGGCCATGTCCACCTGACGCTCGGCGATGGCGTCGCGCAGGGCCGCGGTGAACACGCCGATGCCGATGTCGGCAATCGGCCCAGTCGACCGGTCGCCCTCGGTGGAGATGATGACCAGCTCGGCGGCGTGCCCGTTGGCCGCAACGGCGTCCTTGATGACGCCGGCCTGCGTCTTCGCCAACAGGCTGCCCCGGGTGCCTATCCGGATTACTTCGCGGCTTTCCGGCGGGCAGGAGCGCAGCGACCGGGGGGATTGATCAGTCAAGCGCTACTCAGTCTTGTCGAGATCTCTTGTGACCAAAGGCAATTCGGGTCCCGCGACGGCGTCGACGGCCTGCTGGTCGAGTTCGAACAACTCGCGCAGCGCCTCGGCGTAGCTGTCGCCACCCGGTGCGCTGGCCAACTGTTTGACCCGCACCGTGGGCGCGTGCAACAGCTTGTCGACGACGCGGCGGACGGTCTTGGCGACCTCATCGCGATGCGCGGCGTCAAGCCCGGGCAGCCGGTTGTCCAGTCGCAGCAACTCGGCTTCGACCACGTCGGCCGCTCGCTGTCGCAGGGCCGTCACGGTCGGCGTCACCTCGGCCATCCGCTGTCCGGCCAGGTAACTGGCAACCTCGGCGGCGACGATCGCACGGGCCGCGTCGGCGTCAGAGGCCGCGGCGCGGGCCGACGGATCGCGCTGGATGCGGTCCATGTCGATGACGAAGACGCCGGGCAGGCCCGCGACGGCGGGATCGACGTTGCGCGGCATCCCGAGATCGCAGATCACCAATTGTTTGGGCTCCGGCACGTGCGCCAGACCGCGGTGCACGTCGGCGAGCGACACCACAGGGCGCACGGCGCCGGTGCAGGTGACGACGACGTCGGCATCGGTGAGGACCGGGGTCAAGTGGTCAAACGGGAACGCGTCGGCGATCACGCCGAGCTCGCGAATCTTGTCGGCCAGCCGCTTCGCGCGAGGCAACGTCCTGTTCACGACGTGGATGCGTTCCACGCCCGCGCGGGCCAGATGCTTGGCCGCCAGCGCGCCCATCGAACCGGCGCCGACGACGACCGCCGCGCGGCCTGCCAGGCCGTCGAGTTTGGTTTCGGCCATGCCGAGGGCCACCGACACCACCGAGGCGCCCGCCGCGTCGATGCCGGTCTCCGAATGCACCCGCTTGCCAACCGACAGCGCGCGCTGCGACAGCTCGTGCAGCGTGCGGCCGACGGTGTGGTTGGCCTCGGCGGACGAATAGGCGCGGCGCACCTGCCCGAGCACCTGCGCTTCGCCGATCACTGCCGAGTCCAGGCCGCTGGCCACGGCGAACAGATGCTCGACGGCCGCTTCCGCGTACCGCACATAGGCGTATTTCGTCAGGTCGTTCAGCGACATGCCGGAATGTTGGGAGAGCACCGAGCCGATCACCGAAAGGCCGCCGTGGAACGCCTCGACGACGGCGTACACCTCGACGCGGTTGCAGGTGGACAACACCATCGCCTCGGTCACGAGGTTGGACTGCAGCACCTGCTCGACGATTTTGGCTTGGTCGCCTTCGTCAGTGCTCAATTGCTCCAGCACCGACACCGGCGCGGAGCGGTGCGAAACCCCGAAAAGCAATACGCTCACGGCTTCATCACCACGTCATCCAAGGTAATGGTTGACCAGCTGGGATACCAAATTTGCCCAGGTCTTTATCGGTTCCCCAGATCCGCTCGCAGACGCGGCTCGTCGACCTCCCAGTAACTGTGCTCGGCGCCGTCCAGAAGCACGACGGGCAGCCGGTCACCGAACTCGGCACGCAGCGCCGAATGCCCTGCCGCGGCGGCCGCGTCGACGTCGGTGATGCGCAATCCGAAGCCCAACTCGTCGGCCAATCGCCGCAGTTGCGTCGCCGCCCCAGCGCAGATCGTGCACCCCTCACGTGTGAGCAATTCCACCTGCCGGTTCACCCCGCAAGTATGGCTAGCCGCTGGCCTACTGTTAATCCGTGTCCGAAAGCGGGGGTGCCGACGTCGCGGCCGTCGAACAGCAGCTTGCCGGTGAGGCGAGCGCCGAGGCCGCCGTCACCGATCTCGTGGTCGAAGCCGCCACCACGCCGCCTCCGCCGCCGCCGGACCTGACCGCGGCGGCGTTCTTCGACGTCGACAACACCCTTGTGCACGGCTCGTCGCTGGTGCATTTCGCCCGCGGCCTGGCCGCCCGCAAGTACTTCACGTACAGCGATATGGGCCGATTCATCTACGCGCAGGCCAAGTTTCAGCTTCTCGGCCGGGAGAACAGCGACGACGTGGCCGCAGGCAAGACCAAGGCGCTCTCGTTCATCGAGGGCCGCTCGACGGCCGAGCTGGTGGCGCTCGGTGAGGAGATCTACGACGAGATCATCGCCGACAAGATCTGGCCGGGCACCCGCGCGCTGGCCCAGATGCATCTCGACGCGGGCCAGCAGGTGTGGCTCGTCACCGCGACCCCCTACGAGCTGGCCGACACGATCGCCAGGCGGCTGGGGCTGACCGGTGCGCTTGGCACCGTCGCCGAATCGGTCGACGGGGTGTTCACGGGGCGGCTGGTTGGCGACATCCTGCACGGCAGCGGCAAGGCGCATGCCGTGCGGTCGCTGGCCATCCGGGAGGGGCTCAACCTCAAGCGCTGCACCGCCTACTCCGACAGTTTCAACGACGTGCCGATGTTGTCCCTGGTCGGTACGGCCGTCGCGATCAACCCCGACGCCGATCTGCGTGATCTGGCCCGCGAGCGGGGCTGGGAGATCCGCGATTTCCGCACCGCCCGAAAGGCTGCCAGGATCGGGGTCCCGTCCGCGCTGGCACTCGGCGCGGTCGGGGGCGCATTAGCAGCGATCGTCTCACGGCGGCAAGAAGGCAGCTGAACGGCCGCTGATAGGCTCGCGCCGCTAACACAGCCAGAAACGGAAGACCGAGCCAGCATGGGCATCGCTGACAACATCATCGGAACTCACTACCGCTACCCCGACTACTTCGAGGTGGACCGGGAGAAGATTCGCGAGTTCGCGCGCGCCGTGAAGGACGACCATCCCGCGCACTACAGCGAGGAGGCCGCCAAGGAGTGCGGCTATGACGCGTTGATCGCGTCGGTGACGTTCCTGGCCGTTGCGGGCCGCCAGGTGCAGCAGGAGATCTTCAACCAGTTCGACGTGCCGATCAACATGGAGCGGGTGCTACACCGCGACCAGAAAATCGTCTTCCACCGCCCGATCCTGGCCGGCGACAAACTGTTCTTCGACTCCTACCTTGATTCGGTGACCGAGTCGCACGGTGCGGTGCTCACCGAGATCCGCGGCGAGGTGACCGACGCCGATGGCAAGCCGGTGCTGACGAGCGTCGTCACCGTGATGGGCGAGGCCGCCTCGGACACCGAGGCCGACGAAATCAGCGAGCAGATCGCCGCTGCCCGCGACGCCGCGATCGCGAAAATGATTGCTGGGCAAAGCTCTACAAAGAGCTGACCCCACCGCAGCGGCGTTCAGCCGAGGAACATGTTGCGGCGGTTTGCCAGTAGCTGGTACAGCGTCTGCTGGATGGTCTCGCGGACCTGGTCGGTCAGCTCGAATGTGATCATCGGATCCTCGGCGGCCGACTCGTCGTAGTCGGTGGTGTCGATCGGCTCGCCGAACTGGATGTGCCACTTGGACGGCAGCGGCACCATGCCGACCGGTCCTGCCAGCGGGAACAGCGGGGTGACCGGGAAATACGGCAGGCCGAACAGCCGGGCCAGCAGCTTCACATCCGCGATCATCGGGTAGATCTCCTCGGACCCGACAATCGAGCACGGCACAATGGGCGCCTTGGTCCGCAGCGCCGCCCCGACGAAGCCGCCCCGGCCGAACCGCTGCAGCTTGTAGCGATCCTTGAAATGCTTGCCAAGGCCCTTGTAGCCCTCGGGGAAGACAGCGGTCAACTCACCGGCGGCCAAGAGTCGGTGCGCGTCGGCCGTGCACGCCATGGTGTGGCCGGCCTTGCGCGCGGCCTGCCCCAGCATCGGCATGTCGAACACCATGTCGGCGGCGAGCAGGCGCAGGTCGCGGTGCGTGGGGTGCTTGTCGTGCACCGCCACCGCCGTCATCAGCCCGTCGAACGGCAATACGCCTGCGTGGTTGGCGACCACGAGCGCCGCACCGGTGCGCGGCAGGTTTTCAATCCCGCTGACTTCAACCCGGAACCACGAGTTGAAAAGCACACGCAGCAAAGGCAAAAAGATTGCGTCATTGAGGTGCTGGTCGAACCCGAACTCGTCGACGATATAGTCGCCCATCATCCGCTTGCGGATGAATTCGGCGATCGAGGCGATCCGCTTGGCGAGCTCCGACGGCGTCTCTTCGACCGCCGAGGTGCCTGAGACGGCGCCGCGCCGCTGGTCGATTTCGCGAACGACCGCGGCGATCTGCTCGGCGGAAGCGCGTCCGCCCGAGTCTGTCAGCAAGGAGGGATGTCGGCGCGACCCTTCAGCGCGCGCGGCAGAAGCGCGGCGCGCAGCCGACGATCGGCTCGAATTGGAATGCAGCGGAATGACTTTGGCTTTGGACTCGCCCGCCACGTGATTACCTTCTCCCCACCCGATTCAAAGATGTTGCCTAGCGTCCCCAGCGTTGCGCCGCCGACACGGCGCGACTCTCCATTGAGCGTACCCATCGTGGGTCGATGATCGGAGTCAATCCGCGGCCCCGGACGTAATCGTCAAAGGCTTCCGCAGTTGTCCACTTCGGGCTGTAGCCTAGGTCGTTTCGCATACGCGTCGTGTCCATCACCCGGCCATAGCTCAAGTAGTCAAGCTGCTCTCGATCTAGTTCAGTGTAGCGAGTTGCGCGCCTCAGCGAATCCACCGCCCACAACGCAGAGCGCGGAACCGGCAGTGGAACCCGACCCGAGCGGCGGATGGCCTGACTCATCATGATGATGCCCGCGGCGCCGATGTTGAACGTGCCGGCCTTTCCTGCCATCGTCGCGCGCTCCAGCGCGCCGAGCGCGTCCTGTTCGTGCAGCAGCTGCAGACGGGCGTCGTGACCGATCACCGTCGGCACCACGGGCCCGGCCAGATACCGCGACAGCGCGGTGTCCATGGCAGGACCGATCATGTTGGCCAGCCGCAGGATGCTGACGGCGATATCGGGACGGCGCCGGCCCAAGCCGCGGGCGTAGCCCTCGATGTCGATGCTGTCGCGGGCGAACCCCTCGCCCGGTGGCCTGCGCCGGCTGCTGCTCTCGGTGAACAGCACGGGGTCGCGCGCACTCGAGCCGTACACCTCCGACGTCGACTTGAGCACGACGCGTCGCACCGACGGCGCCTTCTGGCAGGCCGCGAACAGCTGTATCGCGCCCATCACGTTGAGTTCCTTGAGCGTCGCCCGGCCACCCGAACGCGGAGCGTAGGACGCCGCCGCGGCGTGCACGACGGTATCGACGTCGCCGTTGCGGATGACCTTGGCGATGAAGGGGTTACGAATGTCGGCGCGGACGAACTCGGCGCGGCCCATCCGGCGCAGCAGATCCTTGCTCGGCGCGATCGCGTCGACGGCGATGACGTGGTTGATCAACGGATTCTGCGCCAGTCGAGCAGTCAGATAGCCGCCGAGAAATCGGCACGCACCCGTGACCAGGACGATCTTTGGATACCCAACGGTGTCCCGCGAATCCGCGCCGCTCGATCCGCCCCCAGAATCCATTCGGTCAGCCTAGCGGCCGCGCGCGAAAGCTACTTGCCGAGTTTTCTGCGCTGCACCCGGGTGCGACGAAGCAGCTTGCGATGCTTCTTCTTCGACATGCGCTTACGCCGCTTCTTGATGACTGAACCCATGAACCCAGAAGTCTCCGTACCTATGCTTTTAAAGCCTCTTGACCCGCACACCTTACCGAAGTGGCATAGGTAAACGAAAAACGCGTCAGCCCACCGAGCTCATCAGCCGGCGATCAGCCAGCGTCGAAGTACGAGCTCTCCAACATGTCGTGGACAGCTTTCGCGTGCACCCGGAACGAGCGGCCGACGCGGACGGCGGGCAATTCGCCGTTGTGCACCAACCGGTACACGGTCATCTTGCTGACCCGCATGAGGCTCGCCACCTCGGCGACAGTGAGAAATTGAGCTCGTGGCGGCTGACCGTCGGTCGGGCCGGCGTCACGCGCCGACTTCCCACTAGCCGAATCCCGCGCCGATGGCCCGTTCATAGACGTCATCGCAACCCAATCCATCAGGCACGGGCAGTCCAGCGGCTTCCCCACCGCTGGCTCCAACCCGTGCTTACCACTGGGAGAATAGCGTGGCGGATGGGGTTACTGCGACGGGTGTGGGCTAATCAGTTCGAAATTGATTAATTACTCAGATGTAATTCCGAGCTGCTCAGAGCGCCTTTTTGCGGCTTCGACGGCCTCGCCGACGGCCGCCCGCAAACCGCCCCGCTCGAGTTCGCGCAGCCCAGCGGCCGTGGTGCCGCCGGGCGAGGTAACAGTGGCCCGCAATTGCGCCGCGGTGGTGTCCATCGCCGTGCCCATCGCGGCGTCGCCGGCGGGCTGAGCCTCATCGAGGCGCTCCAGCAACATCGCAGCCGAGCCGGCCATCGTTTGCACGACCAGATCGGTCGCCACGGAGCGCGTCAGCCCCGCCGCAACGCCCGCGTCGACGAGCGCCTCGACCATCAGGAAGAAGTACGCCGGCCCCGAACCCGACACCGCGGTGACCGCGTCGAGCTGTGACTCGGGCACCGTCAGCACGCCGCCGACCGCATCGAAGATCGACGACACCTCCTTGAGCTGCTCAGCCGTGGCGAAGCGACCGCGCGCCAGTGCGCTGACTCCGCCGCCGACGACGACGGGCGCATTGGGCATCACCCGGATGACCGGCGATCCGGCGGGCAGCTTGTTTTCGTAGAACTCGGTCGTCACACCCGCGACGACTGACACGAAAACCTGTTCGGCCGTATCACTTTCGGCCTTCGCGGCGGCATCGGCGATCTCGCCGACGACCGCGCCCACATCCGCGGGCTTGACCGCGACAACGACATAGGCGGCGGTATCGACCGCGTCAGCGACCGTAGTCACCAACACCGAATACCTATCGGACAGGTATTTCGCGCGCTCGGGAAACTTCTCGGCGACCACCAAGTCTTTGACCTGCCGTCCGGCGCGCAGCAGCCCGGATAGCAGTGCCTCGCCAATGCTTCCACCGCCGACGATCGCGATTCTGGCCATGCGCGCAAGCATTGCAGACGCGCGCGGCCCGATGTCATCCGACGCCTGCGGCCGCTACTGCGCGGGTGGGACCATCGCGAGCTGACGGCTCTGCACGACGATGTGGCCCTCGCAGTCCACGACAATGTGGTCTTCGTCGAACCAGTCCTGGCCGATCTGCACCGTCGTGCACAACACCCGCAGCCAGCCGTCGGCGGGCAGCGCGCGCAGATACGCCGTGAGCTGAACAGTCGGCGCCCAGCCCGTTCTGTTCACCCCGAACGTCACCGGCGCCGACACGTCACCACACAGCAGCGCGAAAAGTACATCGGGCGCAACGCCTTTCGGGCGCACCCAGTATTCAATGATCGGTGGTCCGCCGTCGGTGCGCGGGGTGAACGTCGTCAGCGACGGGCGGATGTCGCAGCCGTGCGCCAGATGCACCACGTCCTCCATCGGGTGGCCCGGCCCGATTGGTTCCAGACCGGGCGGCGGCTCCGGCTGCATCAGCGGAATGACGGGGTTGACCGACAACAGTGGTGGCACATGGTGTTCCGGGTCGCCGAGTGTCACCGCGGCCCGAACGGCAGTGCGATGACCCTGGTTCAGCTCGACATCGATCAGGCTGACGCGACGCCCCCGCTTACGCACGGTCGTGACGACCCGCATTGGGCCCGGGTCGGGCGCCCACAGGAAGTTGCCCGACACCGCGATCGGCTGCACTGCGTTTCGCTGCTGTCCCGTGGAATGCTCCTGCATCGCCGCGTTCGCGCACAGCGCCAGCATCGCGCCGCCGTGCACCTTCGGGCCGATGGTCCAGTGCTCGTTGAGGTCGCCGTCGTAGGTGCCGTCCCCGGCCGGGGTGAGCGCCATGGCGTCAGTGAACAGGGTCGAAGTCATACCGAGATTCCTACTTGAACGTTGGCGGCGTCAGCGAAGCAGGTTCTTGCGGGCGAACTCCAGCGATTCCCTCAGCAGCGCTTCACGTTCGGTGGCCGTGCGTGCGCCCGATGTGGTCACCTCGAGGATCACATGCCCGGAAAAGTCGCTGGCGGCCAGCATCTCGCAGACCTCCACAGTCGGCTGGCTGCCGCGGCCCGGCACCAGGTGCTCGTCGGTGGATGCCCCACTGCCGTCGCACAGATGCAGATGCACGAGGCCCTCGCCCATCCGGCGGACCATATCGAGCGCGTCGGTCCCTGCGGTCGCAGTGTGTGACAAGTCGAGCGTGTAGTGGGCGTGGTTGCCGTCCAGCGGGTCATAAGAGGGCGCGAACGCCGAGATGCCCGGCCCCGGCTTGCCGCCGCGCTTACGCATCCGCTCGATAGACGTCTGGCCCGCACCGAAGAACCTGTCGGCACGGAAAGGAAACATGTTCTCCACGGCCACCATCACGTCGCTGGACGCCTCGAGCTCGGCGACCTGATCGGAGAAGCCTTCGGCGTAGCGGCGTTGCCATCGAAACGGCGGGTGCACGACCACGGTCTGCGCGCCGAGCTGTTCGGCCGCTCGCACGCTGCGCTCCAGCTTCGGGATCGGGTTCGCCCCCCACACCCGCTGCGAGATCAGCAGGCACGGCGCGTGCACCGACAGCACCGGCATGTCATAGCGGGCGGAGATGGCGGCAACCGCTTCTACGTCTTGGCTAACCGTTTCCGCCCACACCATCAGCTCGACGCCGTCATAGCCGAGCTTGGCCGCGTATTCGAAGGCGGCCTCGGTCCTCAGGGGATAGACCGAGGCGGTCGAGAGACCAACCTTGATGGCGGGGCGCACAGTGAGGGTCGGCGCCTAGCCCGACTGCAACAGTGCCAACGGTCCCAGCGTGACCAGAGCCCCCACTGCCACCGCGATCAACGTGCTTCCGATGTCCTCGGTCTTGCGCACCACCCGCACACCCACCACCAAGCCGAGGATCACCAGCACCGACAGCACGAGGGCGACGATGTTGTTCCACTTCCACAGCTGGTCGAAGGCGATGAACAGGCCGGCGCCGAAGGCGACAGCGATGATGCACTGGCCGACGACCCACGCGCCGCGCAGGAACGACGACATCCCCCCAGATGACACAGAGGTCTCGGTGTCCTCATCGGCCTCGAGGTCGATGTCCTCGGGGCGGGGGCGTGATCCGCGTGCCAAGTCATCGGCGACCGTCTGGCCGCCGAACAGCGGGCCCGCCGAGGACCGTAAGTACGACGGCAGCTTGTCCGGCTCCTCTTCGCCGGTGAACGCGGCCTCGGTGTCCTCGTCCTCGATCTCCGGCTCGTCGGCCAGCACCAGGTCTTCTTCGTCCTCCTCGACCGGATCCGGACTCATCTGCTCTGCGCCGCTGCCGACGACACCGAAACGCCGCTGACCGGGGGTGTACTGGGGCCGGCGCGGCGGCGGGGCGAAGAAGTCGTCCAGGTCGGCGTCGGTATCGCGCTGCTCGACGTGGGCCGAGTAGTCGGCGACCGCGTCGGCGTAATCGTCGTCGACGTCTTCGGCCAGGTACTTGTCCTGGGTCGAGTCGGCTTCTGCTTCTTCGGCTTCGACGTCGTCGACGTGGCTGCCGACACCGTTGGTCGAAACCGGCTCGTCGGTCACTGCGGGGATGGTCCGCGTGGTCTCGTTTTCGTCGGTGACATGCCCCGACACGATCGGGATTTCACCCGTGAGCTCCGCGACCGTGACGGCGTCGCTGTCGCCACGACGACGCCGGCGCCTGCCGCCCGCGGGCGGGGCACCGATCGTGCCGTTCTTCGCCAGCAACTCCGCAACCGAGATCGGTCGCGTGTTGCCGTGGCTGTCTTCTGGTCCTGTCATCGTGTGTTGCCTTTGGGCCTAGCTAGTGTTTCATGTCGGCGCCGGTGCGCCTCGTCCGCTCGGTCACCGTTCCCGTACAGACGTCTCCACCAAGGCTGTTCCATCGGCTTCGCTGTCGAGTTTCCGCAGAATCAGCCCTTCTCGCAACGCCCATGGGCAGATATCTACGCTATCGATATCTAGAGCCTTCATGCTCGCCTCAGCTACCAAAGCGCCGGCCACGATTTGTGGCGCGCGCTCGGCGCTCACTCCTTCCAACTCCGCACGGTCAGCCGCGGTCATCCTAGAGATGAAAGCTATGAGCTGTCTGAGGCCGCTAGTGGTGAGCGTTCGTTTCACCCGCGGGCCGGCACCCGAGGGTGCCGCACCGGTCAGCCGGGCCAGCGAGCGGAAGGTCTTCGAAGTGGCCACCGCCAGGTCGGGATTCCCGGCCTTGAGTACCTCGGCGGCGGAGTCGGCGACCTCGGTGGCCAGCCAGTCCCTCAACATCGCGACGCGGCGGCGGCCCGGTGGATCGTCGGGCAGCCACTCGCGGGTGAGCCTGCCGGCGCCCAGCGGCAGCGACAGCGCCACCTCGGGCTCCTCGTCGACACCGTTGGACAGCTCCAGCGAACCGCCGCCGATGTCGATGTTGATGATGCGTCCCGCGCTCCAGCCGTACCAGCGGCGCACCGCCAGGAACGTCAGCCTGGACTCGTCTCGCCCGCTGAGCACCTGCAGCGCCACGCCCGTCTCGCCAAGCACCCGCGCAAGCACGTCCTCGGAGTTCCTGGCATCGCGCACCGCGGAGGTGGCGAACGCCATCAGCTCGGCGCAACCGGAGCTGGCAGCGATCTTGGCGAACTCGTCGATGGTGCTGATGAGTTTGTCCGCACCCTTGCGGGTCAGCTTGCCCGAACCGTCGATCGCCTCGGCGAGCCGCAGCGACGCCTTGGTGGAACTCATCGGTGTCGGATGCCCGCCGCGGCGCGCGTCCACCACCAGGAGATGAACGGTGTTGCTGCCGACATCCAGCACGCCTAATCGCACCCATCCAACCTAATGGAGCTACCGTTTACTTTTGTGAGCGCATCGCATCCAGGTGAGGTGGAATTGGACTTCGCCCGTGAGTGGGTGGAGTTCTATGACCCGGACAACCCCGAACATCTGATCGCCGCCGACATGACATGGCTGCTGTCGAGGTGGACATGTGTGTTCGGCACGCCGGCGTGTAAGGGCACGGTGGAGGGCAGGCCCGACGACGGTTGTTGCTCGCACGGGGCGTTCCTTTCCGACAAGGACGACCGCGCGCGGCTGGATGATGCCGTCAAGCAGCTGACCGATGAGGATTGGCAGTTTCGCGACAAGGGGCTCGGCAAGAAGGGCTACCTGGAGTGGGACGAATACGACGACAAACCCAACCTTCGCACGCGAAAGTACAAGGGCGCCTGCATCTTTCTGAACAGGCCTGGTTTTCCGGCGGGTATCGGCTGTGCGCTGCACAGCAAGGCGCTCAAGCTGGGCGTCGAGCCGTTGACGATGAAGCCTGACGTGTGCTGGCAGCTGCCGATCCGCCGCACCCAGGACTGGGTGGAGCGCCCCGACGGCACCGAGGTGCTGCGAACCGTGATCACCGAGTACGACCGCCGCGGCTGGGGCGAGGGTGGCGCGGACTTGCACTGGTACTGCACGGGTGACCCGAACGCACACGTCGGCGCCAAGCAGGTGTGGGAGTCGTACGGCCCCGAGCTGACCGAACTGCTCGGCGAGAAGGCGTACGCCGAGCTGGCCGCAATGTGCAAGCGGCGCAGCGGGTTAGGGCTGATCGCCGTGCACCCAGCGACCCGCCTCGCCGAATGACCGAAGACGCCGGCTCTTCGCGCGAAGGGTCATCGCTGTTCCTGTTCCGGCTCATTCCGCCGCGCGCCGACTTCGCCCAGACGATGACCGACGACGAGCGCAAGACGATGGCCGATCATCTGACCTACTTCGAACAGCTGATGGCCGACGGCAAGGTGCTGGTCTACGGTCCGGTCGCCGATCCTGAAGGCATGTGGGGCATGGCAGTGATGCGCGTCGCCGACCGCGCCGAGGTGCTCGAGATCGGCGAGCGTGATCCCTCAGTGTTGGCCGGCCTCAACACCTTCGAGGTGTTCGAGATCATGGGCGGGCGAACGCTCTAGCTCCGCGTCACCACCGAAGCGTCGCAGCCAGACCACCGAACCGAGCAAGGCCGCGGCGAATACCAAAACATAAGCGTCAGGCAAGATTTCGGGCCACACGCCGCCCAGCCGCAGGGACAGAATGCCCGCCTGCGGGCTGTCACCGGCCGTGAATACGATCCATCCGCCGAGCAGTGCGCACAGCAGCCACATCGACACCGCCGCCGCCTTGCTGCCTGCGACGTACCCGCGGTACCCGAGATGAACGACCAACGGCGCGAACCACACCCAGTGGTGACTCCAGCTGAACGGTGAAGCGGCCGCACTGGCCAGCCCGACGATGGCAAGCGCCAACACGGCCTGGCCCCTTCGATAGGCCATCGCGGCGATCAGCACGGCGATGGCCGCGACGACGAATGAGGCGACGGTGGCCACCGTCGGCGAAGCGTGCAGCCGCAGCAGCAGGCCGCGGACGCTGGTGTTCGCGAGCGGATCGTGCGAGATGCGGTTGACGTCATCGAATCGGCCGTGCAGCCAATATGTTGTGGAATCGGTTGGCGCGACGGCGAATCCGAGCCCCACCGTGGCGGCGAACGTCGCCCCCGCCACCAGCGCCGCCCGGAACCGTCGGGTCGCCAACAGGTAGATGATGAACAGCGCGGGCGTGAGCTTGAGGCCCGCGGCCAACCCGATGCCGATGCCCGACCACTTGCTGCGCCCCAGTACGTCAACCACCACAAGCACCAGCAGGACGACGTTGATCTGCCCCAACTCGGCCGTCAGCCGCAGCGGCTCGAGCCATGCGGTCACACCGACAAGCAACGCGGTGAGGCTGACGAGGGCAACGCCGGCGCGCATACCCATCGACGTCAGCATCCGCACGACTGCGTACGTCAGCGCGGCCACCATGCCGAACAGCCACAGCCATTGCACGGTTGCGCTGTCGAGCAGTGCCAGCGGCGTCGCGCAGATCGCGGCGAATGGAGGGTAGATGAACAGCAACTCGGTGTGATTGCCGGTCAAACCCGTCGAGTACAGGTCGAGCCCCGCCACGAGGTGCTCCGCGGCGAAGCGGTACACCATCAGGTCGATCTGCATCCGCAGCGTCGGCCAGTGCACGTACGCCGCGATGTACATGACCAGCGCTATTGCCGCGATCGCCGGGCCACCACGACGCACCCAGGGGGTAATGGTGTTGGTGTTGGTGTTGGTGTTGGTGTTGGTGTTGTTTTGTGTGGTCTCAGTAGTCACTAGTCGTCGTCCGCTGTGTCGGCCCATTGTTACGAGGGGCCCACAGTAGACGAGTTAGTTGTGAACGCCTCTCAGGGACCATCTCCCGCCGAGTGTGGGGTTGTGTCACGCTTTCGTGGGTGAAAGCGTGCGGGTAACCCACGTTCGGCCAGAAGAAGCTCAGCCCTCGAGCTTGTAGCCGAGGCCGCGCACCGTCACCAGGTGCACCGGGTTCGCCGGGTCCGCCTCGATCTTGGACCGCAGCCGCTTGACGTGAACGTCGAGCGTCTTGGTGTCGCCCACATAGTCGGCACCCCAGACTCGATCGATCAGCTGGCCGCGGGTGAGCACTCGACCGCTGTTGCGCATCAGGTACTCGAGCAGGTCGAATTCCTTGAGCGGCAACGTAATTGCTTCACCACTGACAGACACGACGTGGCGCTCGACGTCCATCCGCACCGGGCCGGCCTCCAGCACGCCGTCGCCCATGGCAGAGTCATCGGTGTCGTTGCCCCGGCGCAACACCGCCCGGATCCGCGCAATCAGCTCACGCGCGGAATAAGGCTTGGTGACGTAGTCGTCGGCGCCGAGTTCAAGTCCGACGACCTTGTCGATCTCGCTGTCGCGCGCCGTCACCATGATGACGGGAACGCTTGAGCGCGAACGCAATTGCTTGCATACGTCGGTACCGCTCATACCGGGCAGCATCAGGTCCAGCAGCACGATGTCGGCTCCGGCACGCTCGAATTCCGCCAGGGCCGACGGACCGTCAGCCACCACGGTGGCCTCAAAGCCCTCCTTACGAAGGAGAAAGGCCAGGGGATCGGCCAAGGACTCCTCGTCCTCCACGATCAACACGCTGGTCATTGGTCTGGCTAGTCCTCTCGCTCGTCCGATGCATCTTCATGATCGGGGTAGGCCGGAATCGACAAGGTGAATGTCGATCCGGTTCCCGGCTGACTCCACAGCCGGATGGATCCGTTGTGATTGGCGGCGACGTGCTTGACGATCGCCAAGCCCAGTCCCGTGCCGCCGGTGGCGCGTGAGCGTGCCTTGTCGACGCGGAAGAACCGCTCGAACACCCGCTCCTGGTCCTCACGCGCGATACCGATGCCACGGTCGGTGACCGCGATTTCGATGTTGTCGCCGCGCCGGCGTCGGCTGATCGACACCGGAGAACCGTTGGACGAGTAGGCAATTGCGTTCGACACCAGATTCGCGATCGCGGTCACCAGCAGCGGTTGATCGCCGTAGACCCGATAGCCGGTCGGGGCGTCGGTGGTGACGGCGATGTCGGCATTGTCCGCGGCCACCTTGTAGCGCGACAGCGCCTCGGCCACCACATGGTCGACATCGACGGCCTCCAGATCAGGCAGCCGCTCGCCACCTTGCAGCCTGGACAAATCGATCAGCTCGCCGACCATGTTCGCCAGCCGGTTCGATTCGGTGAGCATCTTCTCGGCGAATCGGCGGACAGTATCGGGGTCTTCGGCCGACGCCAGTAGGGCCTCTGCGAGCACGCCCATCGCGCCGACCGGCGTCTTGAGCTCGTGGCTGACGTTGGCAACAAAATCCCTGCGCGTCGCTTCCATGCGGGCGTGCTCGGACTGGTCGTCGACGTAGACGACCGCGAATCGGCGATCCTGATCGGTCAGCAACTGCACGTGCCCACGCACCGACAGGCCGGACCGGCCTGGGTTCGCGCGCTTACGCGGCGACAGGTCGACCTCACCGTCTTCTCCGGTCGCCAGCGTGCGCTCCGCTGCCAGCCAGGCGCGGTCGTCGAGCAGCCGGTCACGGACCAGCCCGAGTTCCCGGGCCCGGTCGTTGGTGTAGACGACGTCACGGTAGGTATCGACCACGACGATCCCCACCGGCGAACCCGAGACGATGTGCTCGAGCATCTGCGAAACGGTGATGCCGGACTGCTCGGTCGCGCGCCGTCGCCGGTTTTCCAGGATGCGCGGGGTAACGCCTACCCCCAACCCGACACCGATTACCAGTGCGAGCAGCGCCACGGCCCCCACAAGGAGGAGCGCCGATACCACACTCACGCGAAAATCGTACGCATCGGGTGAACGTCATCCCAGCAGCGTGCGGCCAAAACGGGACATGTCACATGCCCAATCGCAGGTGTTCGGTAGCCGTTTACCCAGAGTTTGCCGTACGGCACCGGCTGAAGCCTACTTGGCGCCCTGCGCGGCAACCGCTGCCGCACCCGCGGCCGCCGCCTCGGGGTCCAGATACTCCCCGCCGATGATTGTCGGCCGCAGGTCGCCGTCGAGGTCGTAGCGGAGCGGGATTCCGGTGGGGATGTTGAGCCCGACGACGTCCTCGTCAGACATGCCGTCAAGGTACTTCACGAGTGCCCGCAACGAGTTGCCGTGGGCCGCGATCAGCACCGTCTTGCCGGCCCGCAAGTCGGGCACGATCGTGCTCTCGTAGTACGGCACAAACCGCTCGACGACGTCTTTGAGGCATTCGGTCAGCGGGCCGCCGTTGATGTCGGCGTAGCGCGGATCGGTGTCCTGGCTGTACTTGCTGCCCGGTTCGATCGGCGGCGGCGGCGTGTCATAGCTGCGCCGCCACGCCATGAACTGCTCGTCGCCGTACTTTGCCTTGGTCTCGGCCTTGTCCAGGCCCTGCAGCGCGCCGTAGTGGCGCTCGTTGAGCCGCCAGTCGCGGTGCACCGGGATCCAATGCCGGTCGGCGGCGTCCAGCGCGAGGTTGGCGGTGTTGATCGCGCGACGCAGTAGCGAGGTGTAGAGCACGTCGGGCTGACGGTCCAGCGCCTTGATCAGTTCGCCGGCGCGGACCGCTTCGGCCCTGCCCTTCTCGGTGAGGTCGACGTCGACCCAGCCGGTGAACAGGTTCTTCTGGTTCCAGTCACTCTCGCCGTGGCGGAGCAGGATCAGCGTGGCTGCCATGACGCCGATCTTCTCACGCCCGTTCGTCGTCGTCCTCGTCGATCAGGTGCGCGAACGCCTGCAGGTTCTTCAGCGACTCCCCGCGCGATACCCGCCACTCCCACTCTTTTTGGATCGACGACCGAAAACCCAACTCCAGCAACGTATTGAAGTCCGAGTCGACGGCCTCGAGTACCTGCCCCAGGATGCGATCGACCTCGTCGGGGCTGACCGATTCCAGCGACATCCGGCCGACCAGATAGATGTCGCCGACGTTGTCGAGCGTGTAGGCCACGCCGTAGAGCCTGCGATTGCGCTTGAGCAGGAACCGGTAAACCCCCTCGTGGTTTTCGTCGGGCTTGCGGCAGACGAAGGCCTCGACGCGCACGGAATGTTCGCCGATGGACAGGATGGTGTTGGTCTTCAGCCGACGCTCGCCGGGCAACTCGACGATGATGCCCGGCAGGCCGCCGTGAGCACCCTTGTGAGGGGTGCAGACCAGGCCGTGCTCCTTGCAGGTGTCCTCGATGACCTGCTGAACATCGGGGGTCAAGCCCGCACACCCCGCCTCATCGAGAACCGACGGCCGTTGCGCCGCGCCGCGACGTCCGGCACCCGATGCCGGGCGCGATAGTCGGCGATGGCGTGGCCATAGCTGGCCAGCAGCGAGTCGACGGTGTGCGCCCACGAGAACGTCGCGGCATGTTCGACGGCCGCACTGCTCATGGTCTCGGGGCCGCGCTTGAACAAGGCATCGATCGCCTGGGCCCAGTCGTCGACATCGTGGCCGTCGACGAGCGAGCCGGTGACCCCGCCGCGCACGGCGACCGGCAGTCCACCGACAGCAGCGGCCACCACCGGTGTGCCGCAGGCCTGTGCCTCGATGGCGACCAGTCCGAAGGACTCCGAGTAGCTCGGCACGCCGACGAGGTCGGCGGCCCGGAACACCTCGACGAGCTGATCGCGCGACTGCGGCGGCAGGAACGTGACGCGGTCGGCGATACCCAGTTCGTCGGCCAGCCGAACCAGCCCGTCCGGCGCGGCCAGCCCGCTGCCCGACGGCCCGCCGGCCACCAGAACCCGCACGCCCGGAAGCTTGGCCGCGGCGCGCAACAGCACGTCGGGCGCCTTGAGCGGTTGGATACGGCCGACGAACGCCAGCACCTGCTCGTCGGAGTCGAGCCCCAGCGCGGAGCGGGCGGCGCGCTTGTCGCCGGGGGTGAACATCTCGAGGTCGACGCCGGGGTGCACCACATCGATGCGGGCCGGATCGGCGTGATGCAGCGAAACCAGTTGCGCCGCTTCATGTTCAGTGTTGACGATCAACCGGTCCGCCTCGTCGACCACCTGCTGCTCGCCGACCGCCCGCAGCGGTGGTTCCGGCGAGTCCCCATCGGCCAGCGCGGCGTTCTTCACCGCGGCCAGCGTGTGCGCGGTGTGCACGAGCGGCACCGCCCACCGGTCGCGGGCCAGCCAGCCGACCTGTCCGGACAGCCAGTAGTGCGAATGCACGATGTCGTAGTAGCCAGGCTCATGGGTGGCTTCTGCGCGCAGCACGCCCGCGGTGAACGCGCACAGCTGGGTCGGCAGGTCGTACTTGTCGAGGCCCTCGAAGGGTCCGGCGACGACGTTGCGCACCAGCACACCGGGCGCCACCTTGACGACGGGCTGATCGGCCGACGACGTCGCGCGGGTGAAGATCTCCACCTCGACGCCGCGGCGCGCCATCTGCAGCGCGCTCTGCAGCACGTAGACGTTCATACCGCCCGCATCGCCCGTACCGGGCTGAGCCAGCGGGGAGGTGTGCACCGAGAGCACAGCGACGCGGCGTGGAACCGGAAGACCGGCGGCGTTCGAACCCTGCAGATCTGTTGCTAGGCGCACACAGTCATGTCTACACCGCGGCGCTGGCGCGAACTTCTTCAGGTTTAGCGGGTGGATTACCAACGCTACGCGTGAGTGATCAACCCGCTAAGCGGCAAATCGCTATGCAGACGCTTCCGGGCGACGGCTCTGGACGCGGCGCATGGCACCGATCGGATCCGCGTAGAGCCCACCGAGCGACACCACGCCTGCGCCCGCTTCCTGCACCCGGTTTCCGAACGCGGTGACCCGGATGTCGCGGGCGGGCAGCACCGACCGCTCGGCGTAGGCCGCCTCGACGAGGTTCATGCCCTCGGGGTACTCGGTGAACGCCTGGCCGCCGACCACCAGGTCGTCGGGGTTGAGCATGTCGCGCAGCAGCGCGACGGCCTGGCCGAGCACGCGGGCCCGCTCGGCGAGCAGCGCCTGAGCCTGCTGGTTGCCCTGCCGGGCCGCCTTCATCACAGCCGTCACCGTCGACGCCGGCCCCTCGGCCGGGATGATGCGTGCTTTGCGGGCGGCGGTCAGCACGGCCTCGTCACTCACCGTGGACTCCAGTTGGCCGCTGCCGCCAAGCAGTTCCGACTGAACCGGCAGCGCGGCGATGGTGCCGGGGCCGCTGGTCGGTGAATGCACGCGCCCGCCGATCGACAGCGCGTAGCCGACGGTCTCGCGGGCATAGACGTACAGGCTGGTGGTCGACGGGGTGGGCTGGCGACGCACGCCAAGCAGCAGTTCGGCGCCCGCCATCGCGTCAACGTGGGAGGCCACCGATACCGGAAGGCCGAGCGTCTCGGCGAGCACCGGCCCGACCGGCGCATCGGACCACCCCAGTCGCGGGTGGTCCAGGTAGCCGGTCGCGCTGTCAACGACGCCACCGGCGGCCACGCCAACCCACAGCGGGCGCCTGCGGTGCCAGCGGCTCAGGTAGCGGCGGGCACTGCCTGCCAGCGACGCCAGCGCCGCGGCCTGCGCACCACGCGGAGTCGGCGTCTCGACCGCATCCAGCGTGCGCCCGAACAGGTCGGTGGCCACGATGCTGGTCGTCCGCGCGCCGACGTGGATGCCGAGCGTCAGGAACGGCTCGTGGTTGACCTCGACGGGCACGCGGGGCCTGCCGATGGCGCCCGAGACGGCGAGGTCGGCCCGCTCGCGCAGGATGCCCGCATCCAGCAGCGCGGTCACCTGCCGGTTCACCGTCGCGATGGACAACTGCGTGACTTGGGCGATCACGTCGCGGGCGATCGGGCCGCGCAGCCGCGCCGCGCTGAACACCGAGGCCGCCGCCGCGTCGGCCAGCTTCAGCGACGGCGCAACGACGCGGTGCCGCGCCTGGGGATAGCTCGCTGGCGCAAGCGCCCGGTTACTGCGGACACCCTTGTTCGAGGTCGCCGGCTGACGGAGGGCGGTAGTGGAGGAAGTACGCACGGGTCTGTCCTTTGTTGAAGTCGGCTGGTGGGTCCTGGCCACACCTGCGACTCAACTCAGACAGTTATCCGGGGGTCGGTCAGGCGTGACTGATCACGCGGCGACAACAACAGCTCCGGTACACACGGTGAACTTAGCACGCCAACTAAAGTTGGGCAGATGACGACATCTTCAGCCTCCCAGCGGGTCGCGGTGGTCACCGGAGCCAGTGCGGGCATCGGCGAAGCGACCGCGAGAACACTTGCGGCACAAGGCTTTCACGTCGTTTGCGTGGCCCGCCGGGAGGGCCCCACCAAGGCGCTCGCTGACCAGATCGGCGGTTCCGCGATTGTGGCGGACGTCACAAGAGATGAGGACGTCACGGCGCTGGCCGGTGACCTGGACCGGGTCGACGTGCTCGTCAACAACGCCGGGGGCGCTCGGGGGCTGGAGCCTGTGATGGAAGCCGACCTCGACCACTGGCGCTGGATGTGGGAATCGAACGTGATCGGCACGCTGCGCGTGACCAAGGCGCTGCTGCCGAAGCTGATCGATTCGGGCGACGGTTTGATCGTCACGGTCACCTCGATCGCAGCGGTCGAGATTTACGACGGTGGCTCGGGGTACACGTCGGCGAAGCACGCGCAGGGCGTTCTGCACCGCACGCTGCGCAGCGAGCTACTCGGGAAACCGGTGCGGCTCACCGAAGTTGCACCCGGAATGGTGAAAACGGACTTCTCGTTGCGCCGGTTCGCAGGCGATGAGGAGCGCGCCGCGAAGGTCTACGACGGAGTCACGCCGCTGGTGGCCGAGGACATCGCCGAAGTGATCGGATTCGTCGCCAGCCGCCCGTCACACGTCGATCTGGATCTGATTGTGGTCAGGCCGCGCGATCAGGTCAGCGGTGCGAGTGGGTCCCGCTTCAATCGGCGGACGTAGCGGAAACAACATGCCAGGACACATCTGACCGCTGCCGCCACGCAGGGTCGCGCAGCTGCTTAACCGCCAGGTCGGCCGTTGACCGGCTGAGGCGCGTCCGACGGCGTGGCAGGCGCGGTGCTCGGGATCTCCGACGGTCTGCCCTGCGGCGACAGCGCCGACATCGCCACCCATTCGTCCCACGACACTGCCCAGTCCCACAGATCGCCGTCGGCGTAGGACAGCTCGATCGACGTGCCGGAGACCTCGACGGGGTCGCCGTAGATCGCGCTGTTGAAGTACTCCTGAGAGTTCTCCAGGTTCAGGTTGATGCACCCATTGGTGACGTTCGTATTGCCCTGTGCGCCAATGCTGTTCGGGTTGCAGTGGATGAACTCGCCGTTGTTGGAGATTCGCACGGCGAATCGCTCATGCACGTTGCTGTACCCGGCCGCGGGGTTGCTCATGTAGAAGTCTTCGTACTTCTCGGTGACGACGTGGATGCCGCTGCGGGTGATGTTGCGCGGCAGGTCGGCCTCGCCGTAGCTGCACGGGAAGTCCATGATCACCGCGCCTGAGCCGTCGAGCACCTGGATGCGGTGCGAGGAGGCCTCGGCCTTGACCACCTGCCGACGGCCGATCTCGAAGTTCAGCGAGATGTCTTGCGCGCCGAACGCGCCGTCACCGAACGGAACGCCGTAAAGCTTCGCTACGACGCTGACCTTCGTGCCCGCCGGGTAGTAATCCCTGGTGCGGTAATGCACCCGTGAACCGCCCACCTCGTCCGGCAGCCAGGCCCAGCTGCCCTCGACCGGCGGCTCGGTGGTGACCTTCAGTGCCTTCTCGACGGACGCCTTATCGGAGATCGACGCGTCGAACTGGATGATGACCGGCGCGGCGACACCGACGGTCTGGCCGTCGGCGAGCTGGAAGGCACCGTTGACCTGCTTGGTCGGCTTGATGGTGGTGAAGTTGCCCTGCACCGGAACGGCCTTGCCGTCGTGGCCGACCACAGAGCCGGCCCAGGAGTAGGACGCGCCGTAGCCGAGCGGTTCGGTGGTGGTAAAGCTGGTGCGGTCGCGGTTGAGCGCGCCCGCGACGACCTTGCCGTCGGCGTTGGTCAGCGTGACCTTCTGGAACCAGCCGTCCTTCACGTCGACGCGTACGGGGGCGACGGGCACCACGTCAGTGGACTTGTTGGCGGGCTGATAGCTGATCGACGGCGCGGCCGGCGCGGACGGCGCCTCGGCCGACGGTTTGCCGACTCTGCTGCCGCAAGCGGCGAGTGCGCCCGGCACGACGAGCCCGACCGCGAGGGCGGTCAGGGCCTTCCGCCGACTGACCGACGGCACGGGATTGGCTGGGCTCACGTGGAACCAGGGTACCTAGAGAGCGGCCTCAACCAGAATCGGCTCGGGTGTGAGATCGATCCCGAATGCCTTTCTGACACCGTCGCGCACCGCCCTGGCCAGCGCAATTACGTCGGCGGCAGTGGCGTTGCCCCGGTTCGTCACAGCGAGCGCATGCTTGGTCGACAACCGCGCGGGGGCGTCCTCGCCGGGGTAACCCTTGCCGAATCCGGCCCGCTCGACCAGCCAGCCTGCCGCCAGCTTGACCCCATCGGGGGCTGGATAGTTCGGCACCGGCCCGTCGACGCTGTCGTTCAGCCGATCGAACTCAGCGGCCGACACGACGGGATTGGTGAAGAACGACCCGACGCTCCAGGTGTCGTGGTCGGCGTCGTCGAGCACCATGCCCTTGCCGGCACGCAGCGACAGCACCGCCTCGCGCACTCGTCCGGGATCAGCAGTGGATCCCGGCTCGGCGTCGAGTGCGGCGGCCAGTTCGCCGTAGCGGATCGGGGCGCTGCGACCGTCGGAGTCCAACTCGAATTCGACCTCGAGTACGACCGCGTCCTGGGAATGCTTGAGAATGCTTGTGCGGTAACCGAATTGGAGAACATCCGGCGTCACCCAGTGATCCTCGCCGGTACGGCGGTCGAGCAGCCGGAGGCGGCGGATAGTGTCGGCGACTTCGGCGCCGTACGCGCCGACGTTCTGCACCGGCGTCGCGCCCGCCGATCCGGGGATGCCCGACAGGCATTCCAGCCCGCCGAGCCCGTGCGCCAGCGAGGTGACCACCACGTCGTCCCACACCGCGCCGGCCTCCGCGCGCACGACGTTGTCCTCGACCGTGATCTCGGTGTTCGCCAGCAGCACGACGGTCAGATCGGCGAGGTCATCGGCCAGCACCACATTCGACCCGCCCGCGAGCACCAGAACGTCATCGAGTGCCCGCAGCGCGGCGACGATCTGCTCCGTCGTTGCGCACGTGATCAACCGGCGCGCAACACCTCCGATGCGCAGCGTGGTCAGCGGCGCCAGCGGTACATCGTCGGCGACGACGGCACCCCCCAGTTCCAGACCGGTCACGGGCGGTAACGGTAGCGTGGCCAGCTATGCCGCGTTCATTCGACATGGCGACCGAATACGGTGCCAGCGTCGAACAGGTTCACCAGGCATTCAGTGATGAACAGTATTGGCTATCGCGATTGGCCGATTCGGGCGCCGACGATTACTCGCTGGATTCGTTGACCGTCGACGGAAACGGCATCGACGTCGTCACGACACAACGGCTACGCGCCGACCGACTGCCCGCGGTCGTGACGCAGTTCCACCGCGGCGATCTGGCCCTTGTCCGCGAAGAGAACTGGTCGCCGATCAGCGATGGTCGGGCGACCGCGACCATTCAGCTCGCGATCATCGGGGCGCCTGCGACGCTGAGCGGTTCGGCCGTACTCGCCCCGGCAAAATCCGGCGACAGTTCGCGGCTGGATTTCACTGCCACCGTTCAAGTCAACGTTCCGCTCGTCGGCGGCAAGATCGAGAATTTCATCGGCAGTCAGCTGATGGACCTTCTCATCCAAGAACAGCGCTTCACCACGGTGTGGATCACCGAGAACGCGTAACCCGTAAGTAAAATTATGTTCCATGTCGCGTCGCATGGACTACACCATCGAATTCGACGCACCGGCGGAGAAGATCTACCAAGACTTCACCAGCCGGGAATACTGGCAAACCCTGATGGAGGCCTACCGCTTCCTGACGCCGCAGTCGGAGATCAAGACCTTCTCGACCACTGAGCGCGGCCCCGACATCGTCTTCGTGCAGGACCTGCCGCGGATGTACCTGCCGCCGATCGCGCGGACCGTTGTGCCGATCGACATGATCATCACCCGCAAGCAGCATTTCGATCGCTATGACCACGACAAGAATCGGGCCCAGGGCGCCTACTCGGCATCGATTCCCCACGGCCCCGGCAGCTTTGACGGTCAGTACTTCCTCACCGAGACCGACGCCGGCAGCAAGCTGCGGCTGGTCAGCGTCTGCAAGGTCTACATCCCGTTCGTCGGTGGCGCGCTGGAGGATCTGATTTTGCACCACATCAAACAGCTCTTCGACGCCGAGGAGGCGTTCACCGCTGACTGGATTTCCAAGCACCACTAGGGGCGCGTCGAATGTCGCCGGCCGAGCGGGTCCGGTCGGGGCCATCACGCGCGGCACCACCGGTCACAACCGGCTGCGCCGCAGCGACCGCTGGCTCGTGCACTCACGACGGGTGCGCGCCGCGCTGCAGGCGGCGGCCGATCCGCTGGTGATCGACCTCGGCTACGGTGCGCTGCCCGTGACGACGCTGGAGTTGGCCGCGCGGCTACGGGTGGTACGCGCCGACGTCCGCGTCGTCGGCCTCGAGATCCATCCCGAGCGTGTCGTATCGGCGGCGCGCGCCGCCGAAAACAGCACTGTCGAATTCGGGCTCGGCGGCTTCGAATTGGCCGGACACGCACCGGTTTTGGTGCGCGCGTTCAACGTGCTGCGCCAGTACCCGGTGGAAGCCGTGCCCGGGGCGTGGGCGACGATGCAGGCACGGTTGGCGCCGGGCGGGCTGATCGTCGACGGCACCTGCGACGAGTTGGGCCGTCGCTGCTGCTGGGTGCTGCTCGACGCGGAGGGGCCGATCAGCCTGACGTTGGCATGCGATCCGTTCGCGATCGAGCGGCCGTCGGATCTGGCCGAGCGACTACCGAAGGTGCTGATCCACCACAACCTGGCAGGCCAACCCATCCACAGCCTGCTGACGGCTGCGGATCACGCGTGGGCCAGCGTCGCGGGTCACGGGGTGTTCGGCCCGCGGGTGCGCTGGCGCGCGATGCTGGACCTGCTGCGCGACGAGGGCTTCCCGGTCGAACCGCCGCGGCGCAGGATGCGCGACGGCGTTCTCTCAGTGCCGTGGTCAAATGTTGCGCCCGTCGGCGCTCCGAAGTCGAATGTCGCGCCCGTCGGCGCTCCGGGGTCGAATGTCCCGCCCGTAGGCTGAGCAGCATGCGGATTGCCCTCGCGCAGATCCAGGCCGGTGCTGAACCCACCGCCAACCTCGGCCTTGTCGAGGACTACACCCGTCGCGCCGCCGACGCGGGCGCCCGCCTCGTGCTGTTCCCCGAGGCAACCATGTGCCGGTTCGGCGTGCCGCTGGCCCCGATCGCCGAACCGCTACACGGGTCGTGGGCATCAGCCGTCCGCGCCATCGCTGAACGCGCGGGCGTCGTCGTCGTGACAGGCATGTTCGTCCCTGCCGAGGAAGACAGAACCGGCCGGGTGACCAACACGCTGCTCGCGACGGGTCCGGGCGTCGATACGCATTACGACAAGATCCATTTGTACGACGCGTTCGGTTTCGCCGAGTCCGACACTGTCGCGCCGGGCCGGGAGCCGGTGATGATCACCGTCGACGGCGTGAATGTCGGACTGACCCTGTGCTACGACGTCCGCTTCCCCGAGCTGTACGTCGAATTGGCCTCGCGCGGAGCGCAACTCATCACGGTGCACGCGTCGTGGGGCACGGGTCCTGGAAAGCTCGAGCAGTGGCAGCTGCTGGCGCGGGCCCGCGCGATCGATACGACGGGCCTCGTCGCCGCTGTCGACCAGGCGTATCCCGGTGATGAACTCGCCGCAGCGGGCCCGGTCGGCGTCGGTGGCAGCCTTGTCGCGTCGGCGACCGGCGAGGTGCTGGCATCGGCTGGGGCCGACCCGCAGTTGCTCGTGACCGATCTCGACCTCGATGCGGCGCAGAAGACCCGCGAGACGATCGCGGTATTGCGCAACCGGACAGAGTTCACCCGTCTCGGTAAGGCAGAATCCCTCAGGTGACCGATCCTTGGGCTCGCCCGGCCAACCAGGTCCCGCCCGTCCCACCGCGGCCGCCCCAGTTCCCGCCGGGGGCATCTGCGGGCCAGCCCGCCCAGCCGGCCGCGCCGCAGGCCCCACCCCCGCAGAAGGACTCGTCGCTGCTGGGCAAGGCCAAGGACCTGTTCCGTGACCCCCTGTCGATCGTCCTTGCCGTGGTCATCGTCGTCGCGCTGGTGGCGGCCGGCCTGCTCGCAGGCGAGCTCTACGCCCGCAGCCGTGCCGACGACGTGATCGCCGCAGCCGCACAGTGCGTGGTGCAGGACAGCGCCTCGGTGTCGTTCGACGCGCTTCCTCCGTTCCTCTGGCAGCACATGACCGGTCACTACACGAACATTCACTTCGAGACCGCGGGCAATCAGATCCGTCAGGCCAAGGGCATGAAGGTCAACGTGGCCATCAAAGACGTCCGGCTCGGAGACACCGCTAATTCCGGCGGGACGATCGGCTCGTTGGTGGCCAACGTCACGTGGTCGACGCAGGGCATCAAGGACACCATCCAGAACGCCATCCCGCTCGTCGGCTCCTTCGTCACCGGCGTGACCACCAACCCGTCGGCGGGCACCGTCGAGTTGCAGGGCGCACTTGGCAGCATCACCACCAAGCCGACGGTCGCCAACGACGGAATCTCGTTGCCGGTAACGGAATTGACCGGCCTGGGCTTCACACTCCCGCGCGAGACAGTGCAGCCGGCGCTGGACGCCTTCACCGACCAGTTCACCAAGGGCTACCCGCTCGGCATCCACGCAACCGCAGTGCAGGTGACCGAAACCGGTGTGGTGGCACAGTTTTCGACGCAAAACGCATCGATGCCGAAGGGCAACCAGGACCCCTGCTTCGCGGGTCTTTAAGCCAGCCCGTCGAGCACAACGCGGGTACCCGATAGTCCGAGCCGGGTCGCGCCCGCGTTCAGCATCGCAACGGCGTCGTCAGCCGTGCGGATGCCACCGCTGGCCTTGACGCCAAGACGGTCACCGACGGTCTTCGCCATCAGCTCGACCGCGCGCACCGAGGCGCCGCCGCTGGGGTGAAAACCGGTGGAGGTCTTCACGAAATCGGCGCCGGCATCCTCGGCAATCTTGCACACGTCGACCAGTCGCTGCTCGCCGCCCAATGCGATCAGCGCAGCCGACTCCACGATCACCTTCAACACCGTGTCAGACGGCATCGCGGCGAAAACCGTTGCGATATCAGATCGCACCGCGTCGAAGTCGCCCTCGAGCGCAGATCCGACATCGATCACCATGTCGATCTCGCTCGCGCCAGCCGCAACGGCAAGCTTGGCCTCCTCGGCCTTGATCGCCGAAAGATGTTTGCCTGAAGGGAATCCCACCACCGACGCGATCACATATTCGCCCGTTCGAAACGATTTGGCCGTCGCCACCATGGTCGGTGACACGCACACCGCGAACACCCCGAGCTCTTCGGCTTCCTGCAGCAGCGCAACGACATCGGCCTCCGTCGCCTCGGGCTTCAACAGCGTGTGGTCGACGAGCGCGGCAACGCTCGATCGGCTATAGCGCATCTAGAACGGTTCTTCGGTGCCGCCGGGGTTACAGCCGGCCGCGACCATCTGCTGGTCGGAGACCAGATTTCGCCACGGCTCCAGGTTCCAGCTGACCTTGCCGGGCTCGGCGAACTCGGCGAAATGCCAGTGGCACAGGAACTGCGCTTTCATGCCGGGCATATCGGCGTCGGGCGACAGCGTGAGCACCTCGGCCCACGCCTCGTCGGCCTGCGGATCGGTGCCTGGCTGCAGCGACGCCTGCCGCGCGGCCTCCGTCGGGTACACGCGCAGGCTGGACAGGTCGGCCCACTTCGCCCACTGGACGTGATCGACGTACGGCGGGCCGGGCACCGGGTCGGCTTCCGCGGGCGGAGCCAGCGCGACAAGCGAAGCAACGGGCGCGAGGACTAGAGGCAGGGTGGCGGCCGCCGCTGCGGCCGCGAGACGAAGACGCACGGCTAGCGGGACTTGCCCTGGATTTCCAGGATCTTGGGCCGGACGTCGACGAGGTAGACGCCGGCGGCGACGGCCGCGATCGCCACGCCAGTGATGCCGAGGACGAGTGCCAGCAGCACTCCGACGCCGAGGATCACCAGCCAGACCGGCTTGGTCAGCTTTTCGGCGGCGGTGTAGGCGTCGGGCCGCTGCAATGCGGCGTGAACGAACGCATAAACCGTCGTCACCAACACCGCTATCTGCAAAACAGCGAGGACGTAACCCACTAGGCCTTGAAGCTCCACATAGCCAGCCTAAGCGGGTTACGTCCCCGGGTCGACTCTGAGTCGCCGCTACCGGCGACACGAGCCCCTATTTACTTCTGGGTGACCTTCTTGGCCGCAGCCTTCTTGGCCGGAGCCTTCTTGGCGGGAGCCTTCTTGGCCGGGGCCTTGGCCGGGGCCTTCTTGGCCGGAGCCTTCTTAGCCGGCAGCTCGACACCGACCAGCTTGGCAGCGCGCTCGCCGACCGCGCGGGTTTGCGACGCCACGTTGCCGAGGGCCTCCTGGGTCAGCTCAACGGCCTGGTCGCTGTAGCGTTCGACGCGCCCGCGGCCCTCTTCCAGCGCCGGCACGTTGCGCAGCCGCTCAAGCGCGGCCTCGCCACGCTCGACGAGGGTGTTGTAGCGGGTCTGAGCCGCCTCTGCGTAGCTCTCGGCAACCTTGCGCAGCTCGTCGGACGTCAGCCGCTCACGCAGCTCGCCGAACTGGGTCGGCAGGTCCTCCTGCAGCTTGGTCAGCCGGGCACGGCTCTCCTCGACGCGCGCCTGGGTGTCTGTGCGAGCCTCGCCGGCACGCTCACGCAAGGTGGCGACGATCTCGTTGACCCGCTCGAGCGCGAGGTCGGCGGCGCCGACCGCAGCGAGCAGCGGGGCCTTCAAGTCGTCAACGGTGGGCTGGTTCTTGGCAGTCTTCGCAGGCTTCTTCGTAGCCATGTTGTGGTTCCTTTCACTGACTTTCGTTGAACTGTTGAATTTCTAGAGCTTTGGGTAGGTCTGCAGTCGCTTCAGTCGTCGGCTCCTCACTGACGGCTTCGTTCTGTTGGCAAAACGACGTGTAGATGTCGAGCAGCACCTGCTTCTGCCGCTCGGTGATCGCCGTGTCGGTGATGATGGCGTCGCGGACCTCACTCGTCTCGCTGGGCTCGAGAATCCCGGCCCGCACGTAGAGCACTTCCGCAGACACGCGCAGCGCTTTGGCGATCTGCTGCAGCACGTCGGCCGAGGGTTTCCGCAATCCCCGCTCGATCTGGCTGAGATAGGGATTGCTGACGCCGGCCTTCTCGGCCAACTGCCGCACGGATACCTGCGCTGCCTCGCGTTGCGTACGGATGAAGCTGCCAATGTCCTGCGCCGCGGTCTGGGCGGCGTTGGACACGACGGCGGCAAGATTTTCATCCTGCGGCATAGCGTGGCCCCCTCGGTATTGCGTCGGTATCGATGTTGGGTTGACAACAGTGCGACGCGATTAACCGTACGACGGGGTGCTAACTTTTGCAAGCACTAGTTAGCGCAGGTCAGAAAAGTAGCTGGGCTATCGAATAGATGATCAGTCCGGCCAGCGACCCCACCACCGTGCCATTGATCCGGATGAATTGCAGGTCACGGCCCACGTGCAGCTCGATACGCCTGCTGGCCTCGTCGGCGTCCCACCGCTCGATGGTCTCGGTGATGATCGCTGTGATCTCCACCCCATATTCGGAAACCAGGTGTTGAGCTGCACGGATGATCCAGTTGTCGACCTTGTCGCGCAGGTCGGCGTCGTCTCGGAGCGACTCGCCGATATGCACGACAGAGTCGGCGATCCGGGTCCGCAACGCCGACGACGGATCGTCGACCGACTCGAGAATGATGCGCTTGGCCGCGGCCCACGCCGTCTCGGCGGCCCTGGCCACCTCGTCGCGCGCCATCAGCTGTTCCTTGACATTCTCGGCGCGCTGAATCGTCGCGTCGTCGTGCTGCAGATCGTCGGCGAATTCGAACAGGAACCGCGTGGCCGACCTTCGCAGTTCATGGTCCGGGTTGCGTCGCACCTTGTCGGTGAAGTCCATCAGCTCGCGGTGGATGCGGTCGCCGACCAGATGGTCGACCCAGCGCGGCGACCAGGTCGGCGAATCGCGCTCGACCACCCGCTCGATGATGTCGCCGGCGTTCAACGACCACTGGAACGCCCGATCGGCGAGCAGCTGCAGCAGCGCCTCTTGGCGGCGCTCGGCCAGAAGGGTGGCCAGCACGCGGCCGATCGGCGGGCCCCACTGCGGTTCCGCGACGCGCTTGACGATCATCCGATCCAGCACGTGCTGCACATCCTCGTCGCGCAGCATCTCCACGAGAACCCTTAGCACCGTTGATGTTTCGGCCGCGACGCGCTGGGCGTGCGACGGCTCCGACAGCCACTTACCCAGTCGGCCCGCGACCTGCGCATCGCGCAGCTTGGCCTCGATCACCTGGGGCGACATGAAGTTCTCCCGAACGAACGCACCGAGGCCCTCGCCGAGTTGATCTTTTTTGCGCTTGATGATCGCGGTGTGTGGGATCGGGATGCCCAGCGGATGCTTGAACAGAGCCGTGACCGCGAACCAGTCGGCGAGCGCGCCGACCATGCCGGCCTCGGCGGCGGCCCGGACATAGCCGACCCAGGACGCTGCGCCGTTGGACTGGGCCCAGGTGCAGACCAAGAAAATCACGGTGGCGCCGACCAGGAAGCTCAGTGCGACGAGCTTCATCCGCCGCAGCCCGCGGCGGCGTTCGGCGTCGGCGACGCTGTCGGCTCCCGCTAACGACTCGGCGAAACTGGCCCGTGTCGCCGGTGCAACGGGCCGCCTGCCGACGTCCGGTCTGTGTGCCACACCTCCATCATCCGCTACCTGCGCGCCGGGCCCGTCGTGCCAGCCCCCGAAACAAGATCGGCCGTACTATCAAGGGGGACTACGGAATGGATCACGGGGATAGTGGCACAGCAGACCTCTCCGGTGGCGGTCAAGACCGATGGACGCAAACGTCGCTGGCACAAGCACAAGGTGGAGCGCCGCAATGAGCTGGTAGACGGCACCCTCGAGGCCATCCGTCGACGCGGCAGCAACGTCAGTATGGACGAAATCGCCGCCGAAATCGGGGTCTCCAAGACGGTGCTGTACCGCTATTTCGTCGACAAGAACGACTTGACGACGGCCGTCATGATGCGGTTCGCCCAGACCACTTTGATCCCGAACATGACAGCCGCGCTGACGTCGAACCTCGACGGCTTCGACCTGACCCGCGAGATCATTCGCGTCTACGTCGAAACAGTGGCCTCCGAGCCGGAGCCGTACCAGTTCGTGATGGCCAACAACTCAGCGTCCAAGAGCAAGGCCGTCGCGGCATCCGAGTCGATCATCGCGCGCATGCTCGCGGTGATGCTGCGCCGCCGCATGGTGGAGGTTGGCATGGACACCGGCGGGGTCGAGTCGTGGGCGTATCACACCGTCGGCGGGGTCCAACTGGCCACGCACTCGTGGATGAACGACCGGCGGATCAGCGCCGATGATCTGATCGACTATCTGACGATGCTGTCGTGGAACGCGCTTTGCGGCATCGTCGAAGTGGGCGGGTCGCTGGAGAAGTTCCGCGAAGGACCACACCCGTCGCCGGGATTGCCGCCACAATTACTGGCTGATGACTAAGCCCGGAGATCTGCCCGAACCCTGGACCCACGAGCCGCACAAGCATCTGGCGTATCGCCAGGGCAACAAGGTCGCGGACATCGACACCAGCGCCACCCCCGGATTCAAGGGGAAGAAGGCCGATGCGGCCGACCTGCAGCCTGACCGAAACAAGCGCTTCGCAGAGTTGCAGGAGATGCTGTTCGCCAGAAGCAAGGGCGGCGACGACCAGCGGTCGCTGTTGTTGGTGCTGCAGGGGATGGACACCGCCGGTAAGGGCGGCGTCGTCAAACACGTTGTGGGAGCAGCTAATCCGCAAGGTATCCGCTACCACGCGTTCGGGAAGCCGACCGACGAGGAACTCAAGCATCACTATCTGTGGCGGATCCGGCGTGCACTACCGCCCCCCGGCCATATCGGCGTGTTCGACCGCTCTCATTACGAAGATGTGCTGATCGTTCGGGTGCACAACCTGGTGCCGCCGGAGGTCTGGGGCAACCGCTACGAGGAGATCAACCGGTTCGAGCGCAAGCTTGTCGCCGCGGGGACGACGATCATCAAGGTGGCGATGTTCGTCTCACTCGATGAGCAGAAGGCCCGGCTGGCAGCGCGACTCAACCGACCCGACAAGTATTGGAAGTACAACCCGAGTGACCTCGACGAGCGACGTCTGTGGCCGGCATATCAGGAGGCTTATCAGGCGATGCTCGAGCGCACGTCAACCGATGTGGCGCCGTGGCATGTGGTGCCGTGCGATCGCAAGTGGTACAGCCGACTGGCGATACTGGAGCTATTGATCGAGGCGCTCGAAGGGCTCGACTTGTCTTGGCCGGCACCCGATTTCGATGTCGAGGCGGAGAAGAAGCGACTAGCCAAGGCTTAGGAGTCGAGCGTCGGATACATGACGGATTCCGGCTGATTTACGTCATATTCCCGACGCTCGGGAACGCGGTGAGCGCCTGCGTCGTCCAACCGTGTTGTGGACGACATCCTCGTGGGTAGTGAAGCACTTGCGTCGGGGCAAGTTACTCGTCATATGCTGCGCACCAAGTACATCAAGCTCCACTACAACGTCTATGTACGAGCTGGCCTCAAGCCAGACGCGGTCGTCAGAGCCAGAGCAGCGTGGCTGTGGTCTCGCCGAACTGCGACTGTCGTCGGCCACTCAGCTGCGGCGTTACATGGCACCCTGTGGCTACCTGATGACGCGCCGGCGGAACTCGCGCATTCCAACCAGCCGTCACCACCTGGCATCGTCATTCACCGCGGACTCATCGCAGACGACGAGATGTGCCTGAGGCAAAGCATCGACTGCACCACACCCGCCAGAACGGCCTACGACATCGGCCGACGGGTGGAAGGCGACACCGCAATAATTCGAATCGACGCGCTACTCAACGCCACCCGTTGCACCGTGGCCGAGGTCAACCGGATTGCCACCCGATATCCAGGCGCGCGTGGCCTTCGCCAGCTCCGCGAGACGCTGGATCTTGCCGACGGTGGAGCCGAATCCCCCCAGGAAACTCGATTGCGTCTGCTCCTTGTGCGCGACGGACTTCCACGACCTGTCACACAAATCCTCGTGCCAAATCCGAGAGGGCGACCCCGCCGCGTCGATATGGGCTGGCCCGAATGGAAGGTCGGCGTCGAATACGACGGCGAACAGCATTGGACGAACCCCGACATCTACGCCGAGGACATTGAGCGGCTGGAATTCCTTGCCACACAAGGTTGGATCATTATTCGCGTCAGCTCACGACAAATGCGTTACCGCCGACAAGAAATACTGACACGTGTCCGACGAGCGCTCGCTCAGTACTTGTAGAAGCCTTGGCCCGACTTCTTACCGAGCTGCCCCGCTTCCACCATCCGCAGCAGCAGCGGCGGCGGCGCGTAATGCGGATCCTTGAGCTCTTCGTACATCGAGTCCGCGATCAGCTTCATGGTGTCGAGGCCGATGAGATCCGAAAGTCGCAGCGGCCCCATCGGATGCGACAGCCCCGCGACGATTGCCTTGTCGATGTCATCGACGGTCGCCACACCCGACTCGACCATGCGAATAGCCGACAGCAAGTACGGCACCAGCAGCGCGTTGACCACAAAGCCCGACCGGTCGCTGCAGCGCACCACCTGCTTACCAAGCACATCACTCGCGAACTTCTCCGTGCGCGTGATCGCCGCATCGGAGGTGACGAGCGTGTTGATCAGCTCGACGAGCGGCAGCACCGGCACTGGGTTGAAGAAGTGCAAGCCGAGCACGCGGACCGGATTCTTTGTCGCCGCAGCGATTTTCATGATCGGGATGCTCGACGTGTTCGACGCCAGCACCGCATCCGGATCGGCGATGATCTCGTCGAGCTCGGCGAAGATCTTGCCTTTGACGGTCTCATCCTCGATCACCGCTTCGATGACGAGCTGGCGATCCGCGAGATCCTTGAGCTCGGTGGTGAATTTCAGCTTGGCCAACGCCTGATCGCGTTCGCGTTCGGTGATCTTGCCCGTGCTGACGCCGCGCTCAAGCGATTTGGTGATGCGCGCCTTGCCTGCTGCTGTCAGCTCCTCGGTGGGCTCGAACACCAGCACGTCCACACCGGCCCGCGCCGATACCTCGGCGATGCCGCCACCCATCTGTCCAGCGCCGATGACGCCTACTCGTTCAATTGCGTCGCTCACTTCGAAACTCCCTTACGCAGCAACAGGCCCCGCCCAACATGGCGGGCGGGGCCTGTGCTGTCAACCTCTAGTGCTCGGTGGCTACTGCCTTCGGTTCCACTTCCTCAACGCGGGCTACGCCCGCTTGATCGTCAGTGGCTACTGCCTTCGGTTCCACTTCCTCAACGCGGGCTACGCCCGCTTGATCGTCAGTGGAACTGGCCCTCTTCGGTCGAACCGCTCAGCGCGGTCGTCGACGAGTTCGGGTCCACGGTGGTGGCGATCCGGTCGAAGTAGCCTGCGCCGACCTCGCGCTGGTGCTTCGTCGCGGTGTAACCCCGCTCCTCGGCGTCGAATTCGCGCTCCTGCAGCTCGACGTAGGCGCTCATCTGGTTGCGGGCGTAGCCGTAGGCCAGATCGAACATCGAGTAGTTCAGGGCGTGGAAGCCGGCCAGCGTGATGAACTGGAACTTGAAGCCCATCGCGCCGAGCTCCTTCTGGAACTTCGCGATCGTCGCGTCATCCAGGTGCTTGCGCCAGTTGAACGACGGCGAGCAGTTGTAGGCCAGCATCTGGTCCGGGAATTCGCTCTTGACGCCCTCGGCGAACTTCGCGGCCAGCTCGAGGTCCGGCGTGCCGGTCTCCATCCAGATCAGATCGGAGTAGGGCGCGTAGGCCTTAGCGCGGGCGATGCACGGCTCGAGGCCGTTGCGCACCCGGTAGAAGCCCTCAGCGGTGCGCTCACCGGTGATGAACGGACGGTCGCGCTCGTCGACATCGGAGGTGATCAGCGTGGCGGCCTCGGCGTCGGTGCGGGCGATGACGAGGGTCGGCGCGTCGGCGACGTCGGCGGCGAGGCGGGCCGAGGTCAGCGTGCGGATGTGCTGCTGGGTCGGGATCAGCACCTTGCCACCGAGGTGACCGCACTTCTTCTCCGACGCCAGCTGATCCTCCCAGTGCGACCCCGCGACGCCTGCAGCGATCATGGCCTTCTGCAGCTCGTAGACGTTGAGCGCACCGCCGAAGCCGGCCTCACCGTCGGCGACGATCGGGGCCAGCCAGTTCTCGACGGAGGTGTCGCCCTCGACCTTCGCAATCTGGTCGGCGCGCATCAGCGCATTGTTGATGCGGCGGACCACCTGCGGCACCGAGTTGGCCGGGTAGAGGCTCTGGTCCGGGTAGGTGTGGCCGGACAGGTTCGCGTCACCGGCGACCTGCCAACCCGACAGATAGATGGCCTTCAGGCCGGCACGGACCTGCTGAACGGCCATGTTGCCGGTCAGCGCGCCGAGCGAGTTGACGAACTCCATGTCGTGCAGCTGGTTCCACAGCACCTCGGCGCCGCGGCGAGCCAGGGTGGCCTCCTCGACGACGGAACCCTGGAGGGCCACCACATCGGCGGGGGTGTAGGTGCGGGTGATGCCCTTCCACCGCGGATTGGTGTCCCAGTCCTTCTGGATCTCTTCGGCGGACTTTGGCTGGCCAACGGTCGACATTGGTGCTCCTTTTGTTGCAAGTCGCTGGATCCGTTTCACGCCACATGCTTGCTAACGGTCCAGCCCGTTCACTTGAGTGCTAAGTCGAGGATGCACCAAGCCATACCCGCAGGTCCAGCCGTTTCACTTGCCAACTTTCGCCAATACGAGGCATTAGCTTGCTAATTTTGCGAATGCGGGCCCTTGCTTAACCGGTTCAGTAGCTACTGGCCGGTAACGCAATCTTCGCTGGTCAGTACGCTCGTACTGTTAACGGAATGTGCTCAGAGCTCAAATATTGCAGCGACTGCTTTTGTCTCGTCGCCGACCGCGTATGTGAGCGTTCTAACAGTGCGATCCGCGAGTTCCGCGCCGAACCGCTCGGTCGATCCGGGGGGATGCACGTGCGAAATGATCTCCAACTTCTCGCCGAGCGCGACCGCGGCATCGTGCTCGATGGTCACCCGGATCGGCTTGTGCAGAAGCTCCGGCGTATTGAAGAGGTAGTCCTCGATGACGCTCCAGTACACGGAGTTGTTCATGTGGTCGAAGATGTCGATATCGCTGACGCGAACCGGGTACTCGCGGATCTGCGCGGCGTCCTCGCGACTGCCGGCCTTCAGGTAAGGCTTCCACCGGAGTCGATCCACCGTGGTGGTGCGCTGTAGGCCTTCGATGAAGTCGTCGGAAATGCGCGCCGGACCCTGGGTCTCACGGTTGATGTTGATCCAGAACGCCTCTGATTCAATGAGGCCTCCACTGCGCTTGCCGTCGATGCGCACCCGCATTTCGCACCACCGGTTGGAGGTGCCCGAACACCAGCGCCGCATCCGCAGCATGTCCTGGAACTCGATCGGCCTGATCATGTCGATCATCGTGCGGCGCACGATCCACAGCGGATGGGTCTCCTCAAAGCCCATTTCTCGCAACTGATCCGAGCCAATGTCCTGGATGTGACGGGTGGCGGCGTCGAACCGCAGCCTGCCCTCGCGATCGATGTCGGCCACCCGCAGCGGCCACTGCCGATCGAACACATCCGGGTGCGGATCGGGCACAGGCATCATCACCTTCGCCAAACCGGTGCTACCTGCGATTTCCGCCATGTCTGGTTCTCCCCTGCTCACTCTTCAATCGGCCCCGATCCTGCCATAGCCGCCAATCTGCCAACAATGCGAAGCAAGTCTTCGCAGCGTTGTTAGGGTGATTGACGTGGCGAAAACGTTTGTCGGGTCGCGGGTGCGACAACTGCGCAGCGAACGCGGGTTCAGCCAGGCCGCACTCGCGCAGATGCTGGACATTTCGCCGAGCTACCTCAACCAGATCGAGCACGACGTCCGCCCGCTGACGGTGGCGGTACTGCTGCGCATCACCGAGGTGTTCGGTGTCGATGCGACGTTCTTCGCCTCGCAGGACGACACCCGTCTCGTCGCGGAACTGCGCGAGGTCACCATGGACCGCGACCTCGACATCGACGTCGATCTCGCGGAGGTCGCCGACATGGTCGGCTCACATCCGGCGTTGGCCCGCGCGATGGTGAACCTGCACCGCCGCTACCGGCTGACCACCACGCAGCTGGCCGCCGCAACCGAGGACCGATACTCCGACGGCAGCGGCTCCAGCTCAGGATCTGGCGCGATCACGATGCCGCACGAGGAAGTCCGCGACTACTTCTATCAACGACAGAATTATCTGCACGAGCTCGACACCGCGGCCGAGGACCTCACGATCCGGATGCGGATGCACCGCGCCGAGCTCGCCCGCGAACTCGCCGACCGGCTGACCAGAGTGCACGGGGTGCACATCATCCGCCGCATCGACCTCGGCGACACGGTGCTGCACCGTTTCGACCCGGCGACCAAGACCCTGGAGATCAGCGGCCACCTGTCGTCGGGGCAGACGGTATTCAAGATGGCAGCCGAGCTGGCCTACCTGGAGTTCGGCGACCTGATCGACAAGTTGGTGGAAGAGGGCAAGTTCACCAGCGAGGAGTCGACGACGCTGGCCCGGCTCGGGTTGGCCAACTATTTCGCCGCGGCGACGGTGCTGCCTTACGGCCAATTCCACGACGTTGCGGAGAACTTCCGCTACGACATCGAACGGCTCTCGGCCTTCTACTCCGTGTCCTACGAGACCATCGCGCACCGGCTGTCCACGCTCCAGCGCCCCTCGATGCGCGGGGTACCGCTGTCGTTCATTCGCGTCGACCGCGCTGGCAACATGTCGAAACGCCAGTCCGCCACCGGGTTTCACTTCTCCTCCTCGGGCGGCACGTGTCCGCTGTGGAACGTCTACGAGACATTCGCCAATCCCGGCAAGATCCTGGTGCAGATCGCGCAGATGCCCGACGGGCGCAGCTACATGTGGGTGGCGCGCACGGTGGAGCGCCGTGCCTCGCGCTATGGTCAGCCAGGTAAGACGTTCGCGATCGGCCTGGGCTGCGAACTCCGGCACGCACACCGGCTGGTCTATTCGGAGGGACTGGACTTGTCGGCTGACAACGCAACCCCGATCGGCGCCGGCTGCCGGGTCTGCGAGCGCGACAACTGCCCGCAGCGGGCGTTCCCCGCGCTGGGCCGCGCGCTCGACCTGAACGAGCATCGCAGCACGGTGTCCCCGTATCTGGTGCAGCAGTCATGAGCGCGTCCCCAGGAGGTAGGAGCGAAGCGACTGGGGGGATCAACCCCGCGCGCATCCCGCCGGGTGGCTTCAGGGAACTCGGGCCGGTCAACTGGGCGATCGCCAAGCTCGGCGCCCGCGGCATCCGCGCACCGAAGTTCCATCTGTTCAACGTGCTCGGCCAGCACAGGCTGCTGTTTCTAGCGTGGCTGCCGTTCTCGGGTTACCTGCTGTACGCCGGCAAGCTGTCCCGCAAGGACACTGAACTTGTGATCCTTCGGGTGGGCCACCTGCGCGACTGCGAGTACGAGCTGCAGCAGCATCGCCGACTGGCCAAAAGCCGCGGCGTCGGCAGCGAGCTGCAAGCCAGGATCTTCGAGGGCCCCGACGCCGAGGGCCTCAGTGAACGGGAGCGCGTGCTGATCACCGCGACCGACGAGTTCGTCATCACCCGCTCGATGTCGCCGGAGACCTGGGCTGCGCTGTCGAGCATCCTGAGCCGCCCGCAACTGATCGAATTCTGCACCCTGGCAGGGCAATACGACGCGCTGGCGGCCACAATGGCCACGTTGAAAATTCCGCTCGACTTTCCCGACTGAGTTGGGGAACAATCCGCTTCCTGGCTGCGTTTGGCGGTTTACAGAAGACTTGATCAGGAAGGGGCTTGTCGCATGGCCACTGATTACGACGCTCCCCGCGTCACTACTGAATCCGACGCCGACGAGTCGCTGGAGGTGTTGACCAGCCGACGCAAGAACGACGCGTCGACAGCGGTCATCGACGTCGACGACGGCGACGCGGTCGATTCGTTTGATCTGCCCGACGCCGACCTCACAGGTGAGGAACTCAGTGTTCGCGTTGTCCCAAAGCAGGCCGATGAGTTCGTCTGCTCCAGCTGCTTCCTGGTGCAACACTCCAGCCGGTTGGCGCTACGCAAGGACGGTCAGCAGATCTGCACCGAGTGCGTGTGATCTTGAGGTCGCACAGCGAATGGACGCCCGGCGCTAAAGGCCCGACGGGGTCTGCGGCCACAGCGGCTCAGGCGCAGGCGGTGCGCCGAACGCCTCTCCGTCGGGTGCGGAAGGAATGACGGGCGCAGGCGCTGAGTCAAATGCCGGCGGCGCGTCAATCGGCGCAGGCGCGTCCATTGGCGCAGGCGCGTCGGGCGGCGGCGCGACGTCAGGGGCCTGGCAGGACAGAACTGGCTGCGGCGTCATGGACAGCATGAAGGGATCGCAGTTGTCGTCGGCGCCTGCGCTGGCAGCCAGCCCCAGTGCGCACCCTGCCAAGACAGCACCGACAAACGAGGTGTTGATCGCTGCGCTGATCAGTTTCGCGTGTCGCGGTTGAGTCATTTGTTCTGCGTCCTTCTGTGTCGGTTGATCCGGTCAGCGTAGTGGCATCAGGACCCGCGGGCGACTTATCCGGAAAAGCTGACGCGCCGCGTCGTCGGAGTCAGCCGTAAAGAAGCCGGCCTGCAACCGCTCACCGACAATCTCCGAGCCGCGCGAGAACCCTTGTCTTGGAAGATCTTCGAAGGGGCTCGCATCGAGATGTGCCCGACTATAGGTAGGTAACCCCGAGCACGGTCAGCGACAGCAACACCGGGGCCACCGGTAGCGCACACAGAAACGCCGCCCAGATCTCGGACTTTCGTTTGTAAGACCGCCAGCCGAGACACGCGGCGACGGCGCCGGCGACGAACGACACCGCGGCGACGACCAGCACCCAGGTGCTGACCGATTGCGTCGCGATCGCAACGGAAATGCCGGCCAGCCACAAGATGTGGCCGACCACCAATCCGCCGATGCCGGCGACCCAGATCGCTCTCGCTGGGCTGACCGTCTGAACCACGTTCAGAAATTGATCATGTGGCCGATGAGCCCGTGGAAGCACTCCTGCAGCGCCTCGGACATCGTCGGATGGGTGTGCACGTTGCGGGCCAGCTCGGTGGCAGTCAGGTCCCACTTCTGCGCCAGCGTCAGCTCGGGCAGCAGCTCGGACACGTCGTGTCCGATCAGGTGCCCGCCGATCAGCTCGCCGTACTTACCATCGGCGATCAGCTTCACAAAACCGCTCGGGTCGCCAACACCGTGCGCCTTGGCGTTCGCGGTAAACGGGAACTTGGCCACCTTCACGTCGTAGCCATCGGCGCGGGCCTGCTCCTCGGTCAGCCCGAAGCTGGCCACCTGCGGTTGGCAGAACGTGGCGCGCGGCAGCATCCGGTAGTCACCGAGTGGCAAAGTCTCTGCGCCGCCGATGGTTTCGGCCGCCACCACACCTTGGGCCTCGGCCACGTGCGCGAGCTGCAGCAGCCCGGTGACATCGCCGATGGCGTAGATGTGGCCCACGTTGGTGCGCATGTAGTCGTCGATGCCGATGGCCTTGCGATCGGTGATCTGCACGCCGGCCTTGTCCAACCCGTAGCCCTCGATGTTGGGGGCGAAGCCGATGGCCTGCAGCACCTTCTCGGTCTTGATCTCGTCGCTGCGGCCGTCCTTGCTGACGGTGACGACGACCTCGGAGCCGGAATCCTTGATGGACTCGACCTTGGTGCCCGTCAGCACCTTGACGCCGAGCTTCTTGAACTGCTTCTCGATCTCCTTCGACACCTCGGCGTCCTCGTTGGGCAGCGCGCGCGGCAGGAACTCGACGATCGTCACGTCGACGCCGTAGTTCTTCAGCACGTAACCGAACTCCATGCCGATCGCACCAGCGCCCGCGATGACGATCGAGGAGGGCAGCTCGCGCGACATGATCAGTTCTTCGTAGGTGACCACGTTGTCCGACAGTGACGTGCCCGGCACCAACCGCGTGCTGCTGCCGGTCGCGATGATGATGTTGTCGAACGTCACCGTCTCGGTGCCGCCCTCGTTGAGCTTGACCGACAACGTGTGTGGATCGGTGAACGTGCCGTAGCCGTTAATCTCGGTGATCTTGTTCTTCTTCATCAAGAAGTGCACACCGGCGACGCGGCCATCGGCGACCTTGCGGCTGCGGTCGAACGCCACCCCGTAGTCGAACGTCGCCTCGCCGCTGATGCCGAACTGCTTGGCTTCCCTGGTGAAGATGTGGGCCAGTTCAGCGTTGCGCAGCAGCGCCTTGGACGGGATGCAGCCGACGTTGAGGCATACCCCACCCCAATACTTCGGTTCGACGACTGCGGTGTTCAGGCCGAGCTGTGCGGCGCGAATGGCCGCGACGTATCCGCCGGGGCCTGCTCCGAGAACGACGACGTCATAGTGAGTCACCCGGCCAACCTTAGTAGGGAATCAACCCCACCAAACATCGGCTTACGTGTTGGCAGAAATAGGTGCCGTGCAGCACCGCCGCAGCACCGAGAGCCGCCAGCGGCGCCGACATCAACGCGATCGCCAGCGCCGACACCAGTGGTTTTTCGGCCACCATCGCCGCGAGCAGGCCACCGACCGTGCAGCCGATCACGAACAGCAGCACCACAAACACCGGCGGGGTCTTGTCGAGTGAGCCGAACCACCAGTCGTAGAGGGCAAGCCCGCAGGCCGCCCCGGCGATCCACACTCCCGCCACCACGAGCACGAACGTCCACCGCTTGAGGTAGTGATAGGTGCCCGCCACGACCTCGGGATGGACCACCGGAGGCAACGGTCCCGTCTGCGTCTCTGTGCCGTTTACGGGGTCGCGTTCGGCCGCCAACGGCTGCATCGGATCGGGCGAAGCTGGAAACTCTCCGGTGAAGATCGGCGCGTAGGGCTGTGTCGGCTCGTCGGGCAGCGTTTCTTGTTCGGTCGAGCTAGACACCGTGAACCACCTGAATCACGACGAGCACGCCGAACCATCCCGGCGCAATGGCAAGGATGAATGCGCCAAGCGCGGTAATCCATCGTCGCCCCGAGAACAGGATCAGCAGCAGGCCGATCACGCTGGGCACGGCGATCACGAGCGCGATCACGACGTCGGGCCGCATCGTGGCCTTGATCTGCAGCGTCGCTGCGATTCCGGCGATCTGTCCGACAGCGACACCCAGCAGCATTGCGCTGGCCAGCAGCCACGCGCGCGGTAGGGCTATCACGCTCCCGACGATAACGTCGCTTATGGGGCCCACGCTGTGCGCCACGCGAGGTCACGGCCGAAGTTGCGCAGCTGTGATCAAGCGCTGACCTACGCTCGCGGAGTGAGCGTTTCCACGCCGAATGCCGCATCGCCGACGGAGTTGGCTCAGGCGCTCGAGGCCACCGGCTACCTCGCCGACGAAGGGGTCGCGACGGCGGCGTACCTGGCGTTGCGCATGGGCCGCCCGTTGTTCTGCGAAGGCGAGCCCGGCACGGGGAAGACGTCGCTGGCCGCGGCACTGGCGGAGGCGTTGAGCCTGCCGCTTATCCGGCTGCAGTGCCACGAGGGCATCGACGCCGCGCAGGCGCTCTACGACTGGGATTTCCCCCGGCAGCTGCTGCATCTGCGGACGCTGGAAGCGGCAGGGCACCTCGAGGCGGAATCGGCCGAACGCTCGCTGTACACCGAGCGGTTCTTGCTCGCGCGTCCGCTACTGCGAGCGCTGACCGAAGCGCCCTGCGTGCTGCTCGTCGACGAAATCGACCGTGCCGACGACGAATTCGAGGCATTCCTGCTCGAGGTGCTCGACGAAAACGCCGTCACCATCCCTGAACTCGGTGAGGTGCGTGCCGCTACGCCACCGCTGGTGGTGCTCACCTCCAACCGGACCCGTGATGTGCACGACGCCCTGAAGCGGCGCTGCCTGTATCACTGGCTCGAACACCCCGACCTTGCGCGCGAAATCGCCATCCTTCGCAGCCGCATCCCCGGCATCGCAGAGGCGCTCGCCGAACAGGTGGCGCGGGCAGTGCACACCTTGCGGGGAATGGAATTGGTCAAGCCGCCCGGGGTCGCCGAATCGCTTGACTGGGCAAGGGCCCTGCGCGAACTCGATCGCGACGTGCTCGATGCGCAGACCGCCGCGGCGACGCTCGGTGCGGTCGTCAAGTACCACGAGGACCTGGAGCGGGTCGCTAGGGCCGGACTGGACCGACTGCTGGCGGGGTGAGATGCCGGAGCTGGTCGGAGTCGCAGGTTTCGCGCACGCGCTCGCCGTCGCGGGGCTACCGATCGTGGCCGACGCCGTCGACACCTACACGAGGGCGCTGCGCGAGGTCGATCTCGCCGACCCGGGGCAGGTGTACTGGGCGGGGCGCGCAACTCTTTGCCGCAGTCCCGACGACATCCCCCGCTACGACCTGGTGTTCGAGAACTGGTTCGGCGGAACGGTGCCGATCCGCACAAAACAGCGCGGGCCGGAACCGCGTCGCCCACGCATCGCCGCATTGGAGGTCACCGGCGCCGCCGAAAGCGACGGGCAGGCGCCGCAACTGCGCGTCGCCGCGGCCGACACCGAAATCCTGCGGCACCGCGACATCGCCGAGCTGTCCGCTCCTGAACGCGCACACCTCGCCGAGCTCATTGCTGCGCTGAAGCCACGCCCAGCGACTCGGCCTGCATTGCGGATGCGGCCGTCCCGCAGGGGGCCCATCGACCCGCGACGCACGCTGCGACACATGCTCGCCGCGGGTGGCGAACCGGTGCGGCCACGCCATCACCGCAAGGCCACCCGGCCACGCCGCATTGTGCTGCTGCTCGACGTGTCCGGTTCGATGAGCCCCTACGCCGACGCGCTGCTGCGCTTTGCGCACGTCGTCGCACGCAAAAACCCTGCCACCGAGGTGTTTTCGTTGGGCACCCGGATGACCAGGCTGTCGCGGGCGCTGCGGGCGCGTGATCCCGAACTGGCACTGGCCGCGGCAGGCCGCGCGGTGCCCGACTGGGCCGGTGGCACCCGACTTGGCGAGACGATGCGCGCGTTCCTCGACCGCTGGGGCCGACGCGGCCTCGCCCGCGGTGCAGTCGTGGTGGTCTTCTCGGACGGCTGGGAACGCGGGGATCCGATCCTGCTGGCCGAACAGATGGCGGCACTGCGGCGGTTAGCCCACGCGGTGCTGTGGGTCAACCCGCACGCGGGCGTCGACGGCTATCTGCCGGTGCAGTCCGGGATCGCGGCCGCGCTGCCGTTCATCGATCGGTTGCTGGCCGGGCACAGCCTAGCGACGCTGCAACAGTTGCTCGACGAGATCCGCACCGCCTGATTCAGGCTGGCGCGTAACCGGTTTCGTCATTTCGGGCGCTCCGGCGCGTCAGCCAGAGCAGAGTAGGCCTATGCGCATCTCTGTCACCGTCGATGGCACGACGTATACCGACGACGTGGAGCCGAGGCTTCTGCTCGTGCACTACCTTCGCGAACGGCTCGGCAAGGTCGGGACCGTGATCGGCTGCGACACCAGCAACTGCGGCGCGTGCACCGTTCACCTCAACGGGTACAGCGTCAAGTCCTGCTCGGTGCTCGCTGTGCAGGCCGACGGCGGCGACGTCACGACCATCGAGGGGTTGTCCCGAGACGGCACCCTGCACCCTGTGCAGGAAGCGTTCCGCGACAACCACGCGCTGCAGTGTGGGTTCTGCACCCCCGGCATGATCATGCAGACCATCGATCTGCTTGCCGAGGACCCGCACCCGGACGAGCACACGATAAGGCACGGACTGGAAGGCAACCTGTGCCGCTGTACCGGCTACCAGAACATCGTGAGCGCGGTCCAAGACGCCGCGCAGCGACTCGAAGCGAAAACCGTTGCACCCAAGACTGATTCGGCGGAGGCCGTGCGATGACAGCCACGGCCGAACCCGAAATCGGCAAGGCGCGGGTTCGTAAGGAAGACGAGCATCTGATCACCGGCCGGACCCGCTGGACCGACAACATCGTGTTGCCTGGCATGCAGCACCTGGCCATTCTGCGCAGCCCCCTCGCGCATGCGCGCATCACCGGTATCGACGTCAGCGCCGCACGCAACATGTCCGGCGTCGTCGCGGTCTACACCGGCGCCGACCTCGCGGCCGAGCAGGGCAGCCTGCCGAACGCGTGGCAGATCACCGAGGACATGAAGGCCCCAGCCGCGCCGTCGCTCGCCGTGGACACCGTGAACTTCGCGGGCGAAGCGGTGGCCGTCGTCGTGGCCCGCACCGCCTACGAGGCGCAGGACGCACTCGAGGGGATCGACGTCGACTACGACGACCTGCCCGTCGTGCTCGACCTGGCGTCCGCGGCCGCGGACGAGGAGGTGGTGTATCCCGAGCTCGGTACCAACGTCAGCGCGGTGTGGACATTCGACTCGGCCGAGGCAGGCACGGGCGGCGACGTCGAAGCGGCCATCCGCGACGGCGAAGTGGTGCTACAGCGGACCTTCCGCCAACAGCGGCTCATTCCGGCGTTCATGGAGCCGCGGTCGGTGGTGGTCGACCCGACCGGCCCGCAGCTCACGGTGTGGTCGGCCACACAGATACCCCACATCCTTCGGCTCATGTTGGCGATGACGCTGGAGATCCCTGAGCACAAGGTGCGCGTGATCGCCCCCGATGTCGGCGGCGGATTCGGCGGCAAGCTTCAGGTGACGCCGGAGGAAGTCATCGCGTTGCTCGTCGCGCGACGCCTCGGCAAGCCCGTCAAGTACACCGAGTCCCGCAGTGAATCGATGCTCGCCGCGCACCACGGTCGCGACCAGATCCAGAAGCTGACGCTCGCGGCGCGCCGCGACGGCACCGTCACAGGGCTGAAGGTGGAACTGCTCGCGGACATGGGCGCCTACCTACGCCTGGTCACCTCCGGCATCCCGATCCTCGGCGCGTTCATGTTCAACGGCATCTACAAGTTCGGTGCCTATCACTTCACCTGTACCAACGTCTTCACCAACAAGGTGCCCACCGACGCCTACCGCGGGGCAGGCCGGCCCGAGGCCACCTTCGCGATCGAACGGATGATGGACGAGCTCGCCGCGGAGCTGGGCCGTGACCCTCTCGAGCTGCGCGCGCAGAACTGGATAACTCACGACGAGTTTCCGTTCGACACCGTCGCGGGACTGACCTACGACTCCGGCAACTACGAGGCCGCCACCGCGCAGGCCCGAGAGTTGTTCGACTACACCGCATTACGGCGCGAACAAGCCGAGCGCCGGGAGCGCAGAGACCCGGTGCAACTCGGCATCGGCGTCTCGACGTTCACCGAGATGTGCGGCCTGGCGCCGTCGCGGGTGCTCGGTTCGCTGTCGTACGGGGCGGGCGGCTGGGAGCACGCGGCGATCCGGATGCTGCCCACCGGCAAGGTCGAGGTGGTCACCGGCTCGTCGCCGCACGGCCAGGGTCACGAGACGGCGTGGAGTCAGATCGTCGCCGACCAACTCGGCGTGCCGTTCGAGGACGTCGAGGTCATCCACGGTGATACGCAAAGCTCGCCGCGCGGGCTTGACACCTATGGGTCGCGATCACTGGCGGTCGGCGCGGTCGCGGTGGTCAGGGCCGCGGAAAAGGTGATCGCCAAGGCCAAACCGATCGCGGCCCACATGATGGAGTGTGCGGAGGATGACCTCGAATTCACCGAGGGTCGCTTCCGCGTTACGGGTACAGAGCAGGCGGTCACCCTCGCCGATGTCGCCCTCGCGGTCTTTGCCGCACATGATCTGCCCGACGGTCTGGAACCGAACCTGGATTCCGAGGCCACCTACGACCCCGAAAACTTCTCGTTCCCGCATGGCACGCACCTGTGCGCGACCGAAGTCGACACCGAAACCGGCCAGGTGCAGATCCGTTCCTATGTCTGCGTCGACGACATCGGCCACGTGGTCAATCCGTTGATCGTCGATGGGCAGGTGCACGGCGGTCTCGCGCAGGGCATCGCGCAGGCGCTCTATGAAGAGGCGGTGCACGACGAGTCGGGCACGCTGATCAACGCGTCGTTCTCGGAGTACCTGGTGCCCTCAGCGGTGGATCTGCCGAAGTTCGTCACCGGACGCACCGAAACGCCTGCGACTACGAATCCGCTCGGCGTCAAGGGTGTCGGCGAAGCGGGCACGATCGCGTCCACCCCCGCGGTGGTCAACGCGGTGGTTGACGCGGTGCGCCATCTCGGGGTCAGTGACATCGAAATGCCGTGCAGCCCAATGAGAGTGTGGCGAGCGATCCACGGAGCCGGAAGGCCGGCGACATCTGACCAGGGAGCCGGAAGGCCGGCGACATGATCCACGGAGCCGGAAGGCCGGCGACATCTGACCACGGAGCCGGAAGGCCGGCGACATCTGACCAGGGAGGTGCCCGATGATCCCGTCGAACTTCGACTACGTAGCGCCGAGCACGGTGGACGAGGCCGTGGCCGCGCTGGCCAACGCCGGTGAGGACGCCAAGGTGATCGCCGGCGGGCAGAGCCTGATGCCGGTTCTTCGGCTGCGACTCGCGGCGCCGACCGTGCTCGTCGACCTCAACCGAATCGATGAGCTTCGCGGTGTGCGCGATGATGGCGACGCACTGGTCATCGGTGCGATGACGACTTACTACGGCCTGCTGGGCAATCCGCTGATCAGCAAGCACGCGCTCCTGCTTGCCGACGCCACCCACACCGTCGCGGATCCACAGATTCGGCATCGCGGCACGCTCGGTGGAAACCTGGCGCATGCCGATCCAGCAGGCGACCTTGCCGCACCAACGCTGGCGCTCGACGCCACACTGACCGTCGCGGGACCGTCGGGCCGACGCAGCATCCCGGTCGCGGATTTCTTCGTCGACTACTTCACCACAGCGCTGGCACCCGACGAAATCCTCACGGAGATAAGGGTTCCCAAACACACTGACTGGGCGGCGCACTACGAGAAAATGCACCGTGTGGCGCAGGCGTGGTCGATCGTGGCGGTGGCCGCGACCGTCGAGGTGGACGGCGGGGTCATCCGGCAGGCCCGCATAGCGCTGACCAACATGATGTCGGTGCCGGTGCGCGCCCGCGGCGTCGAGGACGCGCTGGTTGGTCAGCAGGCGACCCCGGAGGCCATCCGGGTGGCAGCCGAGCACGCCGTCGAGGGCATCGACCCCCTGTCCGACGGCAACGCCGACGCCGACTATCGCAGCCACCTCGCGAAGGTGCTGACGCGGCGCGCGGTTTCGACGGCGATCGGCGCCTGACGATGCAGATGGAACATCAACTGTCCGTGCCTGCGCCCATCGACGTGGTGTGGCCCGCCTTGCTGGATCCGCAGCGGGTCGCACCGTGCGTGCCCGGCGCGACGCTGACCGGCGTCGAGGGTGATTCGTTCACCGGCACGGTGAAAGTCAAGGTTGGCCCGATCACGTTGCTGTACAAGGGAACCGGGACGTTCACCGAAACCGACGAGCAGGCCCGGCGCGCCGTGCTGAAGGCATCCGCGAAGGACACCCGCGGCAATGGCACTGTTTCCGCCACCGTGACCCTCACGCTGACCCCCGACGGCGGCCGCACCTCAGGCGTCGTCGTGACCGATCTGTCGATCACCGGCAAGCCCGCTCAGTTCGGCCGCGGCATGATCGCGGACGTCGGCGGCAAGATCATCGAGCAGTTCTCCGCGTGCCTTTCCGAGAAGCTCGCCGTCGACCCCGCGGTCACAGAGCCCGCGGCTTCAGAGGCGGCGGCTTCGGAGACTGCAGAGGCTAGGGAACCGGTGGAGGCCGAGCCGCTCGATCTCGTCCACTACGCCAGGCGCTCGGCATTGAAGCGGGTCGGGCCGCTGCTGGGGGTGGCGATGCTGGTGCTGATCATCGGCGCTTGGGTACGACGCGTACGGTCGCGGTCGCGCGATTGAGCCGGACCGGCAGGATGTAGCGCGTGGAGGACGATGAGCGCTTGCGCGAAGACCGGACTGACTATGACGACCCGTATCTGTGGCTCGAGGACATCACCGGCGACGACCAGCTGGACTGGGTGCGCAAGCACAACGAGCCGACGCTCGCGGAGCTGGGCGGCGACCGGTTCGAGCAGATGCGGATCGAGGCGCTGGAGATCCTCGACACCGACGCCCGGATTCCGTACGTCCGCCGCCGCGGCGAGTATCTGTACAACTTCTGGCGCGACGCGCAGAACCCGCGCGGATTGTGGCGACGCACCACGCTGGACAGTTACCGGACCGAGCAACCGCAATGGGACGTCATCCTCGACATCGACGCATTGGCCGAAGCCGACGACGAAAACTGGGTCTGGGCGGGCGCCGACGTCATCGAACCCGACTACACCCTTGCGCTGATCGAACTTTCGCGTGGCGGCGCCGACGCCACCGTCGTGCGCGAGTTCGACATGGAGAAGCGCGAATTCGTCACCGACGGCTTCCAGTTGCCGGAGGCCAAGTCGGCCTTGTCGTGGGAGGACCACGACACGGTGTTGGTGGGCACCGACTTCGGCCCGGGGTCACTGACCGAGTCCGGCTACCCACGAATCGTCAAGCGGTGGCGACGCGGTCAGCCGCTGGAGGCGGCGCAGACCCTGTTCTCGGGTGATCCGGCGGACGTCAGCGCGGGCGGCGGATGGGACAGGACACCGGGATTCGAGCGGCTCTGGATCACCAGGCACATCGACTTCTTCAACTTCGAACGCTATGAGCTACGCGGCGACGAGCTGATCCGGATCGACGTGCCAACCGACTCGAACATCTCGTTGCACCGCGAGTGGCTGCTGATCCGGCCGCGCAACGACTGGGCGGTGGGCACGACGATCTACCCGGCGGGTTGCCTGCTGGCCGCGAATTACGACGAATTCATCGCGGGCACAGCAGAATTGACCGTGGTCTACGAGCCGGATGAGCACTCCACGTTGGAGAGCTTCGCGTGGATGAAGGAGCACCTAGTGCTCGTCAGCCTCGTCGACGTGGCCAGCCGGGTGGAGCTCGTGACCACCGGTTCGTGGCGGCGGGTACCGATCGAAGGCATCCCGCCCAACACCCACACCGTGGTCGTCGACGTCGACGACTACGGCGATGAAATGTTCTTGGACTCCAGCGGTTTCACCATGCCGTCCCGGCTACTGTGGGGTCGCGCCGGCAGCGAGATGGCGGAGATCAAGAGCGCGCCCGCGTTCTTCGACGCGTCGGACATCGAGGTCACGCAGAACTTCGTCGCGTCCGCCGACGGCACGATGATCCCGTACTTCGTGGTCGGGCATCGCAGCTCGACGGGGCCGAGCAAGACCCTGCTCGGCGGTTACGGCGGGTTCGAAAGCTCCAGCGTGCCCGGATACGTCGGAGTGCTTGGCCGGCTGTGGCTTTCGCGGGGCGGGACGTATGTGCTGGCCAACATCCGGGGTGGCGGTGAGTACGGGCCGCGCTGGCATACCCAGGCGATGCGCGAGGGTCGGCATCTGGTCGACGAGGACTTCGCCGCTGTGGCAGCGGATCTGGTTCGGCGTGGCATCACCACCGTCGAGCAGCTGGGCGCACAGGGCGGAAGCAACGGCGGCCTGCTGATGGGCATCATGTTGACCAAGTACCCGGAGCTGTTCGGCGCACTGGTGTGCAGTGTGCCATTGCTCGACATGCGACGGTTTCATCTGCTGCTGGCCGGAGCGTCGTGGGTCGCGGAGTATGGCGACCCGGATGACCCCGACGATTGGGAGTTCATCTCCAAATACTCGCCGTACCAAAACATTTCGACCGATCGTCGCTACCCGCCGGTGTTGATCACCACCTCCACGCGCGACGACCGGGTACATCCAGGCCATGCCCGCAAGATGACCGCCGCTTTGGAGGCCGCGGGCCAACCGGTGCAGTATTACGAGAACATCGAGGGCGGCCACGCGGGTGCGGCCGACAACGCGCAGACCGCGTTTCGGGCCGCGTTGATCTATGAATTCCTGCTTCGCAGGCTGGGCGAGTAAGAGTCCTGCGTCGAAATTGCAGTTATCGCGCTAAGTACTCGATCTTCTTCGCGGTAACTGCAACCTCGGCAAGCGGCCACGCTGTCAGCCCGCGGCGCGACGATGCGCACGCCTGGCGCGCCGCCGTCGAGCCGCCAAGGGCGGCTGAGACCGTGCCAGACTGCAGCTATGCCGACGACGTCATCCCAGTTCGAGACGCTGCTCTACAAAACCGACGGTCCCGTCGCGACGATCACGCTGAACAGGCCTGACCACCTGAACACGATCGTCCCGCCGATGCCCGACGAGATCGAGAAGGCCATCGGGCTGGCCGAACGCGACCCCGCAATCAAGGTCATCGTGTTGCGCGGGGCAGGCCGTGCGTTCTCCGGTGGCTATGACTTCGGCGGCGGCTTCCACCACTGGGCCGACGCAATGAACACCGACGGCCGCTGGGACCCCGGCAAGGACTTCGCGATGGTCAGCGCCCGCGAGACCGGCCCGACGCAAAAGTTCATGGCGATCTGGCGGGCCTCGAAACCTGTCATCGCCCAGGTGCATGGCTGGTGCGTCGGAGGCGCCAGCGATTACGCGCTGTGTGCCGACATCGTCATCGCCAGCGATGACGCTGTGATCGGCACGCCCTATGCCCGCATGTGGGGCGCCTACCTGACCGGCATGTGGCTGTATCGGCTGTCGCTGGCAAAGGTGAAATGGCATTCGCTCACCGGTGAGCCGCTGACCGGAAAGGAAGCTGCCGCAATAGAACTCATCAATGAGTCTGTGCCCTTCGAAAACCTCGAAGCCCGGGTAGCCGAAGTCGCTGCCAAACTCGCGAACATCCCGCTGTCGCAACTGCAGGCCCAAAAGCTCATCGTCAACCAGGCCTACGAAAACATGGGGCTGGCCTCCACCCAGACGCTCGGCGGCATCCTCGACGGGTTGATGCGCAACACCCCCGACGCGCTGCAGTTCATCGACACCGCGTCGAATCAGGGTGTGCGCGCCGCGATCGAACGCCGTGACGGACCGTGGGGTGACTACAGCCAGGCGCCGCCGGAGCGCAGGCCCGACCCGAATAACGTCATCGAGCCCTGAGATCTAGTCCCGTCGGCGCACCCCACTGAGCATCGACACCAGCACGCCGAACACCACCAGCGCGCCGCCCGCCGCCAGGGTCAGGTTCAGCCACTCATGCATGCTGTCCCCGGCGTGGTTGACCATCGCGTCGGCCACTTGTCGGATATCACCGGTCGTGCGATCCAAGGCGCGATCGACGGAGCGCCGGGCCACCTCAATTCCTGCCCAGCCGGCCGCGCCCACTAGCAAGGCCGAAACCCCCAGTGCCGCAAGCGCTTTCCCGCGTGACCTGGCGGCCGCCAACGTCAGCAGCGCGAACACACCCGTCAACACCGACGCGCCGATGCTGACCCACGGTCCCCATGTCGAGAGCCGGCGCAGCTGCCCCGGTTGCATACCCGAGGTGTCGCGCACCGTGATCGGCACCATCAGCGTGGCTGGCACGTCGAGGTTGAGATTGCCCAACGTCTGTTTCAGCGACGGGTCCGACAGCATGGGCGCGACGTCGATCAGCCAACGGTCGTCGGTGCCTTCTTGGCGCCGGATCTCGTCGGTGAACATCCAGGTGTGCACGATCCGGTTGGCCTGCGCGAACTGTCCAGGGAATCCGGCGTTCTGGGTGTAGGCCGTCGTCACTCCCCGCACCAGATCGGGGTTCAGCTGGTAGCCCTCGTTGCTGCCGAGCCGCACGATCTGTGTGGTGAGTTCGGAGGCCATCGCCTGCTGCAGTTTCGGATCCTTGGCCGCCGACGATGCGAATGCCGCATAGCCGTTGGCGTCGACGACGTTCTTCTGCGCCCACATGGCGGGCAGCGCAGCGACCAACGCGACCGTCGTGACGAGCCACAGCAACACGGTCGCCACGAACCGCACGCGTTCTCCTTCCTGGCAGGACGCGGAGGTCTCAGTCGGTCAGGGCACGCCCCACGATGAGGGGATCCGGCCTGCCGACCACCTCGTGGTCCTTGTTGTCGTAGTCGAACTTACTCAACACGTAGCGCATGGCGTTGACCCGAGCACGCTTCTTGTCGTTGCTCTTGACCACCATCCACGGCGCGATTTCGGTGTCCGTCCAGGCGAACATGTCTTCCTTGGCCGCGGTGTAGGAGTCCCATTTGTCCAGCGACGCGAGGTCCGTCGGCGACAGCTTCCACTGCCGCACCGGGTCGACCTGGCGGATGGTGAACCGGGTGCGCTGCTCGGACGGCGACACCGAGAACCACAGCTTGGTCAGGCTGATGCCGTCATTGACCAGCATCTGCTCGAACAGCGGGACCTGCCGGATGAACTCCGCGTGCTGCTTGGGTGTGCAGAACCCCATCACCCGCTCGACGCCGGCCCGGTTGTACCAGGACCGGTCGAACATCACCATCTCGCCGTGGGCGGGCAGATGGTGAACGTAGCGCTGGAAGTACCACTGCGTGCGTTCCCGCTCGGTCGGCTTCTCCAGGGCGACGACGCGAGCGCCGCGCGGGTTGAGGTGCTCCATGAACCGCTTGATGGTGCCGCCCTTGCCTGCGGCGTCGCGACCCTCGAACACGATGACATGCCGGTGACCGTTGGCCTGGCTCCACTTCTGCAGCTTCAACAGTTCGATCTGCAGCAGCCGCTTCTGCTCCTCGTACTCGTCGCGCGACATGCGTTCGTCGTACGGATAGTTCTCCCGCCAGGTGTCGACGGGAATGCCGTTGCCGTCGAGCAGGATCGGGTCGTCATCGTCGTCGTCGTGCACGCGGTAGCCGTGTGAATCCAGAGTCACCGGCTGAAAATATCGACGTGGGCAGACGCAGAGGTGACGCGCCGGTGAACGGGTGGTGCTACTTGGCGGCGCGGCGAGGGGTGATCAGCGCCAGCTTCGTCATCAGCTTGTTCATCCGCTTCAGCGCCTTCTGCGAATTGTTGTAGTAGTTGCCGCCGGCACCGACGTTGGTGCGCGGCGCGACCACCGCCTCTTGGCGACAGAACTTGCGCAGCCCCTCGGCGCCGCCGAATCGCGCCCCGATTCCCGACGTCTTCCAGCCGCCCATCGGCGCCGTGGTGCACATCAGGTTCGAGATCACGTCGTTGACGTTCACGGCACCGCAATCAAGTTGCACCGCAACGGCTTTGGCACGATCAATATCACGGGAGAACACCGAAGCGCTCAGGCCGTAGGGGCTGTCGTTCGCCAGCCGGATCGCCTCCTCGACACTGGACACCTTCATGATCGGCAGCGTCGGGCCGAAGGTTTCTTCGCCCATGCACTCCATCGAATGGTCGACGTCGACCAGCACCGTCGGCGGGTAGAAACTGCCGGGACCGGCCGGGCGCCTGCCACCGGTGAGGGCTCTGGCTCCGGCGGCAAGCGCGGCGCTGACATGGCGCTCGGTCACCGCGACCTGGCTCTCGTCGATCTGTGCGCCGAAGTCGAAACCCTCGCCCGCCCCCATCTTCAGGTTCTTCACGTCGCGCACTACTGCGTCGACGAACTTGTCGTAGACGGACTCCAGCACGTACACCCGCTCCACCGACACACACGTCTGCCCCGCATTGAAGAACGCGCCCCACACCGCGGCGTGTGCGGCCAGGTCGACGTCGGCGTCGTCCAGCACGATCATTGGGTCCTTGCCGCCGAGTTCCAGGCTGACGGGAGTGAGCCGGCGCGCGGCCCGCTCCATGACCTTCGCACCGGTCGCGCTCGAACCGGTGAACTGGATGTAGTCGGAGTTGTCGACGACCGCCTCGACTGCTTCGCGCGCACCCTGAACGATCGCCATGACCTCAGGTGCGCCGGAGTCCAGCCAGCCACGCAGCAGCAGTTCGGCCGTCAGCGGCGTGCGTTCCGACGGCTTGAGAAGGACGGCGCACCCGGCGGCGAGCGCCGCGATCGCGTCCATCAGCAGGTTGGCGACGGGGTAGTTCCACGGCGCGATGATGCCGACCACTGGCCGCGGCCGATAGTGCACCTCGACCTTCTTGATCGACAGGAACGGCAGCGCCGCCGGACGGCGCTCGGGCGCAAGCGCCTTCTCCATCGTCTTGATGTAGTAGGCGGCGATCATGATCAGCAGCGGCACCTCTTGGGCGGCGTCGGTGGCCGACTTGCCGGTCTCCTTGATCAGCAACGACTCGATTTCGTCGCGGTGCTTGCCCAGCCACACCGCGTAGCGGGCCAGCACCTTGGCACGCCCCTTCGGACCGCGCGCCTCCCACTGCTTCTGGGCCTCGCGCAGGCCCGCCGCGATGCGAGGCACGTCGGCGGGATCGGTCCAGCGCACCTTGCCTGCCACCGCGCCGGTCGCAGGATTGCGGATGGTGCTGGTGTCGGGCACATCAACTTCTGGAGTCGCCGTCATGGCCTCATGGTAACTACCGGCTGTGACGCAGATCGCACCGGGGTTGACACGTGTCAAGTCCGGTGGGCTGCGTGTCGCAATACGAGGGCCGCCACACCTACGACCGATACCCCGAGCAGCAGCCCGCCAACGGTGTCGGTGAAGTAATGGAACGACACCCCCACGCCCAACATGCCCAGCATGCAGTACGTGACCGCAATCAACACCACCCACAACGCGGCGCCTGCCGCCAACACGACCATCCCCATCACCACGACGAGCGTCGCGGTGTGACCGCTCGGGTACGCCAAGCCTGATTGCCGTTCACGGCCGAAAAGGGGCTTCAGCAACCGGGCGAGGCCCATCGCGAGAACCGGACACAAGGCCGTCGCTACCGCCAATCGATACCGCCCCCGGTACACCGCAACGGCGAGCGTGACAACCACCACCGATGCCAGGATCCACGGGCTGACGAGAAACGTCAGAAAACGAACGTGGCTTCCATGTCGATGGAACCAGTCGTCCATCGGGGTAGAGCCGCGCCCCACCGCCAAGCCGAGCGCCACCATCGCGACGAGCGCGACGGGTGGCCACAGCCGAATCAGGTGATGCCCCGCACGTATGCGGCCTGTCCGAGGTGCTGGGCAGAGTCATCGATGATGCTGACCAGTCGCACGCTGGCTGTTACAGGCGGATTCCAGTTCTCGTCGACGACGCGGCTCAGCTCCTCGGCGGTCACCGAAGCAATGTATTCCAGCGTCACCTTGTGCACCGCGTGGTAGTAGCCGGCCAGCAGGTCGGCCGATGCGCGCACCTTGCCGACCTCCTCAGGGGTGTGGCCATAGCCGTGCGCATCGCGAGGGAGGTCGAGGCCGAACCGGTCGACCCAGCCGTCGCGCGTCCACACCTGCTCGGTGCCTGCGATGTGGCAGAGCTGCGCGTCATGCTGGCGGGCGCTGTGCCAGATCAGCCAGGCGATGCTGTTGGCTGTGCCGGTCGGCCGGAAGAAGGCGGCCTCGTCGGTCAACCCGTCGGTGAGGTCCTCGACGTGCTCGATGAGCCGGGTGAATGAGTCGCGCAGTAGCTCCCGCACCGCTGCCAGATCGGAGTCAGCCATGCCATGACGCTAGCCTGTGCGTCAGCCGTGTCGCGCGGCCTCTTGTGCGAGTTGCACCCGCGAGTTGACGCCCAGCTTGTTGTAGACATGGGTGAGATGGCTTTGTACGGTGCGCGGCGAAACGAAAAGCCGTTTCGCTATCTCCTTATTGGCCAGCCCTTCACCGACAAGACGCACCACGTCACGTTCGGTGGGCGTCAATGCATCCCAGCCACTGGCCGGCCGCTTCCGTTCACCGTGACCGCGGCGAGCATAGGCGATGGCCTCGACAGTCGACATTGCCGCGCCTTGCGCCCACGTGGCGTCAAAGTCGCTGTGGCCCAATGCTTCACGAACCGCGTCGACGCTGCTGGCATATCCGTGCTCGTGGACCTTGAACCTGACCGCGCCGGTTTCGTTACGGACCGCGTCGGCAGCACCGTAGAGCCGCGCCGCTTCACAGTGGCTGCCGCCATCACAGGCGAGTCCGGCAAGGCATTCCAGGGCGTCCGCGGTGATCAGGTGTGCGTCCGTCGCGGCTGCCGCGGCCAGTGCATCACGGGCGTCACGCTCTGCATATTCCCGGTCACCGTCGTCGGCGACCACCCGGGCACGAGACGCCAGCGCCACCGCAGTGTGGCAGCCGACTGACACGGACACGGCGTCGTCGGCCCATCGGCGCGCCGCGACGATGTCACCGTCTGCCAGCGCCACATCGACTATCGGATTGATGGCCACCATCCTGAGCCCACCGATTGCGCGGAATTGCTCGGCGGCGCAGGTGCCGGCCGTCAGCGCGGCCGCGACATCGCCCGCCGCAAGTTGTGCCGCAGCCAACGGCGCGTTGCAGAGGGCCTCCCACAGACCGCCGAGTTCCGATGTGGCCGTCAATGCGGCGCGCGCCGCCGCTTGCGCGGCTTCCGGTTCTCCCATCCACGCCAGGGTGTGGCCCCGGTGGGCCTGGCAGGCGGCCACCATGGTCAAGCTGTGATTCGCGTCGCCCTCTGCCAGCAGCTGATTGAAGAGTGCGATCGCTGTCGCCAGTTCGCCTCGCATGAACCGTGCCGTGGCCAGCCCCCAGAAGCGGCACATCCACGAGACCAGCCGGTCGCCGATTTCGTCGGCCAGCTCACGTCCCTCTTCTCCGAACTTGAGTGCGGCGCGCAGATCGCCGTCATGTATCGCGACATAGGCCTGCCACCACAGGATCTGGCTCAATTGCCAGTTGTCGTCACATTCGCGGGCCAGTCCCTCCGCCTCGTCGAGGTAGGGATGAGCAACCTCGGCTTGAAAAGCGCCGGTGCTACCGCACGCGACGAGGGACCGGATCAAAAGGCCGATGTCATCAACCTCCCGGGCGATCGCCAGCGCCCGCTCGGGCATTTCCATCCCTTCAGGGGCGCCCACTGCCGCGGTGATGATCGCCTGGTCGGCAAGCGCTCGCGCGTACATCGCCGGTGTCACGTCTGCAGGCGGCTGAGATGGGTCAGAGAGCACCGTGTTGATCCACGACAGGGCTTCCTGAGCGCGCCCGCTGCACATCCACAGCCGCTGCAGACTGCACGCCAGGCGCAACGCCCCCTCGTCGTCGCCGACGTTGCAGCTCCACGTGAATACGGCTCGCATATTGTCGATTTCGATGTCCGCCTGCTCGACGTACCGTTGGCGTTCGGGGCTTGGCTGGTCGACGAGATCCGCCAGACGTGCGTAGTGGTCTCGGTGCCGGACGCGCACCGTATCGGATTCGCCGGAGTCGCCGAGATTTTCCAGCGCGTACTGGCGAACCGTCTCGAGCAACCGGTATCGCGTTGCACCGCTGGTGTTTTCGGCGATCACGAGCGACTTGTCGACCAGCAGCGTGAGCTCGTCGAGCACTTGGTGGGCCTGCACGTAATCGTCGGCGGCTACCGCCTCGGCGGCGTCGAGGTGAAAGCCGCCGCGAAACACCGCCAACCGGCGGAAGACAATGCGTTCGACGTCGGTGAGCAGCGCGTGCGACCAATCCACCGAGGCGCGCAGCGTCTGTTGGCGTCGGACCGCGCCGCGCGCGCCACCGGTCAGGATGCGGAACCGGTCATGCAGGCCGGCGAGGATGTCGGTGACCGACAGCGCCCGCACTCGCGCCGCGGCCAGCTCTATCGCCAGCGGCATGCCGTCAAGGCGCCGACAGATCTCCGTCACGGTGGCGGCGTTGTCGTCGGTGATCGCGAATTCCGGCCTGACCAGGCGAGCGCGGTCGGTGAACAGCTCAACCGCCTCGTCGGTGATCGACAGCGACGACACGCGCCAGATCGCTTCCCCGGCCATCCCGATCGCCTCACGGCTGGTCGCCAGCACCGTCACGGCCGGGCAGGCTGCGAGCATGGCGGCGACCAGTTCGGCCGTCGCATCCAGGAGATGCTCGCAGTTGTCCAGGATCAGCAGCATCGGCCGGTCGGCGATGAAGCGCAGCAGAGAGTCGGTCGCGGAGCGTCCGGGCACATCGGGCAGGCCGAGTGCGCGGGCCGCCGTCATCGGCAAGAGGTCGGGTTCGGTGATCGGCGCGAGGTCGACGTAGTGTGCGCCGTCGCGGAATTCGCCGGCTATCTGGCTGGCGACCTGTACCGCGAGGCGGGTCTTGCCCGAACCGCCCGCGCCGGTCAGGGTGACCAGTCGATTCTCGGCGACGAGGCGGGAAAGCTCCGCTATTTGCGCCGTGCGACCGACGAAGCTCGTCAACTGGTGTGGCAGTCCCTCCGACAATGCGGCATGAACTCGCAGGGGTGGAAACTGGTTGTTCAGGTCGGGATGGCACAGCTGGATGACCCGCTCGGGGCGGCGAAGACCCCGCAGCTGGTGGCTGCCCAGCGGAAGCAGCCATGCGCCGGCCGGCAGATGGTCGGCGACGATCCCCTCCGTTGCGCCGGACAGCACCGTCTGGCCGCCGTGTCCCAAGTCGCGGATGCGTGCGGTCCTGTTGATGGTCGTGCCGATGTAGTTGTTCTCGTCGCGCAACTGGACCTCGCCGGTGTGCAGACCGATGCGCAGCCGGATCGGCGCCAGCGGTGCCATGAAGGTCGAGGGCGCATGCCACCGCGTCACTGCCACGGTTGAACGCGACAACGAGATTGTCGCCTTCACCCTGCTCAACCGGACGCACCCCGCCATGCGCGGCAATGATTTGGGCCAGTGTGTGATCGAGGCGCGCGACGGCTTTGGCCATTTCCTGGGGCTGTGTTTCCCACAGCGCAGTGGATCCCTCGATATCAGCGAGTAGGAGCGTCACCGTTCCGGTCGGTAGCTCGCTCACGCCCAAGTCACTTCCATCCACCGGCGGCGTGTCCGCGCGTGGGTCGATCTCGCTCATGTTAGCCAGCATCGACGGTCGTCAGCGCCACAACATCAGCGAAACCGCGCACATTTTGCGTGCCGTCGCCGATTCGTTGCGCCTTCTGGCCGATGATGGTGCGCCGTCCGCGCCGCATCCTCGACTCGACACAAAGACGAGAGAGGTAGGCCCATGAAAGTCCGGTCGATAGCACCGCCAGTGGCGTTGATAAACGCAGTGCAACGCGGCCGCCATCACCTGTTGCGGCTGCATCAGTCACTTGTTCCCGCGCAGGTCGCGATGGCCGAGCTCATCATCGGCGCCAATACGGCCCACGCCATGTCCGTTGCGGCCGACCTGCGCATCGCGGATGCACTTGCCGACGGGCCTCTCGGGCTGCACGAGTTGGCGGACAGGGTCGGCGCCAATCCGGACGCGCTGGGCCGGTTGCTTCGCGTGCTGATCAGCCGGGGTGTCTTCCGCCGTCGCCGCGACGGGCGCTACGACCTGACGGCGCTTGCCCGCACCCTGCGGTGGGAGGCGCCGGACTCAATGGCGGACTTCGCCCGCTTCGAAGGCTCGCCGGAGCACCGCGAGCATTGGAGCCACTGCCTGGATGCAATCCGTACCGGTGAGGCAGTCGTTCCCACGTTGCGTGGCATGGAGGCTTTCGACTGGCTCGAGACACAGGGTGAACTCAATCGCGTGTTCAACGCGGCCATGACGAACATCTCCGAGTTGGCTGCGGGAGCGGTGTCTTCCGCTTACGACTTCGCCGGCTATCACACCATCGTGGATGTCGCCGGCGGGCACGGGCGGCTACTGGCAGGCATCCTGTCAGCGACTCCAACCGCGACGGGCGTCCTCTTCGACCTGCCGCATGTGGTTGCGGGCGCCGGCCCGCTGTTGCGCGATCACGGTGTCGCAGAGCGCGTGCGAATCGCCGAAGGTTCGTTCTTCGACGCGGTTCCCGACGGCGGGGACCTCTATGTGCTGAAGAACATCATCCACGACTGGCCCGACGACGAGGCCCGCCAGATTCTCAAAACGGTGCGCGCGGCGACCCGGACAGGGACGGCCGTCGCACTGATCGAGTGCGTGATACCGCCGCACGATCGAGACTTTCTCGCCAAAACGATGGATCTGGAGATGCTCATCTACAACGCGGGCCGGGAACGCACCGCCGACGAGTATCGAAATCTGCTGCAGCAGTCAGGTTTTCAGATGACTCGTGTGGTGCCGACACGCTCGCCCCTCAGCATTGTAGAGGCGAAGGCCGCCTGATCAGACCCCGCTCTGTGCGCCGTGGAAGACGGCTTCGACGTTGTTGCCGTCCGGGTCGCGGACGAACGCGCCGAAGTAACCGGGGTGGTACTGGGGCCACAGCCGGGGCGCGTGCAGAGATTCGGCACCCGTTTCGAGAGCGGCGTCATAAAAGGCCTTGACCGCGTCGGTGTCTGCGGCCTGGAACGCGACGTGGTTTTCGCGGTTGGGCCCCGACGCGTCGCCGGCGCTCATGTCGGCGATCCAGAAGTCGGGCTTGCCGTCCTTGCCGTATCCGATGGCGACCTGGAAGTCCATCTGCCGGGTGTAGCCCAACACGCCGAGGACCTTGTCGTAGAACGCCTTCGCTTTGTCCCAGTCCGCGCAGTTGATTCCGATGTGGTCAATCACGGGCTCATCCTGGCACGTGGCGCCGACAGCGATGAACGCTCGCGTGAAGAGCAGAAGCAAAAGTCGTACATTCAGCTAATGGCGTACGACTCCGGAGCCGCGCCGGCGGCGACATATGACCTGATCATTCGTCACGGCACCATCGTCGACGGACTCGGCGGCCGGCCGTACGTCGGCGACGTCGCGGTCTCGGACGGGGTGATCGCCGCCGTCGGCGTGGTGGACGGCACCGGGACACGCGAGATCGACGCGACAGGCCTGCTCGTCACCCCCGGCTTCATCGATCTGCACACGCACTACGACGGACAGGCCATCTGGTCGGACCGGATGACACCGTCGTCGGCGCACGGCGTCACCACCGCGGTGATGGGCAACTGCGGCGTCGGCTTTGCGCCGTGCCGGTCCGATGACCACGAGGTGCTCGTCGATGTGATGGCGGGTGTGGAGGACATCCCCGGTGTCGTGATGGTCGACGGCCTGCCATGGGACTGGGAGACGTTCCCGCAGTATTTGGACGCGCTGGACTCGCGGCAACGTGACATCGACGTCGCCGCGTACCTACCGCATTCGCCCCTGCGGGTGTATGTGATGGGCCAGCGCGGTGCGGACCGCGAGCCCGCGACGCCCGAAGACCTGGACCGGATGAAGGCGTTGGCGCGCGAAGCCATTGAGGTCGGCGCGCTCGGGTTCGCGTCGTCGCGGTTCTCGTTCCACAAGACCGCGAGCGGCGAGCTGATCCCGACGTACAACGCTGCGCAGGCCGAGATCGACGCGATCGCATCCGGTGTCGCCGAAGGCGGCGGCGGGCTCATCCAATTCGTGCCCGACATCGCCGCCGGCGGTTATGCCAATGTGCTGCAACAGGTTTTCGAGGCCGCGCAGGACAACGGGTTGCCTGTGACGTTCACGCTGGCGACTGGCAACTCGGGCGATCCGATCTGGCCGGACGCGATCACGCTGATCGAGAAGTACAACTCGGTCGGCAATCCGGATACCACGATCACGGCCCAAATGTTCCCGCGCCCAATCGGTTTGGTGATCGGGCTGGAGCTGACAGGAAATCCGTTCGTGTTCTACCCCAGCTATCAGGAGATCGCGAATCTGCCGCTGGCCGAACGCGTCGCCGAGATGCGCAAGCCCGAGGTGCGGGCTCGCATCCTTGCCGACAAGCCTGCCGATGGCGGGCATCCGCTGCTCTACCTGGCACAGGCCTGGAATTGGATCTTCCCGTTGACCGAGAATCCCGACTACGAGCCGGATCCGTCGACGTCCATTGCCGCGCGGGCGCAGGCACGCGGCGTCAGCCCCATGGAGGAGGCGTACGACCGACTACTCGACGATGACGGCCACGCCATGCTGCTGGTGGCGATGGCGAACTTCGAGAACAACTCCCTTGACACCGTCGGCGAATTGATCCGCCGCGACGACGTCGTGCTCGGCCTCGGCGACGGCGGTGCGCACTACGGAATGATTTGCGATGCAAGCTATCCGACGTTCCTGCTGGCGCACTGGGCCCGCGACCGGCAGAAGGGTCGGCTAGATGTGCCCGACGCGGTTCGCATGATGACGTCGGTGCCTGCCCGGGTCGCAGGGCTGGCCGATCGCGGCCGAATTGCCGTGGGCTACAAGGCCGATCTGAATGTCATCGACCATGCGGCGCTGCGGCTACACAAACCGATCATCACCCACGACCTGCCCGCCGGAGGACGTCGCCTGGACCAGACTGCCGACGGCTATGTCGCGACCGTCGTCGCCGGCGAAGTGATCGCGGAGAACGGCGTGCCGACGGCCGCACGTCCCGGCCGCCTGGTGCGCGGCCGCCAACCGGCACCGGTCGCCTAAGCCCAGATATCGCCGATGGCAGGCGCGTTAGCGGCGAGGCCCGTCTTGGGTATCCCGTACATCTCCTCAACGGTGGACAGCACGTTGTAGTGGCTGATCGGCTCGGGGTAGATACCGGGCCGGACGTGCGCTCCGTAGATCACTGTCGGGATCTGATTGTTGGCTCCGTTATCGTCCTCGTCCCAGGTGACGATCAGCAGGCTGTTGTTGGTGACAGCCCAATTCGCGTAGCGGGTCAGGTTGTTCGCGAGCCACGTGTCGGCCTGGGCAATCGTGCCGTCGTGCATGTCGTTGTCGAGATTTGGGATGACGAACGAAACCGTGGGCAGGCTCGCGTAGTCGGTGCGTGCGTTGAACGCACCGAACGGCACCGACGTCTCGGGCGGCACGTTGGTGAAGTTGGCCCACGGCGCGTGCTTTCTGGCGTACTTGCCCGCGGCGCACACAGGCGATCCCACTGCAGGGAGGTCTTCGGAGAAGCCCGTGAACGAGTAGCCGGCCGCGATCAGTTCGGCGCCGAGATTCGGCGCGTGCCCCGCGTTGACCGGACAGGCATCGGAGGTCAGCCCAAAGGTGCTCCCCGAGAACAATGCAAGATAGTTGGGCTCGCTCGGATGCGTCTCCGCGTACGACTGCGTCATCAGTGCGCCGTTGGCGGCCAACTGATTCATGAACGGCGCGGACTTGTTGCCGAGCACGTTGGCGCTGGAGTGGTTCTCCTCGACGACGATCACAATGTGCGCAGGAGCGGGAATGGCTTGCGCGACCGCCTCGGGAGCATGCACAGCCACGACCATCGCGGCGGCGGCGGCTGCGCAATATTGCCAGCACCTCATGACCGCAGTGTAGGACTACTCTCAGCCCATGAGCGTCAAGGTGGACCTCGACCAGTTGGCCGACGCGCTGGCCGACTTCACGTTCGCGTACCTGATCACGGTCGGCGACGACTACCGCGCCCACACCGTTGCGGCCCAACCGATCCTCAGCGACGGCATTCTCGATGTCGGTGCCATCGGCAACACCACACGTAGGAACGTCGACCAACACAATGGCGTCACCCTCGTGTGGCCGCCGAGCCAGCCCGGCGGTTACACGCTGATCGTTGACGGTCTCGGCACGGCGGGCGAAACCCTGACGGTCACGCCCACGCGCGCAGTGCTGCACCGACCCGCCACAGCCGAGACGCCCGCGACGAACCCAGGCTGCCTGCACGACTGCGTCCCACTCGAAGGCAAATCGACGTAATCCTTGTCTTATTAGTTGATTTTCTTGTCCATTGGGTGCATGCTGGCAAGCATGATTGACACTCAATACTCCACCGGCTTGTCACGCCAAGGCATCGAACGTGCGCTCGTGGCTGCAGGTTTGGATCTCACCCAGCTGCAGCCCGCAGACCTTGCGCCGCTTGAGGATTTCCACACCATGGGCCGCATCGCCACGCACCAACTGGTGGACCTGCTGGACCTAACCCGTGACCACCGTGTGCTCGACGCCGGCAGCGGCGTCGGCGGTACGGCTCGTTTCATCGCAGCCGGCAGCGGCTGTCGGGTCACCGCAGTCGATCTGACCGACGAATACTGCGAAACGGCCCGCTGGCTCAACGGGCTCGTCGGACTGGACGACCGGATATCCGTTCGGCAGGCAGACGTCACCGCCCTGCCCTTCGCCGACACCACCTTCGACGTCGTCTTCAGCCAGCACGTGCAGATGAATGTGGCCGACAAAGGCCGGCTGTACGGCGAAGCGCGCCGGGTACTGGCCGACGGATGCCGACTTGCACTGTGGGACATCGTCTCTGGCGACACTGGCGAACTCAGCTACCCGTTACCGTGGGCTGATCAGCCAGCGCAAAGCCACCTTGTCAATGCCGACGCGTTGCGGACCGCCATCGAGTCGGCGGGGTTCACGATCGACCACTGGGCCGATCTGACCTCGGATGCGGCCGCGTTGATGCAGGCGCTATTGGCACTACCCACGAATCCCCTTGGGCTGCATGCATTCGTCGCCGACTTCGAGACCAAGGCCAAGAACCTGACGGCCGCGCTCGCAGACGGCCGACTGCGGACCATTCAGGGTGTGGCGCGTGCGACCTAGTCCTCGCCGAGCGTGGGCTTGTGTCACGCGCTGGCGCGAAAATGCGTGCGGGTAACCCACGTTCGCGCCGGGAAGGGTACGAAAAAGCCCGGGGTGCCGAAGCACACCCGGGCTTTTTCGTAAAGGGACTTAGAAGTCCATGCCGCCCATGCCGCCGGTCGGGTCGGCCGCACCAGCCGGAGCCTTCTCCGGCTTGTCGGCGACGACCGCCTCGGTGGTCAGGAACAGCGCCGCGATGGACGCCGCGTTCTGCAGCGCCGAACGCGTCACCTTGACCGGGTCAGCGACGCCGGCCTTCAGCAGGTCCTCGTACTCACCGGTGGCGGCGTTCAGGCCGGTGCCGGCAGCAGAGTTGCGGACCTTCTCGGCGACGACGCCGGGCTCCAGGCCGCCGTTGAAGGCGATCTGCTTGAGCGGGGCCTCGAGCGCCACGCGAACGATGTTCGCGCCGGTGGCCTCGTCACCGGTGAGGTTGAGCTCCTCCAGCGCAGGCGCGGACTGCAGCAGGGCCACGCCACCGCCGGCGACGATGCCCTCCTCGACTGCCGCCTTCGCGTTGCGAACGGCGTCCTCGATGCGGTGCTTGCGCTCCTTGAGCTCCACCTCGGTGGCGGCACCGGCCTTGATCACCGCAACACCGCCGGCCAGCTTGGCCAGGCGCTCCTGCAGCTTCTCGCGGTCGTAGTCGGAGTCGCTGTTCTCGATCTCGGAGCGGATCTGCGCAACGCGGCCAGCGATGGCCTCGCTGTCGCCGGCACCTTCGACGATCGTGGTCTCGTCCTTGGTGATGACGACCTTGCGCGCGCTGCCCAGCAGCGAGACATCGGCGTTCTCGAGCGAGAGGCCGACCTCTTCGCTGATGACCTGACCACCGGTGAGGATGGCCATGTCCTGCAGCATCGCCTTGCGGCGGTCACCGAAGCCCGGGGCCTTGACGGCGACGGACTTGAAGGTGCCACGGATCTTGTTGACGACGAGCGTGGACAGCGCCTCGCCCTCGACGTCCTCGGCGATGATCAGCAGCGGCTTGCCCGACTGGATGACCTTCTCCAGCAACGGAAGCAGGTCCTTGACCGTCGAGATCTTCGAGCTGACGAGCAGGATGTAGGGATCCTCGAGGACCGCTTCCTGACGCTCGGCGTCGGTCACGAAGTAACCCGAGATGTAGCCCTTGTCGAAGCGCATGCCCTCGGTCAGCTCGAGCTGCAGGCCGAAGGTGTTGGACTCCTCGACGGTGATGACACCCTCGTTGCCGACCTTGTCCATGGCCTCGGCGATCAGCTCACCGATCTGGACGTCGCCGGCCGAGATCGCGGCGGTGGCAGCGATCTGCTCCTTGGTCTCGACCTCCTTGGCCGACTTGAGCAGCGTCTCGGTGATCTTCTCGACGGCCTTCTCGATGCCGCGCTTGAGGCCGAGCGGGTTGGCGCCGGCCGCGACGTTGCGCAGGCCCTCGCGAACGAGTGCCTGAGCGAGCACGGTGGCGGTGGTGGTGCCGTCGCCGGCGACGTCGTCGGTCTTCTTGGCAACTTCCTTGACCAGCTCAGCGCCGATCTTCTCGTAGGGATCCTCCAGCTCGATCTCCTTGGCGATGGACACGCCATCGTTGGTGATCGTGGGAGCGCCCCACTTCTTCTCCAGGACGACGTTGCGACCCTTGGGGCCCAGCGTCACCTTTACCGCATCGGCGAGGCTGTTCAAGCCCCGCTCGAGGCCGCGACGGGCCTCTTCGTCATACGCAATTGTCTTAGCCATTGCGAAGTGTTTCCTCCGGATTGGGGATGCACGTCTTGTTGGTCGGGCGCAGTGCCCGCGACGGACGGCTGGGGATGTGCTCCGCGAGTGCGGCCCCGGCCTCACCGTCCCGACCTAGCACTCACCGGTCGCGAGTGCCAACTGCATTCTTAGCACTCGACCAGGGCGAGTGCAAGGTCACCTAGGCGGCGTTCACTTGCGGCGCAAGCCGTCGAGCACCACCTCGGTCAGCCGCTCGGCCGCCTCGGCGTTATACGTCTGGATCGCCTGCGCCCCGACCAGGAGGGCCTTCACGTCACGCACATCGAGATCGCGCCGGACCGTGCCCGCCTTCTGCCCTGCTCGCAGCAGGTCCCCGAGCAGCCCGAGGAACGCATCCTCGGCGTCGGGCACGGCGGCCTTGACGTCGACGCCGAGGCCGGCGAGTGCTTCGGCCAGGCCTCGATCCGTCGCCCCCCACTGCAGCACCATCGACCGAAGGAAAGCGAACAGCGCATCGCCGGGGTCCGCGGAAGCCAGCAGCGCACGGCCGTCGTCGACGATGCGGTTGATGCGGTCCTCGATCACCGCCCGATACAGATCCTCCTTGGTGGGGAAGTGCCGGTACACGGTTCCCGCCCCGACCCCGGCGCGACGAGCGATCTCATCGATCGGCACCCCAAGGCCCTCGGCGGCGAACGTCTCGTAGGCGACCTGCAGCACCCGCGCACGGTTGCGCGCCGCGTCGGCCCGTAACGGCCGGGCGGTTTCGGTCATCTCTCACCTCGGGAATAGATAAGCGGGGCGCGCGTTCCGTATAGTCGTCATCAAACGGAGCGTCCGCCCCGTTTACCGATTGTAGGAGATCCCTCATGGGCAAGTGGACAACTGCCGACATTCCCGACCAGACCGGCCGCACGGCCGTCGTCACCGGCGCCAACACCGGCCTCGGTTACGAGACCGCGACCGCGCTCGCCGCGAAGGGAGCACACGTCGTACTCGCCGTGCGCAACCTCGAGAAGGGCAAGGCCGCCGCCGACCTCATCGCTCGCGCGCAGTCCGGCGCCAGTGTGGCCATTCAGGAGCTCGACCTGACGTCGCTGGATTCCATTCGCGCGGCCGCCGACCAGCTGCGCGCCGACTACGACTCCATCGATCTGCTGATCAACAACGCGGGTGTGATGATGACGCCGAAGTCGACCACCAAAGATGGCTTCGAATTGCAGTTCGGCACAAATCATTTGGGCCACTTCGCGCTGACCAACCTGGTACTAGATCGCGTGCTGGCCGCCCCCGGCTCACGGGTCGTCACCGTCAGCAGCGTGGGCCATCGCTTCGCGCGCCGCGGCATCCGTTTCGACGATCTACAGTCGGAACGCAGCTACAGCCGCGTCGGCGCCTACGGCCAAGCCAAGCTGGCCAACCTGATGTTCACCTATGAACTCCAGCGCCGGCTGCAAGGCACCAACACCATCGCCGTCGCCGCACATCCCGGTGGCTCCAACACAGAGTTGGCCCGCAACCTGCCACCGGTGGTCGCGGTCGCCACCCGACTCCTCGAACCGTTGATGCAGGGCGCTGACATGGGTGCGCTGCCGACGCTGCGCGCGGCAACCGATCCCGGCGTGATCGGCGGGCAGTACTACGGCCCCGACGGATTCGGCGAGCAGCGAGGCTACCCGAAGGTCGTCGCGTCAAGCGCTGTCTCGCACGACGTGGCCGCGCAGCGCAGGCTGTGGGCGGTGTCCGAGGAACTGACGGCGGTGGTGTCGCCGGTCGGCTGAGCCGAGCTGGGCCACAGGCGATTCCCAGCAGCAGCGGCCACAGTGAAGCGGTGACTGCTCCTGGGCTGGGTCTGCTGTCGCTATCCGGGTTCGACGACCCGGGATGGCTGGTCGTGCTGATTGCTCCTGCGGCGCTCCTGGGGGTCTACGTGGCCGCCCAGGGGCGCCGCAGGCAGCGGATGCGGCGGTTCGCCGATCCGGCCGCCGCCTCGATCACGCCGAACCGTCCATCGCCCTGGCGGCACCTGCCGATTGCGCTGTTGCTGATCGCCCTCGTGCCGCTGACCGTGGCACTAGCCCAACCCACCCGAGATGTTCGTGTGCCGCGCGACCGCGCGGTGATCATGCTCGTCATCGACGTATCCCAATCGATGCTCGCCACCGACGTGACGCCGAACCGGCTCACCGCCGCCGAGCACGCTGCGCAGGATTTCGCGAAGCAAGTGACGCCGGGAGTGAACCTCGGCCTCATCGCATTCGCGGGCAGTCCCAACGTCCTGGTCGCCCCCAGCCCCGATCACCAGCTGACTGTCGCGGCCCTCGACAAGCTGAAGCCCGACGACAGGACCGCCACAGGCCAAGCGATTTTCTCTGCGCTGCAATCGATTCAGACCCTCAATGCGGTGCTGAAAGGACCCGATGACAAGCCTGCACCCGCGACCATCGTGCTGCTGTCCGACGGCAAAGAGAACACACCCGATAACCCCAACGCCCCGCAGGGCGCCTACACCGCCGCCCGCGCCGCAAGGCAACAGGGCGTCACCATTTCCACCATCGCGTTCGGGACGCCAACCGGCAGCGTCGAACTCAAGAACCAAACCATTCCCGTTCCGGTCGACGACGAGATGATGAAGGCGATCGCGAACCTCTCAGGCGGCCAAACATCTTCAGCTGCAACCATTGACGAGCTCAGCCGTAACTTTCACGCCGCCGAAGACCAACTGGGCTACCGGATTGAGCGGGGACCCGCCAGCGCGGGATGGCTACGGCTGGCCGTCATCCTCGCCACCGCCGGAGCAGTGCTCGGGCTGCTGATCAATCGCCGACTGCCCACCTAATCCGGCAGCCGCCTGTTGAGCATCGCCGCCGCTGCGAGCGCGACAATCAAGACCAACGCTCCCAACCGAATCCATGCTGCGCTGGCATCGCCGGCAATCGTCTCGAAGCCGATGTTGCGCTGCAGTGTCGAATACACGCTGTTGAGCGTGTCCAGGCTGTCGGCGTGGAATGCCTGCCCGCCCGAAATCTCACTGATCCGTTGCAATGTCGAGTCGTCGACGGGAACGGGGATTTCTTGATCGTTGAGCGTGACGGTGCCGTCGGGTGTGCCGAATGAGATCGTCGAGATTTCCACGCCCTGTTCCTTCGCGGCGTGCGCAGCGGTGAAGGCGCCGCGCGGAGCATCGGGCTCGCCGGGCACCGTTTCCTTCCCATCGGATTCAAGGACGATGCGCGCAGGCGGCGGACCGTCTCCGCCGCCAAGGACGGCGGTGGTTGCCGCGATCGCCTGCAGCGCGGTGAAGATTCCCTCGCCGGTCGCGGTGCGTTCGGCAGCCTTGAGCGTGTCGATGGCGGCCTTGACGGCATCACGGTCGGTGGTCGGCGCCATCAATAGTGTTGCATTACCCGCGAATTCGACCAAGCCCAGGTTGATTCCTGGGGTCAGCTCGTCGGCGAATCGCTTGCCCGCCTCCTTGGCTGCCGCCAGCCTGTTCGGCGCGACGTCCGTCGCCACCATTGACTCTGACACGTCGATGACGAGCATCACGACCGCACGGTTGCGCGGCACGCGAAGGTCATGTGTCGGGCCCGCCATCGCGGTCGTCAACAATGCCAGGGACGCGACGAGCAGCGCCGCGGGCAGGTGTCGCCAGCGGCGCCGGCGCGGCCGGACCACCGATTGCAGCAAGTCGAGATTGGCGAACCGCATCACCCGTCGCCGCCGTGCGCGTTGCGCCACGACGTAGGCCGCCGCCATCACCGCCACCGCGAGGAAGAACAGCAAAAACCAGGCGTTGGTGAACCCGGACACCGAAAGTGTGCCCAGCACAGGGATGGTCATCGGCGACCCATCCGATCGCGTAGTTGCGGATCGTGTTCCCACCACAGGCCCGACGGCGCCTCGGCCATCTCGAGTTCAGCGTCGACGGCCGTCGCCCGCTCGCGTTCATCGGCCGAGAAGAGACGCATCAGCACGATGATGAACGAGACGCCGAGCACATCACCGACGATCCACAGGATGCCTGCGCCGATCGATTGATCGACGCGCATGCTCGGCCCCCACTGTCTGCCCGCGTAGTAGTCGGCGGCGATCAGGGGCCCGAGCCACAACACGATGCCCAGTAACCCGTCGCCAATCGACTCGACGATGCTGATGACGAGTGAGATCAGCTGCGAATACCGGCGCGGCACCGGGTCAGCCTGCAGCCGGGCATAGAAGTAGCCAAAACCAATCAGCAGCAACAACAGTCGCGTCGCCGCCCCCACGATCCCGCTACGCAGAGCGGCGACGTACCACGGTGTGAGGTACAGCAGCCACGGCGTGGCAAGCATCGCCACCGACGTCGCCGTTGGATGAAAGAGGACGCGCGCCGCTGGCGTCGTGACTGCGCGGTTCATACGCAATGCCGTCACCGGCCTTCCCATCGCGAGGAAGAACGGAATGACGAACAGCAGCAGCAACACCTGCAGCGCCCGCACCCAGAACAGCGTGCCGGCGTACACGCCGATCACGCTCATGGTCGCCGCAGCCAACCAAACGACGCCGATGCCAAAACACCACGCGTGCTTGCGCGTCAACACCTCGCATCTTCGCCATGCCCGACCGTAGCCAACGCTCAACACGATGACCGCCAGGACAGCCCCGGTGTCCCACTGCCAGTGCGTGAGCGACACGGACCACGTCAGCGGCACATGCGCCGGATCCATGCACGCACTATGCGCCGTCGACCTGTAAGTGCCCTGTGCGTAGGAGACGTCAGCGCAGCAACCAGATCAGGCTGCCGACACCGGCGACGGTGCAATAGATCGCGAACGGCGTCAGCGTTCGGGTTTCGAAGTACCGGGTCAGGAACCGCACGGCCAGGTACGCGGCGACGAACGATGCGACGCTGCCAGCGAGCACCTGGCCGTGGATGCCCTCGCCCAGCGGACCGAACAGGTCGGGAACCTTCAGCACACCGGCCGCAAGGATCACCGGCGTGGCGAGCAGAAACGAAAACCGGGCCGCCTCTTCATGATTGAGGCCACGCCACAGCCCGGCCACCATCGTGATCCCCGATCGGCTGATACCGGGCAGCAGCGCCAGAATCTGCGCGCAGCCGATCAGCACGCCCTGCCCCATCGACAGTCGTGCAATGCGTTCGTCGGGCGGCGCCAGCGCGCTGTCTTCCGGGGTGCCACCCACCACCGCGGGTGCGCGGCGGCGCAACCGCTCCCCGGCATACAGCACGATGCCGTTGGCAGCCAGAAACGCCGCAGCCGGTATCGGACGGCCCAGCGTGGTCCGAAACAGGTGCTCGAGCGCAAGTCCGGCGATCCCGACGGGGATTGTCGCCAGCACGATCAGCCAAGCCAGGCGTTCTGCCGTCGTGCTCACCCGGCGATAGCGCACAGACGTGACGAAACCGCCGATGATCGCCACCCAGTCGCGCCAGAAAAACACCAGCAACGCCGCAGCGGTTGCCACGTGCAAGCCCACGATGAACGCGAGATACGGCGACTCCGGTGCGGACACGTCGAGGTCCTGTGCCCACCGCCCCCCGACCAGGGCAGGGACCAACACCGAATGCCCGAGGCTCGACACGGGAAACAACTCGGTGACGCCCTGAAACGCGCCCACCACAACGGCTTCGACATAACTGAGGTGACTGCTCATCCGCGATTGCCTACCACGGCTCTACGATTTTCAGCGACACGGCAGGAACCGTCCAGGTTCATTACTGGACCGTTTGGCCATCGAGTGAAACGAACTCCCAGCCAGCTGCGTGCATCGCGGTGATCGCGTCGCCGATCCCGGCGGCGGTGCCCGACTCCGGATGGTTCATGTGGGCCAGCACGATCGAGCCCGGCGCCGCGCCGACGACCGCCGATCGAACAGCCGCCGCGGACGCCTTCGCGCCATTGTCGCCGTTCACGGAGAAGCCGAGTGGCTGCTGGCCGAGCTCGCGCACGATCTCAACGGCGACGTCGTCGTAGTGGGCTGTGCCGGGCCGGAACCAGGTCGGCGCTCTCCCCGTCAGCGCGGTGATCTTGTCGTGATTGGTCCACACCTCTTGCACCACCTCATCGCTCGAGCGAGTCCCGGCGATGCCGTACGCGGATCGCCCGGTGACAGACAGCGGAACATGACGTGCGCCGTGATTGCCGATGTCGAACAACGGATTTGCGGCCAATTGTGCAGCGCGGCCGGGATTGGCGTCGATCCACTTCGCACAGAAGAACAACACGGCTGGAATACCGTTGCGCTGGAGCGTGTTCAGCAACGCCTCGTCGCATGCTCCTCTGCAGGCGTCGAAGGTCAGCGCAATTTGTTTCCCGTTGGGGGCGAACGTCGTGGCGACACCGGGCAACGCGATGCCCCATTGAGTTGGCATCCGGCCGCGGTTGAGCGTCGCGACCGCCGCAGGGTCTGGGTCGAGCGGCGCCGCGGCCGCTGATGGTGCGCCGAGGCCGACGGCCACTACCGAACCCGCAACGGTAGCCATGAACGCCCGCCGACTCAGCACGCGCGCAGGCTAGCGCTCGTAGCTGAACGCGAGCTGTCATCGGGATGTCGCGCGGTCGCCGACGCTCTGGCACGCTGGGATGCGATGTCTCTGATCGTGCCGCCCTATCCCCCGCCCCGGTACACCAAGGACCAGCCTGAGGTCAGCGCCCGGCTTCGGCGAGGCGACGAGGCGCCGGATCACGACTCGTTCGGCCTCGTGAAGTACCACTATCTGGCCAACCAACAGGCCACCGACGGCGACTATGGGCTCTACCGGGTGGAGATCGCACCGAAGGGCGGCGGACCGGGCCCGCACTTTCACCGTGCGATGTCCGAGGCGTTCTTCGTGTTGTCGGGCACCATCAAGCTGTACGACGGCACCGACTGGGTCGACGGGCAGCCGAACGACTTCCTCTACGTTCCGCCCGGCGGGATCCACGGTTTTCGCAATGAGGCCGACGAGCCGACGTCGATCTTGATGCTGTTTGCTCCCGGCGCGCCGCGAGAGCACTACTTCGAGGGCATGGCCAAGCTCGGCGAGATGTCCGACGACGAGCGTCGCGAATGGCTCATCGCCAACGACAACTTCTTCATCGAATAGCGGACGCCGCCAACCGCTTCGCCAGGTATGGCGCAGTGCGGCTCCGTTTCGCACGTGCAACCTTCGCCGGTGGTCCGGTGACCACGACCCGACCGCCGTCATTCCCCGCGCCAGGCCCCAGATCGATCACCCAGTCCGCGCCCGCGACCATCCGCATGTCATGTTCGGCCACCACGACGGTATTGCCTGCGTCGACCAGACGGTGCAGTTGTCGATCGAGTAGATCCACATCGGCGGGGTGCAGGCCGGTGGTCGGTTCGTCGAGGACGTAGAGGGTATGGCCGCGCCGAGGCCGCTGCAGTTCGGACGCCAGCTTGATCCGCTGGGCCTCGCCGCCCGACAGCTCGGTCGCGGGCTGCCCGAGACGCAGATATCCCAGCCCGACCTCCTGAAGTGTGGTGAGACTGCGAGCAGCAGGCACGACGTCGGCGAGGAACTCCGCGGCCTCGTCGACGGTCATCGCGAGCACGTCGGCGATCGTCCGATCCCGATACCGCACCTCCAGCGTCTGCTCGGAGTAGCGCGCGCCCTGACACGCCGGACATGTGGCGTATGTGCCAGGCAGAAACAGCAACTCCACCGAGACGAACCCCTCCCCCTGACAGGTTGGGCACCGCCCTTCGGCCACGTTGAACGAAAACCTGCCCGCGGTCCACCCGCGGCGACGCGCCTTCGGGGTCGCGGCGAATTCGCGGCGCACGGCGTCGAACAGGCCGGTGTAGGTCGCTAGCGTCGACCGCGGTGTGCGTCCGATTGGGCGCTGGTCGACCGACACCAGTCGGTTGATCTCCTCAACTCCCTCAGCCGTCACGCCGACGCTCGCGTCGTGGTCGAGATCGATTATCCCCGTGCCGGATTCGTCATCGTCGGATTCGGCCGACTCGGTTGCGCGGCCCGTTCCGAGGTGGTTGCTGACGACGTCGCCGAGAACCTTGACGACGAGCGTCGACTTTCCTGAGCCAGACACACCGGTGACCGCCGTGTACACCCCCAGCGGCAGGTCCACGTCGACGTCTTTCAGATTGTGAAAGTTGATGCCGCGCAACCGCAACCGCCCCGTCTGCGTGCGGGGATCACGAGATGGCGGCTCTGCCCCGTCGAACAGATACCGGCGCGTAATCGACTCCTCGACGCCTGCGAGATCCGGCACCGGTCCGCTGTAGAGTACGTCCCCGCCGAGTTCACCGGCCCCTGGTCCGACGTCGACGATCCAATCGGCACGACGGACGACGTCCATGTCATGCTCGACGACGAATAGCGAATTGCCCGCTCGCCGTAGGCGATCGAGCACATCGAGTAGTGGTTCGGCGTCGGCAGGGTGCAGACCTGCCGACGGCTCGTCAAGGACGTAGAGCACTCCGAAAAGGCCGGCTCGCAGCTGCGTGGCCAGCCGCAATCGCTGCAATTCGCCGGGTGACACCGTCGGCGTGCGGCGGCTGAGCGTGAGATACCCGAGACCGAGATCGATGAGTATCTGCAGGCGTGCAACCAGGTCAGCGGCGATCATGGTCGCCACTTCGGTCAGCTCACCGGATTGCGTGGACTCGTAGGCGGCGGCGGCGTCGGTTCGAGAAGCGGTGGGTCGCAAGGTATTCGCGAGGTCCGTCAACGGCATTGTCGCGTAATCTGCGATCGTACGCCCGGCGAATGTCACCTTCAGCGCCTCCGGCCGCAACCCGGAACCCTGGCACACAGGGCAGTCGACACTGTCGACGAACTGCAGCACGCGGCGACGCATCATCGCGCTATGCGAGTTCGCCAACGTGTGACGGACATGGCGCTCGGCGCTCGAGAACGTGCCGTTGTAGTAATAATCGGCCTGCACGGGATGCTGACCCGGATCGATCTCGACAGTCGGCTGTTCGTCGGTGAACAGAATCCAATCGCGTTGCCGCTTAGGAAGCTTCCGCCATGGCTTGTCGATGTCATATCCGAGAGTGATGAGGATGTCACGCAGATTTTGGCCCTGCCAGGCACCCGGCCAGGCTGCGACGGCGCCCTCTCGGATGGTCAGCGACGGATCCGGTACCAGCGTCTCTTCGGTCACCCGGTGGATGCGTCCCAGCCCGTGACATTCGGGGCACGCCCCGACCGCGGTGTTCGGGGAGAAGGCGTCGGAGTCCAGACGTTCCGTGGCGTCGCGCGGGTAGGTCCCGGCGCGGGAGAACAACATCCGCAGCAGGTTCGACAGGGTGGTGACGGTGCCGACGGTCGACCGTGAGGTGGCCGAACCCCGGCGCTGTTGCAGCGCGACAGCGGGCGGTAGCCCGGTGATGTCATCTACCTTTGGCGCGCCGGTTGGCAACAGCAGGCGTCGGGCATACGGAGCGACCGATTCGAAGTAGCGGCGCTGAGCCTCGGCATAAATGGTCCCGAAGGCGAGCGAAGACTTGCCGGAACCAGAGATCCCGGTGAATACGACCAGCGCGTCACGCGGCGCGACTACGTCGACTCCCCGTAGATTGTGGACCCGCGTCCCGTAAACGCGTACGCAAGGGTCGATGTCGTCAGTGCTTGGGTAGGACGTAGGAGTCATTGTGGCCAGATGGGTACCCATCTGGCCGCAGCGCAAGCATCATGTTTGCTGCTCGAGGAGCGGGCCACACAGCTAGGTCGCTTCCGCGCTTGTCCGGAGATTACCGTGAAGCCGCTTGTGGCCGACAATTGGTCTAGCGAATTGCCGACCTGCCGACACGTTCTCCAGTGGAGATGCGCGCGCGTAATCCCCTGCGCTAGGCTGCTGTCCGATCAGTGAGGAGCTTTGGGTGCCGGCTTTTGCAGCGCCCGACACCCAGGCTTTGCGGGGCTGGCAGCGTCGGGCATTGGTGCGGTATCTCGGCGCCAAGCCACGCGATTTCCTGGCCGTTGCCACCCCCGGCGCAGGCAAGACGGCGTTTGCCCTGCGCATCGCCGGGGAGCTGCTGGCCGACGGCACCGTCGAGCGAATCACGGTCGTCGTGCCCACCGAACACCTCAAGACGCAGTGGGCGCAGGCAGCCGCGAGGGTCGGCATTGCGCTGGATCCCAAGTTCTCGAATTCGTCGGCGCAGACGTCGTCGGAGTACCACGGCGTCGTCGTCACCTATGCCCAGGTGGCCAGCCACCCGACCCGGCACCGGGTGCGCACCGAGAACTACCGGACCCTTGTCATCTTCGACGAGATCCACCACGGCGGCGACGCGAAGAGTTGGGGCGACGCCATCCGCGAGGCCTACGCCGATGCGACGCGGCGGCTGGCGCTGACGGGTACGCCGTTCCGTAGCGACGACAGCCCGATCCCGTTCGTCACCTACGAGCCCGACGGCGACGGGCTGATGCGCTCGCAGGCCGACCACTCCTACGGGTATGCAGAGGCGTTGGCCGACGGTGTCGTGCGGCCTGTCGTGTTCCTGGCCTACTCGGGCGAGGCCCGGTGGCGCGACAGCGCGGGCGAGGAACACGCGGCACGGCTCGGCGAGCCGCTGACCGCCGAGCAGACGGCCCGCGCGTGGCGAACCGCTTTGAATCCTGCGGGTGAGTGGATGCCCGCGGTGATCGCCGCCGCGGACAAGCGGCTGCAGCAGAAGCGCCAACACGTCCCAGACGCCGGCGGCATGGTCATCGCGTCGGATCAGACCGCCGCGCGCGCCTACGCCGAATTGCTCACCAAAATCACCGGTGAGGCGCCGACGGTCGTGCTTTCCGACGACCCAGGGTCCTCGGACCGCATCAGCCAGTTCTCGGCTGGGACGAGCCGCTGGCTGGTCGCGGTGCGGATGGTCTCCGAAGGCGTCGACGTGCCACGGCTCGCCGTGGGTGTGTACGCGACGAGCGCGTCGACGCCGCTGTTCTTCGCGCAGGCGGTCGGACGCTTCGTCCGGACCCGCCAACCCGGTGAGACGGCGAGCATCTTCTTGCCGTCGGTACCCAATCTGCTGCTGCTGGCCAGCGAGATGGAAGCGCAGCGCAACCACGTGCTCGGCAAGCCGCATCGGGAGTCCGACGGCCTCGACGATGACCTGCTTGCGGACGCCGCGAAGCAGAAAGACGAGTCCAGCGATACGGATACCCGCTACGAGATGCTAGGTGCCGACGCCGAGCTTGATCAGGTGATCTTCGATGGCTCGTCGTTCGGTACCGCTACACCCGCGGGCAGTGAAGAGGAGGCCGACTACCTCGGTATCCCGGGCCTGCTCGACGCGGAACAGATGCGAGACCTGTTGCGGCGCAGGCAAGAAGAGCAACTCACCAAGAGAACGGCCAGCGGTGAGGTGCCGCGGCCGTCAACGCACGGGCAGTTGCGCGAGCTGCGTCGCGAGCTCAACACGCTGGTGTCGGTGGCCCACCACCGTACCGGCAAGCCGCACGGCTGGATCCATAAGGAGTTGCGTCGGATCTGCGGCGGTCCGCCGATCGCCGCGGCGACGACCGATCAGCTCAAGGCCCGCATCGAAGCGGTGCGCACACTGCAGGCCTAGAGGAGGCCCCGCTGAGGTCGGGTACGTCGACACCCTGATCCTGGAGAAATGAACCTACGTCGGGGAGGGCGCTGCCGCTGTGGATTTCGCCGGCGCCCCCATCGGGTGAGGCAGCGCCACACCGGCTGTGAATCCGCCGACGTCCGCGGGACCGTCGGTGTAGTGAGGTTCGGCCGAACCAGCTGACAAAGATGTCAAGCGCGCTCGCGTCGGGCGCAGTCGGATTCGTGACCGACTCGGGGATGTCTTGCGGCGTCACCGGGTTTGAGACAGGTGCGCCAAGTTCTTCAGTGACCTGGTGAGATGATCACGGGGGAACGGCGGGAACCCGATGTGGTCGCGTGTCTGCTGCGGCACCGCGGACCAGTCGTAGATCAACGTGACCGCCGTTTCGCCCGGCCCTACGGGCTCGAGGTCGTAGCGCCAGACCCAGCCACCGAATTCGAGGTGGGCGTCGTCGGGGCCCTGGCCAGGCTGCCAGGCGATGGCTCGGGGCGGGTCGAATGCCTCGATCCGGTTCGCCATTTCGTAATCCTTGTTCGGATGGTTGGGGTGGTACATGGCCATCCTGAAGACTTGACCTTCTTCGGTGATCGGCTTGCCGCCCAGCGACTCCCGCACCCAACCGGTGCCGTCGATCGCCTGATGGGTCGACGGGTCGGCCAGCACGTCGAAGACGTCTTGGGCCGGCGCCTGGATTGTGAGGGTGGCAGTCATGCGTTCTTCAGTCATGTGATTACAGACTCTCAGCTTCGAGATAAGTAATCGCGAAAACCGGCAATCCCGCATACGTTTTCCTCGTGCCAGCCGACGCCCCGACCATCCTTGCGACCAGCGGCGGCTTCCGGGAAGGCCAACGCACCCGTTGGGAGTTCAGCGAGCTGACCGAATATGCGATCGAGTTGGCCGGAGTTTCGGGACGGGCGCCGCGGCTGTGTTTCGTGGCGACCGCGGTCGGCGACAATCCCACCGTGCTGCACTGGCTCATCGACGCTGCACAGGCGCGGGGGTTCCACGCTTCGCATCTGACGCTGTTTCCGATGCCCAACGTCGATGACATCACCGCGCATCTGCTCGACCACGACGTGGTGTGGGTGTTCGGCGGCAGCGTCGCGGGTCTGCTGGCGATGTGGCGGCTGCACGGCGTCGACACCGCGATGCGAACCGCGTGGCAGGCCGGCGTGGTGCTCACCGGCATCTCCGCGGGATCGATCTGCTGGCACGTCGGCGGCACCACGGACTCATTCGGGCCTGAGCTTCGGCCCGTCACAGACGGGCTTGGGCTGGTGCCGTACTCGAACGGTGTGCACTACGACTCCGAACCGCAGCGCCGTCCGCTGTTTCAACGTCTGATCGCGGATGGCGCGCTGCCTGCCGGTTACGCCACTGACGACGGGGCCGGTATCCTCTACCGCGGCACCGACTTCGTCGAAGCCGTCAGCGAAAGAGACTGCGCCGCAGCATATTTCGTCGATGACGCCAAGGAGTCTCGACTCGAAACGCGTCGGCTTTAAAGCCCGAGCCAACTTAGTTGTTCTCGGCGACGATCTCGACGATGCGCCCATCAATCGCATTGCGCTGAGGAGTTTCCGCGGTGCGCGGCCGCGATGCGCGAGGGCCGCTTGACCGCGGTACGCAGCTGGTTGACCGTGGCCACCGCCGCCAACTGCGCGTAATGCTCATCAGATCCCTCGGCTGCCCGTGCGGCGATGACGCCGACCTGATCCAGCGACAGCGCGGCCGCCGACGAAAAACGGCCACCAACGCGTCGGCTCTAAAGCCCGAGCAACTCCGGCAGGTCGGCGACCGAATCGATCACGTGATTGGGTTGCATCGCGAATTCGTCTGCGGCCCAACGATCCAGCGTGTCCTGGCGGAACTTACCCGTGCGCACCAACACCCCGGTCATCCCGACCACCTGAGCGGCCAACACGTCGTTGTTGAGATCGTCGCCGATCATGTACATCTCGTCGGGGTCGACGCCGAGTCGGCTGGCGGCCGCGAGAAAACCCTCTGGCGCGGGCTTGCCGACCGCGGTGGCCTTGCGTCCGGACGTCTCCTCCATCCCGATCAGGTACATGCCGGTGTCGACGCGCAACCCGTCGGTGGTGGTCCACGCGGTGCTGCGGTGCATGGCGACCACCGGCACGCCTTGCGCCATCCAGTCGTACACCCACGACAGCGTCAGATGGCTGTACTCCGGCCCGGCCCCGCCAAGCAGCACTACATCGGGCGTCTCCGGGGCCGCCGGCCCGGTGAAGTCGCTCGAGTACGCGATGTCGATGCCGGGCATGTCCTCGGCGATCTGCCCGCTGTTGACCAGGAAGCACCGCGCGTCGGGATAGCGGTTGCGGACATACTGCGCGGTGAGTACCGCCGCGGTGATGACCTCGTCGGCGCGCACCGCCATGCCTGCCTCGGTGAGAAGTTCGGCGATCTGCACGCGCGTCCGGGTCGTGGTGTTGGTCAGGTATGAGCATGCAATCTGGTTGTCGGACAACGTCCGCAGGGTCTCGGCGGCGCCCGCGATCGGCTTCCACGACGTCACCAGGACGCCGTCGATGTCGAACAGCACACCACCGATTGCCATGGCCCGACAGTAAACGGCAAACGAATCAGCGCAACTCGGGGCTAGCCGAACTGCGCGAAGTACGGTCGGTGAGGCTTGCGCTTCTCGACCAGGATGAAGACCACACCCCACGGATCGGCGAACCACGTGGTGCGCACTCCTGCGATGTCGGCGATCCCGTCGACCAGGAAGCGAACTCCCCTGTCCTCCAACGTCTTCCGGGTCGCAGCGACGTCGTCGCAAATCAAGCCGATATGTGAGAGCCCAGGGTCGGCGAGGCCGGCGCGACCCGTCCCGCTGCCGTCGGCGCGCAGATACTCGATGACTTCGAGCACGCGGTCACCGCCGTCGCCGAAGCCCAGAATCGCGGCCTTCATCGCCGGATCGGCCAACAACTCGCCCATGTCGGCGCGAATCGCGTCGCCGTCCATCACATACGGCGGCGATAGCACCGTAAATCCCAGCATGTCGCGGTAATAGGCCACCGCGGCCTCGCAGTCGGGAACGCACACGCCGGTGTGTGCCAGGGCCGTGATCATGCGCTTGATTCTGGCAGGACCGCGCCGTGGCAGGGCTGTCCCGGGTGACCGGATCCGATGGAGCGTCGTGGACGGTACGCAGGCGCGCTGGTTTCCGTGGCGTCGGGCGCTGTCGCTTCGCACGAACTGTCCACGCAGATTCAGCGCGGCGAACTGGTCGCCGAACCTGTCAAGTCCTAGCCCAGGCGTTGTCGGCGACCCACGGCGATGCGCTCGCTGCGATCGTCCACGCCAACTCAGCAGGAACATCGATCACCCGATAGCTCTTCACCCCCGCCGCCGTGGCGGCGATCAACGTCGCGACGCCAGCGCGGCGCTGCAGCAGCGTTTGGCGCACCGTCCAGCCGATGATGCCCGCCGCGGCGATGCAGTCGCGTCGCCGATCCAGGCTGCCCGCCCGCGCCACCAACCAGTCGGCGTCCACCCGATGCCCCAGCGCCCGCGACCGGTCGAGCGCCAGCAACGCGCAGCACACCGTCACCACCGCCCACATCGGCCACAGCCAGACGGACGCCGGCAGCGCGACCATCGCGATCAGCAACACCGCAGGCAGCGCCAATGCTCGGGTCCAGCGTCTGCGCGTCGCCGCCGCGCCATGCGCGCGCAGCGGACCGTTGACCGCATCCGGCCTCGCGATCAGCCCCGACAGCACGTCCTCGGCCGTCGCTCGCGGGCAAGGCGGCAGCAGCAGCGACGCCTCGCCCGCCCGGCCGACGCCCGTCATCACAGCATCCAGCCGGGCGCCCCCGAACATCCGCACCAACAGCGGCTCACGCAAAGTGCCACCCCGCAACCGGCGCATATCGAAGGTCTGTTCGCGCAGCCTGAGCAGGCCATGCTCGAGGTGCAGCAGTTCGGCGTCTCGACGCAGCACCAAGTTTCCGTAGGTCATCAGCGACCGCAGCACCGACAACACCACCGAAGCAACGAGCACCACGACCGACGCCACGATCAGGCTCGCCGCGACCCCGAAGCGCTCCGCCGCCTCCACCCCGGACCGGGCCAGCCGCGAATTCTGCAGTGCCACACCGGCACCCGCCTGATACACCACCCCCACCGCAGCCGTGATCATCGCCAGCCCGGTGAAACTCAGCGGGCTGTAGCGCAGCCAGGACGGCTGCCAACGCGCCAACTCACCGCCCGGCGCATCCAGTTCGGTAGGCGCAAGCGAATCGGCCAGCAGTATGGCGCGCAGGCGTGGCACTTGTCCGGCCTCGACCGCATCGAGCGCGAATACCGTGTCGCCCCTTGCCTCCTTACCCGTGCCCAGCCGCAGAACGGTCAACCCGAGCAGTCGGTGCAACAATCGCGCATCGGTCGACACCGAGCGAATCCTATTGCGCGGCACCGAAAGCACCTTGCGCTGAAGGACACCCGTACGCAGCCGCACTTCTTCGGCCTCGATCCGGTATGTGGTGGTGAACCAGCGCGCCACGCCATAGCCGACGACGAGCGCGAGCCCAAATAGTGTCCACAGCGGATTGCCGGTGGCCGATCCGAGCACCACCGATCCAATCAGCAGCGGTATCTGGCGCAGCACCTCATGGACAGGATGCACCAGCAGCATGCGGGGGCTGAGCCGTTGCCACGCCTGCCCGGCGGGGCCCGTCACGTCGCGTCCTCGCCGCCGAGCGCCGCGATATCGGTCAACTGCGCGACAACCCGGTCTGCCACATCGGAATCCAGCGCGACGATTCGCACCGCGCCCGCCGACGACGCCGTCGTCACCGTCACATTGGCCAGCCCGAACAACTGGTCCAGCGGGCCGCGTTCGGTGTCGACGGTCTGCACCCGCGAGATCGGCGCGATCCGGCGCTCCTGCACCAGCCACCCCGTCCGGGTGTACACCGCCTTGGTGTCAATGTCCCAGCGGTGCACGCGGTATCGCCACGCCGGCACGACGCCGACGAACAGCGCGATGCCCGAAACCGTGGCGGCGGCCGCGACAACATGCACCCCCGGTAATCGCGGACTGATCACGAACCACACCAGCTGGCCCGCTGCCAGCATCAACCATGGGATCGCCGCACCGATCGCCCAGACCAGCGGAGCCTTGCGGCTCGGCGGATTGGCCGGCTCAACCAGTTCGACTGCTCGCATCCCCACGACAACGAAACTAGCCGCCAGCTGCTGAGTATGTTGAGGCCATGAGCAACAAGTGGACCGCGGCCGACGTGCCCGATCAAACCGGCCGGGTCGCCGTCGTGACAGGCGCGAATTCCGGCCTCGGCTTCGACACCGCGGCGGTATTGGCGGACAAGGGTGCCCACGTCGTGCTTGCGGTGCGCAATCTCGACAAGGGCAAGGAGGCCGCGGATCGGATCACGTCGAAAAGCCCTAACGCCGTGGTCAGTCTGCAGGAGCTGGACCTGACGTCCTTGGACAGCGTGCGTACGGCCGCCGATCAGCTGCGCGCCGACTACCCCCGTATCGATCTGCTGATCAACAACGCCGGCGTGATGTACGTGCCGACGCGCGAGAGCACCAAAGACGGCTTCGAGATGCAGCTCGGCACCAACCATCTCGGCGCCTTCGCGCTGACCGGTCAGCTGCTCGACAACATGCTGCCTGTCGAAGGGTCGCGCGTTATCGCGGTCAGTAGCGTCGGCCACCGCATCCTGGCCCGGATTCATTTCGACGATTTGCAGTTGGAACGCAAGTACAACCGCGTCGAGGCCTACGGACAGTCGAAACTCGCGAACCTGCTGTTCACCTACGAGCTGCAGCGGCGGCTGGCCGCCAAGGGCACCCCGACGATCGCCGCGGCCGCCCATCCCGGTTTCTCCGACACCGAGCTCATGCGGCACCTGCCCGGTTTCATCCCTGACTTCATCTGGCGTGCCTTGACCCAGCCGGCAGACATGGGTGCGCTGCCGATCCTGCGCGCGGCCACCGACCCCAACGTGCAGGGCGGCCAGTATTACGGGCCCGATGGCATCGGCGAAGTGCGAGGACACCCGAAAGTCGTTGAGTCCAGCGCACAGTCGCATGACGAGGGTCTTCAGCGGCGGCTGTGGACGGTGTCCGAAGAGCTCACCGGCGTGACGTTCCCCGTCTGATGCGCACCGTCGACGAACACCGGCGCGTTGTCGCCGGCCTGATCAAGCCAAAGCCGTCGGTCACCTTGCCGCTCGCCGACACACTCGGCCTCGTCCTTGCCGACGATGTGGTTGCGCCACTATCGCTGCCGGGGTTCGACAACTCGGCGATGGACGGTTATGCCGTCGTGGCGGACGACGTCGCTGCCGCGACACCCGAACAGCCCGTGCTGCTGCCCGTGGCCGAGGACATCCCCGCCGGCCGTACTGACCCGCTCACCCTGAAACCCGGTACGGCACACCGCATCATGACCGGCGCGCCGCTGCCGGCAGGAGCAACGGCGGTGGTCCCGGTCGAGGCCACTGACGGTGCCACCGACACGGTGTCCATCCGCGCGAGCGCCAGGGACGGTCAGCATGTCCGTCGCGCCGGTGAGGATGTCACGGCAGGCACGACGGTGCTGCGAGCGGGCCAGTTGCTCACGCCTGCGGCGCTTGGTCTCGCGGCGGCGTTGGGCTTGGGTGAGCTGAAAGTCGTTGCACCGCAACGGGTCTTGGTGATGTCCACCGGCACCGAGTTGGTGCCCCCCGGTACGCCGTTGCAGCCGGGCCAGATCTACGAGTCCAACGCGGTGATGCTGGCCGCAGCCGTGCGTGACGCGGGCGCCGTCGTGGTTGCCGAGCCGATGGTCGGCGACGACGTCGCCGCCTTCCGCGACGCACTAGATCGCCACACAGGTGATGCCGACCTGATCATCACGACGGGCGGCGTCAGCGCGGGGGCGTACGAAGTGGTCAAGGACTCACTCGGAGCCGGAGGACCCGCGACATCGGGCCAGGGCGGCGATGTCCAGTTCGTCAAGGTGGCGATGCAGCCGGGCATGCCGCAGGGCGCCGGTTCGGTGAATGGCATACCGATCATCACGCTGCCCGGCAATCCGGTCAGCGCGCTGGTGTCGTTCGAGGTGTTCATCCGCGAACCGCTGCGCGCCGCGATGGGACTGCCGAATCCCGACCGGCCGCGGCGCACGGCGGTCCTGGCTGAGGACCTGACCTCGCCGCGGGGCAAGCGTCAGTTCCGGCGCGGGGTGCTCGACCGCGAGGCGGGCACGGTCACCAGCTACGGCCCGCCGGCGTCCCATCATCTGCGCTGGCTGGCCTCGGCCAATTGCCTGCTGGAAATCGACGAGGACGTCGCCGAGGTCGCCGCCGGGTCGACGGTGCACGTGTGGGACTTGGCCTAAGCCCTCTCGGCGAAACGGGCCGCCCGTAGAATCGCTGCACGATGGCCAGACGCCCCGACCTCAAATCCGGCCCTGAGCGGCTCGCGGCGCTGGTGCGCACCACTATTCCGCCGATGCACTCTGCAGGGCTGCCGTTCGTTGGCGCCAGTCTCGCGCTCGCCGCGCTGGGACGTAGGCGCCCGTGGTTGCGCCGCGCCGGCCTGGCGTCGGCGGCCGCGAATGCCGCGTTCTTCCGGCATCCGCGGCGCGTGCCACCCACGCGACCGGGCCTCATTGTCGCGCCTGCGGACGGACTCATCTGCCTCATCGAGGAGGCGCTGCCCCCTGCCGAACTCGGGCTGCCCCCAACGCCGTTGCCGCGCATCAGCATCTTCCTGTCGATCTTCGACGCCCACGTGCAGCGGGCGCCGATCAGCGGCGAGGTGGTTTCGGTCGTGCACCGGCCTGGGGCGTTCGGCTCAGCCGAACTCGAGGCCGCCAGCGAGGACAACGAACGCAACAGCGTGCTGATCCGCACCGCCGACGGCGCCGACGTGATCGCCGTGCAGATCGCCGGCCTGGTGGCGCGGCGCATCGTGTGCGAGGCCAAGGTCGGCGACAAGCTGACCATCGGCGACACCTACGGCCTGATCCGGTACGGGTCGCGGTTGGACACGTACCTGCCCGCAGGCTCAAACATCCTGGTGTCCACGGGGCAGCGGGCACTGGCTGGCGAAACAGTATTGGCCGAGCTGTCGTGAAACCGCGCATCAAGGCGCCCGTCGTGAGCCTGCGCATCCTGCCAAGCGCCATGACGGTGGCAGCCATCTGCCTCGGGTTGACGTCGGTGAAGATGGCGCTGGACAACCGCCCGACCGAGGCGATGGCGTTTCTGGCGGTGGCCGCGATCCTCGACGCGCTCGATGGTCGCATCGCCAGGATTCTGAAGGTCGCCTCGCGGATGGGTGAGGAGATCGACTCGCTGGCCGACGCGGTGAATTTCGGTGTGGCACCGGCATTCATCGTCTACGGCACGCTGCTCTCGCACTCGCGAGGTGGCTGGATCGTGGTGTTGGTCTACTCCGTCTGCATCGTGTTGCGGCTGGCTCGGTTCAACGCGATGCTCGACGTCGACAAGCCCGCCTACGAAAAGGAGTACTTCGTCGGCATGCCGGCGCCGGCGGGCGCGATCGGTGCAATCGGTCCGCTGGCCGCCAAGATGCAGTTCGGCGACGGGTGGTGGACGTCGGAGGCGGCGGTCATCATCTGGATGATTGGCGTCTCGCTGCTGGTGGTCAGCACCCTGCCCATGCGTAAGATTCACACCTTCTCGGTGTCACCAAACATGGTTCCGCTGCTATTGCTCGGGGTGGTCGTCCTGGTGGCGGCGTCAATCTTCTACGGCTACTTGACGATCCTGGCGATCATCGCGGCCTACGTCATTCACATCCCGTTCGCCATCCGTACGCGCCGATTCCTTGCCGAGCATCCAGAAGTGTGGGACGACAAACCCCGACAACAACGTGCGGCGCGACGGGCGATCCGAAGGGCGTCGGGCCCTCAGCGTCGCCGCTCGATGTCGCGGCTTGGCCTGCGCAAGCCGGGCAGGTGAGATGACGCAGACCGAAATGGCGGAGGATCCTCCGCTGGGCCATCTGCGGCTGACTGCTCGCCTGAACACCTCAGCGCTGGACGCGCGCCGCGGCGTCGTCCGGTTACACCCGGAAGCCATTGCAGCCCTTGGTATTCGCGAGTGGGATGCGGTTTCGCTGACCGGCTCGCGTACCACCGCCGCGGTGGCAGGGCTGACACCCGGCGGCACACCGACCGGCACCGCACTGCTTGACGACGTGACGCTGTCCAACGCTGGGCTGCGCGAGGACACTACGGTGATCGTGTCGGCAGTCACCGTCTACGGCGCGCGATCGGTCACCGTGAGCGGGTCAAAGCTTGCCACCCAGTCGATTTCGTCGACGACGCTGCGTCAGGCCCTCCTTGGCAAGGTGATGACCGTTGGCGACACCGTGTCGCTGCTCCCGCGCGATCTCGGCCCCGACATTCCGACCTCGGCGGCTACCGCGGCACTGGCGTCGTCGGTAGGCATCACGTGGACGTCGGAATTACTGACGGTCACCGGTGTCGATCCCGCGGGACCGGTGAGCGTGCAGCCGAATTCGGTGGTGAGTTGGGGCGACGGGGTGGTCGCAACCGCACCCGCAACGGCAGTCCAGCACACGGTGTCCACCCCGAAGAAGACGGCGACGGTCAACATCGACGACCTCAAGGGCTCACATGCCCAAGCCTCGCGGCTCACGGAGTGGCTCAAGCTGGCACTCGACCAGCCTGAACTTCTCGAAACACTCGGCGCCACATCGAATCTCGGTGTCCTGGTGTCCGGCCCTGCCGGCGTTGGCAAGGCCGCGCTCGTGCGTGCCGTTTGTGCCGACCGGCGGCTGGTCGAACTCGACGGCCCCGAGGTGGGAGCGTTACGTGCCGAAGACCGGCTGCAGAGCGTGTCCTCTGCCGTGGCCACCGTGCGCAACGGCGGTGGCGTTCTGCTGATCACGGATATCGATGCGCTGCTGCCAGGCAGCCAGGACAGGCCCGCCGAATCCGTATCAACGCTGATCCTCACCGAGTTGCGCAACGCCGTCGCCACCCGGGGTGTCGCGTTCATCGCGACCTCACAGGCGCCGGACGGGGTCGATCCGCGGCTGCGGGCGCCCGACCTGTGCGACCGCGAGCTGGGGCTGAGCCTGCCCGACGGCGCCGTCCGCAAGCAGTTGCTCGAGGTGCTGCTGCGCGACGTGCCGGCTACCGACCTCAACCTGGACGAAATCGTCGAACGCACACCGGGTTTCGTCGTGGCCGACCTGTCCGCATTGGTACGCGAGGCGGCGTTGCGAGCGGCGGCGAGGGCCAGTGCCGATGGTAAGGCGCCGGTGCTGACGCAGGACGACCTGATGGGCGCGACGACGGTCATCCGGCCGTTGTCGCGATCGGCCACCCAAGAGGTGTCGGTCGGATCGGTGACGCTCGACGACGTCGGCGATATGGCGGAGACCAAGCAGGCGCTCACCGAGGCGGTGCTGTGGCCACTACAGCACCCGGACACCTTTCAGCGGCTGGGCGTAGCGCCGCCGCGCGGTGTTCTGCTGTATGGACCGCCCGGCTGCGGCAAGACGTTTGTGGTACGGGCGCTGGCCAGTTCCGGACGGTTGTCGGTGCACGCCGTCAAGGGCGCCGAGCTGATGGACAAGTGGGTCGGCTCATCGGAAAAGGCTGTGCGCGAACTGTTTCAGCGCGCCCGCGACTCGGCGCCGTCGCTGGTGTTCCTCGACGAGATCGATGCACTCGCGCCACGGCGCGGGCAGAGTTTTGACTCCGGCGTGACGGACCGCGTGGTGGCCGCGCTGCTGACAGAACTCGACGGCATCGAGCCGCTGCGCGACGTGGTCGTGCTTGGTGCGACGAACCGGCCAGATTTGATCGACCCCGCGTTGCTGCGGCCGGGACGACTCGAGAAGCTGGTGTTCGTCGAGCCGCCGGACGCCGAGGCCCGTCGCGAAATACTGCGCACCGCAGGCAAATCCATTCCACTCAGCGACGACGTGGATTTGGATGCGCTAGCCGGGGAGCTGGCTGGCTACAGCGCAGCAGACTGCGTGGCGTTGTTGCGTGAGGCGGCGCTGACCGCAATGCGGCGGTCAATCGATGCGGCCGACGTGACTGCTGCCGACGTCGCGAAGGCGCGAGCAACAGTGCGGCCGTCACTGGACCCGGCGCAGGTCGAGTCGCTGCGCGCGTTCTCGGCCGCGCGCTAACGACGCGCGCCGCGGCGAGCACCGCGAAACTGCAGTTGTTGCGATGTTCACTCGCGGTTTGTCGCAATAACTGCAGTTTCGAGGAGCTGTCGCCTCCGTGGCCCTAGCGAAGCTCTTAGGCTGAGCGAGTGGTGGCTGATATGCCCGTTCGCGTAGTCGCAACTTGGCCAAAGAGTTTCGCGACGGACTGCGAGGCCTACACCAACGCTAAGGCTCGCTTTGTCGAGAAAGCGCTACGACCTCTCGGCTAGCGTTGCCAGCCGCTCGATCGACGCCAACAGTTTGTCTGCCGTGGTGTCACGCGCGCGGGGCAATCGCTTCTCGTCGGTCAGCGCCGACCAATCGTAGATGTGGGTGACCAGCGTCCGTGAGTCGTCCAGAGGTTCGAGTTGCCAGCGCCACAGGTGACCCGGCGGTGGCTTGCCCGGTTCTGAGGGAAGCCACGCGATGAGGCGTCCCTCCTCGAACTCGACGATATGGTTCGTGCGCTCGGCGCCCATGGTCAGCGTCATCGTGAACACGTCGCCCACCGTCCGCACCCGTTGACCGGTCGGCGCTTGCGCCAGGTTGTCGTTGCCATCCCACCGCGGCTGCTGCGACGGGTCGGCGATGAGTTCGAAGATCTTGTCCGCGGGCGCCGCGATCTCGCGGCTCGCGCTGACGACCGTAAGAGTCACATTTCGATTCAACATCATCTTGACAGTGACAAGTTCACCGTGCATAGTCGACCTAGAACTTGTCACTGCCAAGATCGGAGGCCTCCATGACCGCACCAGCCGTCGCGTCCGTTCGAGCCGGCGACCACGACCGTGACCGCACCGCCACGCAGCTGGGCCAGGCACTAGCGCAGGGCTACCTCGCGGTCGACGAATACGACAGTCGGCTGCAGGCCACGTTCGCCGCGCACACCACCGCCGAACTGCGCCGACTCATCGCCGACCTGCCGCTCGCGCAGCTTCGTCGCAACGATCCCCAGCGCCAGGCCGCACGCAGGCGGGCCGCACGGCTCGGGGTGCGCATCCACCTCGGGGTCTACCTCACAATGGTCGTCATCGTGCTCACTGTGTGGCTGGCGGTCGGCCTCGCGGTGGGCGAGTGGTACTTCTGGCCGATCTGGCCCATCCTCGGCGCGGGTATCGGCGTCGCCTCTCACGCCATCCCGGTTCGGTTCGCAACGCCGCGGCTGTGTCACTCGCGCGCAGCGATCTACCGCCGCGGCCAGTTCGACATCATCCGGTAGCCGCTCACTCGCCCACGAGGCCGGATGGTAGCTGCATCCGCCCACGTAGACTGGCGCTAACCCAAAGCCTTCACCCGGCTGACACCCCGACCACAGCACGATCGGAGTGCCATGCTTGCCATCTTGTTCGCGCACGCGGTCGCTACCGCGCTCGCTCCCCTGCTCGTCGCCCGCTGGGGCCGGATGGCGTTCTACCCGCTGACCCTCGTTCCGCTGGGCTCGCTGGTCTGGGTGGCGATGAACTGGCCCGGCCATCGTGGACCGACCACGGTCAACATCGAGTGGCTGCCCGAGCTATCGATGAACATCACCCTCCGATTCGATGCGCTCGCGGCGATCATGAGCGTGCTGGTCCTCGGCATCGGGGCGCTGGTCCTCTTCTACTGCACCGACTACTTCCACCATCACGACGGTCATACCGAAAAACGGTTGCCGAGTTTTGCCGCCGAGTTGGTCGCGTTCTCCGGTGCGATGTTCGGTTTGGTCTGCAGCGACAACATGCTGGTGCTCTACGTGTTCTGGGAGCTCACGACTGTCCTGTCGTTCCTCCTCGTCGGCCACTACGCCGAACGGGCCACCAGCCGCCGGGCCGCCACACAGGCGTTGTTGGTGACGACGTTCGGAGGGCTGGCCATGTTGGTCGGCATCGTCGTACTCGGCAACGTGTCGGGCACCTATCTGTTGTCCGAACTGATCGCCTCGCCGCCGACCGGCCCGGCCGCGTCGATCGGGATCGTGCTGGTGCTCGTCGGTGCGCTCGCCAAATCGGCCATCGTGCCGATGCATTTCTGGCTGCCCGGCGCGATGGCCGCCCCAACGCCGGTCAGCGCATATCTGCACGCCGCGGCGATGGTCAAGGCCGGCGTGTATCTCGTCGCGCGGATGAGCCCTGGCTTCGCCGACTCGCCACCATGGCGGCCCACGGTCGTGATCCTCGGTGTGCTCACCATGTTGTTGGCGGGCTGGCGCGCGGTGCGCGAACACGACCTGAAGCTGATCCTGGCCTTCGGCACGGTCAGCCAACTCGGGCTCATCACCTTGATGGTGGGTGCGGGCGGCCGCGATCTGATGCTGGCAGGTCTGGCGATGCTGTGTGCACATGCGATGTTCAAGGCGTCGTTGTTCATGGTCGTTGGCGTCATCGACCACGCCACCGGCACCCGCGACATCCGCAGGCTCGCCTGGCTCGGGCAACGCAGCCGGCCGCTGCTGATCATCGCGGTCGGCGCAACCGCGAGCATGGCCGCGCTGCCGCCGTTCCTCGGCTTCGTCGCCAAGGAGGCCGACCTCGAAACCGTCGCGCACGCACCGACACTCGGCGCCGCGGCGCCCTACGTGCTCGCAGGTATCGTTCTCGGCTCGGTGTTCACCACCGTCTACAGTTTGCGATTTTTGTGGGGGGCCTTCAGCCGCAAAGGGTTACCGCAACCGAGCAAGCGGGTGGCCGAAATGCACCGTCCGGTAAGCAGTTTCCTGATCGCACCCGGGATCTTGGCCGTCGCGGGACTGGTATTCGGCGTCTGGCCCGCGGGCCTGGACGACGCGCTCGACGGCTACGCCGAGACCGTGCCCGGCGGGCAGCAGTACCACCTCGCGCTCTGGCACGGATTCGGCACCCCGCTGCTGCTTTCGGTTCTGGTGTTGGCGGTCGGCACGGCAGCCTACTTCGGCCGCGACCGGCTCTGGTGGCTGCCGACCGTGCGCCAGCCGCTTGGAAACGCCGACCGGATCTACGACGCCGCGCTGCGGGGCCTCGATCTGATGTCGGTGCGGCTCACCGCATTCACGCAACGCGGATCGATCCCGGCCACCCAGTCGGTGATCCTGTCCACGCTGGTGCTGGTGCCCGTCATCGCCCTCGCGCTCGGTGCCCGCGACCGCCCGTCCTTCGCGTTGTGGGACTCACCGCTGCAGGTCGTGGTCGGGCTGTTGATGCTGGCTGCGGCGTTGGGTGCGACGGTGATGCGCAACCGGCTGGCGGCGGTGCTGCTGGTCGGTGTCACCGGCTACGGCTGCGGCGCGATCTTCGCGTTCCACGGCGCGCCAGACCTGGCGCTGACCCAATTCCTTGTCGAGACACTGACTTTGGTGATCTTCGTGCTAGTTTTGCGCACGCTGCCCGCCGAAGCCGACCGCCAGAACATCAAGCGATACCGGATGCCGCGCGCACTTCTCGCGCTCGCCGTCGGCGCAACGGTCACCACGTTGGCGGTGTACGCAATGGCGGCTCGCACCGGCACCCCGATAGCCGCATTGCTGCCCGACGCGGCGTACTACCGCGGACACGGCGCCAACACCGTCAACGTCCTTCTGGTCGACATCCGCGCCTGGGACACCCTCGGTGAAATCTCGGTACTGCTGGTCGCGGCGACCGGCGTTGCATCACTAGTGTTCCGGCACAGGCGTTTTGGGGCAGCACCCCGCGTCGCCGACGCTGGCCGGCCCGACGTGGGTCGGCTACCCGACATCGCGATCAGCCCGGCAGCTGGAGACGTGACATGGTTGCGCGGCAGCGAATTGCGCGATCCGCGGCATCGCTCGCTGGTGCTCGAGGTCGCCACCCGGATGATCTTCCCGCTCATCATGGTGTTGTCGGCGTACTTCTTTTTCGCCGGGCACAACACGCCGGGCGGTGGATTCGCGGGCGGACTCACTGCGGGGCTCGCGTTGGTGCTGCGGTATTTAGCCGGCGGCCGTTACGAACTCGGCGAGACGCTGCCGTTGGATGCGGGAAAGATCCTCGGCGTCGGCCTTGGCCTGTCGACCGGTACCGCGGTGGCCTCCCTTCTGGTCGGCGCACCGGTGCTGTCGTCGGCGCTGGTTCAGATCGACGTGCCGGTGCTCGGCACCGTCAAGTTCGTCACCGCGTTGTTCTTCGATCTCGGCGTCTACATGATCGTTGTCGGCCTGGTGCTCGACGTGCTGCGCAGCCTCGGTGCGCGAGTGGACGCCGACCTCGGTGAACAACGGCAGAAGGTGGCCGCATGACCACCTTCCTGGTTCCCCTGGCACTCATCGGTGGGCTCACTTCCGTTGGGGTGTACCTGCTGCTGGAGCGCAATCTGACCCGAATGTTGTTGGGGCTGTTGCTGATCGGCAATGCGATCAACCTTCTGATCCTGACCGTCGGGAGCGCGTCGGGAAATCCGCCGATCCGCGGTCGCACCAGCGACGGCGACACCACCACGGCTGACCCGTTGGCACAGGGCATGATCCTGACCGCCATCGTCATCACCATGGGGATCGCGGCGTTCGTGCTGGCGCTGACGTATCGGTCGTATCGGTTGAACACGGTCGAAGAAGTCAGCGACGATCCCGAGGACACCAGGGTCTCACAGCTCGCCGGAAAGGACGGCGCCGTACTGGAAGACGACCGCCCCCAACCCGACATCGCGAAGGACACCGACGCACCGGACGAGCTCGACGCCCTGCCAGGGCTGGAGGGGTCGCGATGACAGCCTCTGGAGTGTTGACGCCACTGCCCGTGCTGATCCCGTTGATCGGCGCCGCGCTGACCCTGTTCGCAGGCCGCAGACCCCGGCTTCAGCGAGCCATCACCCTTGCCGCGCTGTGTGTAGTGGTCGCGGTGTGCGCCGGGCTGCTCTACCTCACCGACCGCAACGGCACGCTGGTGCTGCAGGTGGGCGGATGGGGACCGACGACGGCAGGCATCGGCCCGCTGGGCATCACGCTGGTCGTCGACCGGCTGTCGGCCCTGATGCTCGTCGTGTCGTCAATTGTGTTGCTGTGCGTGGTGTTCTACGCGATCGGGCAGGGCATCCGCGACGGCGATGAACGGCAACCGGTTTCGATCTTCCTGCCCACCTATCTGGTGCTGTCGGCGGGCGTGTGCACGGCTTTCTTGGCAGGTGACCTGTTCAACCTGTTCGTCGGGTTCGAGGTGTTGCTGTCGGCGAGTTTCGTGCTGCTGACAATCGGCGCCAGCAAGGACCGCGTCCGCGCGGGCATCGCCTACGTGATGGTCTCAATGGTTTCGTCTCTGGTGTTCCTGTTCGGCATCGCGTTGGTCTACGCCGCCACCGGCACACTGAACCTGGCCGAGTTGGCCGTACGGCTCGACAGTGTGACGGCAGGCACCCGCACCGCGCTGTTCGCGGTGCTGCTGGTCGCGTTCGGCATCAAGGCGGCGGTGTTCCCGCTGTCTACATGGTTGCCGGACTCCTACCCCACCGCGCCTGCGCCGGTCACCGCTGTGTTCGCCGGCCTGCTGACGAAAGTCGGTGTGTACGCGATCATCCGGGCACACTCGCTGTTGTTTCCCACCGGCGGACTCGATCCGCTGTTGTTGGTGGCGGCGCTGCTGACAATGCTGATCGGCATCCTCGGCGCGATTGCGCAGAGCGACATCAAGCGTCTGCTGTCCTTTACACTCGTCAGCCACATCGGGTACATGGTGTTCGGCATCGCGTTGTCGAGTCAGCTCGGCATGTCGGGTGCGATCTACTACGTCGCCCACCACATCGTGGTGCAGACCACCCTGTTCCTGGTGGTCGGATTGATCGAGCGGCAGGCGGGTGCGTCGACGCTGCAGCGGCTCGGTGGGCTTGCCGCCGTCAGCCCGCTGCTCGCCTTCCTGTTCGTCGTGCCTGCGCTCAATCTCGGTGGCATTCCCCCGTTTTCCGGGTTCATCGGCAAGGTGGCGCTACTCGAGGCGGGCGCCCAAAGCGGCTCGTTGCTGGCGTGGCTGCTGGTCGGCGGCGGCGTGCTCACCAGCCTGCTGACCTTGTATGTGGTGACGCGGGTGTGGACCAAGGCGTTCTGGCGGTCTCGTGAAGACGCCCCCGAGGGCCATCTATCCCGCGCCGCGCCTTCGGTGCTGCTCGACGAACCCGAGGATATTCAGTTCGTCGACCGCGATCACGTCGGCCGGATGCCGGTGGGGATGCTGTTGCCAACGGGCGCTCTGATCGCGGTTGGCCTGACGTTGACGGTGCTCGCAGGGCCGATCTTCTCCTACAGCGGTCGGGCCGCAGACGAGGTGCTCGACCGCAACCAATACATCTCGGCGGTGTTGGGCAGATGAGACGGATAGCGCTGCGCGTGTGGGTACTGGTCTGGCTGATGCTGGTGTGGATCCTGTTGTGGGGCACGGTTTCTGCTGCCAATATCCTGTCCGGCTTGGCTGTCGCGCTGATCGTCACCTTGCTGTTGCCGCTGCCGCCGGTCCCGGTCGAGGGGCGGGTGCACCCGCTCTCGCTGCTTGGGCTGGTCGGCCTGGTGGGGTGGTATCTGCTGCTGTCGTCGCTGCAATTGGCGATGCTCGCAGTCCGGCCGGGCCCGCCGCCGCTGTCCGCGGTGCTGCGGGCACACATGGCGATCAAGTCGGATCTGGTGTTGGCGCTCGCGGTCAACATCATCAACCTCACGCCGGGCACCATCGTGCTCGAGATCGACCAGGTGCGCCGGATGATCTACGTCCATGTGATCGACGTCGGATCCGACCGCGCGGTCCAGAGGTTCTACCGGCAGATCGCACAGGTGGAGCGGCTGCTGATCGCGTCGTTCGAGCGCGAAGAGCATTGGCGGCCGGCGGCGGAAAGGGAGCGCGCATGATGACTTCCCGAAGACGACCGCGAGTGAGGACCGCAGCGAGGAACGAGCGAGGACCGGAGCGACCGGGAGTCGAGGCATGACAACCGTCTGGATCATCGCCGCAGTCATGCTCACCACCGCCGCCGTCCTCACTATGTTCCGGCTGCTGGCCGGTCCGAGCACGTTGGACCGGCTGGTCGCGCTTGACGCTCTTGTCGCGGTGACGATGTGCGCGATCGGCACGTGGGCGGCGTTCAGCCTCGACACCACCGTGACCTACGGCCTTACCGCGCTCGCGTTGATCAGCTTCGTCGGCTCAGTCAGCGTCGCCCGATTCCGGGTGCCCGACAAGCTGCGCTCAGCACGGAGACCGCAATGAGGATGCTGGACATCGCCGCGGCCGTGCTGGTGCTCGGCGGCTCGACGCTGGCACTGACCGCGGCGATCGGCGTGGTGCGCTTCCCCGACACCCTGACCAGAATGCACGCAGCCACCAAGCCGCAGGTGCTGGGCCTCTTGCTGGTCTTGGCCGGCGCGGCGATCCGGCTGCGCGGCAACGCCGATGTCGGCATGGTCATCCTCACCGGATTGTTCACATTGATCACCGCGCCCGTCGTCGCCAACCGCGTCGGTCAACTCGCGTACCGCGAACAGAACATTCGTGATGACCTGCTGACGAAAGACGAAATGCATGAGTTCGCCGAAAACAGGGAATCCGGTGCCAATGGCCAGAACTGACAATGACAGCTGGGACATCACCGAGGGCGTCGGACAGACCGCACTCGGTGTGGCGATGGCGCGCGCCGATGAGACGGCGACCGGCTGCCCATTGTTCAGCGACCCGTTCGCGCAACTGTTTCTCGACGCCGCCACCGAACGCGGATGGCAACGACCTCCGCCGTACATGGTCGAGCGGATTCGCTCCATCAGCAGCTACGCGGCGTCGCGCACCAAATGGTTCGACGAGTTCTTCATCGCCGCAGGCGCCAACGGCATCGACCAGGCGGTGATCCTGGCCGCGGGCCTCGACGCCCGCGGCTGGCGGCTGCCGTGGGTGGACGGCACCGAGCTCTACGAGATCGATCAACCCAAGGTGCTCGAGTTCAAGGCACAGACGCTGGCCCAGCATGACGCCAAGCCCAACGTTTTCCGTTACGTCGCGGTCCCGGTCGACCTGAGGCAGGACTGGCCAAAAGCATTGCGCGACGCGGGATTCGACGCGACCAAAGCCACGGCGTGGGCGGCAGAAGGATTGCTGCCGTATCTGCCCGCGGCCGGGCAGGATCTGCTCTTCGAGCGGATCGACGAACTCAGCGCATCTGGCAGTCGCGTCGCGGTCGAGTCGTTCGGCCGCGGTTTCTTCGACCGGGATTACCTGGCAAGCCGTCGCGAACAAATGCGCCGTCTGCGTGAACAGGCGGGCGAGGACCCCGACGCGGACGCCCCTGATACCCAGGACCTGTGGTATCTCGAGGATCGCACGGACGTGGCCGACTGGCTGACCGGCCACGGCTGGCAGGTGTCCGAGATCGAGGCCCGCGACTTGATGACCCGGTACGGCCGCTGCACCCCAGACCAGGATGAGGCCACGATTCCCCGGTCGGTGTTCATCGAGGGCCATCGGATCTGTTGAGGAAGGCGACGACGTCGGCAAGCCCTCGGCTCACCGCCGCGCAAGCTGCCTTCGACGGGTTTCATTCCGACAGCTGGAACTCCACCATGGCGGTGACGGTCTCCACCGCGTCGCGCAGCGCCGTGACCCGGTCTGCGACCGTGGGCGCCGACAGCACCGCATACCGGTCGGCCTGCCCCATCGGAACGCGGGAAGCCAACGCGTACAGCCACATTGCCGCATCACCGGAGTCGTCGGCGCCGACAACGATATCCCTGGGATCGACCTCGGCCCCGCGGGCCCTTGCGATCCGCTCGAACAATGCGATCATCCGGTCCTCGATGTCGCGGATCGCGTCGGCGTCGACCGCCGCGCCGGGCTGGTCGGGCCACACCTCGACGGCAGCCCGTGGATAGGGATCGTCGGGATGCCATTCGAGCACCCGGATACGCTCGGCCATCACACAGCGCAGCCGGTAGCGGCCGTCGCCGAAATCAGCGCACTCGGTGATGTGGGCCATCGCACCGACATCGCTGCGGGTGTCGCCGCCGCCGACCTCGCGGCCTGCCGAGATCAGCACCACGCCGAACGCCGGATCCTCGGTGGCCAGGCAGTCGGAAACCATTGCGGTGTAACGCGGTTCGAAGATTCGCAGCGGCAGCTCCTCGCCGGGCAGCATCGCCACCTCGAGCGGGAACATCGGCGTGATGAGCACTACTAGATGTCCAGCTCCGCAACCAGCGAGTCGACCACGGCACGCAGATCGCCGTCGTGCTCCTCGGCGACCCTGCGCTGACGCTGGTAGGAACCACCCGAGGAGTAGATGTCGGACACCGCGGCGAGCTCGTCGGCACAGTTCAGCGATTTGGCAACCGGCTCAAGCTTGTTCAGCAACTCGTCGAGGTCCTCGGTCACCAGCCGTTCATTGCTGTCGGCGTCCTGGATGATGACGGCATCGAGGCCATAGCGTGCCGCGCGCCACTTGTTTTCCTGCACATGCCAGGGCGGCATGGTCGGCAGCCGCTCACCGGCGTCGAGGCGATGGTCGAGGTCGACGATGAGGCAATGAGTCAGCGCAACCAACGCTGAGAGCTCGCGAATGTTGGAAACCCCGTCGAAGATCCGCACCTCGACCGTCCCCTTGTGGGGCGAAGGCCGGATGTCCCACCGGATTTCGTTCATGTGGTCGATGATCCCGGTCTTCTTCTGGTCGTGCACAAAGCCTTCCCACTCCGCCCAGGTCTGGAAGTGGAACGGCAAACCGGCCGTCGGCAGCTGCTGGAACATCATCGCCCGGTTCGAGGCGTAGCCGGTGTCCTCGCCATCCCAGTACGGGGAGGACGCCGAAAGCGCCAACAGATGCGGATAGTGGTTGAGCAACGACGTGTTGATGGCCATCACCTTGTGCGCCGACGAGATGCCCACGTGCACATGCACGCCCCAGATCAGCATCTGCCGTCCCCACCATTGGGTGCGCTTGATCAGCTCGGCGTAGCGCGGTGCATCGGTCAGGCTGCCGGGCGACCACTTCGCGAACGGATGCGTCCCTGCGCAGAACAGTTCCATGCCGCGCTCTCGGACGATCTTGCGTGCGGCCCTCAGCGTCGACCGCAGATCATCCATCGCCTCCGGCACGGAATCACAAATGCCGGTGACGATCTCAACGGTGTTACGCAGCAGTTCCTTGTGAACGTGCGGATTGTTTTCGCCGAGTTCGACTATCACTTCCGCGGCCTCGTTGCTGACGTCGCGGGTCTCGGAGTCGACGAGAGCGAACTCCCACTCGACGCCAAGGGTCGGCCGGGGCGAGCCGACGAAGTCTATATGGCCGGGGTGGCTAGCCGGTGCCGATGACACCGCACGCCACGCGCTTTCCGGCGTCGCCGGTGGCCAGGGTGGTCTCGTCCGGCGGCGGCGCACCATTCACCTGCTGGTAGCGCTCCGGCGGGATGTTGGCGAAGTTGTCCGCCTTCTCGTGAATGATGATCGCAGTCTTGGCGCCGCCGAGCAGATCCTCGGCCGTGAACGCATCCGTCGTCGTCACCAGCTTCGCGGTGCCGTCCTGTCGAACTTGAAGTGACGCCAGGTCGCCGCTTGCGGGATGGCCGGTGTGGCCCGCCTTCTGGAAATGCGCACCCGCGGAATTGAAGTCGCCGGGCGCGCCGCCTGTCGGTGCAACGGAGTTGGCCTCGCACTTACCGACGGCGTGGATGTGCATACCGTGGAAACCCGGCGTCAGCTTGCCTGGCGTCGTGGTCTCGACCGTGACGGTGGCGAAGCCGCCCGCGAACTCGATGTCCGCGGTGGCAACCGTGGTGCCGTCGGCCAGCTTCAGCTGCGTCGTGAGTTTCTCGCCCGCCGCGGGGGCCGGCGTCTCGCCGTGTCCGCCGCCCTGCGCCTCGCTGGGTGACGCGGACGGTGCGGGCGAGCCGGTCCAGACCGACGGCGTAGTGCCGGGTGAGGTGGCAGTCGGTTCGTTCGGGCTGCACGCGCTCAAGGCGACGGCCGGAACGGCGAAGAAGGCAGCAACAGCGACGGTCTTCAGCATGCGCAAGAGCCTAGCCGGTGACCGCCACGACCACGCCCGGCGGTTGCTCTGTCAGTTCGGGCAGTCGCGCCTGCACCGGTGCCTGCAGCAGCTTGCCCACTTCGTCGGCGGCTTCGTGCTCCCCTGGCGCGTCGCTGAAGAACACCGTGGTTGCCGACACCTCCGGCAGTGTCAGGTTGCCGGTTTCGGTGACGTTCCAGCCGGCTTCCCTCAACCTGTTGGCGGTGCTTTCGGCTGCGCCCTCGGTCGACGAGATGTTGTAAACGCGCACGTCGGCCTTCGCAGGAGCGGGTGTCGCAGATGACGTTGCCGAGGGCGGGGTGCTGACAGTGCTGGTGGCGATCGACGACTGGTCGCCCTCAGAGTCGCCTGAGCCCATCGCCTGGAATCCAACCAGCAGGAACACCACACCCAGGAACAGCAGCACCATGACCATGGCGCGCAAAGGCAGCCCGGAGGAATTTCGCTGATTCATTACCGCCCACTCTATCGAGAGAGGGAACCCAGACCCGAAAGCTCAGGTGACGTCGAAGCCCAGCCGACGAGCCGCGCGGGCCTTCTGCCGGCTGGCCCGCAGTCGCCGCAGCCGCTTGACCAGCATCGGGTCGGCTGCCAGCGCCTCGGGGCGGTCGACAAGGGCGTTGAGCACCTGGTAGTAGCGGGTGGCCGACATCGAGAAGAGCTCCTTGATGGCGTCTTCCTTTGACCCGGCGTATTTCCACCACTGGCGCTCGAAGGCCAAGATGTCATGCTCGCGCCGAGTCAGCCCATCGGTGAGATCAGAGTCGTCCCCGGATTGCTCAGTCCGCGCGATCGCGCCGTCCATATTGCCCCTGGACCCTTCCCCACACTCGAAATAACAACGTTGCTGTTTCGGCGATCATTCAACCACGGGTTTGGAAGCCGAAGCGTTACCCAACCCCGCGAGTCGGGTGAGAAGGATTGCCGACTTAAGCTTCCCCCGTGGCTGTCGTACCCATCCGAATCGTGGGAGATCCCGTCTTACACACTGCGACCGAACCGGTGACCGTTAACGGCGACGGTTCGCTACCCGACGATGTCGTGGCGTTGATCAACGATTTGTACGAGACGATGGACGCCGCGAACGGGGTTGGACTGGCCGCCAACCAGATCGGCGTTGCCAAGCGGGTATTCGTCTACGACTGCGCCGACGAGCGCGGGCGGACGGCACGCCGTCGCGGAGTCGTTGTCAATCCGGTGCTCGAGACGTCCGAGGTGCCCGAGACCATGCCGGACCCCGACAACGACGACGAGGGCTGCCTTTCGGTGCCTGGCGAATCGTTCCCGACGGGCCGGGCCGACTGGGCGCGGGTCACCGGCCTGGACGCTGACGGCAACCCGATCACGATCGAGGGCACTGACCTGTTCGCGCGGATGCTGCAGCACGAGACCGGTCATCTGGATGGCTTCCTCTATCTGGATCGGCTGGTCGGCAGGCATGCGCGCAGCGCGAAGCGGTCGGTGAAGTCGCACGGCTGGGGGGTGCCGGGGCTGAGCTGGATGCCGGGCGAGGACCCGGACCCGTTCGGTCACTAGCCCGTGGTTGATGTCGGCGCCCGTGTGGTGGTGCGGTACCGGTTGCCTGCCGGGTCGGTGCCGCCGCTGACGGACGTCATCGGACACTTGGAGGCTATCGGGCCGACGCTGACGGTGCGCACCAAACGCGGTGAGGCTGTTGATATTTCCGCTGACGACGTGGTGACAATCAAGGCGCTCGCCGCGGCGCCGGTGCGCACCGGCGACATCCGCAACCTCGAGCATGCGGCGGCGTTGGCGTGGCCGGGCGTGGACCATTCTTGGGTCGGAGGCTGGCTGTTGCGCTTCGGCCACGGCATCACTCGGCGGGCGAATTCCGCTGTCCCGCTTGATGTTTCTGGTGCCGGCGTTGTTGGAGCGGTCATCGACTGGTATGCAGCCAGAGGGGTGGCGCCGCTGGTGGCGGCGCCGGACCGACTGTTGCGCCTCCCGCCGGGCGTCCCGACGGATGCCGAAACGGTCATCATGTCAGGCGAATTGGATTTCGCGTCCCGTGCCGTCGACATCGCGGGCGCGCCAGACGACGACTGGTTGCGGCTGTACCGGCGTGAGGTGCCGGTCGACGTGTTGACGGCGGTGATCGGGGGCGTGGTGGCGTTCGCGTCAGCTGCCGGCGCGGCAGTGGGCAGGGCGGCTGTCACTGAGGCGCCCGACGGCACGCGATGGGTGGGGTTGTCGGCGGTGCACGTCGTCGAGGAGGCGCGGCGGCGAGGTCTGGCGCGCGATGTGTGCGCGGCGCTGTTGGCCTGGGGCGGGGAGCAGGGCGCAACGCGCGCCTACGTGCAGGTGCTCGCGGACAACACCGCTGCCTCACGGCTTTACGAGTCGATGGGCTTTTCCGAGCACCACCGCTCGCGATACGTCGACGCACGTAGCCTGTAACCCATGCGGCTGGCGACGTGGAACGTGAACTCGATCCGCGCCCGCGTCGACCGCGTGGTCGACTGGCTCGAACGGGCCGACGTCGACGTACTGGCCATGCAGGAGACCAAGTGCTCCGTCGAGCAGTTCCCCGTGATGCCGTTTCTGGCGGCCGGATACGAGGTCGAGCACTGCGGCTTCAACCAATGGAACGGAGTGGCAATCGCGTCGCGGGTAGGACTCGACGACGTCCAGGTCGGCTTCGAAGGCCAGCCCACCTGGAGCGACAAGCCCGACGTCGAGGCCGCGGCTGAGGCCCGAGCACTCGGCGCCACATGCAACGGCGTACGGGTGTGGAGCCTGTACGTGCCCAACGGGCGGTTCGTCGGCTCATCTCACTATGACTACAAACTGGAATGGCTTGCTGCACTTCGTAATACGGCGCACCGCTGGTTGACCGAGGATCCATCGGCCCAGATCGCGCTCGTGGGCGACTGGAACATCGCGCCCACCGACGAGGATGTCTGGAGCCCGGAGTTCTACGCGAACAGTACGCATGTCACGCCGCCTGAGCGTGCGGCGTTCAACGCGATAGTCGACGCCCAATATGTCGATATAGTGCGCCCATTCACGCCGGGACCCGCGGTCTACACCTACTGGGACTACACGAAACTGCGATTTCCCAAGAACCGCGGCATGCGCATCGACTTCATCCTGGGCTCACCGGCATTGGCCGCCCGCGTCACGCACGCCGAGATCGTCCGCGAGGAGCGCAAAGGCAAGGCCCCGAGCGACCATGCACCAGTCTTGGTGGAGTTGACATAATGCATTGTGCCTGCGGCTATGGCGTAATACCGCGAGTAGTTAACGCGCTCACCGCAGAGTCAATGCAGGTTTAGCCGAACAGGGGCAACGCCCGCTTGCGCGCCAACGCGTCCATCCCGCGCTGGATGCTGTCCTGCACCTCCCAGTACTTCTCATCGAGGTACTCGTCGTCATCGGCGCGATCGGGTTGGCGGTCCAGCTCGATTGCAGGCATGAGCCGCGTCCGGATCTTGGCTGGCAATGGGAACTGCGGCAGCGCCGCAGGTGCAATCCCCCACGGCAGCGAAAGTGCGATCGGAAACACCTTGAGCCGCAATAACTTATCCAATTGCAACCGGCGAGATAGCTGATCGCCACGAATCAGCACCGGCATCGCGTCCGCTCCACCGACCGTCGCGATCGGCACGATCGGCACCCCGGCGCGAATAGCCATCTTCACGAATCCCTTGCGGCCAGCCAGGTTCGCGCGGTCGCGTTCAGCCCACGGTCGCAGCGAGTCGACTTCACCACCCGGCCAGACCGCCACATCGCGGCCCTCCGCCAACGCGGTGGCCATCGAGTCGGGTGCGGCCGGCAGCACCCCCATCGCCCGGAAGTATCGACCTACCAGGGGCATGGCCATCAGCACGTCATGCGCGGTGCCGTGCAACGGCCTGTCCTGGCCGAACCGCCGCCACCAGTGCACGCCCACCGTCCACGCGTCCCACACGAACGGCGCGCCCGAGTGAATGCCCACCAACAGCACCGGCGGATCCGGCAAGTTTTCCCAGCCGTCGAATTCCATCCGGAACCAATAGTCGACGAGGAAGTTCCAGAAATACTTCTGCCGTTGCATGGTGGCCTCGTCCGGGCCGTCGAGCGCCCACTCACCTGCGCGCTCGTTCAGCCAGCCAACCAGGCCGTCCTCCTGCTGCCGCCGCGCATTTACCCGCTCTCGGGCCTCGCTCGCATGCCGTTCTGCCTGCTGCCTGACCTCCTGCGGCCTGCTATCAACTGTGCTGCCCATGGGCCACGGTTACCCGCATGCACCACCGGCCTAACCCGCGCGCCAGAAGCGTGCTTCCACTACGCCTCGTTGTCGGCGTTGTCCTCGGTGCCGTAGCGGCCGGGGTTGAAGATCGACGCCATCGCACCGATCAGCATCATCACGGCCGCCGCGCTGAACACCACCACCAGGCCCGAATGGAATGGCTCGGTGATCAGGTGCGGGAAGAAGGTCTGACCGGTCAGCACGTCGGCGTTCACGCCGGGCTGTTGCAATGCGCCCGAGGGGGCCAGCAACTCGGCCATCGGGTTGTAGCCGAGGAAGGCCGCAAACAGGCTGCCGACAGGCGGCAAATTCGCCACGTCGTGCGCGACGGTTACAGAGACACCTTGCTCCTGCAGCCCCGAGCTCATCGCTGAAGGAAGCGTGTGGGCCAGCCCAACGATCATGAGCGAGAAGAAGATCCCGATCGACAGCGATGAACCGGCGTTGAAGAACGTCGCGCGCACGCCGGAGGCCGCACCACGCTGCGCGGCAGGCACGCTCGACATGATCGCCGCCGTGTTGGGTGCGGTGAAGATGCCGCCGCCGAGGCCATTCAGGAAGACCAGGATCGCGAACACCCAGTAGTTGAAGTTCACCGGGATCATCACGAGCGCGATGAACGCACCCGCCATCAGCAGCATGCCGCCGACCGTGAAGACCCGCGCGCCGAAGCGGTCCGCCAGCGATCCGGCCATCGGCGCAGCGATCAGGAAGCCGAAGGTCGCCGGCAGCAGATAGATCCCCGCCCACAGCGGCGTCGACTCAAAGCTGTAGCCGTGCAACGGAAGCCAAATGCCCTGCAACCAAATGATCAACATGAACTGCAGCCCGCCACGGCCCACCGACGACATCAGCCCCGCCAAGTTGCCCATGCCAAATGACGCCGACCTGAACAGCCGGAGGTCCACCATTGGCTGGGCGACCCGCAGCTCGATGAGGCAGAACGCGACGAGCAGCAACACGCCAAACAGGATCGAGCCGAGCACCCACGGGTTCGTCCACCCCGTCGTCGAATCCCCATACGGCTGAATGCCATACGTGATTCCGGTCAGCATCACCGTCAGGCCGATCCCGAACGTGAGCGTGCCTGCCCAGTCCAGCCGCCCCGGCGTCCGGACGCCGAGTTCCTTCAGCGACCGGTAGCTCCAGATCGTGCCGAGCACTCCGATCGGCACGCCGACCCAGAAGATCGCCTGCCAGTGAATCTCCGACAGCACGCCACCAATCAGCAGGCCGAGGAACGACCCCGCGACGGCGGCCACCATGTTCACCCCCAGCGCCATACCGCGTTGGTTCGCCGGGAACGCGTCGGTGAGTATCGCCGCCGACGACGCCATCAGCATGGCGCCACCGACCCCCTGGATCACCCGCCAGCCGATCAGCCACAGCGCGCCAGGACCCATGTGAAACGGATCGAAGGACAGCGCGACGGCCGCAACCGTGAAGACCGCGAATCCAAGGTTGTAGATGCGCACGCGGCCGAACATGTCGCCCAGCCGACCGAAGAACACCACCAGCACCGCGGTCACGACGAGGTAGCCCATCAGCATCCACAGCAGGTAGCTGACGTTGGCCGGCGCCAGCGGGTTCAGCCCGATGCCACGGAAAATCGCGGGCAGTGAGATGAGGACGATCGAGGCGTTGATCGACGCGAGCAGCATGCCCAACGTGGTGTTGGACAGCACGATCCACTTGTAGAACGGGTGGTCGTGGTCCATTCGCCGCCGACGGTCAGCCGTCTCGGCCATCGCCGTGTCGACATCCGCCACTACCTGGGTCTTCGTCTTCTCTATCTCAGTCGTCATCTATTCGCTTACGTATCCATGGCGCAGCAATCGGCGCAAAACACATATATTAGCTATACAAAGCAACCGGGAGCAATTCCGTATTCCCACTGGCCGCCCGCGTCACGGCTGCGCTAGCCTGCATACTGTCCACACACACGGGAGCGCACACCCAGTGCGCTGAGAGGACAGCTGGGGCTGTCGACCGTACGAACCTGACCGGGTAATGCCGGCGTAGGGAGTATGACTAAAAATGACGCTGCTTGATTCCGCTTCTGTTTCTGTCACCACCGGCCCGATCGTGGGCAGCACCAAGATCTACGTCGACGGGGTTCCGTTTCGGCGGGTGAATCTGACCAACGGCGAGTACCTGGATCTGTACGACACCTCCGGTCCGTACACCGATCCGGACGCGGAGATTGATCTGCACCGAGGCTTGTCGCCGCGCCCCGGTGTTGTCCGCGAAGAGGGCACGCAGTTGCAGCGCGCCCGTAATGGTGAGATCACCGCGGAGATGGCGTTCATCGCCGCCCGCGAAGGCATGCCCGCCGAGCTGGTTCGCGACGAGGTCGCCGCCGGTCGCGCGGTGATCCCGGCCAACCACAACCACCCGGAGAGCGAGCCGATGATCATCGGTAAGGCGTTCGCGGTGAAAATTAATGCCAACATTGGCAATTCGGCTGTCACAAGCTCCATCGCCGAAGAGGTCGACAAGATGGTGTGGGCTACGCGCTGGGGCGCCGACACCATCATGGATCTGTCGACCGGCCGCAACATCCATGAGACGCGCGAATGGATCCTGCGCAATTCGCCGGTCCCCGTCGGCACCGTCCCGATCTACCAGGCCCTCGAAAAAGTCAATGGCGATCCCACCCAACTCAGCTGGGAGGTCTACCGCGACACCGTGATCGAGCAATGCGAGCAGGGTGTGGACTACATGACCGTGCACGCCGGCGTGCTGCTGCGCTACATTCCGCTGACCGTCAAGCGCGTCACCGGCATCGTCAGCAGGGGCGGCTCGATCATGGCGGCCTGGATGCTGGCGCATCACAGCGAGTCGTTCCTCTACACGAATTTCGCGGAGCTCTGCGAGATCCTGGCCCGCTACGACGTCACCTTCTCGCTGGGTGACGGCCTGCGTCCAGGCTCGATCGCCGACGCCAACGACGAGGCGCAGTTCTCGGAGCTGAGAACGCTTGGCGAGCTGACCAAGATCGCGAAAGCCCATGGCGTGCAGGTGATGATCGAGGGGCCGGGCCACATCCCCATGCACAAGATCGTCGAGAACGTGCGCCTCGAAGAGGAGCTCTGCGAGGAGGCGCCGTTCTACACCCTCGGCCCGCTGGCCACCGACATCGCGCCCGGCTATGACCACATCACCAGCGCCATCGGGGCCTCGATCATCGCCCAGGCCGGCACCGCGATGCTGTGCTATGTCACACCCAAGGAGCACCTGGGCCTGCCGGACCGCAACGACGTCAAGGTCGGCGTGATCACCTACAAGATCGCTGCGCACGCAGCCGATCTCGCGAAGGGGCACCCGCGTGCGCAGGAGCGTGACGACGCATTGTCAAAGGCCCGCTTCGAGTTTCGCTGGCACGACCAGTTCGCGCTGTCACTCGATCCGGACACCGCGCGCGAATTCCACGACGAGACACTGCCCGCGGAGCCCGCCAAGACCGCGCACTTCTGCTCGATGTGCGGGCCGAAGTTCTGCTCGATGCGCATCACCCAGGACATCCGCGACGCGATGGCAGAGAAGTCCAGGGAGTTCGCCGAACACGGAAACCAGGTCTATCTACCCTTGGCTACATGAACTTCCTGCCCCTGACCCCGCCGGGCCAGACCCCGCTGCGGGTGCTGACCATCGCCGGATCCGACTCCGGCGGTGGTGCCGGACTACAGGCCGATCTGCGGACGTGCGCGCTGCTCGGTGTGCATGGACTTGCGGCGGTGACTGCCGTGACCGTACAGAATTCGTTGGGCGTCAAGGGGTTTCACGTAGTTCCGGAAGAGACCATCGCAGCGCAGATCGAGGTGGTGGCCACCGATATCGGGGTGCAGGCGGCCAAGACCGGGATGCTGGCGTCGAAGGAAATCATCGCGACAATCGCAGATACCTGGCGCACACAAGGTTTGGCCGGAAACGTGCCGCTGGTGGTCGATCCGGTCTGCGCTTCGATGCACGGCGACCCGCTGTTGCATCCGAGTGCACTGGATTCCTTCCGTACTGAGCTGTTCCCGCTGGCGTCGTTGATCACACCGAATCTCGATGAGGTCCGGCTACTCGTCGATATCGAAGTGGTCGACGAACAATCGCAGCGTGAGGCCGCCCGAGCGCTACACGCGTTCGGTCCAGAATGGGTGCTCGTCAAGGGCGGTCACCTGCGATCGTCAGCGAACAGCCCCGACATGTTGTTCGACGGCACCGACTTCCATCAGTTCGACTCTGAACGGGTGCACACCGGCCACGACCACGGGGCCGGCGACACCCTTTCCGCGGCCACGGCGTGCGCGCTCGCGCACAACTACTCGATGCCCGACGCCGTCGCGTTCGGGAAACAATGGGTCACCGAATGTCTGCGCGCCGCATACCCATTGGGCCACGGCCACGGTCCGGTGTCGGCACTGTTCAGACTCAACTCATGACAATCGAGGAGATCGCCGGCGTCGCGCACGAGCCCAAAGGCAAAGCCAAGGGTGCAGTCGTGCTGACCCACGGCGCGGGCGGTAGCCGGGAGTCACCGCTGCTGATCAGGATCTGCGACGAGTGGGCCAGCCGCGGCTGGCTCGCCGTCCGGTACAACCTGCCGTACCGGCGGCGACGGCCCAAGGGGCCGCCGTCCGGCTCGGCAGCCACCGACCAGGCCGGCGTCGTCGAGGCCATCGAGTTGGCCCGCACGCTGACGAAGGGTCCGGTCGTCGCGGGCGGCCACTCCTATGGCGGCCGGATGACGTCGATGGTCATCGCCGATGAGGCCGCCGCCGTCGACGTGCTCACACTCTTCTCGTATCCGCTGCACCCGCCGGGCAAGCCCGAGCGCGCCCGCACCGAGCACCTGTCGCGCATCACGGCGCCGACGGTGTTCACCCATGGCACCGCCGATCCGTTCGGCACCATCGATGAACTGCGCCCCGCCGCGGCGCTGATCTCCGCCGCGACCGAGCTCGTCGAAATCACCGGAGCCCGTCACGACCTGGGCTCCAAAACCCTCGATGTCCCGGGGTTGGCGGTCGACGCCGCACTACGGTTGCTCGGGTGAGAGCGCTCCCGCCCGACCCGAAACGGCCTGGCGGGAGCAACGGCTGGGCGATCGCCGCGTTCGTGCTCGGCATCCTCGGCGGCATCATCCTCAGCGTGATCTTCGCGATCTTGGCCTTGGTGCAGATCCGGAGAAGTCACCAGCGCGGCCGCGGACTGGCGATCGCGGCGCTCGTCATCTCGGCGATGTGGATCGTGGTCATCGGCTCGGTCATCGCGTATGGGGTGTCCGCACAAGGGAAGTCGGTACGGGCCGCCGACCTCAACACCGGAGACTGCGTCAAGGAAGCCTACGACGACCACATGCCGACCTGGGTGAAGCGGGTGCGCTGCGACCGGCCCCACTACGGCGAGGTGTTCGCAATCCTCACCCAGCCCGACGCGACTGTCGCCGACTGCGGATCAAAGTTCTTCGACTACGCACCGAACTCGCCGGAGGGCCCCGCGTTTCGGGTCGCGTGGGCAAACCGCGACGGGTCCATCGTTTGCATCGCTATGTCGAGGCATGAACGGTGGTCATCGCTTCGCGATTGACGCTAGGGTCAGCGCGTGAGTACACCGCCGAGCAATCCCCCGCCATACGGCGAACCGCCGCAGGGACCGTATGGCCAGCCGGCCCAAAACCCTTACCCGCCGCAACAGGGCGGATACCCACCGCCCCCGGGCGCGTACCCACCGCAGCCCCCTCCCGGCGCGTACCCGCCGCCTGCTCCTGGCGCGTACCCTCCTGGCGATTACCCCCCGCCCCAGCAGGGCGCATATCCGCCTCCTCCCCCGCCACTGCCCTACGGGGAGGCGCCTTCGCTCGGCGCCTACGGTCCACCACCGAAGAAGACGCGGTGGGGCTTGATCATCGGCCTGATCGTCGGCGTCTTCGCGCTGATGGCCATCGCCGTCATCGTCTTCGTGGTGATCATCGGCAAGGGCACGGTCACCGCCACGGACGTGAAAGTCGGCGACTGCCTCAAGGAGATACCGGGTAACACCCGCGTGCTGACCGTCGACACCGTCGGCTGCGACCAGCCACACGCCGGCGAGGTTTTCGCGGTACTGCTGATGCCCGAGGGCGACTTTCCAGGACAGTCCGCGATCGAGGCCTATCAGAACAAGTGCGAACCCGCGCTGGCCACGTATGCACCCAACGCGATGACCGACAACACGGTCCAGCTGTACGTGCTGTATCCGACAGCCGAAACATGGTCGCAAGGCGATCGGGCGGTGACGTGCGTTGCGACTCTGGATCCGCCGCGAGCCGGGTCGCTGAAGCACTGAGCCGGTCGGCAAAGTTTCCGGTACCTGAGGTACCGTCTTGCGCATGACTTCGGAGCTTTACGACGCGGTCATTGTGGGAGCCGGCTTCGGCGGCATAGGCGCAGGCATCCAGCTCAAGCGGATGGGCTACCACAATTTCGTGATCCTGGATCGCGAGGATGACCTAGGCGGAACCTGGCACGTCAACCGCTACCCAGGCTTGGCCGTCGACGTCCCGACCACCACGTACTCGTACTTCTTCGAGCCAAACCCGAACTGGTCGCGACTGTTCTCCACCGGTGGAGAGATCAAGCAGTACGCCGACGACGTCGCCGACAAGTTCGACATCCGCAGGCATATGCGCTTGCGCACCGTCGTCGAGGGTGCTCGCTGGGACGAGGAAGCCAGCGTATGGAAGGTCACGCTGGCCGATGGCGACGTGTTGTCCACGCGATTCCTGATCACCGCCACCGGCTTCCTGTCGCAGCCGAAGGTGCCAGACATCCCCGGCGTGATGGACTTCGCGGGCAAGGTCATCCACACCACCGCGTGGGACGACGAGTATCCGCTGGCCGGCCGCAAGGTCGCCGTCATCGGCACCGGTGCCACCGCTGTCCAGCTCATCCCCGAACTGGCGAAACGGGTTGCCGACCTGACCGTCTACCAGCGCACCCCGATCTGGGTGGTGCCGAAGATCGACATTCGCTTCGGTGACCGAGCCAAGCGGCTGTTCGCCCGAATCCCGTTGACACAGCGCGCGATTCGCTGGCTGACCGACTCGATCTACGAGGTGATGATCAACACCGCGATCATCCACCACCGGCACTTTCGCAGGCTCAACATCGCCGCCGCAGACCTGTCGAAGATGCACCGCTTCGCGTCGATCCGCGACAAGGAGCTGCGCCGCAGGCTCACCCCGGACTACGACTTCGGCTGCAAGCGGCCGACGTTCTCCAACGGCTACTACCGCGCCTTCACGAAGCCGAACGTGCATCTGCAGACCGACGGCATCACCCGCATCGAGGCCGACGGCATCGTCAACGCCGACGGCTCGAAGACGGTCATCGACACCCTGGTGCTGGCCACCGGCTTCGACCTGTGGGAGGCCAACTTCCCCGCCATCGAGGTCATCGGCCGGGAGGGCCGCAACCTCGGAAAGTGGTGGCGTGAAACCAGATTCCAGGCGTACCAGGGCGTGACGATGCCGTACTTCCCGAACTATCTGAGCCTGGCCAGTCCCTTTGCATTCCTCGGGTTGAACTTCTTCAACACGATGGAGTATCAGATGCGGCACATGGACCGGCTGTTCGGTGAGCTCAAGAAGCGCGGCGCCACGACCTTCGAGGTGACCGAGGACGCCAACACCCGCTACCGCGACCGGATGACCGACCTGCTTGGCGATTCGCTGTGGACGATCGGCAACTGCGCGACGTCGCGGTCCTACTACTTCAACCCGCAGGGCGAGCCGACACTGCTGCGGCCGATGTCAACAAGCAGGGCGATCAAAGAGGCATCGGATTTTCCGTTGAGCGACTACCAGATTGCGTGATCAGAGAGGGCCAGCAGCTGTGCCGAAAACCAATTCGCGTCTCACTAAGTTCGCCGGGCTGGTGGTAGCCGGCGTCGGGCTGTCGCACTTCACCAGCCCACAGTTGTTCGACGGGATCACGAAGTCCGCGTTTCCGCGCAACACCCGCCAGCGGGTCTACATCCACGGCGGCGTCGAGACGGCACTTGGGCTTGGGCTGAGTTCGGCCAAGACTCGGCCGCTGGCCGCCGTCGGCACCATCGGTTACCTGGACTACTTGGCGGGCAACGCAGCGCGCAACCGGTAGCGACCGAGCAGCGTCAGGTCCACCAAGCGCTCGACGACCGCCCGGACCGGCGCGGAGTTGTCGTACCGCATCAGCCGGCCCAGGTCGATCACCAGTGACATCGCGGCGTGCACAGCGAAGCGCGCTTGCCCCGGCGTCCAATCAGGCCGCACCGACACCACCAGCTCCACCCACGATTCGACGTTGGCGCGCTGCAGGTTTCGCAGGATCTTCTGGTCGCCAGGTGTCATGTTGAGCCGCTCGGTGTAATACACGTAGTCCAGTTCGGGACGGTCGAATGACCGCAGCACGTACGCATCGATGACCGCGGTCAGCGCCTCTTCGCGATCGGGCGTGTTGGCCACGATGTCCAACATCTCCTCCGACAGCCGGTCGGCCGCCCGCCGAAACGCGGCCGCGAGGATGTCGCTCTTACCCGAGAAGTACCGGTAGATGCCGGACGCCGGCATTCCCACGGCCGCCGCGATATCTTCCATGCTGGTGTCGCGGTAGCCCTTGAGGTTGAACAGGCGCATCGACTCATTCAGCAGCGCTTCGTATTTCGGGGTTTCCGCACCGCCGGTGAGGGGAGGCCGAGCCTCGGACACGGTGCTTTCGACGTCGGGAAGGTCGGCGGCGAGCACCGCGTCGGCGAGATCGGCGAGCAATGCCCGGACCTGGATAGCGGGCAGCTTCGCTCGGTGATCGACGATGCTGCCGATCACCGACAGCGCGGCGGTCGACAAGGTCCACCTCTGCCGCGACGTCAGCTCCGGCCGAATTGCCATCAGCGGCAGCTGGATCCGGTGGTGCACGGTACGCATCTGGGCGATCAGCGTGGCTTGGTCATCGCCGTGCAGGTAGCGGCCTTCCCAGCGGTAGAGCCCACCGGATTCGCGGTTGGCCATCGCGGTGTCGATGAGCGCCGAGACGAGCCGATGCAGCGTCAGCTCGGCATCACCGTCCGCCTCGTCGGCGAAGAACGTGCAGTCGACCAATTGCTGGCCGAGGTTGAGTACCGCGTCGCGGAACAGCTCGTACTTGCTCGAGTAGTGGCGGTACAGCGCGGCGGCGGAGATCCCCACCCGTTTCGCGATGGTCTCCATGCTGACGCCGTAATAACCAAGCGCGCTGAACCCCTCAGCCGACGCGCGGGCGATCTGCGCCTTGCGATCCTTCGGCCGGCGCCGGACACCCTCGGCGCGGGTGGGCCTGGTGCGCGCCATGGCCAACACCATAACGGACGCGAGCCATACATAGCGGCCCACTTTGGTTGGAAAATCACAAGAAATAGTCGTGTACGTCAAGAATGGCCATTAACATAGTGCCGTGCTCGACGCGCCGCGACGGTTGGGATTCCAGGTGACGATAGGTGGATTGATCGTCGTCGCGGTAGTGCTTGGCACTCCGTACCTGGTCTCGTACCTGGGGTCGATCGTGTCCTGGCCGGTACTGCTGTTCGCAGACGTCTGCATGACCTGAACGGGGAACCCTTTGCATCACTACCACCATCGCGCGTTCTACATCGGCATCGTCGCTTTCTCCCTCATCATCGTCGGACTGTTGGCACTGAATTTCCCCGTCTTCCTCGACTCGTTCGACCAATACGGATTTCAGATCAAGTGCGGAACGGGATACCTCACCGATCTGAGCCAGGCGGCGTCTGCGGCCGGGACGGACAACTACGTCGATCATTGCGAAACGGCGCTACTCATCCGCCGGCTGTGGACCATTCCGCTGGTGGCGATCGGGTCAATCGTTCTCGTCGCTGTGGTTGCCGTGGCGGCAACCCTTTGGGGTCGCGAATCGGTGTTCGGCAAAGACCCGGTTTCCTGACGTAGCATTCGCAGGCGTGAGCACGCCGCACGGCCCTGCACTGCAGCGGCGGCTCGGCACTTTCGACGCCGTCATCATCGGCCTCGGCTCGATGGTCGGCGCGGGCATCTTCGTCGCACTGGCCCCCGCCGCGGCTGCTGCGGGCTCGGGCCTGCTCATCGGATTGGCGGTCGCCGCCGTCGTCGCCTACTGCAATGCAACGTCGTCGGCACGGCTGGCCGCGCTGTATCCCCGGTCGGGCGGCACCTACGTGTACGGCCGCGAACGCCTCGGCGAATTCTGGGGCTACACCGCCGGATGGAGCTTCGTCGTCGGCAAGACGGCATCGTGTGCGGCGATGGCATTGACCGTCGGCTTCTACGTGTGGCCGGCCCAGGCGCACGCAGTGGCGGTGGCCGCAGTCATCGCGCTCACCGTGGTGAACTATCGCGGTATCCAGAAGTCGTCGCTGCTGACCCGGGTGATCGTCGCGTCGGTGCTGGCGGTCCTTGCGGCGGTGGTGGTCGTCGTACTCGGGTTCGGCGATGTGGACGGTTCACGGTTGATGCTCGGCGGCGACGCGGGCGTGCGCGGCGTGCTGCAGGCCGCGGGGCTGCTGTTCTTTGCGTTCGCGGGCTACGCCAGGATCGCGACGCTCGGCGAAGAGGTTCGCGACCCGGCCCGCACCATTCCGCGGGCCATCCCGATCGCGCTTGGCATCGCGCTGGTGGTTTACGCGGTGGTGGCGATCGCCGTGCTGAGCGAATTGGGCGGTCCCGCATTGGCTTCGGCGAGCGCTCCACTGGCCGACGCCGTGCGTGCCGCTGGCTTCGCGGGGATGGAGCCGGTAGTTCGGGCCGGGGCCGCTGTCGCCGCGCTGGGTTCGCTGCTGGCCTTGATTCTCGGCGTCTCCCGAACCACGCTGGCGATGTCACGCGACCGGCATCTGCCGCACGCCTTGGCCGCGGTGCATCCGCGGTTCAAGAGCCCATATCGGGCCGAGGTCGTGGTCGGAGTAGTCGTCGCCGCCGTGGCGGCGCTTGTCGATGTGCGGGGTGCGATCGGCTTCTCGTCGTTCGCGGTGCTGCTGTACTACGCGATCGCCAACGCCTCGGCATTCACGCTGGAGTCGGAAGGCCGGCGACATGAAGCTTTGCGTCGCAGGGTGATTCCCGTCATCGGCCTGGTCGGCTGTGTGGTGCTGGCCGTCCTGCTGCCGGTCTCCTCTGTGCTGGTGGGCGCTGCAGTGGTGGCGGTCGGCGCAGTGGCCTACGTCGTGACCAGGTCGCGCGCGGCCAAATCGGGTCCCGCGTTCGGCGACTAGTGCAGCGGCGGAATGACGTTCAGCTGCTGCAGCATCGCGAGCACGTCCTTATCGGACCATTTCTCGACTAGCCGGCCGTTGGCGATGCGGTGAATCACCGTGGCCGTCATGCACATCTCGTTGCCAGTCGCGGGGATGCCGGGAAGCTCGCCAATGTGGGTCCCGCGGGCGGTCAGCCTTGTCACCACCTTGTCGCCTTCGGCGATCTGGTCCTCGATGTCATGGGTGCCGGGCGTAGCCTCCCAGAACAGCCGGAAGGCTTGCTTGAGCCCGTCGCGCCCGGAAGCGTCGAGGCCGGGGAACGGCGGCGGTGAATGGTCCAGGTAATCCTCGGCCACCAGTTCGTCCAGTGCATCGATGTTGCCCGCGTCTATCTCTCGGTAGAACCGACGGACCAGATCCTTGTTGTCCTCAATCGACATGGCTACCTCCCCCGAGATACGCCGACGATACTCCGATCAACGTGCGGCACGGCGGCACATCGTGTGTAGTCAGACATCGTGATCCCGCTGACTTGGAAACACGTCGAGACGCAGGCCGACCCCGACTTCGTCGTCGCGCCCGATGAGCGGCTGAGCTGGGCCCGGACCATCGGGCTCGGCGCTCAGCATGTGGTGGCGATGTTCGGCGCCACGTTCCTCGTTCCCGTACTCACCGGTTTCCCGCCCGCCACCACGTTGTTGTTCTCCGGCGTCGGCACCGTGATGTTCCTACTCATCACCGGCAACCGGTTACCGAGCTATCTGGGCTCGAGCTTCTCGGTGATCGCGCCTGTGACGGCCGCGGTGGCGTCGCACGGGACCGGAAGCGCGCTCGGCGGTCTGGTCGCGGTCGGTGTCGTGCTGATCATCATCGGCGCGGTCGTGCATCTGGTCGGCACTCACTGGATCGATGTCACGCTGCCGCCAGTCGTGACGGGCGCGATCGTCGCGCTGATCGGTTTCAACCTCGCGCCCGCTGCGAAGTCGAACTTCGAGAAGGGTCCGGTGGTCGGACTGGTGACGCTGGTGGTGCTCGTCTCGACGCTGGCGTTCTTCCGCGGCATCATCGGCAGATTGGCGATCTTCGTCGCCGTCGTCGTCGGCTACCTGCTGGCATTGATCCTCGGCGAGGTGGACACCTCGGCGATCAAGGCCGCGTCGTGGGTGGGTTTGCCCGAATTCCACACGCCGACTTTCACTCTGGCGGTCTTGCCGATGTTTCTGCCCGCAGTCATTGCCCTGGTGGCCGAGAACATCGGGCACGTCAAGTCGGTGGGCCAGATGACGGGTATGGACGTCGACCCGGTGATGGGGCGCGCGCTGGCCGCCGATGGGGTGGCGACGACGCTGGCGGGATTCGGCGGTGGGTCGGCGACCACCACCTATGCCGAGAACATCGGCGTGATGGCGGCGACGCGGGTGTACTCGACGGCGGCATATTGGGTCGCCGCGGCGGTAGCGATCTCATTATCGTTGTGCCCCAAGGTCGGTGCGGCGATCTCGGCGATTCCGCCGGGTGTGCTCGGCGGTGCGACGGTCGTGTTGTACGGGTTGGTCGGCGTCCTGGGCGTGCGGATCTGGCTGACCAACGACGTCGACTTCTCCAAGCCACTGAACCAGATGACCGCAGCCATCCCGCTGATCATTGGCATCGCCGACTTCACCTGGCAGGCAGGCGATCTGACGTTCACCGGTATCGCGCTCGGCTCGATCGCCGCACTGGTGGTCTACCACGGAATGCGGTTGCTGGGCTTCAGGACGGCTCGAGCAATGCAGAGCGACCGCGAGAGGTTCTCACGCATGTAGCCGCGACCGCGTGATGTGCGGCGTCGGTCTTGACAAGCTTTGATATGCTCGCGACGGCTGTGAGGTGTATGACCTCGCGGCCTTTTTGGTGCCCTCGGCCAGTACTGGCCGGGGGTTTTCTGTGTATCTGGAGCAAGCATGACCGAACTCATCTCAGGCGAAGGGCAGACGTGGGCGGGTTTCTCGGGAGTTGGATGGGCCGTAGCTTGATCGACGGACCGTCACTCTCAGCGCCGTCGCGAAAAGTACTTCTTGTAACCCTGCGCCGCAGCGCGCAATTCGGGGTCGGCTTCAAACTTGGGCTCGAACTTCGCCCACGCGGCCTCGCGCTTGGCAGGGATGTATTCCGTCGGCCAGTACGGGTGCTGCTGCGGCTGGTAGTCGCGCAGCACACGGCGCGCGACGGTAGCCTTGTGCACCTCGTCGGCGCCGTCCGCGAGACCCATCGTCGGCGCGCTCGCGTACATCGCCTGCAGCGGGGTGAGGTCCGTCGTGCCGAGTGAGCCGAGGATGTGCAGTGCGTTGAACGACACGTCTCTCAACACCTTGGCCATGGTGAACTTGACGGTTGCGATGTCGGTGCGCGCGTCTTTGGTGCTGGAATTGTCGATCTTCCAAGCGGTTTCGAGCACCAACAACCGCAGCATCCGGATAGCGGCGTAGCAGTCGGCGATCTTTTCCTGCACCATCTGGTGCTCGGCGATGACCTTGCCGTGCGACTCGCGCGACAGCGCCCGCTCGCACATCATGTCGAACGCGAGCTTGCACTGGGCGATGGTGCGCATTGCGTGGTGGATGCGGCCGCCGCCAAGTCGGCGCTGCGCGAGGGTCTTTGCGCCGTTCTCAGGTCCGAGGAGATGGTCGAGTGGAACCCGCACATCGCGGTAGATGATGTGGTTGTGGTTGCGGGGTTCCGGCTGAATCTCCACACCCGGGGTCTTGCGCGGAACCACGAACATGCCGTTGGTACACATCACGAACAGGATGTCGGCGACACGACCTGCTGAGGTGAACCACTTCTCGCCGTTGATCAACCATTCGTCACCGTCGCGCACGGCATGGGTCTTGAAGAGATTGGGGTCGGAGCCACCCTGCGGTTCGGTCATCGAGTACGCGGAGAAGATGTCCTGGTTCAGCAGCGGCTCCAACCACCGCCGTTTCTGTTCCTCGGTGCCGAAGGCAGCGAGCATCTCCATGTTTCCGGTATCGGGGGCGGCCGCGCCGAACATCTGCGGAGCCCCTTGATAACGGCCGATGACCTCGTTCAGCAGTGCCAGCTTGAGCTGACCGAAGCCCGGGCCGCCAAGGTCCTTGTCGAGGAAGATCGCCCACAGCCCCTGGTCCTTGACCTGCTGCTGCAGGTCGCGGACGTAGGCCTTGACGTGGGGATCAGGCGATCGAACCGCGTAGGGGAACACATACTCCAGGGGCTCTACCTCTTCCCGACAGAACTCCTCGACCCAGTCGAGCTTCTTCTGAAATTCCGGTTCGGTAGAGAAGTCCCACGCCATCTTCAGGATTCTGCCCGACGCGGCGCAACTTCTGGCCGGACTGGCAGTTCAGGGTGCTGTTACGCTCCGAAAACGGTCCCGCGGGAAGGCCCCACATGCCAAAGTCCACCACCCGACGCCAATTCCTGACGCGCGCCGCATTTCTCGCCGCGAGCGTCCCCGCCCTCGGCGGAATCCTGCCGGCCTGCTCGAAGAACGCTACGTCGTCGTCCCCGCGACCGAGCGTGACGCTGGCCGCGCCCAACAATCCGGTCACCTGGCCCATTTCCGGTGACAACAAACCCATCGCCGACGGGCTCGCGCCGGAGAAAGACGCGACGCTCAAGATCTACAACTACCCGGACTATCTCGGCCCACAAGCGGTCAAGGCTTTCGAGGATCGATACCGGACCAAGGTCGAGATAACGACGTTCGACGACAGTGACGAAGCCGCCACCAAACTGCGCAGCGGCGCCGACTTCGACGTCTACAACGCCAACTACACCCAGATGAGCCGGCTGGTGACCGGTGGCCTGCTGCGGCCGCTGAACCATACCTACATCCCGAACATCACGAACGTCTGGCCGCGCTTTACCGACCCCTGGTACGACCGGGAGTCGCGCTACACGGTGCCGTACACCATCTACACCACCGGTATCGGCTGGCGGACCGATCAGGTCTCCACCGACATCGGCGCGCTGCCGAATCCCTACGACTCGCTCTGGGATCCGGTGTACAGGGGTAAGACCGCGGTGCTGGACGACTGGCATACCGCGATGGCCATGGTGCTTCTGCGCCGAGGCATTACAAATATCAACACGTCATCGGTTGCCGATTTGAGAGTTATCGGTGAGCAACTTCAGGCGCTGGTGTCCGCGACGTCCCCCAAAGTAACGATCGCGGCGTACAGCGAGCTTCCTGCAGGCCAACTCGGTCTCGCGCAGATATGGTCGGGCGACGTCATCAACGCTCAGTCCTATCTGCCAGAAGGGACCGGCCCTGAGATCCTGCGATATTGGTTCCCGACGGACGGCAAGGGCATGGTTGACAACGACATGTTGGTGACGCCACGAAGCGGCAAGAACCCGGTTCTCGCCCATCTTTTCCTCAACCACATGCTCGAGCCCGAGGTCGCCATGGAAAACTTCTCGGCGATCGGTTATCAGCCGCCACAGAATTCGATCACGCCGGATCTTCTTGTGAGAGAGCGACTTATCCCGGACAATTTGCGGAGCGCGATCGTGCGGCCCGAGTACTTCGAGACCGGCTACCGGCTACTCGAACTCGACCCGGCCAACGACGCCGCGTGGCATAACGTGTGGCAGACCTTCAAGGGCGCTGGGTCCTAAGGCGCAGACTAAGGCGTATTCCGGTTCCGCTGGTCCCGCGGCGGGACACCGTTGGGGCCGTCGATCGCCTGCGCGTAGGTGCCGATCGCGAACGCGAGTGCCTGCCCCATCACCGCCAGCGCTTTGCGGTCGACGTTGTCGACGTTGTCCTGCGGCGTGTGGTAGTTCGGATCGAACGCGATGCCCGCCTGGCCGCCCCAAAGCCGGGCCTGCACTTCGGTTTTCCGTGGCGATGTGCCAGCGGTGAGTCCGCCGATCGGGACACCCGCCGCCAGGAATGGGGCGTAGTCCGCGGTTCTGCTCAGTGGCATATCGGCCGGCCGTACGCCACCGAGGTTGAGGTAACCCGCAAGTGTCCGCTCGACTCCCGCCGATCCTGCGGGCACGGCTTGTGGCGGGATGTCCGGGTTGGGCTGACCGGACTGATCGCCGTCATAGGTGAAGTATCCGGCATTCGACGAGCCGATTGCATCAGCGCCGAGATACAACGCGACATCGTCGACTTGGTCTCGGGGAAGGGCGCCAAGGTATTTCGCCGGACCCTCCGCGAGGGAACCCCAGAAGACGAACCGGACCGCGTTGGCGATCTTGTGCTGTGCGCCGAAGGCCGACGCGGTTTCCAGCAGCGCGGCCACCCCCGAACCGTTGTCGTTGATGCCTGGACTGCGCGGTGTGCTGTCGAGGCGTGCGCCTGCCAGCACGATGTTCTTGCTATCGCCGGCCTTGGTCTGCGCCACCACGTTTCGTGTCTTCACCATGACGGGCTTGCTGTCCAGCACCAGCTTCACCGGCGCGGTCGTGCGCCGCAGGTTTGCGTCGGCATTTCTGTCGATGACCCCGACCGGGATCGTGAGCTGCTGGTAGTAGCCGGGCGTGAACAAGCCTGCGGGGCCGGTAGTTCCGGGTGCGCTGACGACGAGCATCCCAACTGCGCCCTTCGCCACGGCGGCGTTATGCTTGGCGCCCACCGAGCAGCCCGTGTCATCGACGACGGCGATCGCGCCCCTCACAGCCACCGTGCCGTAGTCGGCGGCGCTGCAGCCGGATACCTTCTGCGGCCGCACCGTGATCGCGTTGAGTCCCCCCGGCGGGGTGCCGACGAGCAGCGAAGCCTGGTCGACGTGATATCCGCGGCCGGCGACTGTCAGCGTCGGGTTGCCGCCTTCCGTGCGGTCAAGCGTGTCGAACTCCGGGGTTTGCACGTCGAAACCCTTGTCCTTCAACACCTTCACGACGTAGTCCACGGTGGCGTCGAAACCCGGCGTGCCCACGGCTCGGCTGCCGTGGTTGGCGTCGGCGATCTCCTGCAGCTTGCGAAGGTGTGTTGTCATCCCGTCGGCGGTGACCTTGCCCGCGACTTCGTGAGCCACGTCGGGCGCCGGCGCAGATTCGGTGGACGAACACGATGCCAACGCGGTCACCGCGATGGCCATGACCGCGGCGACAACTCTCATGATTCGAGGACGTGTCGGGTGCGGTCGTCCCGGACGGGCACGCCGTTGCGGCCGCTTTGGTCTTGTGCATACAGCCCCACCGCGTATGCCACCCCACCTCCGTTGATCTCGAGTGCCGTCCGGTCGATGTGGTCCAGCGTGTCAGTTGCCTTGTGGTAGTTCGGGTCGAACGGCGCATCCGCCTGCCCACCCCACCGCTCGGCCTGTTCGACGGTCTTCTTTTCCTCGGCCCCGGAGAAGATGCCGCCGGCCGGTATGCCCGCCCTAGTGAAACCGTCGTAATCGGACCGCCCGTCGAATGAATAGTCCTCTGGCGGCTTTCCGGCGCCGTTCAGGTATGCGACAAGTGTGCGTTCAATGCCTGCCGAACCCTCGGGCACCCGCGGTACGCCGTCGTTTTCGTTCAGCTTGATGGACTGGTCGCCGTCGTAGGTGAAGTAAGCCGGGTTTGGCGAGCCGAGCATATCGAAGTTGAGGAACAGGGCAATGTCTTTGAGCGCATCCTGATTCAGCGATTGCACATAGTTGTTGGACCCGAGAAGGCCCTCCTCCTCGGCGCCGAAGAAACCGAAGCGCACCGCGTTGGCCACCTGGGGTGAATTGCCAAGCTGCAACGCGGTTTCCAGAACGGCCGCCACACCCGAGCCGTTGTCATTGATCCCCGGCCCGCCGGGCACGCTGTCGAGGTGCGCGCCGACCATGACCACGTTCGCGGCGGAACCGGTCTTGGTCTGGGCGATGACGTTGCGCGAGCGCTCCTCGCGCACTCCGGCATTGAGCTTGATGGTGGTGGGCCCCGGAGCACCGCGCAGTCGCTCGCCGGTGGCCTTGGTAACGCTGATGACCGGAATCTTGACGTCGGTTCCCCCGCCGAGGGTGCCGCCCATTTGATCGCCATCCTCGTTGTTGGCAACGATCAGCGCCACCGCACCGCGTTCTGCAGCGACGGCCTGCTTGACGCCGAACTTACACTTGCCGCGGTCCACCAGCACCACGGCGCCGGCGACCGGCAAGCCGTCGTAGTCGGAGGCGGTGCAGCCCGGGGTGTCGTCCAGACGGGCGGGGACGAGCGGGCCAGATACGCCCTCCGCCGGAGTGCCCTTGGTGTATTCCAACGGCTTGGCCGCGACCTTGTCGCCACTGACGGTCACCACTGGCTGGTCGGCAAAAGGAAGACGTACCTCGAACTCAGGTGTCTGCACATCAAAACCCTTGTCCCGCAACGTTTTGACTACATAGTCGACGCTAGCGTCGTAGCCAGACGTGCCGAGGGCCCGATTGCCGTGGTTGGCGTCAGCGATCTCCTGCAACTTCTTCAGGTGCACCATCATCGCGTCGGCGGTCATTCGCTTCTGCAGCGTCGAAGCCAAGTCTGTGGCGGGAGTGGCCGGGGTGGTCTGGGTGCTGGTCGGCTGCGCTTGCTGCGGGCGGGTGCTACGACTGCAGCCACCCAGCGCCACGACGGCAAGAACCACCGTCAGCACCGCCAGGGATTTGCGCACCATCGCCACCACGTTAGCGGGGCGACCTGAGCTTTCTGATAGAGGCCGCGATAATTCGACTGCGGGGCCTGCGCCGAAGTGGGATCTTGTGACGCAGAACCGACAAAATCCATCAGAAACCGTGGTGTCGGCGCGTGCTCAGCCCGCGGAGGATGCCTTCGCGACGACGAGGTCCGCGACCGCGCGCAGGCCCGCCGCGTTGGGATGCAGCGGCGCTGGCCTGCCGGGAAGCGGCAACCCGGGTTTCGTCGTCCACGGCTCGGCCGACCACGCGTGGTGGTCTCGGCTGGCAGCGGCAACGCGCACCCATTCGCAGCCGGTGTCGGCAGCGGCCTCGCCGGTGAGACGCTCGAGCGTGTCGGCGACCCGACGGCCCAGCGCGACGTCGACACCGGACAGTGGAGGTGCCGAACCCGTTGGCGGCAACAGCGTTAGATAGTCGACGAACAACACCCTCGCCCGCGGTGAGCGCTGACGCAGCGTGCGGCCGACTTCCTTCAGCGATTCCGCCACGTCGACCAGCGCCCGGTCGCGGGCTGTCGGGTCGAGCATCTCGCGCACGGCGCCCCCGAGCACCGGTAAGGAACGAACGAAGCGCGGCAGCCCCGCGGCCATCAGCAGCGGCACGTATCCAACGTCATTGCCGCCGATCATCACCGTCACCAAATCCTCTGTGCCGTCCAGCACCTCGGCCTGTGGACGTGTCCCGTGCTGCGGATCGTTGAGGATGTTGGCGGTGGTCGCACCGGAATACGTCACGTCGACGAGGTCGAGACCCAACTCTTCGGCGACCAGGTGTGCGTAGTTGCGCGCCGAACGCCCGGCCCGAAACGGTGCACCCTCCGCGGTCGGCCGAATGCCCGGGCCCGCCGCCATCGAGCTACCGAGCGCGACGTACCGGCTCATATCGAAGGACTAGACGCCTGCGCCCAAAACCGCTTCGGGATCCGGCCCGCCTGCCGCGCCAGGTATCCGGCGGTGACGGCCGCGGCCATTGCCGCAGCCATCGTCGGCGGATCGGATGCGCGCGTCACGGCAGTAGCCAAAAGGACGGCGTCACAACCCAATTCCATCGCTAACGTCGCATCGCTGGCCGTTCCGATGCCGGCGTCGAGGATCACCGGTACGCCTGCCCCCTCGACGATCATCTCGATGTTGTGCGGGTTGGCGATGCCCAGTCCGGTGCCGATCGGCGAACCGAGCGGCATCACCGCCACGCAGCCGGTGTCCTCCAGTCGACGCGCCAGCACAGGATCGTCGTTGGTGTACGGCAGCACGACGAATCCGTCGTCCACCAATTGCTCTGCGGCCCTGACCAATTCGACAGCATCGGGCAGCAGCGTGCGCTCGTCGGCGATGACCTCGAGCTTCACCCAGTCGGTGCCCAGCGCCTCGCGCGCCAGCTGGGCCGTCAGCACCGCCTCGGCGGCACCGCGGCAGCCCGCCGTGTTGGGCAGCGGGCTGATGCCGAGCCGATTGAGCAGGTCAAGCACGCCGGTGCCGCTTTCGGCGTCGACGCGGCGCATCGCGACCGTGGTCAGCTCGGTGCCCGAGGCGACCAAAGCCTCCTCGAGCACAGCGAGGTTCGTCGCGCCGCCGGTGCCCATGATCAGCCGCGAGCCGAACTCGCGACCCGCAATAGTCAGTTTTGAATCAGCCACCCTGCACCGCCGTCACCACTTCCACGCGCGCGCCGTCGGTCAGCGCGGTTTCCCATTCCGATCGCGGCACCACCGACCAGTCGACCGCGACCGCGATGCCCTTCTCCGGAAAGCCGAGGCTTTCCAGCAGTGCGGCGACGGTCGTCTGCTCGTCGACCTCGACCGCTTCGTCGTTGACTGTCACCTTCATCGGCTTGCTCCCACTGCGACATTCAGTTCGGCCGCGATCCGCTCGGCGGTCCATGGCGCAAGCAGGAATCCGTTACGGCCATGGCCCGCAGCCACCAGCGTGCGCTCATCGAGCCGCTCGACGATCGGCAGCCCATCGGGCGTCATCGGCCGCAGACCGGCCGCGCACTCTGCGAGTTCGTATTCCCCCAACGCCGGGATCACCGCGCACGCGTCGTCAAGCAGCTCGCGTACGCCGGTGACGGCGGGCGCGGTGTCGCGGCCGTGTTCGTACTGCGTGGCGCCGATGACAACCCCGTCGGCGCGCGGCACCAGGTATACCTGCCGTCCATGTACGCGACCGCGGATCACGCGCTGCGGCACCGGCATACAGCCGCGGCGCCATCGCAATCGCAGCACTTCGCCTTTCACCGGCCGAATCGGCAGGCCGGGCCAGAGCGTCGGCGCGTCGATGCCGTTGGCGATCACGACCGCGTCGACGTCGGCCGGCAATGCCGCGACAGGCGGCGCCCATTGCACACCAAGGCGCTCGCAGTGCGCTGCCAATGCATCGACGACGGCCCGATTGTCAACGGCGAGTTCGGTTTCGGCAACGAACCCGTGCCGAATGCCTTGCGCAAGAATCGGTTCCAGATCACGGGCCGTCGACGTCAGCCGAACCGGATGCCCCTGGGCTGCCAGCCACTCCCCGACAGTCTTCAGGTCGGCGGCGTCAGCACGGTCCACGGCGACCACGAGGGATTCGCGGGCGGTGACGACATCGGCGGGCAAGCCGTCGAGGAAGCCGTCATGCCACAGCGCCAGCGAGGCCAGACCGATCTGCAGCAGCCGCTCCTCGCCGGGCCAGCCCTCACTGTGGGGGGCGAGCATCCCGCCGGCCACCCATGACGCGCCGTGCTCGTCGGTGCGGTGCACGCGCACAGCCCAGCCATCCATCGCAGCGCGACGCGCGACGGACAGGCCGATGACGCCGCCGCCGACAACCGCAAGTGAACCGTGCACCATTCCCTCCTCCCTTCGCCGGCATGACCCGGATCAGGTGTGACGGTAAGGGCTGGCGTGCCCACTCTCAGTCCGCGGTCCCGGGACTCCCGTGTCGGAACAACACTACTTGAACATGGCTGGCGTCACGCCGGAGTCAGTGCAGGCGCTGCCTGGGTCTGCGCTCGCCGCCGAGGGCGGGTCGCGCGCAGCAGCATCTTCGGGTGCAGAAGTGTCGCGGGCGAGTCGAGCAGACTGACCACGCGGGTCAGCTGTTCGGCGACCTCGACGTCGCTCTCCCCCACCGTTTGCAGCCGGTCGACGTACTTGTTCGACAACCGCACCGCGAGCGACCGGTGGCCCTCGACCTCCGGAAGGCTCAGATCGGCGCCGACGGCGAACTGCCAGGCCACCCCGATCGGCTTCGCAGCTGCGCGGAAGTAGCGCCTGGCCAGGTCGGCCGTGCCCTCACGCAGACAGTCGCGCAGCGCCTGCGCCTGCAGGGCCGCCACCGTCATGCCCTGGCCGTAGACCGGGTTGAAACTGCATATCGCGTCCCCGAGCACCACCAGGCCCTCCGGGAAGCGGCGCATCTTGTCGTACCTGCGCCACCGGCTCTCGGGATAGCCGAACCGGCACACCTCGGCCCCCGGCTCACCCTCGCTGATCGCGGCAAGAATATGGGGCGGTGCCAGCCCGTCGACGAAGGACAGCATCCCGGCCCGATCGCGCGGTGTTTCTGCGCCCGCGATACCGAGAGCCGTGAGGATCCACATGTCGTTCTCGTATCCGAACAACGCCATGCCCGTCGGCCGGCCTGCGATGGGACCGATGATGACGATCTTTTCCCTCAGCGTGCCCGGCGGCAGCCGCAAGGGCTGACTCGAATAGGACACCCGCACGGCCACGCTGTCTTCTGCCGGCCTGCCGTAGCCCAAAGCCTCGAGAAACACGGGTGTCCGCGAACCCCTTCCGGTGGCGTCTGTGACCAGGTCTGCCGACAGCACCTGCTCGTCATCACCGTTGTGGGCACGTACCAGCACACCGGACACTCGATGGTTGCCCGCGGTTGACATCAGCTCGACCACGTCGTACCCCTCGAGCAACGTGACGTTTCCGATGGCGCGCAACCGTTGCCGGACAAGGTTTTCCAACAACGGCCTACTCGGGATCAGGACCGGCGGGACGTTGCGGAAAGCCCCGGCCCGCATCGACTGGTGACCCGCGATGCAGAAGTACTGCTCGGAAAGGTCGTGGTAATCCAGGGTCGGCGCGCCCGCACCGACGATCTCGTCGGTGAGCCCAGGAAGCAGCTCCGCCAGCGCCGCGGACCCGCGGCCCAGCAGGGCATGGACGTGTCGGCCCTGCGGCACTCCTCGACGATTGGCGGCATCGGGCGGCAGTAGATCGCGCTCCACCACGGTGACTCGGTCGTAGAAATCGGCCAGTACGCGTGCGGCGACCAGACCCCCCATGCTCGCCCCGAGTACGACCGCGTGTTCCCCCAGTTTTTCCATGAAATCACCATGTCGCCGCCGGTGAAGGCCGCCTAGCGTAGACGGATACTCGAATCCGGCCGCTAGGGTCGCCGTGTGCATACCACCGGTGAGCGGCTTGCTGCTGCGCAGCTGTATCTCTGCACCGACGCCCGCCGTGAGCGCGGCGACCTTGCCGAATTCGCCGAAGCTGCGCTCGCCGGCGGGGTCGACATCATCCAGTTACGCGACAAGGGCTCGCCGGGAGAGCAGCAGTTCGGCCCGCTCGAGGCGGGCCATGAGCTGGCGGCCCTGGAGGTGCTCGCCGATGCGGCCCGCCGCCACGACGCGCTGCTGGCGGTCAACGACCGCGCCGACATCGCGCTAGCCGCCGAAGCCGACGTGCTGCACCTCGGTCAGGACGACCTGCCGCTGCCGATCGCCCGCGGCATCATCGGCCCACGTCCGGTGATCGGCCGCTCCACCCACGACCGCGACCAAGTCACCGAGGCAGTCGCTGAGTCCGCCCCAAATGGCCCGGACTACTTCTGCGTCGGCCCGTGCTGGCCCACGCCGACCAAACCGGGCCGGCCGTCCCCGGGCCTCGACTTGGTCCGGGCGACGGTCGAATTGGCAACGGACAAGCCGTGGTTCGCAATAGGCGGCATCGACGAGCAGCGGCTGCCCGAAGTGCTTGACGCAGGCGCACGGCGCATCGTCGTGGTGCGCGCAATCACGGGCGCCGACGATCCGAAGGCCGCGGCGCAACGCCTCAAAGCTCGGCTTGCAACAGCGGGATAGTCGCGGCCACGTCGCGCAGCCGCTCCCAGCTGGCGGCAAATCCTGGATGCAACGGCAGCTCGGCCACCTCATTCACCGAGACCCAACGCAACTCCGCGCTCTCCCGGTTCGGAATCGTCTCGAGCTGCTCGGCGGCGTCGGCGATCACGGTGGTGTATGTCCAATTGCTGCCTGTCGCAGTGGCCGTGACGACCGTCGTGCGAACGGTCAGCAGGTCGGCAGAGAGGCCGGCTTCCTCATGAGCTTCGCGGACGGCGGCCTGCTCCGGCGTCTCGTGACTGTCGCGGGCGCCACCGGGCAGACCCCAGGTGCCGCCCTGATGACTCCACGGCGCCCGGTGTTGTAACAGCACCGCAGGGGCGCCGTCGGCGCCGGGCGCTCGCAACAGCAGACCGGCCGCGCCGTGCTTGCCCCAGAAAGCCGCACCGGTGTCGGACACCACCCAGCCGTCACCGTCGCCGCGCACGCGTTCAGCTTAGGGAACACCGAAGAAAGACGTGCCGGTCGAATGCCCACACGTCACCACAACAACTCTTAGAATTCTTTTATAGTGTGGTGAGACGGTCGGGACGATAGCCGGAGAGCAGCGAAAAGATGAGGTTCGCGCGCACGTGACTGTGGAGTTGGCGCACCCTTCGACCGAGCCGCTGGCGTCGCGGTCGCCGACCACCCCGGCGCACCCGCGCTGGTGGTTCCTATGGACCACACCGGGCCGGATCCTGACCATCGGCGTCGTCTTGTCGGCGCTCGTCATCGCCAGCGCGTTTGCCACGTCGACCACGATCAACGACCGCCAGCAGGCGCTCACCACGGTCCTTAATCACACCGAGCCGCTGTCGTTCGCGGCCGGCCAGCTCTACACGACCTTGTCGGTGGCCGACGCCGCCGCGGCCACGGCATTCATCGCAGGCTCCGAACCGCGCGACGTCCGGCAGCGCTACGAGCAAGCCATCACCGATGCGTCGGTGGCAGTGACGCGAGCGTCCAGCGGGCTGACCGACGAGCCGATGGTGCAACTGCTCGGCAGGGTCAATGCCCAACTGTCCGTCTACACGGGGCTGGTCGAAACCGCGCGCACCAACAACCGCGCAGGCAATCCGGTCGGATCGTCCTACCTGTCCGAGGCGTCGTCGTTGATGCAGACGCAGATGCTGCCCGATGCGCAACGTCTCTACGAGGAGACCTCAGCGCGGGTGGACGCCGAAACGACCGCGTCGACAAGGATTCCCGGACCGGTCATTCTTGTAGTGCTCGGAACGCTGTTGTTCGGCGCGTTCGCGAACCGCTGGCTCGCACGACGAACGCGTCGCCGCGTGAACATCGGGTTCGTGGCGGGCGGCCTTGCCGTGCTGATCATGTTGATATGGGTGGGCACCGCCCTGGTCATCTCGACCTCGGACAGCCGCAGCGCCAAAGATACTGCGGCCGAATCCCTCAAGACCGTCACGAACCTCGCGATCACCGCGCAGCAGGCGCGCGCCGACGAAACGCTGTCGTTGATCCGGCGCGGTGACGAGGACGTGCGCAAGCAGTCCTACTACCAACGCATCGACTCAATGCAGCAGCAGCTGTCCGACTATCTGGGCCGCGACGACGCGATCGACAAGAGCGACCTCAAGGACGCCGAGGCGTTGCTCAAGCGGTGGCGGGCGGCCGACGACCGGATCAACGCCTACATCGCGGTCGGCAACTATCAGGCCGCGACGCAGGTGGCGCTTGGCACCGGCGAGGATGACTCAACGCCCGCGTTCGACAAGCTCGACACCGCGCTCACCAAAGGCATTGAGGAGAGCCGCAACCAGTTGCGCAACGACATCCTCAACGCCCGTCGGGTGCTGTCCGGTGCGACAGTCGGCGCCGCGGCGCTGTCGGTGGCCGCGGCGTTGGCGGTGGCGCTGGGGTTGTGGCCAAGGCTGAGTGAGTACCGGTGATGAAGCGCGACGAACGCACCAAACCGCTGTGGGTTCTGCTCGCCGCAGCCGCGGTGGTGTTGAGCGGTTGTGCGCAAAGCACCGCGGTGATGCCGACGCCCGGCGTCACCCTTGCACCGCCGACGCCGGCGGGTCTGCAGGAGTTGCCGCCGGTCGCGGCGAAGGCACCCGCGGATGAGGGCGACTGCAACCGCACGGCGAGCCTGCGCCCCTTCAACACCAAGCCGGAGGCCGACGCCGCCGTCGCCACCATCCGCAACCGCGGCAGGCTCATCGTCGGGCTGGACATCGGCAGCAACCTGTTCTCGTTCCGCGATCCCATCACCGGCGAGATCACCGGTTTCGACGTCGACATCGCCGGCGAGATTGCGCGCGACATCTTCGGCAGCCCGTCGCAAGTCGAGTACCGCATCCTGTCGTCGGCCGACCGCATCGCCGCGCTGCAGAACAATCAGGTCGATGTGGTCGTCAAGACCATGACCATCACGTGTGAGCGCAAGAAGCAGGTCGGTTTCTCGACGGTGTATTTGAACGCCAACCAACGGATTCTGGCCGCGCGGGATTCGTCGATCTCGCAACCGTCGGACCTGTCGGGCAAGCGGGTGTGCGTCGCAAGAGGCACCACGTCTTTGGACCGGATACAGCAGATCAGTCCACCGCCGATCATCGTCGGTGTGGTCACGTGGGCGGATTGCCTTGTCGCGCTGCAGCAGCGGCAGGTCGACGCCGTCAGCACCGACGACTCGATCCTGGCCGGTCTTGTGTCTCAGGATCCATATCTGCACATCGTCGGCCCCAGCTTGAACGAAGAGCCCTACGGCATCGGCGTGAACCTGGAGAACACCGGGCTGGTGCGCTTCGTCAACGGCACGCTGGAGCGGATTCGCCGCGACGGCACCTGGTACACGTTGTACCGCAAGTGGTTAACGGTGCTCGGTCCGGCGCCAGCGCCGCCGGTTGCGAGGTATTCGGACTGATGGCCGAGGCAAAGGATTACGAAGAAGGCCCGGGCACTCAACCGGCCACCTTCGACGACCTCGGCATGGATTCCGCGTCGACGTTGCGGCCGATGGCCACCCAGGCAATCTTCCGTCCACACCTCGACGACGACGTCGACAGCACATCAGTGGGCACGGAGGACACCGAACCGCACGATCACCTGACGGCAATGACTCGTGCCCTGTCGCCGACGCGCCGCCTAGGCGGCGGCCTGGTGGAGATCCCGCGCGTGCCAGCGAAGGATCCGCTCGACGCGCTGATGACCAATCCCGTTGTCGCCGAGTCGAAGCGGTTCTGCTGGAACTGCGGCCGTCCTGTCGGCCGGTCGACGCCCGACGGCCATGCGTTGTCGGAGGGTTGGTGCCCGCACTGCGGCAGCTCCTACTCGTTCCTGCCCCAGCTGAGCCCCGGCGACGAGGTGGCCGATCAGTATGTGATCAAGGGCTGCATCGCGCACGGCGGACTAGGCTGGGTTTACCTCGCCTACGACAAGAACGTCAACGACCGCCCCGTCGTGCTCAAGGGCTTGGTGCACGCCGGTGATGCGGAGGCGCAGACCATCGCGATGGCCGAGCGCCAATTCCTCGCGGAGGTAACGCATCCCGGCATCGTGAAGATCTACAACTTCGTCGAGCACGAAGACAAGCACGGCAACCCGGTCGGCTACATCGTAATGGAGTACGTCGGCGGCACATCGCTCAAGCAGGCCAGGGGCGACCGGCTCCCAGTGGCCGAGGCCATCGGTTTCATGATGGAAATCCTTCCCGCGCTTGGTTATCTGCATTCGATCGGGTTGGTCTACAACGACCTCAAGCCGGAAAACATCATGGTGACCGAGGATCAGCTCAAACTGATCGACCTCGGCGCGGTGTCGACGATCAACTCGTTCGGATACCTTTACGGCACACCGGGTTTCCAGGCTCCGGAGATCGTCCGCACCGGTCCTACCGTGCAGACTGACATCTACACGGTGGGCCGCACGCTGGCGGCATTGACGGTGAATCTGCGTACCCGCAAGGGTCGTTACGTAGACGGCCTGCCCGAGGACGACCCGGTGTTGCACGAGTATGACTCGTTCGGTCGACTGCTGCGCCGCGCCATCGACCCGGACCCGCGCCGCAGGTTCGCCAGCGCCGAGGAGATGTCCGGACAGCTACTCGGTGTGCTGCGTGAAGTGGTGGCGCAAGACACCGGGGTGCCGCGGCCGGGCCTTTCGACGGTGTTCTCTCCGACAAGATCGACGTTCGGGGTCGATCTGCTGGTCGCGCACACCGACGTGTATCTCGACGGCCAGGTGCACTCCGAGAAGCTGACCGCGCAGGAGATCGTGAAAGCGTTCCCGGTGCCGTTGGTCGACCCGGCGGATGTCGGCGCGCCCGTGCTGTCGGCGAGCGTGCTGAGCCAGCCGGTGCAGACGCTTGACCAACTGCGGGCGGCCCGGCACGGATCGTTGGACTCCGAGGGCATCGACCTGTCCGAATCGATCGAGCTGCCACTGATGGAGGTCCGCGCGCTGCTCGACCTCGGCGACGTTGCCAAGGCCACCCGCAAGCTCGACGACCTTGCGGCCCGGGTCGGCTGGCGGTGGCGGCTGGTGTGGTTCCGCGCCGTGGCCGAGATGTTGTCGGCCGATTATGATTCGGCCACAAAACATTTTACCGAGGTGCTCGACACGCTGCCCGGCGAGTTGGCGCCCAAGCTGGCGCTGGCCGCGACGTCGGAGCTGGCCGGTAACGCCGATGAGCGCAAGTTCTATAACACGGTGTGGTGCACCGACAACGGTGTGATCTCGGCTGGATTCGGCCTGGCAAGAGCCCAGTCCGCGGAGGGCGACCGTGACGCCGCGGTGCAAACTCTGGACGAAGTGCCCGCTACCTCAAGGCATTTCACGACCGCGCGGCTGACCAGTGCGGTGACGCTGCTGTCGGGCAGGTCGATCAGTGAGGTGACCGAACAACACATCCGCGATGCCGCCCGTCGTGTTGAGGCCCTGCCCGACACCGAGCCGCGGGTGCTGCAGATCCGGGCGTTGGTGCTGGGCACCGCGATGGACTGGCTGGCCGACAACACGGCGAGCACCAACCACATTCTCGGCTTCCCGTTCACCGAACACGGGCTGCAGCTCGGCGTCGAGGCATCGCTGCGCAGCCTGGCCCGCGTTGCGCCGACACAGGCACACCGATATGCGCTGGTCGACCTTGCCAATAGCGTGCGACCGACGAGCACGTTCTGATCGACGGATCCCGCCGCCCGTTTGCCCTGGACAATCCCGGTTCTTTCGCGTAACCGCTGTTGAACTTGCGGATTCCGTAGTAGCCTCTGCTCAGGTTGAGTTAACAGCCAACTGGTGACGTCAAAGGCGCACGAGGCTGGATTATCGGCTCGCCGATGGTGCTGACCTCCCAAGTGCGACGGCTTTAAGACGTAGGGCCCGATCCCTGACGGCAACCCAGTGCGAATATCACTTTTCGACTGAGGGAGGCCACCTTGCGTGCAATAGGTACCTGTCGCGTGCTCCGACCAGATCCGCGGTCGCTGGACCGCCGGGAAGAACACCACCGAGCGACTTTTTCCGCCTGCCACCTGTCTGATACGACGGTTCTTGTCACGGTTAGCGGTGAGATCGACGCGTCCAACAGCCGCGCCCTTTCCGATTACGTCGAACGCCAACTCGCGGGATGGCCGCGCCTGGTGCTTGACTTGTCGGGTATCAATTTCTTCGGCACCGCCGGATTCGCGACGCTGCACCACGTCAACGTGATCTGCGCCCGCTACCGCGCCTCGTGGGCGCTCGTTGTGGGACCCGAATTGCGACGATTCCTGAAGATCTGCGATCCCGACAACTTGCTTCCCGTGGAGGACTCGGTCCCCAACTAGCCGCGTTTGCTTCCTAGCATTCGACCACCGGCTTCAGCACGACGCCGGTGGCATACAGCCAGTCGGCGTTGCGATCGCTCGCGGCGCGGGTGCGGCAGGCGGCGGCGTCAACGGCAGCAACGGTCAGCCCGGCAAGGGTGGGCTCAGCGTTAGCCCTTGATGATCGCCACACACGCGCGGGCGATCGCAAGCTCCTCGTTCGTCGGGACGACTAGCACGGTCGTAGGCGAGGTGTCGGCCGAGATGCGGCGGGCGGTCTGGCCGGGGCTGGCATTGCGTTCTTCATCGAGCTCGATGCCCAGCCCCGCCATACCCGCAAGCGCGTCGCGACGCACTGCCGCGTCGTTCTCCCCCACGCCGGCAGTGAAGGTGACGACGTCGGCCGAACCGAGCAACGCTAGATAGGCACCGATGTACTTGCGCAGCCGGTGGATGTAGACGTCGTACGCCAATTGTGCTGCGGTATCTCCGGATTCGATGCGCTGGTGCAAGACACGGAAGTCGATCTCGCCGCCGAGGCCGCGCACTCCTGACTGCTTGTTGAGCATCGTCTCGATGTCGTCGACGCTCATTTCCGCCGTGCGCCACAGGTACGTGAGCACACCGGGGTCGACGTCGCCGGAGCGGGTGCCCATCACCAGACCCTCCATCGGGGTCAACCCCATCGAGGTGTCGACCGGCCGGCCGCCGACGATCGCCGATGCGGACGCGCCGTTTCCGAGGTGCAGCACAATCTGGTTCAGCTCGGCAAGCGGACGGTCGAGGAACGCCGCGGCCTGCTCGCTGACGTACTGGTGTGACGTCCCGTGAAACCCGTAGCGCCGGACGTGCCAACGCTCGGCGATGTCTCGATCGATCGCGTACGTCGCGGCCGCTGGCGGCAAGTCGTGAAAGAACGCGGTATCGAACACCGCGACGTGCGGCACGTCGGGCAGCGCCTTGCGCGCTACCCGGATTCCGAGCACGGCCGGCGGATTGTGTAGCGGCGCAAGCGAAGACAGCTGTTCGAGCTTGGCGATCAACGCGTCGTCGACCACTGTGGGCTGATACAGGTCTGGTCCACCGTGCACCACGCGATGCCCGACCGCGACGAGACCGTCGCTGGCGAGTTGCGGCCCGATCTCGTCGAAGATCCTGCGCACCGCCGCGTCATGGTCGGCGACATCGCTGTCGCCGATGCGCTCAACGATCCCTTCGGCCACTTCGATCGCTGAATCTGGCTCGATCACAGCGTATTTCACCGAGGACGATCCCGAGTTGAGCACCAGCACATTAGTCATGCCCCGACTCCTCGGGCCTCATGACTGCGCCTGGATAGCGGTGATCGCGACGGTGTTGACGATATCTTCGACCAGCGCGCCGCGGGACAGGTCGTTGACGGGTTTGTTGAGCCCCTGCAGCACAGGGCCGATCGCGATGGCACCCGCGCTGCGCTGCACCGCCTTGTATGTGTTGTTGCCGGTGTTGAGGTCGGGGAAGATCAGCACCGTCGCCCGGCCGGCGACCATGGAATCGGGCATCTTGGCCTTGGCGACCGTCGAGTCGACGGCAGCGTCGTACTGGATGGGCCCCTCGACAAGCAGTTCCGGTTCGCGTTTGCGCACCAATTCGGTTGCAGCCCTGACTTTGTCGACGTCGGCGCCCGTACCGCTGGTGCCCGTCGAATACGACAGCATCGCCACACGCGGGTCGATACCGAACTGTGCGGCGGTGCGTGCCGACGAGATCGCGATGTCGGCCAGCTGTTCGGACGTCGGGTCAGGCACGATCGCGCAGTCGCCGTAAGCCAGGACGCGATCGGCGAGGCACATCAGGAAGATGCTCGACACCGTCGACACGTCGGGCAGCGTCTTGATGATTTCGAATGCCGGCCGCACGGTATGCGCAGTGGTGTGGGTGGCACCCGAAACCATGCCGTCGACCATGTCGTTGTGCACCAGCATGGTGCCGAAATATGAGACGTCGTGGATGATCTCGCGGGCCTGCTCGACCGTGACACCCTTGTGCTTGCGCAGCTCGCCGTACTGCTCGGCGAACTTGTCGCACAGCTCGCTGGTACGCGGGTTGAGCACCGCCGCCGACGACAGGTCGACGCCGAGTTCGGCTGCGCGGGCTCGGATCCGCGGCTCCTCGCCAAGGATGGTCAGGTCGGCGACGCCGCGCTGGAGAAGCCGGCCGGCAGCTTTGAGGATGCGGTCATCCTCGCCCTCCGGCAGCACAATGCGCTTGCGGTCCGAGCGCGCGCGGTCTTGCAGTTGGTAGGTGAACATCTGCGGCGTGACCACCGACGGGATCGGAATCGCCAACTGCGCAAGCAGATCCGCGGTATCGACGTACTTGTCCATCAATGCGATCGCGGTGTCGATCTTGCGTTGCGACCCAGCAGTCACCCGGCCCCGCGCAGACGCCACCCGGCTAGCCGTGTCGAATGTGCCGAATCTCGTCGTAATGATGGGCAGCCGCAGCCCCAGCCCGGACACCAACGACTCAATCGAAGAATGCAGCTCGAGACCGCCGTTGAGGATCACGCAGGACAGCGACGGAAAGCCCTCCGCCGCATGGGCACTCACCACTGCGAGGACGACATCTGATCGGTCGCCGGGGGTCACCACCGCGACACCCTCGGTCAGCCGTTCCAGCACGTGCTCGGCCGTCATGCCCGCCACCAACACGTCCAAGGCTTCGCGGTCCAGCAGCGCCGGATCGCCGCGAAGCAGCGTCCCCTCGACCGCCTGCTGCAGCTCCGCAACCGATGGCGCGACCAGCAGGGGCTCTTCCGGTAGCACATAGGTCTTGGGGCCCAACGGCTTCAGCGCATCGGCGACCGCGGTCATCTGCGCCGGATCACAGCGGTTGGCCACCACCGCCGCGGTGTGGGCATGTTGGGCGTCCAGCTCGACGAGGCACAGGTCGACGACTTGCGCGATCTGTTCGGGGGTGCGGTCCTTGGCCTTCACGGCGAGCACCACCGGCGCGCCGAGGTTCACAGCGATACGCGCGTTCATCGACAGTTCGCTGGGGGTGGCCACGTCGGTGTAGTCGCTGCCGACGATCAGCACCGCATCACACCGGTCGGCGACGTGGTGGTAGCGGTCGACGATGTCGGCGAGCGCCGCGTCCGGATTTTCGTGCAGCTGTTGGTAGCCGACGCCGACGCATTCGTCGTAGGGCAGCTCCGCAGTGGTGTGCGCCAGCAGCAGGTCGAGGATGTAGTCGCGGTCCTCGCCCAGCCGGGTGATCGGACGGAAGACGCCGACCTTCACGACGGTGGCGGCGAGCCGGTGCAGGATGCCGAGTGCGATCGTCGACTTGCCGGTATCGCCCTCCGGCGAGGCGACGTAAATCGCTGTGGTCGGCACGCGGCAAACGTATCAGCCGAGTCGGCGCAGCCGCGGCTCCAAATCCTTGGCAAACAGCTCGAGGAAGCGGCGCTGATCGTGTCCTGGCGCGTGGAACACCAGGTGGTTCAGCCCCCAGTCGACGTAGTCCTTGACCTTCGCGACGGCCTCGTCGGGGTCGGAGGCGACGATCCAGCGCTTGGCGACCTGTTCGATGGGCAGCGCGTCGGCCGCCTTCTCCATCTCGATCGGGTCGTCGATGGAGTGCTTCTGCTCCGCGGTCAGCGACAGCGGCGCCCAGAACCGGGTGTTCTCCAGCGCCAGTTCAGGATCGGTGTCGTAGGAAATCTTGATCTCGATCATCCGGTCGACGGCGTCGGGGTCCTTGCCCGCCGCCTCGGCGCCCTCGCGCATGGCGGGGATGAGCTTGTCTTTGTACAGCTCCTCGCCCTTGCCCGACGTGCAGATGAATCCGTCGCCTGCACGGCCGGCGTACTTGGCCACCTGCGGGCCGCCCGCAGCGATGTAGATCGGGATGCCGCCCTCGGGGACGTCATAGATGGATGCGCCCTTGGTCTTGTAGAACTCGCCTTCGAAGTCGACGCGGTCACCCAGCCACAGTTCTCGCATCAGCCGCACCGACTCGCGCAACCGCGCGTAACGCTCCTTGAACTCCGGCCACTCGCCCTCGTAGCCGGTGGCGATCTCATTGAGCGCCTCGCCGGTGCCGACGCCAAGGAAGATCCGGTCCGGGTACAGGCAACCCATGGTCGCGAAAGCCTGCGCGATCACAGCGGGGTTGTAGCGGAAGGTCGGAGTCAGCACCGAGGTGCCGAGGACCAGCCGCTTGGTGCGCTCGCCGACCGCGGCCATCCAGGCCAGCGACCATGGCGCATGCCCACCTTCATGCCGCCACGGCTGGAAGTGGTCGCTGACCGTCGCGCTGTCCATGCCATGCTCTTCGGCCGCAACGGCCAGCTCGACGAGTTCGCGCGGGGCGAACTGCTCCGCCGATGCCTTGTATCCGAGTTTCAGTTCAGCCACGGGTTCTTTTCTACTCCCCTGCTTAGACTCGCGGCATGGCAGCAGCCCTGACCGCCCTCACCGACCGCGTGCACTTCGCAGAGACCGACCTGGTCAACTGGACGCTGGTCACCGACGACTCCGGCGTCATGCTGATCGACGCCGGATTTCCCGGCCACCGCGACGACGTGCTCGATTCGCTGCGGCAGCTCGGGTACGGCGTCGACGACCTGCGTGCGATCCTGTTGACCCACGCGCACATCGACCACTTCGGCACGGCCATCTGGTTCGCGAAAACCCATGGCACACCGGTGTATTGCCACGCCGCAGAGGTCGGACATTCCAAGCGGGAGTATCTCGAACAGGCCGGGCCCGCCGACATCGTCCCGCACCTGTGGCAACCGCGGTTCTTGAAGTGGACGCTGGCGATTTCCCGAAAGGGCGGCATGGTGCGCGACGGGATTCCAACCACCCAGGCTTTGACGGAGGAGGTCGCGGCAGCCCTGCCGGGTAAGCCGATGGCGATTCCCACGCCCGGCCACACTGGCGGACATTGCTCGTTTGTTGTCGACGGCGTGCTGGTGGCCGGCGACGCGTTGGTGACCGGCCACCCGCTGTTGACGGACACCGGACCGCAGCTGCTGCCCAATATGTTCAACCACGACCAGGACGGCTGCGTGCGCAGCCTTGACGCGCTGGGCATGCTCGACACCGACGTGCTGCTGCCCGGCCACGGCCCGGTGTGGCGTGGCGCGATCCGCGAGGCGGCGGCGCAAGCGGCGCGTTAGTTAGTTCAGAAACTCGTAACCGAGCAGGAAGATCGCGGTCAGGCACAGTCCACAACCGATGACGATGGTGGGCATCAAGATCATGCTGTCGAGTTCGTCGTCGTCGAGGACGTCACCCTCGAACCGCCCGAACAACACCCGCGCCACCCCGGTCCTGCGGAAGGTGTGAACGAGACCGCGCACCGCTTTGGTGTCGCGCTTACGACCGACGATCGTGCGCGACGCGAAGCCGAATACAAACGTGAGTGCGGCGGCGCCCAGGATCAGCCAGCCCAACGTTGTCTGCGAAATCGACACATCCCACCCCCGGTGCCCACGACACCACGGGCCAGCCTATAGGCCCAGGTGATCGCGCAGGGTATGCCCGGTGTATTCGGTTCGGAAACTGCCGCGCTCCTGCAGCAGTGGCACCACGCGGTCGACGAACTCGTCGAGGCCCCGCGGAGTCAGGTGGGGCACCAGAATGAAGCCGTCGCACGCATCGGACTGCACATGCAGATCGATCTCCGCGGCCACCTGGGCCGGTGTTCCGACGAACTGTTGGCGGCTGGTGACGGCGATGACCAGTTCCCGGATGGACAGGTTTTCCGCCTCGGCCCGTTCTCGCCATGCGGCGGCAAGGGCCTTCGGGTCGCCGTGGCGAACCCTGCCCTGCGTGACGGTCGGGTCGTCGGCCGGTTCGACATCCGGTAGCGGGCCGTCCGGGTCGTATGCCGACAGATCGCGCTGCCAGACCTGTTCGAGCATCGCGATCGCGGTTTGTGGGCCGACCTGTTGGTGACGAATGTGACGCGCCTTATCGGCCGCCTCCTGTTCTGTGTCACCGAGTACGAATGTCGCAGCGGGAAAGACCTTGAGCTGGTTGGGATCTCGGCCGTAGGACACCGCCTGTTGCTTGACGTCGGCATAGTATTGCTGCCCGGCCTCCAGCGACGAGTGCAGCGTGAACGCCGCGTCGGCGTATTTGGCCAGGAACGCCCGACCGTCGGCAGAATCCCCCGCCTGCAGCAGAACGGGATGCCCCTGCGGCGCGCGCGGCAACGTACTCACCCCGCGGACGTCGAACTGCGGGCCCTGATGCTCCACCACACGAATCCGGTTGAGGTCAACGTAGATTCCAGTCTCGCGATCGGCGACGACGGCATCGGGTGCCCAGCTGTCCCAGAATTCGCGAGCCACGATGACGAACTCCTCAGCCCGCTTGTAGCGGTCGGAGTGGTCGAGGAATCCGCCGCGTCGGAAGTTCTCTCCCGTGAAGGCGTCCGACGAGGTGACGATGTTCCAGCCGGCGCGGCCGTCGGACACGTGGTCGAGAGTGGCGAATTGCCTTGCCACCTCGAAGGGTTCGTTGAACGTGGTGTTGATGGTGCCCGTCAACCCGAGGTAGTCGGTGACGGCGGCGAGCGCGGCGAGCACGGTGAACGTGTCGGGGCGGCCGACGACATCGAGGTCGTGGATCCGGCCGCGGTGCTCGCGCAACCGCAGCCCCTCGGCGAGGAAGAAGAAGTCAAACAGTCCGCGCTCAGCGGTCTGTGCCAGATGGATGAACGAGTCAAACTCGATCTGGCTGCCCGATTCGGGATCCGACCACACGGTGGTGTTGTTGACACCAGGGAAATGTGCGGCCAGATGAATAGGCTTGCGCTGCTTGCCTTCTCGAATGGCCATAGTCAGATTCCCCAGCGCTTGGCGATCAGTTCGTGGGAGCGCAACCGGTCGGTGTGCCGGTGCGTGACGGAGGTGATGACGAGTTCGTCGGCCGCGGTGACTCGCTGAAGGGTGTGCAGCTTGTCGGCCACCTCATCGGGATCGCCGACGAATTGGGTTGCGGTGCGGTCCTTTACGAGCTCCAGCTGCTCATCGGTCAGCGGTTCGACATTGTCGGGGTTGGGATAGGGCACCGCACCGTCTCCCGCGCGGATCGAGTACACCCAGTGCCCGTAACTGGAGGCGAGATAGCGCGCGGTGGCGGTGTCGTCGGCCACCACGACGTCGGCCGACACCACGACGTACGGTTCGGCGAAAGCCTTGGACGGCTGGAACTGCGCGCGGTAAACGTCGATCGCGTCGAGAGCGGTGGCGGGAGTGATGTGATAGCTCGCGACGAACGGCAGCCCGTGCGCTGCTGCCACCCGTGCGCTTTGGCCCTTGCTGCTACCGAACACCCACGGCGTCAGGCCGGAGTTCTCACCGGGCGTGGCGTGCGCGTCGACGCCGTCGATCTCATAGCTGCCGTCGAGCATGGCAAGGATGTCGTTGACCTGCTCAGCGAAGTCGGGCGCAACAGCCTCGGGCTGTTGCAGCACAGACATCTTGGCCCGTAGCCGCGGATTACGCATCAGCGCGGTCATATCGAACGGCGGCGGCACGATCACGCCGCCGACGTCGAGCCATTCGGTTCGCGGCGGCCTTTTCGGCCTCTTCTCCCCCTCGTTGATCACCTCTCGTCGGCGCTGCCCCGACCGTCCGACACCGAGGTCGATGCGGCCGGGGTGGAAAGCCTCGAGCATGCCGAAGCTCTCGACGACGGCCACGGCCGTCGTCTGCCCGAGCTGCACCGCGGCCGCGCCGACGCGAATCGTGTTGGTGGCCGCGGCGATCTGGCCGATGAGCACGGCGGGTGACGAGCTGGCGACCGCGACGAAGTGGTGCTCGGCGATCCAGTAGCGCTTGTAACCCCACTGCTCGGCGTGCTGGGCCAGGTCGACGGTGTTGCGCAGCGCGGTGGCCGCATCGCAGCCTTCGCTGATCGGCGCGAGGTCGAGGATCGACAGCGGAACGCTCATCGCGGCCTCGCATAGCGGTTTTCGGCCACAGCCAGTCCAAGCCGGGTGCGTAATGTCTCGCCGTCGGTGTAGGCGGTGCGGAAGCGGCCGGCCTGCTGCAGCAGCGGCACCACCTCATCGACGATGATCGGTAGGTCGGTGGCGTTCACCGCGGGCCGCAGCCTGATTCCGTCGACCCCCGATTGCTGCCAATGCAGCAGCAGGTCGACGAGTTCGGTTGGGGTTCCGTCGAATACCAACGCATCCGAACGCGGGTCAGTCGTCCCGTCGAACGTCACGTACACGTCGGCATACACCTTGAGACCGGCTACCTCGGTCAGGATTGCCTGCAGCGAGTCGTCGTCCTTCGGCGTGATGAAGACGAGATCGGTGCTGCGCGAAGCGAACTCGTAAATGAGCGTCGCGTGGGCGAGCGCCGACACCACCGGTTGGCCCTGCGGCGGACGCGGGGTGATCGACGGCCCCTTGACCGAGAAGTACTTGCCGGCGAAGTCGATGTAGTGCAGCTTGTCGCGGTCGACGAACCGGCCCGTTGCGACGTCGCGGATGACGGCGTCGTCCTCCCAGCTGTCCCAAAGCCGACGGACCACCTCTACCGCGTCGGACGCCTCGTCGAACAGGTCGACTCCACTGACGTCGCGCCGCCCGAACAGCTCGGCCTCGTGCGGGGTGCCACTGACCCGCACCTGCCAGCCGGCCCGGCCATGTGAGACAAAGTCCAGGGTGGCAATGGCTTTCGAGAGATGGAACGGCTCGGTATGCGTGACGGTGGCGACCGGGATGAGGCCGATGTGCGTCGTCGTCGGCGCGACCCTGGCGGCGACGAGCACGGCGTCGGGCCTGCCTGCGAGCCAACGCGGCTCGATGTCGGGGCGTCGCCGCCGTTGCGGGGTGAGCGCGTCGTCGAACGTGATGAAGTCGAGCAGCCCGCGTTCGGCGGTGGCCGCCAGGCCCGACCAGTAGCGGCCGCTCGTCACGGGCGGCAGATCTGGTGTGCGGCGCCATGCTTCGGGATGCCAGCCGTAGCCGTCGAGGGCGACCGCGAGGTGCACGTGTTCGCTCATGACAGCGTCTTCCGGAACGCGAGCGGGTAGACCTCGCCCTCGGCGGGCAGCGGCTCATCGAGCCGGAGATAGCCGGTCGAGAGGTAGAGCGCCTCGGCCTCGGGCTGGCGATCGCCCGTCGTCAGATAGACGAAGCGGTAACCGCGGGCGACGATCTGCGCCTCGAGCTCGGCGAGCAACGCCTTGGCATGTCCTTGGCGGCGATAACGGCTGTCGGTCCAGATGCGCTTGAGCTCGGCGGTGGACTGGTCGAAGCGGCGGAACGCGCCGCCGGTCACGGGCAGCCCGTTGCGGACGCCGATGAGCAGGCCGCCGCCGGGCGGAGCGAACTCGTCGGCCGGGTAGCCGCGCAGCCATTTGGAGACCGCGCGCTCGGTGGCGCCGTATCGCGTGGCGTATTCGACCGCGAGCTCGGCGAGCAGCGGCTCGGCCAGCGGGTCGTCCTGGCCGGCCGCGACGAAGCGAAGCTCATTGAGCGCTGACACGGGCATCACCTAAATGTCTAACGCGAGTTGTCGGGCCGCATTCCAGAGTGGCAGATTCGCTCGCAGTGATCGGAAATTGCCGCAGGTCGCGACGGCGGGTGCAGATCGTTCGGGGAATCGCCGAACGCGTCCTTCGCGCGGTGTGCGCAATGCGGCGATGATCGCGGTGCCCGCGTGGTGGAAGGCCTTGTGGTACCTGGAGCTGCTGTCGCCGGCGTTGTCGCTGCGGCTTGCCAAGGTGATGCTCAAGCAGGTGCGTGAACTGGAGTCCACCGCTCTTCCACCCCAAACTTGACACGTGTAAAGTTTGGCCGCATGGACAACATCCGGGGCAAGACCATCGCGATCACCGGCGCCGCCCGCGGCATCGGCTACGCCACCGCCAAGGCCCTGCTGGCCCGTGGCGCCAGGGTGGTCATCGGCGACCGCGACGTCGCGCTGCAGGAGTCGGCGGTCGCCGACCTGACGAAGCTGGGCCCGGTCTCGGGCTATCCGCTGGACGTGACCGACCGCGAGTCGTTCGCCACGTTCCTCGACAAGGCGCGCACCGATGGTGGCGGCCACATCGATGTGTTGATCAACAATGCCGGGGTGATGCCGATCGGCCCGTTCCTCGAACAGTCAGAACAGGCCATCCGCTCCTCGATCGAGGTCAACCTGTACGGAGTCCTGACGGGCTGCCAGCTGGCGCTGCCGGATATGGTCGCGCGCCGCCGCGGCCACATCATCAACATCGCCTCGCTGTCCGGACTGATCCCGGTGCCGGGTCAGGTGGTGTACGTGGGCGCGAAGTTCGGCGTGGTAGGGCTGTCCGCGGCGCTGGCCGATGAGATGGCGCCGCACGGTGTGGAGGTGTCGGTGGTGATGCCGCCGTTCACCAACACCGAACTGATCTCGGGGACCAAGAGCAGCGGCGCGATCAAGCCGGTGGAGCCGGAAGACATTGCCGCCGCGGTGATCAAGACATTGCAGAAGCCGAAGACGCACGTGTCGGTGCCGCCTGCGCTGCGGTTCACCGCACAGGCGTGCCAGATGCTGGGGCCGCGTGGAAGGCGTTGGCTCAACAAGCGTTTGGGGCTCGACAGCGTGTTCCTGGAGTTCGACCGCGCGGCGCGGCAGGGCTACGAGCAGCGCGCGCAGGCTGCGCAGGGTGTGGTCGAGGGCTCGGACAAGGGCGGAACACGCATTGGTGCTCCCGACAACGTCTAGTCGAAATTGCCCGGCACTACGGCACATTGTGCTCAACGCGACGACGCGATCGGTCGCGCGGCGGCGCTGAGCGGCTTTGTCGCTCCCGACGACATTGTCGCCAAGAGCTGGGCACTACGAGGTATGGAACTCCGGAGCCGGCTCGCCCGCGCGGTATGCCTCGATCGCCTCGACGTGCCCGAAGAACTCCTCAGGCATGAATTCGCTTGATTGCGAGGCCCCGGCCAACATCAGATGAACGATCTCGGCGTCCTCGGCCGCCGACATCCAAATCGTCGTCACCGGCGCAAGCTCATCTGAATCGACCTCCGTGCCCGACGGCGCGTAGAGCCAGAACACGAAGTCCTCGTCGGACTCATCCTCGTCAAATATCCAGCCGCGCTCGGTGATCCGCGCATCGAACGCCTCCAGATCGGTGGCAATGGCGGCCTGGGTGGCCACCAGGTCCTCCATGACATTGTCAGGAACCCACGTCGCGTCCCGAGTCGCCCGCCGCTTGTTTCGGCGAGCCTTCTTGGCCTCGGACTTCCGCGACACCTAACTCAGAGCCTGATCGAGGTCGCCGATCAAGTCTTCAGTTCCCTCCAGCCCCACCGAGATTCGTACCACCCCGTCGCCGAGGCCGATCGCGGCGCGGCCCTCCGGGCCCATGGCCCGGTGCGTGGTGGTGGCTGGGTGGGTGATCAGCGACTTGGAGTCGCCGAGGTTGTTGGAGATGTCGATGATCTGCAACTTGTCGAGCACCTCGAACGCACGCTCCTTGGTGCCGCCCTTGAGCTCGAACGTGACAACCGTTCCGCCGCCGGTCATCTGGCGCTTGGCCAAGTCGTACTGCGGATGCGACTCCAGGAACGGATACTTGACCCAACTCACCGACGGGTGCTTCTCCAGGAATTCGGCGACGCGCTGCGCCGACGCGTTCTGATGCTCCACTCGAACCGTAAGCGTCTCAAGACCCTTCAACAGCGTCCACGCATTGAAAGGACTCAGCGCGGGCCCGGTGTGCCGCATCAACTTCTGCACCGGCTCGTCGATGTACTGCTGGTCACCGAGAATCGCACCGCCAAGGACGCGGCCTTGCCCGTCGATGTGCTTGGTGCCCGAATACACCACGACGTCAACACCAAGCGGAAAGCCCTGCTGCAGGATCGGTGTGGCAAAGACGTTGTCCAGCACCACCTTTGCTCCAGCGGCGTGGGCAAGATCGCATACCGCGGCGATGTCGACCAACGACTGCATCGGATTGGACGGCGTCTCGAAGAAGACCGCCTGCGTGGGTACCGACAGCGCCTCTTCCCACTGCGACAAGTCGTCGCCGTCGACGAACACCGTCTCCACACCCCAGCGCGGCAGGATCTCGCTGCACACCACGAAGCACGACCCGAACAGGCTGCGGGCCGCCACCAACCGGTCGCCCGCCCCCAACAACGCACCCAGCGACGTGAACACTGCCGCCATGCCCGTCGCCGTCGCGAAGCACGCGGGCGCACCCTCGATCAGCCGCAGCCGCTCCTCGAACATCGAGATCGTTGGATTGCCGTAGCGGGAGTACACGTAGCGGTCGATGTCGCCGGTGAACGCCTTCTCCGCCTCAGCCGCCGACGAGTACACGTAGCCCGACGTCAGGTACATCGCCTCGGCGGTCTCCTCGAAACCCGACCGCAGCAGTCCGCCGCGCACCCCGATGGTGGCCTGGCTGACCCCGTCGGGCAGCTGGGCCGGCCTACGCACCGAAGGCACCTGATCGTGATTGCTCAAGACTGTCTCCATGGCAGGCCGACGGCTTTCCATCCGGTGCCGCCGCGATGCTTGTTCTCGTCCAGGTTGCCTTCGAACCCGTCCAACACGTTGTAGGACGGCGCGATGCCTGCCTCGGTCGCGGCCTCGGCAGCGCCGATCGAGCGGTTGCCGGAGCGACACAGGAACACGACCGGCCGGTCCCCCGGCGTCACGCCTGCGGACTTCAACTCCTCGACGAAGTCGTCGTTGTGCTTCCCGTCGGTGCGGTTCCACTCGACGTACACCACGTCACGCTGCAACGAACTCAGATCCGGTACCCCAACGAAACGCCACTCGGCGTCCGTGCGGCAATCCACCAGCACGGCCTGAGGGTCGTCGCTCAGCAGCTTCCAGGCCTCCTCAGGCGTGATGTCTCCGGCATAGCTCACGATCGAAAGTCTTACACAGTCAGCTAGGGCCGGTCGAACAGACCTTCCACGCTCCGTCCTCGCGCACAAACGTCATTGCAACACCGGTTTTGGCGTCCGGCGCCTTGCCGAAATGATAGGTCACCTTGGCGGTGGCGCGGTGGCCGTCGACCTTGATATCGGTGACGTCGTCGACAAACCGCTCGCCGCGTTTGGCCACCGAATCTCGTTGCCGGGCAAGAACATCGGCTTCAACGCCCTGCTGGTCGCGGCAGGTGTAGGTGCGGAAGTCGGCGTAGTTCTGCCGTTGCAGCGCATCGTTCTGGCCGACCGCGGCCCGGCCAATCTGCTGGTCTGCCGGTGGCTCGTTATCGCCCAAGGCGTTGAACAAAACGATGGCGATCACGACGAGCGCAATGATTGCCAACGCACCCAGAAACGGAGCCATGGTCGGCCGATCCGCATCGGCAGCATCTGGCTCGGTCACCAGAGTTTGCGCAACACCGCCGACACCCGCCGGGCCCGGTCGCGCGCGACGATCGGGTCGGGGGCCGTGGCCAGCGCGACGCCAAGCCGCCGCCTGCCGTCGGTCTCATCGGGCCGGTCGAACAACCGCACGTCACTCTCGGCGACGGCCAACGCCTCCCCGACCACGCTGAGATCGACGTCCTTGGCCGCGGTCGACTCGGCACCCGCGTAGCTGACCTCCGCCGCGGCCGGCGAGATCATGATCGTGTCCACGGCGAGCCCCAGGATCGCCCTTGCGTGCAGCTCGAACTGTGAAAGCCGTTGCGACCGAAGGGTTACCAGGCCGCTGTCGTATGGCCGCGGCCGCACGTCGGCGAAATACACCTCGTCGCCGCGCACCAGCAGCTCGACGCCGAACACCCCGCGACCACCGAGCGAGTTGACGATGCGCGCCGCGATCGACTTCGCCGCGTCGAGAGCGGCGGGCGACATCCGCTGCGGCTGCCACGATTCCAACACGTCACCCTCGGCCAGGTGGTGCCCGATCGCCTCGCAGAACGACACCGCAGGACCCGACGGTCCGTAGGTGCGCACAGTCAGGAGCGTGACCTCGAAGTCCACCTCGACGACCGTCTCGGCCATCACCCGGTTGTGCGGGATGCGGCCCGCGGCGACAGCGCGGTGCCAGGCCGCCTCGACGTCCTCGAGCCGCACCAGCACCGATTGTCCCTCGCCGAGTGCCGCCGCGATCGGTTTGACGAGCAGAGGGAAACCAGCGTGCTCGGCCACCGCGGTCAGCTCCTCGACCGAGCCGGCGAACCAGAACGGCGCGGTGGGCAGGCCGAGTTCGTCGGCGGCCAGCCGGCGCAGACCCTCCCGATCGATGGACAGCCGCGTGCTGCGCGGCGTGGGGAACACCTCGATGCCGTCGCCTTCAGCCACCGCGATCAGCGCGTCGGCGGCAATCAGTCCCGACTCGGCGACGATGTAGCGCGGTTTCTCTTTCTCGATGAGCGCGGTCAGCTCCTCGGCGTCGTTCATCCTGACGACGGCGGCGCGGTCGGCAACGCGGTGCGCCGGGGCGTCGGCATACCGGTCGACGGCGATGACGTCGGCCCCGAGCCGCTGGAACGCCAGCGCCAACTCGCGGCTCAATTCGCCGGAGCCGAGCAACATCACCGTCGATCCGCCGCGCGTCGTTGCGGCGCCTTGCTCAGCAGGTAAGACAACCGGTTCCGGCCCGGTCGCGTCTTCGGTTGTTTCAGTCATCGCGCGTCCCAGCCTGCCAGATGCTCAGCCCAATCGGACGTCGATGTAGCACCAGCGCCAGTCCTCCCCCGGCTCGGCGGAGCGCATCACCGGATGGCCTGTGGCATGGAAATGTTCGCTCGCGTGTTGATGTGGGCTGGAATCGCAGCATCCGACGTGGCCGCATGTGAGGCACATGCGCAGGTGCGCCCAGGTGGTCTCACCGAGCTCGTCGCATTCCTGGCATTTGCCGGGTGTCAGCGGCTCCGGCTCGACTTGGGAACCCTCATCGGCGGCGAGGTGTTCGCATGTATCGGCGACCGCTGGGGCGTCGGCGTCGTTCCGGCGTGATCTCCTCAGCATGATGACCAAGGATAGGAGGTCGGTGTGGGTGCCTCATTGCTAGCGGTTCTGGTGGTGTCGGTCCTGTTGGCCGCGGTGGCCAGGCACTACGACGTGTCGGCCCCGCTGGCGCTGGTGGTCGCGGGCCTGCTGGGCGGGCTGATCCCCGGTTTCAAACAGATCGAACTGGACCCCGGGCTGGTGCTCTACGTGCTGCTGCCGCCGCTGCTGTGGTCGGCGGGCCTGGAGAGCAGCTACCACGGACTGCGGCGCAACATCCGCCCGATCGGGCTGCTGGCGGTCGGGCTGCCGCTGGCGACGACGTTCGCGGTCGGGTTCGTGGCGTACAAGACCGTGCCGGAGCTGACGGTCGCGGCGGCGCTGACGCTCGGGGCGATCGTCGCCCCGCCGGATGCGGTCTCCGCGACCGCGGTCGGGCGCAAGCTTGGGTTGCTGCTTGGCGGCGAGAGCCTGCTGAATGACGCGACCGCGCTCACCGCGTACAAGGTGTCGTTGGCCGCAGCCATCGGAACGGCCGCGACGTGGCGCAGTGGGCTCGAGACATTCGCGTTGGCTGCTGTCGGCGGCGTCGTGGTGGGTTTGGCGCTCGGCATGCTGACCGCCTTCATTCGATGGCGGCTCGACGATCCATTGGTGGAAAGCGCGCTGGGCTTGGTCGCGCCGTTCATCATCTATCTGGCCGCCGAGGAGATCCACGGTTCCGGTGTCGTGGCGGTGGTCGTCGCCGCGCTGATTCTCGGCCAGAAATCCACCAGGGCCGGTTATGCGACCCGACTGCAGGACAACGCGGTGTGGAAGGCCTTGACGCTGATTCTCGAGTCGTTCGCGTTCCTGATGATCGGGCTGCAGCTGCCGACGGTGGTGGGTGAGCTGAAGGGCATCACCTTCGCAGTGATCGCAATCTCGTCGGCGGCCGTATTGGCGACGGTCATCCTGGTCCGGATTGTCTGGATGTTCGTGTTCGCGTATCTGCCGCGTGCCCTCTTCCCGCGCATCCGCGAGCGTGAACCGGCGCCGACGCAAGCTCAGGTGTTCGTTGTCGCGTGGGCAGGCATGCGCGGCGTGGTGTCGCTGGCGGCGGCGTTCGGTGTTCCGTTGACAACCATGTCGGGTGCGGCGTTTCCGGGACGTCCCCAGCTGGTGTTCGTCACGTTCGTCGTGGTGATCGGCACGCTGCTGTTGCACGGGCTGACGCTGCCGTGGCTGATCCGGCGGTTGGGCGTGCAGGGCGACGAGGCCCGCACCGATGCGCTGGCCGCGGCGGGCGCTCAGGACAAGGCGGCGCGGGCGGCCGCGGAGCGACTCGACGAGCTGCTGGCCTCCGAAGAAGTCACCGACGTGCATGAGCGGGCCGCAGATGTGCTGCGCAGCTGGAACACTCGGCGACGAAACTCGGCGTGGGAACGATTGGGCCGCGACGCCGAGGAGATCGGTGAGAGCCCGGCCGCCGCGTTCCGGCGGCTGCGACTGGAGATGCTGGCGGCTGAACGCGCCGCGTTCATCGCAGAACGCGACAACGGGCAGATCGACGACGAAGTGCTGCGGGAAGTGCTGCGCGGTCTCGACTTGGAGGAGGCGACACTGAACCGTGGCTGAATCGCGATTGATCGACACCGTGCTCGGCACGGTGCGGGTGCAGGTAAGCGGGGCGGGCGAGGCGATGATGTTCTGGCCGAGCCTGCTGATGACCGGCGACATGTGGGCCGCGCAGGCCGACCATTTCGCCGCATCGCATCAGGTGATCCTCGTCGACCCGCCGGGGTTCGGTGAGAGTCAAAAGCTCACGGCGACATTTACTTTCGAGGACTGCGCGCGCTGCATCGTCGACATCCTCGACGGCCTCGGTCTGCAGCGCACGCACTTCGTCGGCAACTCGTGGGGCGGCATGATCGGCGGAACGTTCGCGGCCACCTACCCCGACCGCATAGGGAGCGCTGTGTTGATGAATTGCACGGCGTCGCCTGCGGGCGCCCGGCAGAAGATCGAGTACGGCTTTCTGTTGCGGATTGCTGGACTGCTCGGCGGGATCCGGCCGCCGTTGACGCGTTCGGTGCTCAAGGCGTTCCTGGGGGCGACGACGTTTCGCACTCGGCCCGAGGTGGTGTCGTTCGTGCGCGAGTCGGTGCAGCGCGTCGACATTCGATCGGGTGCGTGGGCGGTGCGAAGCGTCGTGCCGCAGCGGCCGGATCAGCGCCCGCTGATGTCGAAGGTGAGGACGCCGGTGTTGGTGGTCGCCGGAGTCGAGGACGCGACGTTCCCGGTCCCCGAGACCATGGCGATGGCCGAGGCGATTCCCGACGGGGCCGTCGCGGTGCTCGACGGCGTCGCACACCTGGCCGCGCTGGAGAACCCTTCGCTTGTCAACAAGCTGATCGGGGATTTTGTCACGCGCGAGTAGCGTCGATTCATGACCCAAGCACCCGAGCTGCCCCCGCTTCACATGCGGCGGGTCGCGTTCGATCCGACGCCCGCACTGCGCGACATCCGCGAGACGGATGGTGTGCGCACCATGGTCAATTCGTTCGGCATGAAGGTGTACCTGGTCACCCGGCACGAGGACATCAAAGATGTGCTGTCGGACCACGAGCGGTTTTCCAATTCCCGGCCACCTGGTTTCGCGCTGCCCGGCGCGCCGGAGATTCCAGAGGAGGAAGTGACCAGCGCACGGGCGGGCAATCTGCTGAGCCTCGACCCGCCGGAGCATCAGCGGCTGAGGCGCATGCTGACCGCCGAATTCACCATCCGGCGGATGAGGCTGCTCGAGCCGCGCATCGCTGAGATCGTCGACGGGCAGCTGGATCTGATGGAAAAGGCCGGTCCGCCAGTCGATTTGGTGACGACGTTCGCGTTGCCGATCCCGTCGCTGGTGATCTGTGAACTGATCGGTGTGCCGTACGACGACCGCGACGACTTCCAGCAGCGCAGCGCCCGTCAGCTGGATCTGTCGATTCCGATTCCCGAGCGGCTGGAACTGCAGCGCCAGAGCCGCGCGTACATGGGCTCACTGGTCGAGCGGTCACGTAGGCAACCCGGCGAGGACATCCTCGGCATGTTGGTGCGCGAACACGGCGACGAGTTGACCAATGACGAACTCATCGGCATTGCAGGCCTTTTGCTGCTCGCAGGGCATGAGACCACGTCGAACATGCTGGGCCTCGGCACGCTCGCACTGCTGCGGCATCCCGAGCAGCTGGCCGCGGTGCGCGACGACCCTGATGCGGTCGGGCCTGCCGTCGAGGAGCTGCTGCGGTGGCTGTCGATCGTGCACAGCGCGATTCCGCGCATCACCACCACCGAGGTCGAGATCGCGGGCGTGACGATTCCCGCGGGTGAGTTGGTGTTCGTGTCGCTGCCGTCGGGCAATCGCGATCCGGACTTCATCGGTTCGCCGGAGGTGCTCGACATTCGACGCGGCGCGCCTGGGCATCTCGCGTTCGGCCATGGTGTGCACCATTGCCTTGGTGCACCGCTGGCGCGCATGGAGATGCGGATCGCGTTCCCGGCGCTGCTGCGTCGGTTCCCTTCGTTGGCGCTGGCGGAAGACTTCGCGGATGTGCCGTTCCGCTCGTTTCACTTCATCTACGGTTTGAAATCGCTGGAGGTGACGTGGTGAAAGTTTCAGCGGATCGCGACGTGTGCATCAGCGCGGGCAACTGCGTGATGGTCGCGGGGGCGGTGTTCGATCAGGACGACGACGGCATCGTCGTGGTGCTTGTCGATGAGGTACCCGAGGCCGAAGAGGCGCACGCCCGCGAGGCGGTAAAGCTGTGTCCGTCAGAGGCTTTGCGGGTGGTCGACTGAGTTGTCGCGATCCAGGTCGATGACGCCGGCACGCGACAGTAGCAGCAGGCTGACGACCAGCACCCAGACCGGGAACGCCAGCACGAGCCACATCGTGATGTCGCTGGCAACGAGAAGTCCAACGGCCGCAAGGTAACTCACCCCTACCAGCCAGCGCGGCATCAGTCCGGTTTTGAGCCAGATGGTGGCCAGCGACATCATGAACACCGCCGCCATCCGAAGCGCGTAGGTCTTGGACACCGTCAGCAACACCATCTGACCGAAGGTGGCGACGTACGGATCAGCTGCCGCGTGGCTTCGCTCCAGCCCAGCGCCCACACCGGCCGCGACGAACATCATCGCGAGGAACAACAACCCGCTGCCGAGGAATACCGTCGAGAAGAACTTGTCCTCGTAGCGCCCGAGCCCGTCGCGCACCACACCCATGAACCACAGGAACGCGATGGCCGCGAACGGCATGATCGTCGCGGCGATCTTGAGATTCGTGCTGCCCGTCTGCAGCCATTGGGCACCGGGCTCCTCACCCTCCGGCAGCGCCAGGCGGATGAGCACCAACGCGGTACCGAACAGCAGAGCGAACAACACCCCCGCCACTGCCGCTGCACGCGGCGTCGTCAGACTGCGCAGACGATCGCCAGGCGGACGTGTCATGCCGTCATCGTGACACGGCTACGGCTGACCGGGGAGCAATCTGATCATCAGCCCGTTGGCTTCTGCGAGCACGTTGGCTTCAGGATCGCTGGGGTCATGTAGCGACGCGTTGACGAACGCCTTACGGCCCTCGGCCTCGCGAACCCAGCCGCGCGCAACGAGCGGCGTGTCGATCGGCGTCACCTTGCGATAGTCGACATGCAGGAACGCGGTGCGGCTGATCGGGCGACCTGCCGCGTGAATCACCATGCCGAACACCGAGTCGAACAGCAGCGGCAACACACCGCCGTGCACCGCATAGTTTCCGCCGACCGAGAACCTGCTGAATTGCACGCTCAATTCGACGCCGTCGGGTTCGAACTTCGTCACCCGATACGGCGGCATCAACAGGCTGCCCGCACCGGGCAACGATGGCACCCGGTTGGCCGGGCCGACGCCTTCGGGCGCCTCGAACGGGCCGAGCAGTTTCACGAGTTCCTCGGCACGATCGGCCGCCAGATCCCAAGTGTCACTGTCGGGATCGGCCGACACCGCCAGATCCTGGGCCCGGCGCATCGCGGTCAAGAATCGCGCGAATCCCGGACCTGGCTCTGCTGCTTCGAAATTCGGGAAGCCGCCGTGTTTGTCGTAATCGGGATCGACGAGATGCGGATCGTCGCTCACGAACTGGCCGCCAGGACGTCGCGGCGCACAATCGTCTGCTCACGCCCCGGCCCGACACCGATGCACGAAACATGTGCTCCGGCAAGCTCTTCGAGCCGCAACACGTAGTCGCGCGCCTTGGCGGGCAGATCGTCGAACTCTCGGGCGTCGGAGATGTCTTCCCACCAGCCGGGCAGTTCCTCGTAAATCGGTTCCGCGCGGGCGATGTCGCTCTGCGTCATCGGCATGTCGTCGACGCGCTTGCCGTCGACGCGATATCCGATGCACACCGGAACGGTCTCCAGACTGGACAGCACGTCGAGCTTGGTCAGGAAGTAATCCGTGATCCCGTTGACCCGAGTGGCGTAGCGGGCGATCACCGCATCGAACCACCCGCACCGGCGACGCCGCCCCGTCGTCACCCCGACCTCGCCACCCGTCTTCGACAGGTACTCGCCGAACTGATCGAACAACTCGGTGGGGAACGGACCGGAGCCGACCCGCGTGGTGTAGGCCTTCAAGATGCCCAACACGGTGGTGATGCGCGTCGGGCCGATGCCTGACCCGACGGCCGCGCCGCCCGCAGTTGGATTCGACGACGTGACAAAGGGATACGTGCCGTGGTCGACGTCGAGCAGCGTGCCCTGCGAGCCCTCCAACAACACCGTCTCGCCCTGCTCCAGTGCCTTGTTCAGCAGGTAGCGACTGTCGGCGATGCGGTGCTTGAACCCCTCGGCCTCGGTCAGCAGGTTCTCGACCACCTCAGCCGCGTCCAGTGCCTTGCGGTTGTAGATCTTGACCAGCACCTGGTTCTTCAATTCCAGTGCGGCCTCGATCTTTTGGGCCAGCAGCGACTCGTCGAGCACGTCGGCGACGCGGATGCCAATGCGCGCGATCTTGTCCTGATAGCACGGGCCGATGCCGCGGCCGGTGGTGCCGATCTTCTTGCTGCCCGCATACCGCTCGACCACCTTGTCCATCGCCACGTGGTACGGCATCAACAGGTGCGCGTCGGCGGAGATCAGCAGCCGCTCTGTGTCGACGCCGCGATCCTCGAGGCCCTTGAGCTCGGTGAGCAGTACGGCCGGATCGACGACGACACCGTTACCGATGACGTTCGTGACGCCAGGGGTGAGGATGCCCGAAGGGATCAGGTGAAGGGCGAAGTTCTCGCCACTGGGCAGCACCACCGTATGGCCGGCGTTGTTGCCACCTTGATAACGAACCACCCACTGGACACGGCCACCGAGCAGGTCGGTGGCCTTTCCTTTGCCCTCGTCCCCCCACTGGGCACCGATGAGCACGATTGCCGGCATGGCATTTTCTCCCGCACTATCTGCCTCAATACAGTGGCAGCCGGTGACCCACCCTATCCCAGCCCACCGCGAGGAGCCCTGTTGACCACAGTGGACGTCGTGGTGTCGGTGTTCGCGAGCCGTGAAGTGCCCCGCGGGCTGCGGGATCTGCCGGTGGTCGGCATCGACGACATCGCCAGTCACGGCAGGGTCATCGTGGTCGGATCGGACACCGATCTGGCGTCGGTGCTGACACGTCTACTGAAGGCAGACCGGCTCGACGTCGAGGTCGGCCACGCCCGTCGACCATGGCACGCCCGCCGTGCCCGAACCGGGCAGGCCCGACGGGTTCCGCTGATCCGCGACGAGACCGGAACCGTCATCGTCGGCGCCGCGTTCTGGCTGCCGGCAGGCGAAGACGCCCGAACCATTCACGGCGAAGCCGTCACCGACGACACCCTGCTGTTCGACGGCGACGTGACCGGGGTGCGGATCGAGCCGACCGAGACGATGCCGGGCCTGCGCGCCAGCGTGCTGACCTCTCGCATGCGGCCGAAACGCTGGGTGACGGGCCGCGCCGCGCAGCTCGGCACGGACGCTGCGCTGGTGGTGCGCGACGGCGTGCCCGCGCCGAGGCCGGTTCGGCGCTCGACGTTCTATCGGCACACCGAGGGTTGGCTGCGGGTCACGTAACGACCCTGTGCGCACTTTCGACGGTAGCGTCGTGACGTGAACATCCGCCCGCTGCGCCAATCGGTGCGGCCCAGCCCGGTCTTCTTGGCCATCGTGGCGCTCACAATCGTCGGCGGCGTGCTGGCCTGGCTGGCCACCGACCCCACTAAGCCCCTGGCCCGCGTCGGCGTCTTCATCTTCGTGATCGCCGGCTTTCTGGTTTCGCTGTGTCTGCACGAGTTCGCACACGCCTACACCGCATGGCGCTTCGGCGACCGCGACGTCGAAGTGCGTGGCTACCTGACCCTGAACCCGCTGAAGTATTCGCATCCGTTGCTGTCGCTCGGTCTGCCTGCACTGTTCATCGCGCTGGGCGGTATCGGTCTGCCGGGCGGTGCGGTGTACGTCCGCACCTCGTGGATGACCAAGCGGCAGAAGACATTGGTCAGCCTGGCCGGACCGGCCACCAACGTGGTGTTCGCGATCGTCGTGCTGGCGGTGACGAGTCTGCTTGCCGCGCAAGAACACTTGGTGTTCTGGGCGGCCATGGCTTTCCTCGGCTTCCTGCAGGTGACCGCATTCGTGCTGAACATCCTTCCCGTGCCGGGCCTCGACGGATACAGCGCGCTCGAGCCGCACCTGAGCCCACAGACACAACGCATGCTGGAACCCGCCAAGGGCTGGGCATTTTTCGTGCTGCTGCTGTTGCTGTTCACACCCCAGGTCAACCGCTGGTTCTTCGGCGTCATCGACTGGTTGTTCGGACTGTCCGGGCTCAATCCCGAGCTGTGGAGGGTCGGCATGTTGCTGACGAGGTTCTGGTCGGCCTGGTTCTGACGACCTTGCGACATATGCGTCTTTACGCATAGATTGCAGGCATGGGTGCCGGACACGACCACAACCATGCCGACACCCGTGTCAGCCGCATGGTCATCGCCGCGGGGATACTGACCGCGTTCTTCGCTCTCGAGCTCACCACCGCGCTGGTGATCAACTCACTTGTCCTGCTGTCCGACGCCGGGCACATGCTCACCGATCTCGTGGCGATGTTCATGGGACTTACCGCGGTGCTGCTGGCCCGCCACGGCAGCGCGTCCCCCGCGCGAACCTATGGCTGGCATCGAGCCGAGGTGTTCACCGCGGTCGCCAACGCCGTGCTGCTGCTCGGCGTCGCCGTGTTCATCCTTTACGAGGCCCTCGAACGCCTCGGCAATGCGCCCGAGGTCCCCGGGATTCCGATGATCGTCGTCGCGCTGGCGGGGCTGGTGGCCAACGCCATCGTCGTGCTGCTGTTGCGCTCGCACTCCAAGGAGAGCCTCGCCGTCAAGGGCGCCTACATGGAGGTGGTCGCCGACACAGTCGGCAGCTTCGGCGTGCTGATCGCCGGGATCGTCACCGTGACGACGCGCTGGCCCTACGCCGACGTCGTGGTCGCGGTGTTGGTGGCGTTGTGGGTGTTGCCCCGAGCCATCTCGCTCGCGCGTGCGGCGCTGCGGATCCTGTCGGAATCGTCGCCGAGTCACATCGACGTCGACGAACTGCGCAATGCGCTGTGCGCCGTCGAGGGGGTGGCCGAGGTGCACGATCTGCACGTGTGGACGCTGGTGCCCGGCAAGGACATGGTCACCGCGCACCTGACGAGCGATCGGGATTCGGCGCTGGTGCTCGACGACGCTCGGGCCGTGTTGAGCGCCCGCGGACTCGACCACGCGACGGTTCAGGTGGAACCGCCGGACGCGGCCGCCGACTGCGAATGCGAAGCGGAGTACTGAGCTAGAACAGACCCAGTTCGGAACGGGCCGCCGGGTCGCAGTCGTCGAGCAGATCGAGGCAGCGCTGATACTCGTCGGTCTCGCCGATCGAATCTGCGGCGCGCGCGAGCGCGGCCACGCACCGCAGGAACCCGCGGTTGGGCTCGTGGCGGTAGGGCACCGGGCCGAAGCCCTTCCATCCGTTGCGGCGCAACTGATCCAGCCCGCGGTGATAACCGGTGCGGGCGTACGCATAGGCGGCGACGGCCTTGTCGTCGGCAAGCGCATCCTCGGCGAGTGCGGCCCACGCCACCGACGCCGAGGGATGTGCGGCGGCCACAATCGATGGATTCTCGGAGGCGGCCAGTTCGGCCTCCGCCGCGGGATCACCAGGTAGCAGTACCGGGTCGGGTCCGAGGAGATCTCCCATGCGCGTCATGCCCACATTGTGCCGATAGGCTGCACCGGTAGTTCGCAGAGGGAGGGACCACAGCACGGATGTCGAACCCATCAGGGCCTGAGCAACCGGATGACGCAGGAAAACCTGCGGCAGAAGAGACTGCTAACACCCAGCCGGCGGAAGCCGTGACCGATCCGGTGCACGAGCCCGCTACCGAGATCCTGTTGTCGCCGGAGGCCGAGGCCCAACTGCCGACCGAGGAGACGAATCAGCCCGTCGAGCGCCGGTATACCGCGCCATCGGGATTCGACGGTTCGACCCAGCGCATCGATACCCCGGCCGATCCGGCCACCGAGGTGATGCCACCGGTGCCCGGCCCGAAACCTGTTGCACCGCAGCTCATTCCGCCCCGTGTAGAGACGCCGCTTAAGACGCCGCGAAACCGTCGCAGCTGGGGTTGGGTAGTGGCGGTGGTCTTGGTGATCGCCGCAATGGTGGCGGTCGCGATCCTCGGCACTGTGTTGTTGACCCGCGATTCGACACCGAAGGCGTCCGAAGAGGACAAGGTCCGCACGACGATCCAGAACTTCGACGTCGCCGTCCAGAACGGCGACCTGGCCACCCTGCGCAGCATCACCTGCGGCACCACCCGCGACAGCTACGTCAACTACGACGAGCGGGCGTGGAAGGAAACGCACGCCAGGGTCGCGGCGGCCAAGCAGTATCCCGTGGTCGCGAGCATTGATCAGGTGGTGGTCAATCGCGGTCATGCAGAAGCCAACGTCACCAGTTTCATGGCCAACGCGCCGCAGACGCGGTCGACGCGCAGCTTCGATCTACAGTTCCGCGACGATCAGTGGAAGATCTGCCAGGCGCCCGACGGCTAGCCGTTTTGAGACATCGCGTAGCAGGTGCCGAGGTGCTCCTGGCTGCACGGGATGCCGTTAACCGTCGGGTACTGGCCGGGCAGGCTGACAATGTCGGCGCCCTGCGGCGGAACCGTGATGCCGGCTGGCGGAGCGCCACCTGAGTGCCCCTGCGTGCACACGCCGTCGAACCGAGGCACGGTGCCCCACGGGCAAGTGTCGGCCGAGGCCGGCGCAGCGACCGCGATCGATCCCATGGCCATCGCGAAGGTGCAGGCGAGCAGGATTTGACGCTTCACGATGATCAGCCTAGCCCGGTCGGTTGAATTGCCGGCTCAGCCGGCCGACACCGACCGGCCAGCGCTATGCAGATCCTGGCAGGCCTCGACGATGCGCTCACTCATGCCGGCCTCGGCCTTCTTGAGGTAACTGCGCGGGTCGTAGGCCTTCTTGTTGCCGACCTCGCCGTCGATCTTCAGCACGCCGTCGTAATTGGTGAACATGTGGCCGGCCAGCGGACGGGTGAACGCGTACTGGGTGTCGGTGTCGACGTTCATCTTGACGACGCCGTACTTGAGTGAGTCCTCGATCTCGGACTTCAGCGAGCCCGATCCGCCGTGGAACACGAAGTCGAAAGGCTTTGCGCCCTCGGCCAATCCGAGCTTGGCGGCGGCGACCCGCTGACCCTGCTCCAGAACGTCGGGACGCAGCTTGACGTTGCCCGGCTTGTAGACCCCGTGCACATTGCCGAACGTCGCGGCCAGCAGGTACTTGCCGTGCTCACCCGCGCCGAGCGCCTCGATGGTCTTCTCGAAATCCTCTGGCGTGGTGTAGAGCTTGTCGTTGATCTCGTGGGCGACGCCGTCCTCCTCACCACCGACGACGCCGATCTCGATCTCGAGGATGATCTTGGCGGCCGCGGCCTCCTTGAGCAGCTCGCGCGCGATGTCGAGGTTCTCGTCGATCGGCACCGCCGACCCGTCCCACATATGTGACTGGAACAGCGGATTGCGGCCTTCGGCGACCCGCTTCTGCGAGATGGCCAGCAGCGGCTTGACGTAGGTGTCCAGCTTGTCCTTCGGACAGTGGTCGGTGTGCAGCGCGACGGTGATCGGGTACTTGTCGGCCACGACGTGGGCGAACTCGGCCAGCGCGACGGCGCCGGTCACCATGTCCTTGACGCCGAGGCCGGAGCCGAACTCGGCACCGCCGGTAGAGAACTGGATGATGCCGTCGCTGCCCGCATCGGCAAAGCCCTTGAGCGCGGCGTTGATGCTCTCCGAGCCGACACAGTTGATCGCCGGGAACGCGAACGAGTGCTCCTTGGCGCGCCCCAGCATCTCTGCGTAAACCTCAGGCGTTGCGATGGGCATTTGAAGTTCCTCTCGGCTGATCCGGTCTCTGCAGGGAGTATCTCAGGAACGGTTCCTACTCGGGAGTTCGGCGTCCAGCCACGGGCGACAGCAGGCGTTCAACGCGGTCGGCATCACATAGTCAGCACCATGCGGTAGCGGGCACGGCCTTCCTCCATCGCCGCATAGGCGTCGGCGGCCTCGGTCAGCGGCCGCTCCTCGATCCAGGCCCGAACTCCCGACAACACCGCGAAGTGCATCGTCTCCTCGACGTCGCGCGCCGTGCCGGACGGATGCCCCTGCACCGACAGGCCCGGGGTGATCAGCTGGATGGGCGCGATTGGCAACGGGTCAGCGGTGACGCCGACGATGACGAGCTCACCCTCGGCCGACAAGCCCCCGACGGTGTCGGCCATCGCCTGCGAGTTGGCCGCGGTCGCAAGCACGACCGCCGCCCCGCCGAGATCCTGCAATGCGGCGGCGACGTCGGTGGCCCTCGAATCGATGTAGTGATGGGCGCCGAGTTCGCGGGCGTTTGCCTCTTTGTCGGCGCCGCGCGCAATCGCGATCGTCTCGAAGCCCATGGCCTTCCCCCACTGCACGCCGAGGTGGCCCAGCCCGCCGATGCCGAGCACCGCGACCCGGTCGCCTGCGACGGCTTTCGTCCGCCGCAGCGCGTTGTACGTCGTCACGCCCGCGCAGCCCATCGGCGCCGCTTCGGCAAACGACAATTCGTCGGGGATGCGCGCGAGCGCCGTCGCGGGGGCCGCCACCGACTCCGCGTAGCCGCCCGGGTAGTGCCAGCTCGGCACCTCGCCGTTCACGCACTGCATGAACTTGCCCTGGCGACAGGGGATGCAGCGGTTGCAGTTGCCGCCGAACCAGCCGACCGCCACCCGGTCACCGACGGCGAATCCCTCAACACCGTCGCCCAGCTCGGCGATCGTCCCCGCGATCTCATGGCCAAGCGTCACCGGCCAGGTCATGTTCGGAAAGCCACCTGCGACGAAACCGTGGTCGGTGCCGCACACGCCACAGGCCGCGACCGTGATCCGGACATGGCCGGGGCCAGGCGGAGTGGTCTCGACGTCGACGAGGGTCAGCGGCGCATTGGCGGATGCGACATGGACGGCTTTGTGGGTGGTCATAGCCGGACCCTAACGCCGACGACCGCTCCCCACAGCCCGGTACAGAGGCCTCACAGGGCCGCACCGGTATCTTGGGGGCCCATGGACACCACGACCGCCGTCTCCGCGGCTGCGAACCAGCTGGCGTTGATGCCGGACTTCCTGGACCCGATCAAGCTCATCGGATACTTCGGTGCGTGGGCCTTGGTGGGGCTGCTGGTCGTGATCTTCGTCGAGTCCGGTGTGCTGTTCCCGGTGCTGCCCGGCGACACGCTGTTGTTCGTCGCGGGCATGCTCGCCGCGGGGACGGCCGCCGCGGGCCAGGCCAATTTCCAGCTGTGGCAGCTGCTGGTCTTCATCCCGATCGCCGCCATCCTCGGCGGGCAGGCCGGCTACTTCATCGGCCGCTACGTGGGCACGGCGATGTTCAAACCGAACGCCCGCGTCCTGCGGCAGCGCTACCTGGACGAGGCCCACACCTTCTTCGAGGAGCGCGGGCCGTTCGCGATCGTGCTCGCCCGCTTCGTGCCGATCGTGCGGACGCTGGCGCCGATCACCGCCGGCGCAGCCCGGATGAGCTACGGCGCGTTCACGCTTTTCAACGTCATCGGCGCGGTGGTATGGGGCGTCGGCCTCACGCTCCTCGGATATGGGCTCGGCCAATTCGAAGTCATCCAGAAGCTGCTCGAGCCGATCTTCATCCTGATCGCGGTGATCTCGGTCATGCCGATGGTCATCGAGTGGTACAAGCGGCGGCGGGCCGCGAAGAAGGCGGCTGGCGAGCCAGCCGAAGGCTAGAGCCGGTCAGCAGCTCCTAGCTCTCCAGCGCGCGAATCAGGCTGGCGGAATCCCACGGGCCCTTGTGCCGCTTGCCGTTGACGAAGAAGGTCGGCGTCGAGTTGAGATCCATCAGTTCGGCGTCCTGCGCGTCGTCCTGCACCCGGTGCAGCACCTTCGTCGGATGCACACGCACGTCCTGGTCGAACCGCTCGAGGTCGAGGTCGATCGCGTTGGCGTACCGGTAGATATCCGACCACTCCAGATCGTCCTGATGCGCGAAGAGCATCTTGCCCATCTCGAAGTACTTGCCCTGCAGACCCGCCGCCTCCGCCGCCCGTGCGGCATCGAATGCGCGAGGGTGCACGCGCTCCAACGGCAGGTGGCGCCACACGTATCGCAGCCGCGCGCCGAAGTGCTCGGCCACCTCGTCGATCGCACCGGTGGCACGGCTACAGAACGGGCACTCGTAGTCGCCGTATTCCACCAGTGTCAGCGGTGCCTGCGGGTCGCCCCGAATGTGGTCACGCGCCGGGTCGACGTCTCGGATTAGCTTGAGCCCCACGGGTTTCGGCGGGCTGAGCCAGTCGATGAGCCGGAAGATCGACAAGCCGGCAAGGAACGCGATGACCGAGGCCAGCAGCACCCCGACCCGCGCCTGATCCTGTCGTGCCGGTTCGGCGATCGCGATGTCGACGATGAAAAGCGAAATGGTGAAACCGATTCCGGACAACACGGCACCACCGGCCGCCCGGCCCAGCGTCCCGCCCGGCGCCAGCCGCCCCAGACCGGTGCGCTGCATGAACCACGTCGCACCCGTGATGCCGATGAACTTCCCGAGCACCAGGCCGGCGAAGATGCCCCACGTCAGGGTCGAGTGCAGCGCGGCCATCACGCTGGCGGCATCGAGCCGCACACCTGCGTTGGCCAACGCGAACAGCGGCAACACGACAAAGGACACGTAGGGGCCGACGGTGGTCTGCAAGCGTTCGTTGATCGAAATCGAATCCCGTAGACCGCGAGTGGCGGCGCGGGCGTATTGCGAGTTGGGCGACTGCCTGAAAGCGCGAATCATGTCGACGGTCTGCTCGACTTGGCTGCGGTCTGGCGTGAAGACGGGAATCAGCAGCGCGACGGCGACACCGGCCAGAGTCGGATGAACCCCAGCCGTGGACAACGCAACCCACAGCGCAAAGCCGAGGAGCGCATAGGCCGGGCCGCGGGCCGCAGGCAGGAACCGGACCAGTGCCAACGCTGCGATCAGGCCGACCGAAACGGCCAGCGGAACGACGTTGATGCGGTCGGAGTAGAACAGCGCGATCACGCAGAGCGCGCCGATATCGTCGACGACCGCCAGAGTCAGCAGGAAGATCCGCAGTCGGGCAGGGTATTTGGGTTTGATGATGGCCAGCGCGCCGATGAGGAACGCGGTGTCGGTGGAGATGACAACACCCCACGCCTGCGCGTTCTCACCTGACGCGTTGAAGACAAGGAAGATGACGGCGGGCAAGGTGAGGCCTGCGATCGCGGCGACGACCGGAACTGCAGCCCGCGCGCGATCGGTCAATTCGCCGATGGTGAACTCACTGGTGACCTCGAGCCCAACGATGAAGAAGAAGAACGTCATCAGGCCTTCGTTGATCAGATGCTTGACCGTCAGCTCGGCGGTGTGCTCGCCGAACGTGAAGCCGACGTGCATGTTCAGCAGCGCCCAATAAGACTGTGCCCAAGGCGAATTGGCCCAGATAATCGCCGCAAGTGTGAATGCGAGCAGTAGCGCGGCAGCGCAGTTTTCCTTCGTGCCTGGCGCCTTGGGATCGCGGCTGAACCGGCCCGGCAGCATGCGAACGATGCGGGGAACGGCGGGCGACGTCACTCGTTGGCGACGGTGTGGGCGGCCTCCATCAGCATCCAGCCCGACAACTGGACGGAGAGGTCACGCTCGGCAATCTCGGAGGCGTTGACGGCGCCCCCCACGAACTCCGCCGATTTTCCGCCGGCCGTGGGGATTTCGGCTGGGCGTTCCCAGAAAGCGGCAAACAACGGTAGGTCATCTACATTTTGGCGGTTGTCCCACGCCGCCTGCGCGGAGGTGTGCACGATCGTGCGGGCGATATCGCGGGCCTCGACGTCTTCGGGTGCATCACCGGGCAGCGTGGTGACCACCAACGCGAGGTAGCGCGCCAGGATGCCGCTGAACAGACCGCCGTCGCCGCCGCCAGCCCCCTTGATGATGCCGTCGGGTGCCATGTTGTCGCGCACCGCCTTGACGAGCCGGTGCACCCGCGCAGCGTGCACGGGATCTTTGGTGCGCGCCGCCAACTCGACGTCCAGCCCGATCACCACGCCCTGGCAATACGTGTACTGGGCGCGCACCAGTGACCCGGCCTTGATGCCGTCGAACACCAGGTGGGTGTCCGCATCGATGAGGGTTTCGTCGATCCAGTCCGACATCTGCTGGGCGCGCCGCAGCCGGTCTTCGTAGCGGGCCAGGAATATCGCGGCGGGCCCGTTGGCGGGCGCGTTGAAGAACTGGTCCTGTTTGCGCCACGGGATGCCGCCACCGTCCTCGGGCACCCATGCGTTGAGAAACTGCTCGGATAGTTTTTTCAGTGCGTTCGGTCGCTCAACTCCTGCGAGCCGGCCTGCGCGCTCGAGCGCGAGCGCCAGCCACGCCATGTCGTCGTAATAGTTGTTGACCCAGGAGAAGTTGTTGCGCAGCCGGTGTGACCGGATCTGCCTGGTTATCTTGATGATTCGCTCGGGTTGAGGGTCGCGCACCTGCGCGTCGACCAGACAGTCCAGCAGATGCGCCTGCCACCAGTAGTGCCACGTGCGGAACTCAGCGTCGTGCCGCGTCGGCGGCCAAGACACCACACCGAGTTGGGTCCCAGGCAGTTTCCAGACTCGCTTCAGATGTCGGGTGGCAATCGCGGCCTCCGCACTCGCGGCGCGGTTGGCCCATACCTGATCCATGGTGTTGATCCTGCCCTACCAGGCCGCCGAAATGTCCCCATGTTGAGTGATCCAGGTGTGCATGGCGATGCCCGCAGCAACCCCGGCGTTGATGCTGCGGGTCGAGCCGAATTGCGCGATGGACACCGTGACCGCGGCGCCCGCCCTTGCCTCATCGCTGATGCCGGGCCCCTCCTGGCCGAAGATCAGCAGGCAATTGCGCGGAAGCGCGGTGTGTTCGATGCGCACCGCGCCGGGAACGTTGTCGACGGCGACGACGGTCAGGCCGGCATCCGCGGCGAACGCCAACAGTTCGGGGGTGGTGTCGTGGTGACACAGGCGCTGATAGCGATCGGTGACCATGGCGCCGCGCCGGTTCCAGCGTCGCCTACCGACGATGTGCACGGTGTCGACGGCGAAGGCGTTCGCCGTGCGCACCACCGAGCCGATGTTCGCGTCGTTGCCGAAGTTCTCGATCGCGATGTGCAGCGGGTGCCTGCGTGCGTCGATGTCGGCGATGATCGCGTCGCGCGTCCAGTACCGGTATGCGTCAACGACGTTGCGCGTGTCGCCCTCTCGCAGCAGCGTGGGGTCGTAGCGCGCGTCGTCGGGCAGCGGGCCTTGCCATGGGCCGACGCCGGGTGTGTCACCCCACTCGGTGGGCCCCGGAACCGCTTCGGCGGCGACATTGGGCCGACGCGGCGTCATCCTTTTTCTTTCTCCCACAGCCCGGCGTGGGTGCCGACCATCGACACGGTCGCGTACAGCAGCGCCGCGTTGATGTCGCCCTGCGTGCACAACGAGACGCGAACCTGAACGGCGTCGCGCGACGCGTCGGGCAGAACGAGCACCGAGGCGCCGTAGACGTCGCAGGCATGGCTCAGTCCGGGGGGCGGCAGCGTCGGTGCGGCCAGCACCATCATTGGACCGCCGCGGCGCGCTGAATCGTCGCGGTACCGCGCTGCCAGACCGTCGATTTCGAGACCGAGCAGCATATAGCCGTTGCCGGAGAACGCATTCGGATCGCCCATGGCCGACGGGTCGAGCTGCGCACCGTCGGCGCGAAACGCGTCAACGCTCGATGTCTTCAGCATCAGCCCGGTGTCGTTCTGGTTCGTGGGCAGCAGGCCGACGGGAAACGCCGCGGGGTACGCCGCAACCGTGTCGGGAATCCGTTCCCGCGGCGAGTACACGTAGACACCGCGTACTTGCGACTGGTCACGCTGCGGCCCAAAACACAGGGTGCCGGTCATCCGATCCGGCGTCGGCATCGACAATGGTTGCACCGCAAGGCTTGTCACGTCCTTGCACGCGCCAAGCGCATTGGCCTCGATCGGATGCGCCAGCGCGCCGTACAACCCGAATCGGATGTCCTCGGGTTTGGCGTGCGGCGCATCCTTCTTCGGCACCGACCCATCGACGTCAACGAGGACATAGTCGGCGTCGAAACGAAGATTCGACACGGAGATGTTCCAGCCGAGCAGCGACAGCGATTGACCGAACGCCGCAGACTGTGTGGAGTACGGGGCGGGTCGCGGGTCGTCGCCGGAGCACGCCGAGGCGACCATGACAATCGCCGCCATGATGGCGATGAGTGCGCGCATCTAGGTGCGGCTCAAGTTCGTCCTCGGCCGCGGCCGACAACCTTTGTCATGGCGCGCAACACGTTTCGCGGCACCATCCGCCCGCCGGTGGTGAGCGCCTTGTACTGCAAGCCCGGCACGATGACGACCTTGCCCTTGGCGACGTCGGCCATGCACTCACGGACCACGTCGTCGACCTCGAGCCACAGGAACGACGGGGTGCCGCTCATCTCGATCCCGGCGCGGGCGTGAAACTCGGTGTGCACGAAGCCAGGACACAGCGCATGCACCCCGACATGGGTGTCGGTCAGGCCGTTGGCCAACCCTTCGGAGAACGCGATCACCCACGCCTTGGACGCCGAATACGTCGACCCGCGGCCGGGCAGCAGCCCCGCAACGCTCGCGACGTTGATCACGGTGCCCTCGTTGGCGGCCAGCATCGGTGGCAGTGCGGCGTGGGTCAGCTGCATCACCGCGGTGACGTTGACGTCGAGCTGGGCTTGCAGCTTCGCGTAATCCGCCGTCCAGAATTCGCCGGACGTACCAAATCCCGCGTTGTTCACCAGAACCCGCACGCCGGCCGATAGCCGATCCGCCACCTTCGCGCGGTCGGCGTCGGCGGCCAGGTCCGCGACGAGCACTTCGACTCCGGCGCCGGCTTCGTCATGCAGTTCGGCGGCGAGGCGCTCCAGCCGGCCGGCGTCGCGGGCGACCAGCACCAGGTCGTAGCCGTCGACGGCGTAGCGGCGGGCGAATCCCGCGCCGAGCCCGGACGTCGGTCCAGTGATCAGTGCGACGGGGCGAGACATGCCCTAGACATTACTTACCGCTGGTAGTGCGGAGACTGCCGACCGTTGCGCGAGGGCGGCGGCGGGCGGCGTACCCCTTCGGCACGGCCTGCCTCGGGGCGAGGGACGTAACGGCCGACGTCGGCGCGGCCCGGCGGCAGGTCCGCCCGGCCGGTTGTCGGCTGGGAGCGGGCGGGCGGAAGAGATTCAGCGCGCCCTGGCGCGGGCGTGAGGGGGCGGCTCGGCGAGCCGCTGCGGCGCGCGACGGGCTGGCCCGTGATGGCCTGAGGGATCGGCGGCAGCACCCGCAGCAGGTCGTTGAACTGGCGCACAGTGCGCAGGCCTTCGTCCCACTGCGCGCGCGTGCTGGTCACCGGCATCGACACCAGCGTCCAGTTCTGTTCGTTCCACATGATTTCCGCGCAGTCTGGCGCGGTGTGGGCGAACGTCACCATCCGCCGGTCACAAGCGCGGCGGGCTGCGTCGAGGTTGGTGGAGTACACCATCCGCGGGCCGATCGCGCCGAGCAGCCAGATGTCGTTTTCCCGCGGCTCTTTGATGCCCTTGAGCCGCAGGTCGACGACGACGTTGGTGCCGACCTTGCGGTGCAGCGCGATGACCGTTGCGACGTCCTCGAGGTCGAAGATGAACACCGCCTCCCCGCGGATCTGGCCAAGCACGACGTTCTTGGCGCTGATATCGCCGACCGTCGAAATGACGCCGCGCTTCCAGCGCTTGATGATGTCTGCCGATTCGTGCTCGTAATCGAAGCCGTGCGACTTCGCCCAGGACTTGCGGCGGCGACCCAGTCCGCGTCGACGGTCGATGTCGACATACAGCAGCACCGCCGCACCCACGAAACAGAGTGCGGACAGCGTGAACCAGAGCGGGACCATTGCACCAAGCCTATCTGTTAGGGGCTTGTATTCCCGAACTCAAGCGGATCACAACCCCATATCAGCGTCGGCAGACGCAAAAGGCCCCGACACGCCGAAGCGTGCGGGGCCTTTGCGGATCGCCATCAGCCCAGGACCAGTGAATTCCCGTCCGCGCTGACGTTGACCGGAACGACGTCGCCGTCGTGCACCTCGCCGGCCAGCAGCATTTTCGCCAGCTGGTCGCCGATGGCCTGCTGGATCAGCCGCCGCAGCGGCCGGGCGCCGTAGAGCGGGTCGAACCCGCGCTGGGCCAGCCACTGCTTGGCCGGTAGCGACACCTCGAGGGTGAGCCGCCGCTGCGCCAGTCGCTTCTGCAGCTGGGCCAACTGGATGTCGACGATCTGCACCAGCTCACCGGGCTCGAGGCCGGCGAAGATGATCACGTCGTCGAGCCGGTTGATGAACTCGGGCTTGAACGCCGAGCGCACCGCGGCCATCACCTGCTCTTCCGTCCCGCCCGAACCCAGGTTGGACGTCAGGATCAGGATCGTGTTGCGGAAGTCGACCGTGCGGCCCTGGCCGTCGGTCAGCCTGCCCTCGTCGAGCACCTGCAGCAGCACGTCGAACACGTCGGGGTGGGCCTTTTCGATCTCGTCGAACAGGATCACCGTGTACGGCCGCCGCCGCACCGCCTCGGTCAGCTGACCGCCCTGGTCGTAGCCGACGTAGCCGGGAGGCGCGCCGACGAGTCGGGCCACGGAGTGCTTCTCGCCGTACTCGCTCATGTCGATGCGGACCATCGCGCGTTCGTCGTCGAACAGGAACTCCGCAAGCGCCTTGGCCAGCTCGGTCTTACCGACGCCGGTGGGGCCGAGGAACATGAACGAGCCAGTCGGCCGGTTCGGGTCGGCGACCCCGGCACGGCTGCGCCGCACGGCGTCAGACACGGCCTGCACGGCCTTGCGCTGCCCGACGACGCGCTTGCCCAGCTCGTCTTCCATCCGCAGCAGCTTGGCCGTTTCGCCCTCGAGCATGCGGCCCGCCGGAATGCCGGTCCACGCGGACACCACGTCGGCGATGTCGTCGGGCCCGACCTCTTCCTTGAGCATGACGTCCTCGCGGGCCTCGGCGTGCGGCAGCGCCGCGTCGAGCTTCTTCTCGAGCTCGGGGATGCGGCCGTAGCGCAGCTCAGCCGCCTTCTCGAGGTTGCCGTCGCGTTCGGCGCGGTCCGCTTCACCACGCAGCTCCTCGAGCTGTTCCTTGAGCTCGCGGACCACGTCGATGGCGCTCTTCTCGTTCTGCCAGCGGGTGGTCAGCTCGGCCAGCTTCTCCTTCTGGTCGGCAAGTTCGGCGCGCAGCTTCTCGAGCCGCTCCTTGGACGCGGCGTCTTCTTCCTTGGCCAGCGCCATTTCCTCGATCTCGAGGCGACGGACCAGGCGCTCGACCTCGTCGATCTCGACGGGCCGGGAGTCGATCTCCATGCGCAGCCGCGACGCGGCCTCGTCGACCAGGTCGATGGCCTTGTCCGGCAGGAACCGGGCGGTGATGTAGCGGTCGGACAGCGTGGCCGCCGCGACCAGCGCCGAGTCGGTGATGCGTACGCCGTGGTGCACCTCGTAGCGGTCCTTCAGACCGCGCAGGATGCCGACGGTGTCTTCGACCGACGGTTCACCGACGAACACCTGCTGGAAGCGGCGCTCCAGCGCGGCGTCCTTCTCGATGTACTTGCGGTACTCGTCGAGGGTGGTCGCGCCGACCAGGCGCAGTTCGCCGCGGGCCAGCATCGGCTTGATCATGTTGCCCGCATCCATCGCGCCCTCGCCGGTCGCGCCGGCGCCGACGATGGTGTGCAGCTCGTCGATGAACGTGATGATCTGCCCCGCGGAGTTCTTGATGTCGTCGAGCACGGCCTTGAGCCGTTCCTCGAACTCGCCGCGGTACTTCGCACCTGCCACCATCGAACCGAGGTCCAGCGAGACGACGGACTTGTCGCGCAGGCTTTCGGGCACGTCGCCGGCCACGATGCGCTGGGCCAGGCCCTCGACGATCGCGGTCTTACCGACGCCGGGCTCACCGATGAGCACCGGGTTGTTCTTGGTGCGCCTGGAGAGCACCTGCACGACGCGACGAATCTCGTTGTCGCGCCCAATGACTGGGTCGAGCTTGCCTTCGCGGGCGCGCTCAGTCAGGTCGGTGGAGTACTTCTCCAGCGCCTGGTAGCTGCCTTCGGGATCCGGGCTGGTGACGCGGGCGCTGCCGCGCACCTTGACGAACGCCTCCCTCAGGGCTTGAGGCGATGCGCCGTGGCCCGTCAGCAGCTTGGCCACGTCGGAATCGGCTGCGGCGGCCGAGCCGCCTAATCCTCCCGCCAGGCCGACCATCAAGTGCTCGGTCGAGACGTACTCGTCGTCCATCTCGGTGGCGAGACTTTGGGCAGCCGTGATCGCGGCCAGCGACTGCGGGCTGAGCTGCGGCTGTGAGGCAGCGCCGCTGGCGCTGGGCAGCCGGTCGAGGAGCCGTTGCGTCTCGGCGCGGATAGTCGCAGGTTCGACGCCGACGGCCTCCAATAGTGGAGCGGCAATGCCATCGTTTTGGGTGAGCAGTGCCATCAACAGGTGGGCGGGCGTGATCTGCGGATTGCCTGCGGCCGTTGCCGCCTGCAGTGCCGCGGTCAGCGCCGCCTGAGTCTTGGTCGTCGGGTTGAAAGAGTCCACGACGGTCCTCCGATCATTCGAAAAGGGCCAGGTAAATGCTTGTCGGGATGTTCAACGTCGTCAAGGTTGAGTCTGTTCCGCTCAAGTCTGACTATTTTGCCACGAGCTTGCTGGAAGATCGCAAGATCCTCGCCGATCGCGATCTGGCCGCAGTCTCGAGGGGCGGTTTTTCGGCAGTTACGGCGTGCCGCATCAGCGGGCGAGAAGCCATGGGTCAGGCTAGGTCGGTGCGCTGGGTGGTGATGGTCGTCGCGAGTTTGGTGACACTGTCGTCTGCGACGGCCCAGGCGGCCACCGATGAAGACCAGGTGCGCGCGGTTCTCAACGGGATGAACGGCTCCTACAACCGCACCGATTTCACCGAGTTCGCCACCCATCTGTGCGACAACATCCGCAAGGCGGCCGGCTTCGAAGCGGGCTGGTATGCGAGCAGAAAATCCGACGGGCCCACGCAGATCACCATCAACTCGGTTCAGGTGACCGGCGGGGACGCGGTTGCCAACGTTCGATTCCAGGCCGCCAACCGCGCAAACCCCAAGACGTTCGACGTGGAATTTCGTCGCGATGGCACCGATTGGAAAGCCTGCCGCTACGACGCTGGTCAATACATATAGTGCTCACCGAACTCATCCCCCTGGCGTTGGTGGTCGCACTCTCGCCGCTGTCGATCATTCCGGCGGTGCTGGTGTTGCACACCCCGCGGCCGCGACCGACGGGGCTGTCCTTCTTGGCCGGCTGGCTGCTCGGCCTTGCGGCGCTGACGGTCATCTTCCTCGAGATCTCAAATCTGCTGGTAGATCTCAGCAAGCCGCCCGTCTGGGCGTCGTGGGTCCGCATCGGGGTCGGCGCGGCGTTGATCGTGTTCGGAATCTACCGTTGGCTGACCCGCAAGCGGGCTGCGCATACCCCGGGCTGGATGCAGAGTCTCGGCAAGCTCACCCCGGTTCGCGCCGGGCTCGCCGCAGCGGCGCTGACCGTCGTCAACCCCAAGGTGCTATTCATGTGCGCCGCAGCGGGTTTCGCGATCGGCACCGACGGGCTCGGTAGCACTGGTGTGTGGAGTGCCGTGGTTTGGTACGTGGCGGTCGCCGGGTCGACGGTGGCGATTCCGATCCTCGCCTACGCGGTGTCGGGTGACAGACTCGACGAACCCCTGCGACGGCTCAAGGACTGGATGGAGCAGCAGCACGCCGCGCTCGTCGCCGTCATTCTGGTCGTGATCGGTCTTCTGGTGCTGTACAAGGGAATTCACGGGTTATAGCTCGGGCAGTCCTAGCTGATCCGCGTCGGCCGTCAAGTACCGCGTCACCGTCGGCGCGATCAGCGCCACCACGTCATCGGGTGACAGTGTCGCAAGTGGCGGCACCTCGATGATGTAGCGCAGCATGGCCGTTCCGACGAGCTGGCTGGCGGCCAGCATCGCCCGCAGCCGGGCACGCTCGTCGCCGCCCAACACCCCCGACACCGCGGTCAGCACGTAGTTCTGCATGAAGCCGCGGAATGCATCGTGCGCGTCGGCGTTCGACGTCGCCGATTGCAGCATCGCCCGCATACTCGCCGCGGTGTCGGGTGTTTCCCACATCCGCAGATACGTGCGCACCATTCGAGTACCGATGTCGGGTTCGTCGCCGGTATCGCCGGTGAGCGCGGCGACCAACACATCGGGGTCGAGGATCAGGCGCAGCGATTCACGGAACAGCGCCTCCTTCGAGCCGAACAGGTAGAGCACCATCGACGGGTCGACGTGCGCGTCCGCTGCGATCGCGCGCAGCGTCGTCTTCTCGTAGCCCTCGGTGGCGAACCGATGTTTGGCCGCCGCCAGCACGGCCTCGCGCGACACCGGTTCGCCCTGACGTCGACCCCTGCGCTTCGTTGTCTTGGCTGGTGGCGGCATATCCCGACAGTATCATTTCAATAGTTGTTGAAATTCGCTCAGTGCAGCGTTACGCTCGCACGGAGGGATTAATTCAACGTCGGATGAAAAGGACTCCCCATGACTGGGACACCGCTGGGCACGCCGGTCCGGCACACCCACCACGCGTCACCCATCCATGAACCGCCCGCGGCGCTGCGCGCCACCGGCATCATCGTCGCGCTCACTGTCGCGCTGGCTATCCTCGCGATCGCGTTTGCATTGCCTGCCGCGCGCTCGAAACCACACCACATCCCGGTCGGTGCGGCCGGCCCTCAAGCCGCCAGTGGCCAAGTCGCCGACATGCTCGACCAGCACGCTCCCGGCGCGTTCGCGATCACCTACTACCCCGGCGAGGCGGCACTGCGCGACGCGATCCGCAATCGCGATGTGTACGGCGGCATTTCGTTTGGGCAGGACGGCCGGAGCCTGCTGATCGCCACCGGCGGTAGCCCGATGGTCGCGCAGATGTTGACACAGATCGGCAACGGCATCGCGCAGCAAGCGGGCGTGCCGCTGCACACCGTGGACCTCGCGCCGCCGACCGCTCAGGATCCGCGCGGCGCAGGCCTGGCCGCCTCAGCACTGCCGATCACCTTGGCCGGCCTACTGCCGGGAGTCGCCTTGGTGTTGCTACTGCGGCGCGAGGTGTGGACCCGCTTCGTCGGGGCCGTGGTGTTCGCCGCAGGGGCGGGCGTCACGATCGCGGCGCTGCTGCGCTATGTGTTCGGCTCCATCGACCAGAACATCTGGGGTGTTGCGGCCGGTCTCACGTTGGGCCTGCTGGCCGCAGGGCTGACGATGCTGGGCCTTGGCTCGTTGTTCGGCCGGGTCGGCCTCGCCATCGGCGCGCTGCTGGCGTTGCTGCTGGGCAACCCGCTGTCGGGACTGAACAGCGCGCCCGAAATGTTGCCAAGTGGCTGGGGCACGCTTGGCCAGTGGTTGCCGCAGGGTGCGACCGCGACGTTGCTGCGGTCGACCGCGTTCTTCGACGGCGCAGGCGCGACCACCGCGATCGTGGTGCTGACCTGCTGGACGGTGGCCGGTTTCGGGCTGGTCGTGCTCGCCGCCGTTCGCCAGGCCAGGTCTGCGCGCGCCTAAACTCGGGCGGCGTGGGACTCGAGGACCGTGATGCGCTGCTGCTTCTGCGCAACGCCGTCGATCCTGCGCTCGGGTCCGAAGGATTGATCCGCCGGTTCTACACCCGCTGGTTCGCGATCGACACCTCGGCCCGCGACCTCTTCCCGCCCGATATGGCTGCCCAGCGCGCCGCGTTCGCCAAGGTGATCACGTGGTTGTTCGCCGAGCTGATCGCCCAGCGGGCCGAGGAGCCGGTGGCGTTTTTGGCTCAGCTGGGCCGCGACCATCGCAAATACGGTGTCTCGCAACGGCATTACGACAGCATGCAGGACGCATTGCTGACGACGCTGCGCAGCCAATTGATCGAGAGCTGGGACGACCGGCTCGCCGGCACAGCCCAGGACGCCGTCGCGCTGATCATCGGGGTGATGCGTGGCGCGGCCGACGCCGAGAAGGGTCCGCCGTTTCGCGACGGCACAGTGACCGAGCACCTGCGGATCACCCGCGACGTCTCGGTGGTCCGGCTGCAACTGGATCAGCCGCTGTACTACCACCCAGGCCAGTACGTCACGGTGCAGGTGCCGCAGTGGCCTCGGCGGTGGCGCTACCTGAGCCCCGCGATTCCCGCCGACCGTGGCGGCGCCATCGAGTTTCACATCCGCTCGGTCACCGGCGGCATGGTCAGCACCGCGATCGTCGGCGAGACTCGGCCCGGCGACCGGTGGCGGTTGTCCAACCCGCACGGCGGAATGCATGTCGACCGCGGCGGTGGCGATGTGCTCATGGTGGCGGGCGGCACGGGTCTCGCGCCGTTGCGCACACTGATCATGGACCTCAGCCGCTACGGCGAGAATCCGCGCGTGCACCTGTTCTTCGGCGCCCGCTATCCGAGCGAGCTCTATGACCTGCGCACGCTGTGGCAGATCGCGTCGACCAACCCGTGGCTGTCGGTGACGCCGGTGTCGGAGTTCAACACCGATCCGCCGTGGGCCGCCGAGTATCCCGATGTCGAGCCGCCGCGTGGTTTGCATGTGCGACAGACCGGCCTGCTGCCGGACGTGGTGACGCGCTATGGCGGCTGGGGCGACCGGCAGATTCTGATCTGTGGTGGGCCTGCGATGGTCGAGGCCACGAAGGCAGCGCTCGTCGCAAAGGGTGCGCCGGTTGAGCGCATTCAACACGATCCACTCGCCAGCTAGGCGTGGCAGGATCGGCAATCGTGCCCGAGCTCGAGACCGTCACGCTTCGCGACTCGTCCGGCCTGTCTGCGGTTTACGTGCCCGGCGCGGGCATGATCGCTACGTCGCTGTCGGATGCCGGCACCGAACTGCTTGGCCAGCGGCGCGGGCTGGACGCCTACCTGTCTGCAGGCAAGACGATGGGAATCCCGCTGTTGTATCCGTGGGCAAATCGGTTGAGCGCCAGGACATATGCCGTCGATGGCTCGGTTGTCACGCTGGCGCCGGACGCATACGGCGTGCACACCGACAACAACGGCCTGCCAATTCACGGTCTGCTGGCCGGTTACCCCGGATGGCGCACACGGGAGGTCGCCGAGCAGAAGCTCACGGCCGAGTTGGATTTCGGGGCGCACGCCGAACTGCTGGCGAGCTTCCCATTTCCGCATCTGCTCGAGATGACCGTTGAACTGTCTGAGAGGACGCTGACGGTCAGCACGACGGTGACGCCGACGGCCGACAGGGCGGTGCCGGTGGCGTATGGCTATCACCCGTATTTGCAACTGCCCGACGTGCCACGGTCGGAGTGGCAGATTGAAATGCCGACGATGCGTCACATGATGCTCGACGACACCGGCATCCCGAACGGCGCGACGGCGGAAAGCACGGCCGACTCAGAACCATTGGGCGACAAGCTGTTTGACGACGGATTCGATCAGGTCGCCGAGGGAGCGGTATTCGCAGTTTCGGGAGGCGGCCGTCGGCTCGAGGTGTGCTTCGAGCGGGGTTATCCGGCGGCGCAGGTGTTCGCGCCCGCGAGCGAGACCGTCATGTGCTTCGAGCCGATGACCGCGCCAACCGATGCGCTGCGGCGCGGCGGTTACCGAACTGCGCGGCCGGGTGTGCCGGACACCGCGGTGTTCTCAATCAGGGTGAGCTAGCGGCTGCCCTTGCGTGGCTGCCAGACGACGACCGCCGTACTCTTCGGCACCACCGCAACATCGCGACGCTGGCGCGCGCGCAATTGCTCCAACTCGTCTGCCATTTCGCGCAGCCGAGACTGCAGCGCCTCGACCTGATTGGTCAGCTCGATGATGCGCTTGATGCCGGCCAGGTTCACACCCTCGTCCTGCGACAGCCGCTGTACCTCGCGCAGCAGGTCAACATCATGCTGCGAGTAGCGGCGCCCGCCGCCCGAGCTGCGCTGGGGGCTGACCAGGCCGAGCCGGTCGTACGTGCGCAACGTCTGCGCATGCATGCCGGCCAGCTCGGCGGCCACCGAAATCAGAAACGTGCGGGCGTCGTCCTTCTTTGCCACTACGCACCTGCCCAACCGGCCCGCGGGTCAAAACCGCTGGCGCGCTCCGCTTTCGCGTAAGCCTCCAGGGCCTCGGCCGCTTCACCTTCCAAGTTCGGCGGCACTGCGACCTTGACGGTGACGAGCAGGTCGCCGTGGCCCCCAGAGCGTTTCGGTACGCCGCGGCCACGCACCCGCAGGATCCGGCCGTCAGAGGTGCCCTTGGGCACCCGGACACCGACCTTGCCCTCCAGCGTCGGCACCGAAAGCGTTGTGCCCAGCGCCAACTCGTGGAATGCGACAGGAACGGAGACCGTGAGGTCGTCGCCGTCACGGCCAAACACCTTGTCCGGCCTGACATGAACAGTCACGTACAGGTCACCAGACGGTGCTCCTCGCAGACCGGCCTCGCCCTGGCCCGCCAACCGGATCCGTTGGCCATCCTCGACGCCAGGCGGGATCCGCACATTGATGGTTCGGGTGCGGGTGGTCACCCCGGTGCCCTGACATTCGGTGCACGGGTGCTCGATGATCGAGCCGCTGCCCCGGCATTCGGTGCATGGCTCGGAGAACCCGAACGCGCCCTGATTGCGACTGACGACACCGGACCCGTTGCAGTTCGGGCACACTTTCGGGCTGGTGCCCGGACGTGCCCCGCTGCCATGGCAATTCGTGCACGGCGCCGGGCTGGTGAGCCGCAACGGCATCGCCACACCCTTGGTGGCCTCCATGAACGACAGCTCGGTTTCGGTCTCCAGATCGTTGCCGCGCCGGGGGCGGCTGGGACGCGGCTGAGCGCCACGGCCAAACAGTCCCCCGAACAGGTCACCGATGTTCGCCCCGCCGGTTTGCCCGGCCGCATCGAACAAGTCGTTCAGGTTGAACTCCGTGCCGTCGCCGCCGAATCCGCCGAAGTTGCCGCCGGAGAACCGGCCCCGGCCGAATCCGCCACCCGCGAACAGGCGTCGGGTCTCGTCGTACTCCTTGCGCTTGGCCGGATCCGACAGCACGCTGTGCGCCTCGGACACCGCCTTGAACCGCTCTGCGGCGCTCGGGTCGGAGTTGGTGTCGGGATGAAGATCGCGGGCCAACTTCCGATAGGCCCGCTTGATCTCGTCGGCGCTGGCCTCAGAGGAGACGCCGAGCTCCTTGTAGAAGTCCTTCTCGACCCATTCTCGTTGGGCCATACCGCGTCACCTCCTTACCTGTTCTCTTGGTAGTAGTCGTTCTTACGATTCTGCGGCCTGGTCAGCCGGCTCGTCGCCGTTATCGGGCGTGTCTTCATTGCCGGTGACTTCCTCGACGTCCGGGACCGTGTCGACCACGCCGACGAGGGCGTGGCGCACGACCTGCTCGCCCACCCGGTAGCCGCGCCGCATCACCGAACCGACGATGGGATGCGTTCCCTCGCCCTCGTGCTGAACGGCCTCATGCAGCGCCGGGTCGAACGCGTCGCCTTCGTCGCCGAATCCCGAAAGACCAAGCCCTTCAAGGACAGTCGCCAGCTTGTCGGCCACGGACTTCAGCGGCCCGGACTCCAGGTCACCGTGGCTGCGGGCGCGATCGAGGTCATCGAGCACCGGAAGCAGTTGGGTCACAACGGCGACCTTGGTCCGCTCGGCGGCCAACTGCTGGTCGCGCAGTGCGCGCTTGCGGTAGTTGTCGTACTCCGCCTTCACGCGCTGCAGGGTGGATTTCAGCTCGGTGACTTCTTCGGACGCCGATCCCTCGGATTCCGTTTGCGCGGCTCCAGCCGCGGCGGCTCCCGGGGCCGGCCCACTAGGGGCCGGCCCGGTCGCCGATTCACGGATTTCGCCAGTCTCGGGATCGATACGCCGTTTGTCGGTGACGGTCACCGGCTCGTGCGAATCGTTTTGGCTCACTTGTTCTCCCGGTCATCGTCGACAACCTCGGCGTCCACGACATCATCCTGCGAGGAGCCAGCCGGTCCGGCATCCGCTCCACCGGTGCCGCCCTCGGCCTGGGTGGCCTCATAGATGGCCTGGCCCAGCGCCTGCGACTCGACGCCCAACTTCTCCATCGCGGCCTTGATCGCCGAGATGTCGGTGCCCGCCAGGGCCGTCTTGGCTTCGGCGATCGCGCTGTCCACCTTTGTCAAGGTGTCCTCGGGGACCTTCGAGCCGCCGTCGGCTTCGCGCTGCTCCTTGACGAACTTCTCCGTCTGGTACACCAGCGACTCGGCCTGGTTGCGGACGTCGGCCTCCTCGCGACGCGTGCGGTCCTCCTCGGCGTGCGCCTCGGCGTCCTTGATCATCCGATCGATCTCCTCCTTGGAAAGGCCGGAGCCCTCCTGGATTCGAATCGTGTTCTCCTTACCGGTGCCCTTGTCTTTCGCGGTGACGTGCACGATGCCGTTGGCGTCGATGTCGAACGTGACCTCGATCTGCGGCACGCCACGCGGAGCCGGCGGGATGCCGGTCAGCTCGAAGCTGCCGAGCAGCTTGTTGTGCGAAGCGATTTCGCGCTCACCCTGATAGACCTGGATTTGCACCGAGGGTTGGTTGTCGTCGGCCGTGGTGAAGGTCTCCGACCGCTTGGTCGGGATCGTGGTGTTGCGCTCGATCAGCTTGGTCATCACGCCACCCTTGGTTTCGATCCCGAGGGACAGCGGCGTGACGTCAAGCAGCAGAACGTCTTTCACCTCGCCCTTGAGCACGCCGGCCTGCAGTGCGGCGCCCACTGCGACAACCTCGTCGGGGTTGACGCCCTTGTTGGGCTCCTTGCCGCCAGTCATCTCCTTGACAAGATCGGAAACAGCGGGCATACGCGTCGAACCGCCGACGAGCACGACGTGGTCGATGTCGGCCACCGAGATGCCGGTGTCGGCGATCACCGACTGGAACGGCTTGCGCGTGCGATCCAGCAGATCCTGTGTGATGCGCTGGAATTCGGCGCGGGTCAGCTGCTCGTCGAGGAACAGCGGGTTCTTGTCCGCATCGACGGTGATGTAGGGCAGGTTGATCGACGTGCTCTGCGAGCTCGAGAGTTCGATCTTGGCCTTCTCGGCGGCTTCACGCAGCCGCTGCATCGCCATCTTGTCCTTGGTCAGGTCAATGCCAGTGGTGCCCTTGAACTTTTCGACGAGCCAGTCGACGATGCGCTGATCCCAGTCGTCGCCACCGAGGTGGTTGTCACCCGAGGTCGCGCGGACCTCGACGACGCCCTCACCGATCTCCAGCAGCGAGACGTCGAAGGTGCCGCCGCCGAGGTCGAAGACCAGGATGGTCTGTTCCTTCTCGCCCTTGTCGAGGCCGTAGGCCAGCGCCGCGGCGGTCGGTTCGTTGACGATGCGCAGCACGTTGAGCCCCGCGATCTGGCCGGCCTCCTTGGTGGCTTGGCGCTGGGCGTCGTTGAAGTACGCGGGCACGGTGATCACCGCGTCGGTGATGTCCTCACCCAGGTAGCTCTCGGCGTCGCGCTTGAGCTTCATCAGCACGCGCGCACTGATCTCCTGCGCGGTGTACTTCTTGCCGTCGATCTCGATGGACCAGTCGGTGCCCATTTCGCGCTTGACCGACCGGATGGTGCGGTCGACGTTGGTCACCGCCTGGTTCTTGGCGGGCTGTCCGACCAGCACCTCGCCGTTGCGCGCGAACGCGACAACCGACGGCGTGGTGCGGGAGCCCTCCGAATTGGCGATCACAACCGGGTCGCCGCCTTCGAGCACGGCGACGACGGAGTTGGTGGTCCCGAGGTCGATTCCGACCGCACGAGCCATGGTTTTGCCTCCTGATTAGTCCTGCTAGGGGTCTGAGTGCACCGCACTCAAGACTGCTCCGATCGACCCTACCGTGTCAATCCAGACTTGAGTCGATATCACTCAACTGTCGAAGTGGTCAACGGCGGGCCGGCGGAAATTGTTCCCGGGGGGACCGACACGCCGACGACAGCCACCCGGCTGATCGAGCTCGGTCTCGTCGAGTGGCGCTGAAGCCACTGTTCCGCGGTTGGCTCGAAGTGACTGGTTAGGTCACTTGTCCTTGTCCTTGTCTTTGTCATCCTTGTCGCGTGGCAGCGGGCGGTTGGCGACGACCGGGAACTGGCCGGTGAAGCCCTGTCGTTCCCGAGCGACCTCCATCACCCGTCCGCGGACCGCGTACCACCCGATGATGAGTGCCGGAATGATGATCACCAGGGTGGCGACGGTCCAGGTGCCGATCGGCGGGTCAAACGCCATCAGCACGACGACGCCGACCAGGAACGCCAGCGTGGCATAGCCGGTGTACGGCGTGCCCCACAAGCGGAATGACGGCCGCTCGAGGATGCCGCGCTTCGACCAGCGGTAGAGCTGAATTTGACAGATGACGATGGTGCCCCAGGACGCGATGATGCCGAGCGCCGCGATGTTGAGCACGATTTCGAACGCCTGGCCGGGCACCAGAAAGTTGAGGATGACGCCGAACAACCCGACGGCCGCGGTCAGGAAGATGCCGCCGTATGGCACGCCGCGACTGGACATCACTGCAGTAAATTTCGGTGCGCTGCCGTTCATCGCCATCGACCGCAGGATTCGGCCGGTCGAGTACAACCCGGCGTTGAGGCTGGAGAACGCGGCGGTCAGCACGACGATGTTCATGACCGTGCCCGCGCCCTCGACCCCGATCCTGGAAAAGAACGTGACGAACGGGCTCTCCCCGGCCTTGTAGGTGTTGTACGGGAGAAGAAGCGCCAGCAGGAACAGTGAACCGACGTAGAACACTGCGATACGGGCGATCACCGAGTTGATCGCACGCGGCATGATCTTGTGCGGATGGGCGGTCTCACCGGCCGCTGTTCCGACGAGTTCTACTGCGGCATAAGCAAACACGACGCCGGACATGACAATGACCAGGGGGAACATGCCTTGCGGGAAGATCCCGCCGTTGTGCGCGATCACGCTGAAACCGGTGGACTGCCCTTGAATGTGGTACCGGCCGGCAAGAAAAATGGTGCCCGCGACCAGAAAGGTCAGCAGCGCAAGGACTTTGATAGCCGCAGCCCAAAACTCGAGCTCCCCGAACAGGGTGACCGAAATGAGGTTGATGCTCACCACAGCTGCCAGCGCAAGCAGTGCGATCAGCCACTGCGGCACGCCCGCTAACGCCTTCCAGTAATGGAAGTAGGTGGCGATTGCCGTCGAATCGACAATGGCCGTGAATGCCCAGTTCAACCAGTACATCCAACCGGCGACGAACGCCGCCTTCTCGCCGAGGAATTCGCGCGCATACGACACGAAGGACCCGGATGACGGCCGATGCAGCACGAGTTCGCCCAGCGCCCGCAGGATCAGGAAGACAAAGATGCCGCAGAACGCGTAGCTCAAGAACAAGCCGGGGCCGGCGTTGTGTAGTCGTCCGCCGGCGCCGAGGAACAGTCCGGTGCCGATGGCTCCGCCGATTGCGATCATCTGCAACTGCCGGGGTTTGAGGCCCTTGTGGTAGCCCTCGTCCTCCGCCGTCAGCGCGGAGTTGTCGTACACAGACTGCTGGGGTTCGGTGGTCATGAGCCAGTCCTCGCGCTAGTCAGTTTTGGGGTGACGACGGATCGATGGGGTTGCCACGGGGATCCCAGTGCTCCGGGGGGCCTGGCGTATCGCTGACATCACGAAATGTCATGACGAAGCCGCACACTGCGACGACGGCCGCGATCGCGTAGCCGATTATCGAGTACCAACCGGCATGCAGATACGCGGTCACGGCGACAATGAACATCGCCAGGAACACCAGGGTCATTCCGATCAACGGAATCTTCGCAAACAAATCAACGCGTGCCATCTGACCCACCTCGATAGACCGAACGACGGTGTACCAGTGATACACCCTCTGGGGTTGTGACGCTCGCCAAATGGAGTTAAGTCTAGTTCGGCTGCGTCTTGGCCGAGCATCTGCTCAGCGCTCAGCTGACCCGGAGTCCCAGCACGCGCTGTTCGAAGAGATCTGCGCCGCGCGCTACGCCACCGGTGGCCGCGAAGCCCTCAGCAACGCGTCTCGCGCCGTCGGACATTGTCATCGCCTCCCGCACCTTTGCCCGGAGACGTTCTGCCGACAGTTTTTTCGCCGGCAGCCGGGTGCCGCACCGGGCTACCTCGACGCGTCGCGCAACCTCGAACTGATCGCGCCCAAATGGTACGACGCACACCGGAACCCCACGGGCCAAGGCCTTTTGAGTTGCTCCCATCCCGCCGTGCGTCACCGCGCACACCGCACGATCGAGCACCGGGCCATGCGGGACGAGTCGGCAGACAGTGGCATTGGAGGTCATCGGCACCTCGTCCGGGTCTCCGGCGGGAACGGTCGCGACCACGTGTACCGGTTCATCCGCTAATGCTGCCAACGCCGTCTGCACCAGGTTGTCATCACCCTGTTTCTCCGACGAGGTCGTCACGAGGACGATCGGCCGGTCGATGGACATCAGCCAATGTGGAACAGCGTCTCCTGGATCAAGTGCGCATGGGCCGACCATCTGGACGGCGTCGCCATAGTCGGCATGTGGATATTCGAACGGCCTGCCGCTCGCGACCAACATCAGCGGTGCGCGACGCCAAAACTCGTCCATCGAGGCGACCCGCTGCAGTCCCAGATCTTCGCGAACCGCATTGAGAGCAGGCAATCCGCTGTTGACTGTGCCACGCATCATGGCCCGGAGTACGTTGTCACGAACGCGTCCGAGGACGTTCGACATCGGTTTCAGCCCAGGCCCGAAGGGCGGCATCCCCTCTGCGCGCAGCAGGGGCGTGAATGGCGAGAAACAGGCCCACGGAACGCTGCCCGCTTCCGCGGCCGACAACGCACCCCAGCACAACACGTCGACAAGCAGCGCGTCCGGCTTCACGTGCCCAACCGCATCGGTGAGATCAACCACTTCTAGCGGGGCGCGTCGACCGAACACCGCGAAAGCGCGTTTCAGCCCGTCGGGCGCTTTGCTCGCCTTCCAGTCGTCGTGCTCGATCGCCTCGATCCGGGGATCGATTGTGTCGGTTGTGAACCCGAGCCGTTGTCCGGTCTCGACACCGGCACGCAGCGTGCGCAGATGAACTGTGTGGCCGCGGCGGCCAAGCTCCGAGAGCAGCGCGCTGATCGGCAGCGCGTGACCAAGCGCGGGCGATGTGTACGCCAATATCTTTGCCACTTATGTCACCCTCCCTGTATCAACCATTCGACGTGCTTCGGCCAGCAGCCCACGGGCGTCGAGCTTTTCGCAGAGCTCAAGGTATTGTTGGGTCAACTCGGCGTACCGATCCGTGTCGCCCTCGGCCTCTGCTAACAACGCGCGCGACTTCAACCACCACAGATCCGCGGCGGGAATCCCTGGTCGTCTGACCTGCCACTCGTCGACGATTCGATGGGCGTCAGCGAAGTCCTCGACGCGTCCGCGGTCGATGAGCAGCGTGACGAGTGCCTCACCGGCACAGCCGATTTCGACTCGAATGCCACTGTCCATGTGAAGGCCGAACAGAGCACGGAGCTCATCAATCGCTTCGTCGCTGCGTCCATTGCGCGCGGCCTCGGTCGCAAGGTCAGCACCGATGACGGCCATCGTGTTGGTCTGTATCCTGTACTTCTCGATGCTGTCGCGGGCGCGTTCGAGTACTTCGATCGCCTCGTCCCGCGACGGACCGCGCGCGCGTAGTAGCACCGTGCCATATGCGAATTGCGCGTCGATGATGCCGCAGATGTCGCCAAATGACTCGGCCCGCCGTAGCACCTCGAACATCTCGTCCACCAAGTCGTCAGGCTCGTAAAGGCCCATGGCAACGATGAGACCCGTGAACGAGTGGATGATCGCGGCGCTGACCGGCGGCAGGGCCCTCGCGTTCTGCATTCCTTTTCGAAAATGCCGTCGGCCGATCTCGAAGTCGCCGCGGCACATCTCGATAACTCCCCGAAACGTGAAATTCCCCGCGAACTCGATCGTCGTCTCCTGTTGGGGCCGTGCGAGGAGCGCGTCACTCACCGCCAGGGCCGCGTCGAAGTCGCAGTTGGCGTAGTACGCACGGAGCACGGCAATGAGAATGATGTCGATCTCCGGTACGGCGTCCCAATCCATCTGGCGCAGCGTGCCTTCGAGTTCCCTCGCCAACGCGGCAGCTTCGGGAACTCTGGTCTCATTGAAGGTGAACGACATGATGCGTCCCGCCGTCGCGATACCCCAAGACCTCAGGTCGCCGGCTTGCGATGCCAGTTCCCGTAACTCGCGATACTGCTCATCGCCATCGTCATCGATACCGACGTAGGATGCTGTCGAGATCAGCATGGTGCGTGGCGCGATGCGCATCGTGATGGCGGTGTCGTCGTCGCCTAACTGGTCGGCAAGGCGGCTCGCACCTAGCCATTGGGCACGGGCTGCCGCCATGTCGCGGGGCCGAAGCCATTCCGCTGCGCGCATACGCCAGCGGTATGCGTCGGCGAGTTCGCCTGCCGCTTCTAGATGTGTGGCGATCAGCGCCGCATTCTCGTCACCCGCCGCGGGATCGCGTGTCTCAATCGCAGAGGCCAACTTGAGATGCGCATGTGCGCGCGTGGTGCTCAGCTGCGATTCATAGGCGACCGTGCGCACCAGCGGATGTCGGAAGCAATACCGTTGTCGCGGAATGAATTCTGTTTGATCGATCAGCTCGGCCGAGACCAAGTCAGCCAACGCCGACGAAATCCTGTTCGGAAGAAGAGCCTGCAGCGTATCGATGTCAAACCGGGTGCCGATCACCGCCGCCGCGTTCACAATTGCCTTGGCCTCTGCCGGCAGACGATCGATGCGCGCTGCGAGTACCGATTGCACCGTGGCCGGCACACCGATCTCATCCACACCGCCGACCAGTCGATAGCCGCCGCGGCTGCCAGCGAGCACGCCGCGGTCGGCCAGATCGCGCACGATCTCCTCGACGAAGAACGGATTACCCACCGCGGCAACGGCAATCCGTTGCGCAAGAGGAGCCACCGACTGGTCGCTGCCGAGGAGCTGGCAGACCAGCCGCACCGCCATCGCATCGCTCAGCGGTTGCAATGTGAAAGTTTCGTCCGCATGCTCCTTCAGTGCCCCGCGATACTCAGGGCGATACGTGGTAACGAACATCGATTGCGTCGCAGTGATCGCAGTCGTGAAATCGGCTAGCACTTCGTCGCTCGGCGCGTCGATCCAATGCGCGTCCTCCAGCACGAACAGAATTCGGTCCGGCCGGGCCGACACTGCCTCCGACATCACCTTCACCAGTCGGCGGCGACGACCGTCGACGCTTACCTGCAACGGCGGTGCGTCGGCATCGGCGATGCCCATCACGTCGAACAGGATCTGCAGGTCGGCCGAATCCGCTCTCAGCGCGCCATCGCACTGGGCCAGCACGCGAGTTCGGGCGTCGGCGTCATCGAAACCGTCCAGGCTGAACATCGCCCGCAGCAGCCGTGATACAGCGCGAAATGCCACCGTGGTGGTCGGGGCGTCGCAGCGGGCGAGGACGGTCGTCGCGCCCGCGCGTGCGGCCAGCGCGCTGAATTCCGCGATCAACCGGCTCTTGCCCAGCCCCGCTGCGCCGGCCACGCCGACCAGATGACCGCTGTTGCTTTCGAAAATGCGCTGCAGACGATCCAGGTCTGCATCACGACCGACCATCGCACCTTCGTTGCGCCCCAACACCATTTGGCGCGAGCCCACTGCGAGCAGGCGCCGCGCTGGCACCGGCACGTCGGATCCTTTGATCGCAACCTCTTCGACGGGCGCGAGGTGGGCGGCGCCGTCGACCAGCCGTGCCGTGGACAACGAACACAACACCCCGCTCGGCGGTGCGGCCGACTCCATCCGTTGTGCCATACCTACCGGGTGCCCCACCGCGGTGTACTGGCCGACACCGGTGCCCATCGAGCCGGCGATGACCTGACCGGAGTTGAGCCCGGCGCGAACCTCCAAACGCACGTTGTCGCGGCGAAAGACGTCAACGGCGAATTCCTGCGTGACCGTCTGGATCTCCAGCGCCGCGATACAGGCCCGCAACGCGTGATCCTCCAGCGCGACCGGCGCGCCGAACAACGCCATCAGCCCGTCACCGGTGAACTTGTCCAACGTGCCCTGATACCGCTGCACCACCGCAGCCGCCCGGTTGAACAGTTCATTCATGATTTCGCGCAGCCGCTCTGGGTGCAGCACAGCGGCCAGCTTCATCGAACCGACCACGTCGACGAACAGCACGGTCACCTGCTTGTACTCGGTCACCGCCGACGACGCGACGGGTGCGCCGCATACGTCGCAGAAGCGCGCCTTGGCCCGCAGGTCGTTACCGCACGACCCACAGCGACCCATCGCCTCGCTGACCGGACTGATCATCCCCCGGAACTCTCCCCGCCGCGGCTATCCCAATGATCCACGGCGCGCGCGTTCAAGGCGGACGATTATGTAATGGAAACGACTGTCGTTGAGATCGCAACAGATATTTACCGGCTGTCCACCTTTGTTGCGGACGTCCCCCCGAATGGGTTCACCTTCAACCAGTTCCTGCTGACGGGCGACGAGCCGTTCCTGTTTCACTGCGGGCATCGGCAGTTGTTCCCGCTGGTCTCTGACGCCATCAACCGGGTCAAGCCGCTGGAGAAGCTGCGCTGGATCGCGTTCGGCCACGTCGAGGCCGACGAGTGCGGTGCAGTCAACCTGCTGTTGGCCGCCGCGCCAAATGCCGAAGTCATCCACGGCGCGCTGGCCTGCGCAGTGTCACTCAACGACCTCTGCGACCGACCCCCGGTGATCGCACCCGAGGGTGTGCATGATGTCGGCGGCCACCGGCTGCGGTTCATCCCCACACCGCACGTTCCGCACAACTGGGAGGCCGGCCTGTGGTTCGACGAGACGACGTCCACGCTGCTGGCCGGCGACATCTTGACCCAAGTCGGCCAGTGCTCGCCGCTCACCGAATCCGACTGTGTAGCACCGGCATTAGAGGCCGAAGCCATTTTCCACGCGACGGGGCTGACGACTAACCTACAGCCGACGCTCGAACAGCTCGCCCAGCTGAACCCGACTACGCTGGCCGCCATGCACGGTTCGTCCTACTCCGGTGACGGCGCTGCGCAATTGCGGGCGCTTGCCGGCGAATACGCCGCGATGGCGAGCGCTGGATGACACCACGACGGACCGTTGCCGTCGTCCTCGCATTCGCCGTACTGACGGGCTGCCAAACGAGCACCCGCGGTACCCCCGTCATCAATCCAACAGAGCCCACCGAACCGAGCTTTCCAACCAGCCGTCCCCCCACGCCGACGGCCGCGCCGCCAAAGACGCTGACACCGTCGCCGAGCAGGACTCCGAACGCGCCCGGCGGCGAGGTATTGACGCCCGAGAACGGCTATGTGTTCATCGTGACGAAGTCGGGCAAGACGCGCTGCCAGCTCAGCGAGGCCGAGGTGGGCTGCGAGGCACAGTTCACCAACGCGCCGGTGCTGAACGGCACCCAGGCCAATGGGGTCCGTGTCACCGCGAACGGCGAACTCAGTTGGGTCGTGGGCAATCTGGGTGACATTCCGGTGATTACGCTCGACTACAAGACCTATTCGGCCGTCGGATGGACCATCGAAGCAAGCGAGGAGGGCACCAGGTTCACCAATGACGGCACCGGCCACGGCATGGTTATTGCTGTCGAGGGCGTTGCGGCGTTCTAGAGTTTGACCATGACTGCGGCTCAGCGCGAACGCGCCGCCCTCGTGGACACCATGCGCGACGTCGGGCCTAACGCGCCAACGCTATGCGGTGACTGGACCACCCGCGACCTCGCCGCACATCTGGTGGTCCGTGAAGGCAGGCTGGACGCGACGGCCGGAGTCGCCGTCCCGTTCCTCGCGGGCTACACCGCCAGGGTGCAGCGCCAGGTCACCCAGACCACCGCCTGGGACGACCTGCTGGCGAAGGTCGCCTCAGGCCCGCCGCTGTATTCGCCGTTCAAGCTTCTCGATCCGATCGCCAACCTGGGCGAGATGTTCATCCACCACGAGGACGTGCGCCGAGCCCAAAGTGGTTGGGAACCAAGGCGACTCGATGACACCTTGGTCAAGGCGCTGGGCCGGGGCCTTCCGCTGATGGCCCGGCTGAGCCTTGGCAAGGCGCCGGCGCGGGTGTCGCTTCGCACGCCGGACGGCAAGACGCTGGCCACCGTCGGTGGTGGACCGGAGCTGATCGTCACCGGCGAACCCGAGGAGCTGCTGTTGTTCCTCTCGGGGCGTGACGAGGTTCGATTGACCTTCTCTGACGCCCAGGCGGCCCAGGCGGTTCGCACCGCCCGGCGCGGGCTGTGAGTTAGACCGAGGCGCCCAATGCGTCGAGCCCGGCGTCGTAGCTGGGTTCGGAGGCGATCTCGGGCACCAGCTCGCTATAGGCGACGTTGCCGTCCGCGCCGATCACGACAACGGCGCGGGCGAGAAGACCCGCAAAGGGACCGTCGGCGATCGTGATGCCGTAGTCCTCGCCGAAGCTGCCGCGGAATGCCGATGCCGTGGTGACGTTCTCGATGCCCTCTGCGCCGCAGAACCGCTTCTGAGCAAACGGCAGATCGTTCGACACGCACAGCACTGTCAGCCCGCTGGCCTGGGCGCGCTCGTTGAAGACCCGCACGCTGGTGGCGCAGACAGGCGTATCCACTGACGGAAAGATGTTGAGCAACAACGGCTTACCGCGGAACTGCTCGCTGGTCACCTCACCGAGGTCAGTGCCGATCAGGGTGAATTGAGGAGCGGGAGATCCGACGGCCGGCAGCTCGCCGACTGTGTTGATCGCGTTTCCACGAAGCGTTATCTGTGCCATTCGTACAGTGTGCCAGCGGTGGCTGAACAACTCGTGTCAGGGGTCAGCCGCCGCGGCAGGAGATGTCCACGTACACGGTATCGAACTGGGTCGGGTCGATCCGTCGTCCCCACGAGTCGATGTTGGAACTGTTCAGTCCCTCGATCCCGGTGACCTTGCAGCCCGACAACGGGTAAGTGGCCGCGCCGTTGAGCACCACGTTGAAACCCTGGCTTTGCAGGGCGTTGATCGTGTCTTGCGCATTGCCGAAACCGGACGGGGCTGCTGCGGCCGCGCCGGTCGGACCCACGGCTGTGAGCATCCCGAGAACGGCTATCCCGGCTAGGAATGTGTGCTTCATGAACTGAGCTAGCGGCACGGGTTACGGTCGACGACCCACAGGCGCGCCCCATAGGCTGGCGCTCGTGGATTTCCGCGTCTTCGTCGAGCCCCAACAGGGCGCCACCTATTCCGACCAACTGGCCGTCGCCCGCGCCGCCGAATCGCTGGGTTATTCGGCATTCTTTCGGTCTGACCACTACGTCGCGATGAGCGGCGACGGGCTACCCGGTCCGACCGACTCCTGGGTGACGCTGGCCGGTATCGCCCGCGAAACGTCGACAGTCCGGCTCGGCACCATGGTCACGTCGGCGACCTTCCGCCATCCAGGCCCGCTGGCGATCTCGGTGGCGCAGGTCGACGAAATGAGCGGTGGCCGTGTGGAATTGGGCATCGGTGCAGGGTGGTTCGAGGCCGAACACCAGGCATACGCGATCCCGTTCCCACCGCTGGGCGAGCGCTTCGACCGGCTGACCGAACAGCTCCACATCATCACCGGAATGTGGACGACGCCCGTCGGCGAGACGTTCGACTACTCCGGAACGCAGTACACAGTCGTGGAGTCGCCCGCACTGCCCAAACCGGCCCAGTCGCCGCACCCGCCGATCATCATCGGCGGCGGCGGCCCCAAGCGCACGCCCGCACTCGCGGCGGCCTTCGCCGCCGAGTTCAACATTCCGTTCGCGCCGCTCGACGTGGCCAAGACTCAAATCGAGCGGGTGGCGGGGGCGCTGGCCGAGGCGGGCCGGCCGGCGGACTCATTGACCTACTCGGCGGCGTTCGTGGTCTGCTCCGGCCGCGACGATGCGGAGGTTGCGCGGCGGGCGGTCGCCATCGGCCGCGACGTGGACGAACTGCGCAGCAACTCCCCGCTGGTGGGTACCCCCGCGGAGGTCGCGGACAAGCTCGGGCCCTACATAGCGGTCGGGGTGCAGCGGGTATATCTGCAGCTTCTCGACCTGTCTGACCTCGATCACCTCGACTTCTTCGCCACCGAGGTCATTCCGCAGTTCGCGTGACGCGGCCGCGGGCCGAAACCCGCGGCTACTATCACTGGCCATGGCAGGCCAGGACCCCGACGATTACGACGACGAGTCGTCGGAAACGCCGTGGTACAACCGCACGCCGAACGTCATCGGGGCGAGCGTGGCGGCTATCGCCGCCGTCGGCATCATCATCGCGGCGGTGACGTTCGTGGCGCGCCAGTTCGGCGAGCCCGACCAGGCGCCGCTGAACTTCGTCGACCCGTCGTTCTCGGCGACCGCCAGCCATTCGTCGACGCCGACCACCACCGCGACGATCACCAGCACCAGTCCCCCGGTCACCACCGACATCAACGGTCCGTCGTCCACCACGCCGTCGTCGCCCGATACGTCGAGCCCCGATACGACGAGCCCCGATACGACGGACACCACGCACACCGCATGGACGCGGCCGTACACGCCGCCAAGTGGCGAGCAGTCCTCGCCGTCGACGACGCGTCGCGGCCCGCGCACCAATGTCACGCGCACGCTCTATCCGCAGCCCTGACGGCCTACTATCAGAGCCCGTGGCGCGCTACGGACCTCCCGACGATCCGAACAATCCCGACAACCAGCCGACCGCCTACATCAATTACGGCGACGGGGGGCCGCCTGCGGCGGATGTGGTGCCATGGCACCGCAAGCCCGTAGCCCTGGTGGCATTCGGCGCGCTCGGCGCCGTGCTGGTGGCATTGATCATCTTCGGCCTGGTCAAGCTGCTCACCGGCGGCAGCTCTCCTGAGCCTGTGACCACGCTGACCCCGATCACCCGGACCACGACGTCGGTGACCGCGCCGACGAGCACCACGGCGGCAACGACGACGGCACCGACCACCACCGAGCCAACCACGACCACGGTGACCACCGAGCCCACCACGACGACGACCACCACGACCACCACGACGACGACCTCGCCGAGCGTCAGCACCAGCGTCAGTACGAGTACGTCCACCAGCACCATCACCCAAACAGTGACCGTCCCACCCCCGCCGTGACCCGCGCCGCATGCGCGCATGACGCCGCAGGGCTTATCGCGCTAGCGGGTTGATCACTCGCACCATATGTGAGGAATGAACCCGCTAAGCCGGAATCAACGTCCCCTTGCCGCATACTCGGCGACCATCGCCTCGGCACTGCGCACGGCTGCCCGACATGCGCGGGTAGTGAACGGATCGTTGAGGGGATGGTCGGCGCGCCTCCGCCACCGCTGGGCCGCCGCGAACGCTGCCCGCGGCCCGTCGTACGGCGCGTCGGGCCGGAGCCCAAGCCTGCTGGCGGCGTCGGTGCCAGAACCTCCGATGATGCGCCGCAGCGACGCGATCTCGTCTTCATTCAAAGTCGTTGCACGCGAACGCAATGCACTCAACAGGCGCAGCTCTTCGAACGCATGCGTGTCGGCCAGCAGCGGGTCGATGTCGGCGATGATGTAACGCGTCGCATAGATCGGGTTGGTCTGGACGAACTGTCGCAGCGACAGCAGCGCGGTGTGTGCCTTGAGCAGATCCGAACGCTGCGCGAACTGTTGGTCGATGACGTCGCGCAGCGCCACCAGACCACTGCGTTCCAGTAGCTCGTCGGCCAGCGCAACCGAATCGCTGACCCCCGCGCGCAGCACCGCGATCGAGATTCTGATGCCGAACATGCCGAACCGGTCCAGCAGTGCGGCGCGAGTGGCGGCGTCGACGGGCAGTGAGCTGTCCTCACGAACGAAGCGGTCCACCGACAGCATCGCCTTGGTCAGCTCGGCGGCGTCTACCCCGGCCAGCTTCTCGAGCGCGACGAACTCGCTCTGACGCAACGTGCGGGCGGTCAGCGCCAGCAGCCCGGACACCGGCACCACGGCCTGGCAGATGCCGGTCTTGTCCATTTCGGTGGTGAATCGCTTGGCCACATCCTTGGCCGACAGCATCGCGTCGATCCGGCCCGCGCCGATCTCGTCGGCCCGCGAAGCCACCCCTATCACGCCCAGTGCACCGGCTGAGCCGCCGACCAGCTCACCGATCTGCTTGAGCAGCGCGATGTCTGCGGCGTTCAGCGTGCGCAGCAGGAACACCACCGCGTCGACGCGCGGCACCCCGTCGTCGGGCACCAGCAGCCTCAGGGTGCGTTGGGAGACATCACGGCTGAGCGACGACGTGCCCGGTGTGTCGATGATCGTCGAATCGATCAGCTCGGCGGCGGGCCACTCCACGTCCAGATCGACGACGTCCTCCGGATCGAGGTTTGCGAAATCGAATGTCAGCCCGCGATCGCGGGCGATCGGCACATTCGAGCGCCTGCCGCCCCGGTGGTTGGCGGTCACCTTGGGGATCGGGCCGTGCCGGAACCAGGTGACGATGCGGGTGGCCTCGGTGGCGTCGGTCGGCGCAATGTCCTCGCCCACAAGCGCGTTCACGAGCGTGGACTTGCCCGCCTTCAGCGTGCCTGCGAGCGCGATGCGGATCGGCTGGTTGAGCCGGTAGCCGATGCGCTCCAGCTCGTTGTGCACATCGGGCCGATGCTGGTAGGCGGGATCGTTGCGGTAGGCCTGAATGGTTCCGCCAAGGATCGCGCGCACCTGATCGCTAGTGCTCATCTCGCGCTACTCACCAACGTTCCCTGGATTTCCTCCACTCCGGCAATGACCGGAGGTCCAGCTTAGAACGTGTCGACGAAGCGCTGGGCGGCCGCGTGGTCGCCGGCCGGCTGATCTGCAGGCGGCGGGTCGTCGGGAGGGGCATCGGAACAGTGGTCGGCGGTCAACGGGCACTCTTCGATGCCGAGCGCCTTCTCGACCGACCCGATCTCCTGGTGATGACTACCCCGGTGGTGGTTACGCCGTCCCGACGGGTTCGCGGGCTACTTCGGCGGCGCTTGACGCCAGATTGACCGCGTGATCGGTCACCTGTTTGAGAATGTTGAGCTGACGCTCGAGTTCCCTTATGCGCGTGTTGCGCTCGCTTTCTTCGAGCTGCGCAGTCGCGACGGTCGCCTGCAATGACTCGTTGAGCGAGCGGGTCATCTGATTGGCGATGCCGCGGTAATGGTCGCGCAGCTGACGCTGAATTCCCTTGAGCCGATCGCGGGATTCCTTGGTCACCACGAACGAGACGTCGTCGACGAACTTTCGCATGTTCATCTTCGCCTCACTGCGCACCCGCATCATGCGGTTCTCCATGTCGTCCTTGTATGTCTTGCGGCCCAGCAAAAGACCGGCACCCAGCGATAGCGGGTTGAACATGCCAAGCCCGGCGAACGACGTCAGCATGCCGAACATCAGCACACCGCCGTAGGAACCACGCATTCCGGTGACCATCTTGTGCCCGGCCTTGATCGGCTTGGCCTCCAGCTTGGCCAGCGACTTCAATTCGCCAAAGTTGGCACCCATTTCGCGCGCGTCGAGCTGCGGCATCTTGACTGCCTCAAGGCCCGCCTCGACGAATGTCCGCGCCACTTCTTGGGCCAGCACCTCGGCGCGTTGGTAGGCCCAGACGAAGTTGTCGCCGACGGCGGTGGCGATCGCATTCTCCAGCTCGGTGCCGATTTCGGCCCAGTGGTGAGTGGGATCGGTGGTATCGATGACGTGCTCAGTGTGCTGGGTGATGGCACGAAACCTGGCACGCAGGTCGTGATCGACATCGGCTGTCAGATCGGCGATTCCGTCGTTGAGCACCTGTTGCCACAGCGCAGTCTGTTGAAGCGCGTCTTGGGCCTCGACCTTGCGGCGCTCGAGCTCGGCCTTCAACCGCTCGCGCGCGTCGGGATCGTTGAGCGACGACAGCTCAGAGTCTGCGGCAAGCATCAAATGCTCGGCAGCAGAACGTATTTCGGCGAGCACCTGATCGCGCACGCGGTCGTTTTCCCGCGACATCACCTTCTCGCTGAGGAACTTCACGATGGCAGGAAAGTTGGACTCCTCGTTGAGTTCCTTGTCGTTGAGCTGGATGGCGTGGCTGCGAAGCAGCGACGATGCCGGAATCATCGGCAACGACAGGCCGGCACGCTGCAGGTGGGCCTTGTTGACCTCGACGATCTGCCGCCAGTGTGGATAGAGGTCGGTCTTGGTCGCGACAATCGTTGCGACGGGGCAGATTTCGAACGCCTGACGGATGAACGTCATCTCGGGTTCGGTGAACTCTTGACTGGTGTCGCTGACCATCATCATCGCGTCCGCGTCGGGCAATAGGCCAAGCGTGGCCGACAAGTGCGGCTGGCCGTGCCCGCCGACGCCAGGGGTGTCGACGAACACCAAACCACCCTTGAGCAGTGGGCTGTTTGCAGTCACCGCGACACGCAATACCTGCCGCCCGCCCGCGGCGGGGTGGCGGCGCAGGTCGTTTTTGATGTCGGCGATCGGGATCTCGATGGCCTCGGGCTCAGCGCCATCGACGCTGGCGACCATCAGCTTCGCGGTGGCCTGTTCGCCGTAAGAGACCATCGTGGCGACCACCGTGGTTTCGTCGTCGCCGACCCGCGAGACCGGGACATTCAGCAGTGAATTCAGCAGCTGGCTCTTGCCCTGCTTGAGCTGACCGGCGATCACGACGCGGATCTGGGGATCGCTGATGCGCACCTTGGCCTTGGCCATCCGCTCGACCAGGTCGCCTCGCTCCTGAATCTCGGCGATCTTGCTGGTGTGGTCGATCAGCTCAACGATGACCTTGACCTTGCGGGGGTCATTCGGTTGCGTCATGTCGTCCTTTTTGTGTTGCCGCCGTCCCGTTAACGGTAGACGTGCCAACTGGCGGGGACCTGTGGTTGGTCCCCGCCAGCTGCGCTATGTGGTTGTCGGTCGGTCAGAAGTGGATTCCGGTGTCCACGTGGGTGTCGACCTGGTTGTGCACCGAGTTGTCGGTGTGCACCGAGTTGTCGTTGTGGCTGTCGTGCGTGCTGTTGTCGACGTGCACCGAGTTGTCGTCGTGGTGACTGGCGTCGACGTTGCCACCGATGTCACCGCCGTGGGTGTTGACCGTGGTGACGTCACCACCGTGCGTGTCGGTCGTGGTGGTCTGCGTCGGAGCGATGACCACGTTGCCGCCGGAGCCTGCGGTCGCATTGCCGCCGTCACCGCCGCCACCCGAGAGGATGCCGCCGCCGCTGCCACCGTGGCCGCCGGCCGCGCTGCCGCCGCTGGCGTCGATGTTGCCGGTCTTGACAACCGGGCCGTCGTTGCCGGAGATGACGTCGCCGCCACCGCTGTTGTGGATGGTGGTGCTGCCGTGGCTGTCGCTGGTGTTCGCGACCCCGCCGGACTGCACGGTGGAACCCTCACCGGCGAGGATGTCTCCGGTGCTGTTGCCGACGTTGCCGTCGCCGGTCACGTTGCCGTCACCGTGGACGTTGGTGTTGTCGATGTTGCCGGCGTGACCGGTGTTGATGACGCTGCCGTCGGACGCGGTGTTCTTGTTGCCGAAGGTGACGTCACCGAAGTCGAGGTTGACTCCGCCCTGCTGGACATCGTGGCCCGCATTCGGGCTCAGCACGTCGTTGTGGCTCAGCGTGTCGTTGTTGCTGAACGCCTGGTTGTGGCTGAGCGTGTCGTTGTTGCTCAGCGTCTCCGGGGCAAAGCTCGGCGCGTACTGCGGTGTGAAGGCGATGCCGTGAGTCTCGGCGACCGCCTGCTGCAGGCCGTACACCGGGTCGCCGCCACCGTGGAGGACCGCGGCGGGCGCCACTGTGGCGGCCACCGCGTTCACCTGTGCGGCCGTCACACCCTGAACGCCGGCGTTGGCCATTGCGCGCTCGGGGTCGCTGACGAAGTTCGCAGCCGCGACCGGGTCGCGGAAGAGGTCGAGAATCCAGTCGATCACGTTGGTCATTTCTCTGGTCCTTTTCTGTGTGGGTGTTCTACCGAAGCTGGTCGCCGGGCTGTCCGGCGAACTGATGACAACGTTATGGAGTCGGCGGCGTTGAAGAAACGGGGTCGAATCCCCTCCCTATCGATATGTACCCCGGGATAGGGGTCGGGCCCCCATTAGGGGGTTAGGGGGTGGTTAGGGGTCTTCGCCGCCGCCGGGCGGTATTGACCGTATTTCTGCAGGTCAAACGCACAAATGCGCGGCCCGAACGGGACCGCGCATCGCGTGTGGTGCTGGTGGCTACGTATCGAAGATGTCGAAGCCGGCGTGATCGGCATCCAGATGGTGATCCTCCGGAGCCGTGTGGCTCCAATCGTCGGTGTGCGTGTCATGCACGTCGATGGCCGGCGCATCGTCGATCACCGGGCCCTCGAAGTGCAGCGACGGGTCGTCCGCGGCAGCCACGTCGGGTACATCGGTGTGGGCGAGCGTGTCGAGCCCGGAGTGGATCCCCGCATCGGGTTCGGTGACGAGATTGCTGGCCATCGAGTGCACGTCGTCGACCGCGACGGCGGGCACATGATCGTCGAACGCATCGAAGGCTGCCGTGGCGGCGCCACTTGTCCAAACATTGCTGGCGTGGTCAGCGAGCACCGTGTCAGCACCCGTAGAGGGCACTGCCATCGACAGTGATTCCGAAACAACCGGAATCAGATTGTTGACGTCCACACTGGTCACATCGGTCAGATGCGCGTCAGCGATCGTCTGACCCGGATCAGCAGCGTAGGCTGCGGCGGCGTCGGGGTCGCGTAGCAGCGACATCACGAAATCGAGTAGCGAATTAGCCATGGAAACCCTCCTTTCCATTGCAGATAGATGTGCGGCGTAGCCCAAGGCTTGACTCGATGCTATCGACGGACCCGACCCCGGAGATCGGTGCGAAACCCAGCTCTGCCGCACGGGCGTTAGGGGACCGACCGTTAGGGGTTCTCCCACCATTAGGGGGAATTGCGGGCTATCGTGTGGAACTGCCAAACAAGAGGAGACCATGAACGACTCACTCGGGTTGTCCATTGGGATGACCAACTTGGTGGCGGCCCGAATCGGTCGCGCTCCGGTCATGCACCGTTCCGTGCTCACCCTGTTCAACGACCGGGCCCCCGAAGTCGGCGTGCCGAGCGACAACCCGAACCTGAATCAACCCGGTCTCGTGCTGACGGGTTTCGTCGAGCGCGTCGGCGATCCGGTTCCGTTGGTGGCCGCTGACGGCTCCCCACACTTGGGCGAACGTGTGCTCGTCGAGGCTCTCGATGCGATGGCGCGCACGGTCGGCGGCGGCTCACCCGTCGCGATCGCGGTGCCCGCGCACTGGGGTCCTGGCACCGTTGGCGCGTTGCGGGGCGCGCTGCGCGCCAAGCCGAGCCTCGCCCCGGACGGCGTGCCAGCTGCGCTCATCCCCGATTCGGCTGCGGCGTTCGCGGCGCTGCAGGCGGCGCCGGGATTGCCCGCGAGCGGCGTCGTCGCGCTGGTGGACCTGGGCGGCAGCGGAACCAGCGTCACGCTCGCCGACGCCGGCGCGAACTTCAACCAGATCGGCCAGACCGTCCGCTACCCGGAATTTTCCGGTGACCAGGTAGACCAGGCGCTGCTCAACCACGTGATGGCTGGAATCGCCGATGCCAACGACGCCGACCCCACCGGCACGCTCGGACTCGGGTCATTGGCCCGACTGCGCGAGGAGGCCCGGCTGGCCAAGGAACGGCTGTCGGCCGAGACCGCGACTGTGGTGCACGCCGACCTGCCAGGCTTCAACTCCGACGTGCGCGTCACCCGCAACGAGCTCGAGAACCTGATCGCCGCGCCGCTGGCCGGTTTACTCGACACCATCGAAGAAACGTTGCTGCGCAACAACATTCCGGTGGCCAACGTGTCGGCTGTGGCGACCGTCGGCGGCGGAGCCAACATTCCGCGGGTAACCCAGCAGCTCTCGGAGCGGTTACGCGCCCCCGTCGTCACCACACCACAGTCACAACTCAACGTCGCGGCGGGCGCCGCGCTGGTGGCCGACCGCGGCCTGGAGGCCGACGCGCCAACCGGCATGGCGCCCACGGGATTGGCCCCCGCCGCGGACGCGCCGACCGGCATGGCCGCTGCGGGCTGGGCCGCGGGTGCGGCAGGCCTGGCCGCCTCCGAATCGGCGTCCGACGGCGCCGCATCCGCCACCTTCCGTGCGATGGCGTGGTCGCAGGACGATGCGGCCGGCGCGGAGCCCGTGCCGTACTCCGGCGAGGACTACACCTTCGAGCAGGGCGGCACCGAGGCTCGCCCGCAGATGGCGTTCGCTCACGAAGAAGAGGGTTACGAACCCGAACCGGGGCCGCTGCCCTGGTACAAGCGGCCTCCGATCCTGTTCGGAGCAGCGGCCGCGGCCCTGCTGCTCGCCATCGGGGGGCTGGCGGTCACGCTCACCAGCGGCAGCGGAACCAGCGGCCCGGTCACCGAGACGGCCACCCATGTCCAGACCGGACCGTCGCCGACCGGACCGGCCACCGAGGGCGCCCCGGTGACGGTGACGGTGACCGGCCCGAACGGCGAGCCGAGCACGACGGTGGTGCCGTCGCCGACATCAACGTCGAGCGAGACCACCTCGTCCACCACGACAACGACCACCACAACGACCACCACCACCACGACCACGACAACAACCACGACGCCGCCGACCACGACGACGAAACCTCCCACCACGACCACGCAACCACCGACGACCACGCAGCAGGTGACAACGACCAGCGCGGCGGCATTGTCACCGGTGACCTCGACTCCGTGACCTATGGCGACACCGGCGTCCGAACCGCTGACCGACATCCCGCCGGCCGCCCGCGATGCGGTGGCCGGACTGGTCGCCGCGCCGACCGTCCCCGTCAAGATCCTGGTGTCCGGGGGCATCGGCACCGGTAAGAGTTCAGTTCTCGCGGCTATCCGGTCGGCGCTGCGCGCAGCGGAGGTCCCGGTGCTGACGCGGCCGACCAAAAAGGGCGGCACCGCGGCGGTCGTCATCGACGATGCGCATCTGCTCGATGACGCGGACCTCGCCCGCCTCGGCGAACTGGTCGCCGACCCGGCAGCGACGGTCGTGGTGGCCGCCGAACCGCTCGCCCACCACCCGGCGCTGCGCTCGCTTGCGACCGCCATCGAGCGCGAGAACCCGATCATCTCGCTCGGCGCGTTCAGTCCCCCCGAGGTCCACCGCCTGGTGGTCGAAACATTGCGTGCCCCAACGACTTCCGAGATAATCCGGTCGCTGATGATGGCGACGGCCGGCCTGCCATTCCTGCTCGCGCCGGCAATCGCAGCGGCGGGGTCACCCGACGGTGAGGCACCCGCGACGGCGATCATGCAGGCGGCTAAGTTCGCATTGATCGAGCGGCTGCGCCGACTCGACGAACCGGTGCTCGACACGCTGCTGGTGTCGTCGCTGAGCCCCGAACTCGGGCCGGACGACGTCGCCGCGACGTTGCGCATAGGTGCCGAAGGTGCGCAGGTCCTTGTCGATCGCGCCCGCGCCAGCGGCTTGATCGAGCCGTCGCACAGCCACACGTTCCTACGCTCGGTGCATCGCTGTATTGCAGGCATCATCGGCGCAGCGCGCCACCACGACACCGAGATCTCACTGCTCGTCTCCCAGCTCGAATCATCAACGCTCTCACCAGATCTCGCCCTCAGGCTGGCCGAGCATGGGCTGCGCGACGGCCGACTCGCCACGGCGCTGGCCGACTTGGCGTCCCGCGCGCACGGTCAGCCAACGCGGGCAGCGCGGCTCTACCGGGCCGCAGCCGACGCGGGCGCGACCGCGTTGTCCACTCGGCTGGCCGATGCGCTGGCGTTGACCGGTGACTGCACCACCGCCGGCCGGCTGGCCGACGAACTACTCAGCTCCGACGACGCGGCCGAGCGCGCTGCCGCGGTGCGGATTGCCGCCAGCGTCGCCGTACACGACGGCGGCGCCGCGCAGGCGGCCGACCTATTCCGTTGGCTGGGACCGTATCCCGATGCGTTCGTCAGTGCGGCAGGCGCGATCGTGTTGGTCGCCGCGGGCGATGCCGACGCTGCTCGATCAACGCTGACCGCCGAAAGCGCCGGACCGCCGACGTCGACCGCGCGCGCCGCGCGCAGCCTCGCCGAGGGTCTGCTGTTGTCACTGGATCAGCCGTTCCCGATTGCCGTTGCGCGCCTTGGTCAATCGATCATCGCCGAACAGCAATCCGCGGGCGTCGCACCCGACACCCCTGCCGCACTGGTGACACTGGCCTCCTTGCACGGTGGCGACCCGGTGCGTGCCCGCAGTGTGATCGGGCGTGCCGTGCGGGTGGGTGGCCAGACAGACACTGCGGATGAGTCGTTCAATGCGCACCGGCACCGGCTGTTGCTCGGCTGGGTGCGGATGCAGGACGGCCAGCTCTCAGCGGCCGCCGCCGACGTCGCCACGACGGCCGAGGCCACCCTGCACCGCCGCGACGCGCTGTGGGCAGCCGCGCTGCAGACAGCGATCGCCAGGCGCGCCGGCGACAGCGGCGCGGTCCAAAAGCATTGGTACGCAGCGATGGAAGTGCTCGCCGAATATTCGGTGGACCTGTTCTCACTGTTGCCGTTGGGCGAACTGTGGGTGGCCGCGGCCAGGATGCGTCAGGTCGATCGGTTGCAACACACGCTGACCCAGGCGTTCGAACTGCTCGAGTCGCTCGGCAGTCCGCCGCTGTGGTCGGTGCCGTTGCACTGGGCAGGCGTGCACGCGGGCATCCTGGCCAACTCCCCGGCCGCGGTGGCGCCGCACGGGCAGGCATTGACCGCGGCCGCGGCCAACAGCACCTTGGCCAAGGCGCTTGCCACGGCCGGACGTACCTGGCTGCGCGTGTTGGCCAATCACGTCGATATCGACGAGGTGACCGTGGCAGCACGGGGCTTGTCGCAGTTCGGCTTGACCTGGGATGCCACCCGGCTGGCGAGCCAGGCCGCGCTGCAGACGCCCGACGGTCGCGTTTCCGGCGCGATGCTGCAATTGGCCCGCGACCTCAAGCAGACAGCCGCAATCGACGAAGCGCCCGGACTCGAGCCGGTGACCACGATCGCGGACGCCGGCCGCGCCGGACCGTCCCGGCCGACCTCCTCGCGGCTGTCCGACCGCGAGCGCGAGGTCGCCGAACTGCTGCTACTCGGCATGCCTTACAAGGACATCGGCAGCCAGCTGTTCATCTCGGCCAAGACCGTCGAGCATCACGTCGCGCGGATCCGCCGCAGGCTCGGCGCCGACTCTCGATCGGAGATGCTGTCGATGTTGCGCGCCATGCTGGCGCCTCAGGGTTAAACCCCCAACGCGGCCGATTCCCCTAATCGAAATCCCCTATAGGGGTCGTCGAGCGACGGGTGCGGCACCGGATTTGCTGTGGCGCCGCTCACCATAGCGTCGTTCACATGTTGAATTCCCCAGGCAACCACGGCCATTGGATGGGCCTGTCGGTCGGCGCGACGAACCTGGCCGGCACCCGCGACAGCCAGACGGCCGTCATTCGTCCCGCCGAGTTGTGGCTGCGGGGGCAGCGCCTCACCGGGTTCGTCGACCGCGTCGGCGATCCGGTTCCGATGGTGGCCCCCGACGGCGCGACGTATCGGTCAGAAGAACTGCTCGCCGACGCGCTCGGCGCCATGTCCCACGCGGTCACCGAGGGCACGCCGATATCGGACGCGGCCGTGACCGTACCCGCACACTGGCGGCCGTCCGTCGTCGATATCCTGCGCAGGAGTCTGCGCGACAAGCTGCCGGTGGTGTCCGATGCCACCGCGGCGCTGGCGGCGTTGCGGGCCAACCCCGGCCTGCCGACGCACGGCGTGATCGTCTTGTGCGACTTCGGCGGCAGCGGTACCAGCATCACGCTGGCCAACGCCGCGAGGGACTTCTCGCCGTTCGGCGAGACGGTTCGCTTCCCCGAGTTCTCCGGCGACCAGATCGATCAGGCGCTGCTGAGCCATTTCATCACCGGGCTGGCCGACGTCGATCCGTCGGGCACGGCGATGGTCGGTTCACTGGTCCGGTTGCGCGACGAATGCCGGCGCGCCAAGGAACGGCTGTCGGCGGAGACCGCGACCGCCGTCATCGCGGATCTGCCAGGGCATCGGGCCGACATTCGCATCACACGCACCGAGCTCGAGGTGCTGATGCAGGCTTCTCTGACGGATTTCCTTGCGGCGCTTGATGAAACGCTGGAGCGTTACGGTGTGCCGAAGGCCAGCGTCGCGGCGGTCGCGACCATCGGCGGCGGTGCCCGCATCCCGCTGGTCACCCAGCGGCTGTCCGAGCACCTGCGGGCACCCGTCGTCACGACGCCACACCCGCAATTGACGGCGGCCGTCGGTGCCGCGCTGATCGCCCGTCGCGCCCGCGCCGTCGATACGGCCACGGTGAGGGCGGCGATCGTTCCGGTCGCTGCCGCCGCTGCCGGCGCTGTGGCCTCGACCGTGGCGCTGGTGGCCAACGAGCAGGCGCTGGCCTGGTCCGAAGACTCCGAAGACGACGCCGCCAAAGAGGTGCTTCCTTATCACGAAGCGACCGACTCCCGCCCCGAAGTGGTTTTCCGCGGCGAGCAGTGGCAGGACAATGACGTGCCGCCGCGGCGCGGCCCGCTGGTGCTGTTCGGCCTGTCGGCGGTCGCCGCGACTGTCGCGGCCACGGTGTTCGGCTTCTCGCTTCTCAGCGACACCACCACGACTCCGGTGGAAGCCGCGACCACCTCCACCTCGACCGCCTCCCCGACGCCTGCGGCGCCGGCAACTCTCCCAGCACCCCCGGCGCCGCAGGCCCCCCAGGTCACCACGGTGGTTGTGCAGCAACCCGCACCCCGCTATCAGGCGCCACGGCAGGCTCCCGTCACGCACCAGCCGTACGTGCCCCCGACGACCGAGGTGACGACGACGTCCGAGACGCCGCCGACAACTGATCCCACCCCGCCGTCAACACCGCCGACACCTCCGCCGACGTCGCCGCCGTCGTCGCCCAAGCCACCGCCGATCGATCCCGGCCCCGGCAACGGTGGAACGGGAACCGGCGGAACCGGGACGGGAACCGGGGGTTCAGGGACGGGAACTGGAACAGGCACCAGCGGAACCGGGACAGGAACTGGAACAGGCACCAGCGGAACCGGGACAGGAACCGGCACCGGGTCCAGCGGAACCGGGCCAAGTCAAGCCGGTACTGGCACCGGGACCGGCGGAACGGGGTCCGGCACGGGAGGCACCGGCACCGGCGCTGGAGGGACCTCCATGACTCCCAAGGTCTAGTTAGGGCAGCCTTCGTAGCAATCTTTCCCGGCGAGATGCAACTATGAGCAGGCATCTAGCGAAAGTTACTGGCCAGTAACATTGAATAAGTTACCCTTGGGTAACTTAGCAACCGGGAGGCATGCGGTGGATACGCAGACGCTGATCAGGCTCATCATCGGGCTACTACTGACAGCTGTTGTGGCGGCATTCGCCCTCAAGCGCGTGCTCTGGCTGGCGAACCTGGTGCGTGCGGGCCAACCGATCGGCGAGGAGAGTGGCCGCACCGACCACATGGGTGAGCGCATCGGCACACAGCTCAAAGAGGTGCTCGCGCAAACTCGCATGCTGCGCTGGTCGATCCCCGGTCTGGCCCACTTTTTCACCATGTGGGGCTTCTTCATCCTCATCACGGTGTACATCGAGGCTTATGGGGTGCTGTTCGACCCGAAGTTCCACATCCCGGTGGTCGGCCGGTGGGCGGTCCTGGGCTTCCTGCAGGATTTCATTGCACTGGCCGTACTCGCAGGCATCACCACCTTCGCGATCATCCGGCTGCGTACCGAGCCGAAGGAACACGGCCGGTCGTCGAGGTTCTACGGCTCACACACCGGCGGCGCCTGGCTGATCCTGTTCATGATCTTCCTGGTCATCTTCAGCTACGCGTTCTTCCGCGGCGCCGCAGTGAACACGGGCAACTTCCCCTACGGCTGGGGAGCGTTCTTCAGCCACGGCATGGGGCAGCTGCTCGCACCGCTCGGCCATACCGCCAACGAGTGGATCGAATCCATCGCGCTGCTGGCACACATCGCCGTCGCACTGATCTTCCTGCTGATCGTGCTGCACTCCAAGCACCTGCACATCTTCCTGGCGCCGATCAACATCACGTTCAAGCGGCTGCCCAACGGCCTGGGGCCGCTGCTCGCCGTCGAGCACAAGGGCAAGCCGGTCGACTTCGAGGATCCCGCCGAGGACGCGGTGCTGGGCCGCGGCAAGATCGAGGACTTCACCTGGAAGGGCTACCTCGACTTCACCACCTGTACGGAATGTGGCCGCTGCCAGTCGCAATGCCCAGCGTGGAACACCGGCAAGCCGCTGTCTCCCAAGCTCGTGATCATGAACTTGCGCGACCACATGTTCGCCAAGGCCCCCTACATCCTCGGCGATAAGGAAACGCCGCTGGAGAACACTCCGGAGGGCGGCCTCGGCGAGGAACTCGGCGGCGAAAAGCACGACGAGGTGCACCACGTGCCCGAGTCGGGCTTCGAGCGAATCCTTGGCTCCGGTCCCGACCAGGCCACCCGTCCCCTGGTCGGCACGCTCGAACAGGGCGGCGTCATCGACCCCGACGTGCTGTGGTCGTGCACCACCTGCGGTGCGTGCGTCGAGCAGTGCCCGGTGGACATCGAGCACATCGACCACATCGTCGACATGCGCCGCTACCAGGTGATGATGGAGTCCGAGTTCCCGTCAGAGCTCGGCGTGCTGTTCAAAAACCTTGAGACCAAAGGCAATCCGTGGGGTCAGAACGCCAAGGATCGCACCAACTGGATCGACGAGGTCGACTTCGACGTGCCGGTGTACGGCAAGGACGTCGAATCCTTCGACGGTTACGAGTACCTGTTCTGGGTGGGCTGCGCAGGCGCCTACGAGGACCGCGCGAAGAAGACCACCAAGGCCGTCGCGGAACTGCTCGCAATCGCTGGGGTGAAGTACCTGGTGCTCGGCGAGGGCGAGACCTGCAACGGCGATTCGGCCCGCCGATCGGGCAACGAATTCCTGTTCCAGCAGCTGGCCGCCCAGAACGTCGAGACGCTCAACGAGATGTTCTCCGGTGTCGAGCGCGTGGACCGCAAGGTCGTGGTGACCTGCCCGCACTGCTTCAACACGCTGGGCCGCGAGTATCCGCAGGTCGGCGGCAACTACACCGTGCTGCACCACACACAGCTGCTGAACCGGCTGATCCGCGACAAGAAGCTGGTGCCCGTACAGGCTCCTGGCTCAAACGGGCAGAGCAAAGACATCACCTACCACGATCCCTGCTACCTGGGCCGGCACAACAAGGTCTACGAGGCGCCGCGTGAGCTGATCGGGGCCTCGGGCGCCAAGCTCACCGAGATGCCCCGGCATGCCGACCGCGGCCTGTGCTGTGGCGCCGGTGGCGCGCGGATGTGGATGGAAGAGCACATCGGCAAGCGCGTCAACCACGAACGCGTCGAAGAGGCGCTGGACACCGGCGCGTCGGCGATCGCGACCGGCTGCCCGTTCTGCCGCGTGATGATCACCGACGGTGTCGACGACGTCGCCGCCGCCAACGACGTGCCGAAGGCCGAGGTGCTCGACGTGGCGCAGCTGCTGCTGGGCTCGCTCGACAAGAGCAGCGTTAAGCTGCCCGAAAAGGGCACGGCCGCAAAGGAAGCCGAGGAGCGGGCCGCTAAGGCGCCGAAGGTGGAAGCGTCGACCGCAGTCGCCGAGCCGGAAGCCAAGCCGGAGCCGACACCTACGGCGTCGACGGCGACCGAATCCAAGCCGGTCACGGGTCTCGGCATCGCTGGTGGCGCGAAGCGACCCGGCGCGAAGAAGGCCGCACCCCCCGCCGCCGAGGCGCCTGCCGCGGCTGCGGAGGCGCCTGCCACCGAAGCACCGGCCAAGCCCGAGGTCAAGGGGCTTGGCATCGCGGCGGGAGCCCGCCGTCCAGGTGCCAAAAAAGCCGCACCCGCGGCCGCAGAACCCGCATCGACGGCAGCCGAATCGGCGTCCACGGCCAGCGAACCGGCGTCAACCGCTGCCGAACCGGAGGTCAAGGGTCTGGGCATCGCGCCGGGCGCACGTCGGCCCGGGGCCAAGAAGACCGCAGCAGCACCGAAACCCCCTGCGCCGCAACCTGAGTCGACTGATGACGGCGAATCCACTGCTGCGCCTGAGCCTTCCGCAGAGGGCAACGGCGATAAGCCGCAGCCGCCAGTGAAGGGGCTCGGTATCGCCAAGGGCGCGCGTCCGCCCGGCAAGCGATAACCAGCGCTTTTACAAATTAATTGGACTGCGGTGCGATCATGAGAGACGTGACTACCCACCACGTGCCGTGGCAGACGACCGGGCATCACCCGCGGCAGCGCACGTTCACGCAGTCGTCAAAGCTGCAGGACGTCCTCTACGAGATCCGCGGTCCGGTACACGACCACGCGGCTCGGCTTGAGGCTGAGGGTCACCGCATCCTGAAGCTGAACATCGGCAACCCCGCGCCCTTCGGCTTCGAGGCGCCCGACGTGATCATGCGCGACATCATCCAGGCGCTGCCCTACGCGCAGGGCTATTCGGATTCCAAGGGCATCATGCCCGCCCGTCGCGCGGTGTTCACCCGCTACGAACTCGTGGACGGCTTCCCCAAGTTCGACGTCGACGACGTCTATCTCGGCAACGGCGCATCCGAACTGATCCAGATGACGCTGCAGGCGCTGCTGGACAACGGCGACCAGGTACTGATCCCCGCGCCTGACTATCCGCTGTGGACCGCATGCACCTCGCTGGCCGGTGGCACCCCGGTGCACTATATGTGCGACGAGACGCAGGGCTGGATGCCCGACATCGCCGACCTGGAGTCGAAAATAACCGACCGCACCAAGGCGATCGTCGTGATCAACCCGAATAACCCGACGGGCGCGGTGTACACCCGCGAAACCCTCACGCAGATAGCCGATCTCGCGCGTAAGCATCAACTGCTGCTGCTGTCCGACGAGATTTACGACAAAATCCTCTACGACGACAGCAAGCACATCGCGACGGCGTCGGTGGCACCGGACGTGCTGACGTTGACCTTCAACGGGCTGTCGAAGGCCTACCGGGTGGCGGGCTATCGGTCCGGCTGGCTCGTGATCACCGGCCCCAAGGAGCACGCGAGCAGCTTCATCGAAGGCATCAGCCTGCTGGCCAACATGCGGCTGTGCCCGAATGTCCCTGCGCAACATGCGATTCAGGTTGCGCTCGGCGGTCATCAGAGCATCGAGGATCTGGTGCTGCCCGGCGGCCGACTGCGCGAGCAACGCGACGTGGCGTGGACCAAGCTCAACGAGATCCCCGGCGTGTCATGTGTGAAGCCGGAGGGCGCGCTCTACACCTTCCCGCGGCTCGATCCCGAGGTGTACGACATTCAGGACGACGAGCAACTCGTCCTCGACCTGCTGCTGCAAGAGAAGATTCTGGTCACCCAGGGCACCGGATTCAATTGGCCGACACCCGATCACCTGCGCATCGTGACGTTGCCGTGGTCGCGTGACCTCGCCAACGCGATCGAACGGCTTGGCAACTTCCTGTCCTCTTATCGACAGTGAGGCGGCGGGTAGTCGACGCGCTGCATCGGACAGCGAAGCCGATCGCCAGACGAGACGACGCCCGCGCCCGCAACGCCCAATTCTCCTGGGTGAACAGAACGGTCTCCTGGGTGAACAGAACGGCCAACAGTCGGCTCGGCGGTGAAACTGCTCACGGTCCGCATCGACCTCGACCCCGAGTAGCCGCCTCCGGCTGCCGCGACATTGCACTTATTGCGCGGCTCACTCGAACTTCTTCGCAACAACTGCGGTTTCGAGCACCGCTACCCCGCGGGCCCGATCAAGAAGTCGTCGAACACCTTGTCGTGCTCGACGGCGAAAGCGTCTTCGAATGTCGCACTGGCGCTGCTGATCAGGTAGCGCTTCGCCGCTTCCAATGCGACCTGTGGCGCCTCAATGATCGATCGCGCCATCGCGAGCGCTTCGGCAACCAGGTCGTCGGGTTCGGTGACCCGGGTGACCAGACCCATGCGCAGCGCCTCCTCGGCGTCGATCCGACGGCCCGTCAAGCACAACTCGCGGGCATTGCCCAAGCCCACGATCCACTGCAGTGGGGTGAACAACGGGGCTGCGCCGAACTTGATCTCTGGATGCCCGAATACTGCTGCGCTGGAAGCGATTCGGCAATCACAAAGCACACTTAAATCGAACCCGCCGCCCATGGCTGGCCCGTTCACCGCTGCCACCAGCGGCTTGGGGAAATTCCACACGGCGAGGTGATATCGGCGAGAGCTGTCCTTGATCTGCCGGGCTAGCTCGGTTTGCCCGAATTCGCTGAGGTCGAACCCTGCGCAGAACGTCGGCCCCGATCCGGTCAGCACGACCACACGCACGGCTGGATCGGTTGCCCAGTCGCCGAGTTGTCGGGTGATCTCGTCGCGCAATTTGATCGACAGCGCGTTGCGCTTTTCGGCCCGCGCCAGTGTCAGCGTGGCGACGCCGTCGTCGGCCACCTGCATCTCGATGTCTCTCATCGGTCAACTCTAGGACCCCGTGTCCGGTAACCCGCACATCCACCAACCGCCCCCGAGGCCCACCGCGGCCAGGCGCGAACGTGCGCCGACGACCACGGATCTCTGCTCGGTCCCCACAACCTTCACATCTACCCTGTCCGGGTGGCGCATTCGCATTCGCACTCACTGAGCGGCCCGGCACCGCTGGGCCCGATGGCGGCCAAGGTCGTCGTGGGCGCCCTGATTGCCATCGGCGTCGCCGTGCTGGCAGGCGCGGTGTGGCTATGGCCCAGCCAGCAGAAGGTGGACATCCCACTGCCGTTCCAGAACGCAACGGGCGGTGCGGTCACCACCGAGGCTGGACATGTGCTGTCGAGCAAGACCGCTTCATGTGGCAGCCCGTCGAACGGCGCCGTGCTGACCGCCGAACCCGAGCAGGCGCCAGCGGGCGGCGGACAGTGCGTGCAGACCCTGATCCGCATCGATTCCGGCCCGAACAAGGACGCCAACACGATGCTCGAGTTCAGCGGCGGACCGGGCCAGCCCCATCTTGCCGTCGGTGACCACCTCCGGATCAGCCGCCAGGTCGATGCCGGCGGCGCGACGAGCTACGCGTTCTACGACTTCGAGCGGACTTGGCCGCTGATCGCGTTCGCGGCGGTGTTCGCCGTCGTGATCGTCGCAGTCGCGGGCTGGCGCGGACTGCGGGCGTTGATCGGCATCGTGGTGGCATTTGTCGTGCTGGTGGTGTTTCTGCTGCCTGCGCTGCGTGACGGCGCATCGGCTATTCCGGTCGCGCTCGTTGCCTCGGCGGTGATCCTGTATGCGGTGATCTACCTGGCGCACGGGGTCAGCCTGCGCACCAGCGCGGCATTGCTGGGCACCTTGGCCGCTCTGCTGCTGGCCGCTCTGTTGTCCTGGGGCGCAATCGAATTGGCCCACTTGACGGGACTGTCGGAGGATCAGAACAACGAGGTGGCCGCCTATCTCGGCAATGTCTCGATCACTGGATTGCTGCTGGCGGGCTTCATCATCGGCTCGCTCGGTGTGCTCAACGACGTCACCGTCACGCAGGCCTCGACGGTGTTCGAGCTTGCCGAGACCGGCGCCAGCCGCAGATCGATATTCCTCGGCGCCATGCGGGTGGGCCGCGACCACATCGCCAGCACCGTGTACACGCTGGTGCTGGCGTACGCCGGCAGCGCCTTGCCGCTGTTGCTGTTGTTCAGCGTGGCCAACCGGTCTCTCGGTGATGTGCTGACCAGTGAGAGCGTGGCCATCGAGATCGCCCGCTCCGCGGTCGGCGGCATCGCACTGGCGTTGTCGGTCCCGTTGACAACGGCAATCGCGGCGGTGCTCGCGACGCCTCACACCACTGCTCGCCGACCCGCTAGCGCTCCAGAAGCTCCAAAAGGTAAGCGCCGTAACCGGATTTGAGCAGGGTGCGCGCGCGGGCGGCGAGTTGCTCATCATCGATGAAGCCGACCCGCCAGGCCACCTCCTCGGGCACACTGATCTTGAGGCCCTGTCTGCGTTCGATGGTGCGGACGTAATCGCCTGCGTCCAGCAGTGAATCGAAGGTTCCGGTGTCCAGCCACGCGGTGCCGCGGGCCAGCACCTCCACCGACAGCCGGCCCCGGTTCAGGTAGTGCTGGTTGACCTCGGTGATCTCAAACTCACCACGCGTCGACGGCTTCAGGGAGCGCGCGATTTCTATCACATCGTTGTCGTAGAAGTACAGCCCCGGCACGGCATAATTCGACTTCGGCGTGGCCGGCTTCTCCTCGATGGACAGCGCCGTTCCGTCGGCGGCGAACTCGACCACGCCATACGCCGACGGGTTGGCCACCCAATACGCGAAAATTGCTCCGCCGCTGACCTTTTGGAATCGGCTCAAGCTGGTGCCCAGTCCCGGACCGTAGAAGATGTTGTCGCCCAACACCAATGCCACCGAGTCACCGCCGATGTGGTCGGCGCCGATGACGAAGGCCTGAGCAAGGCCGTTGGGCTGTTGCTGCTCGGCGTAGCTGATGTTGATGCCGAAATCCGAACCGTCGCCTAGCAATCGGTGAAATGCGGGTGCATCGTCGGGCGTGGTGATGATCAGGATATCGCGGATGCCTGCCATCATCAGCGTCGACAGCGGGTAGTAGATCATCGGCTTGTCGTACACAGGCATCAGCTGTTTGGACGCGCCCCTGGTGATCGGATAGAGCCTCGTCCCCGATCCGCCGGCCAGGATGATGCCGCGCATCAGCCTGCGAGGTCCTGTTCGGTCAGGTCAGTTGCGGCCAGCGCGGTGGCCAGGTCGGGATGCCGAAACACCGACGTGACGTGGTCTCGCACCACACGGAACGCCACGGCATCGCCACCGTGTTCTTCGGCGACCACCACGCCGTCGCGGACGTACATCCGGCCCGGGTCGGCAGCTGTCACAGCCAACGAACCCGCCCACTTCAGCAGGGCCTCATGCCCTTGGCCGGCGCCGTTCGCATCACCGAACTCGATGTCGTCGCTGGACACCTTCGCCAGGGTGTCGAAGTCCTGCTCGTTGAGCGCGTCATGCCAGGCGAGGACGGTCGCGATCTCCGAAGTCGTCATGGTCGAGAAGCTACGCCTCCTAAAACGGTGTGTGGTCCAACCAGCTGTCCCAAACAGCGGTGTCGCCGAATACTTCGACACCGAGTTCGGCCGCGGTGCGACGACGCACCGTAGCCAACAGCAGATCCTTCGCCGGGCCGCGCAACGCGACGTCGCCCTTGCCATGATCGTGTGACCATGCGACGCCGTCCACCCGGTCGCTGGTGATGGTCCACTCACCGGTGGGGCCCAGACCCTCGTCGGTAGCGTGCAGGTGCAACGTCCTGCCGACCTCCAACGGCAGCGAATGCGAGCGGGACTCGACACTGACGCGCTCGATCCACTCGCTGATCCCGTCGGCCGCCAGCTCTGGCGACAGTTCGAAATCCATCCCCAACGCGAGCGCCGCATCGGCCCGGTGCACCGTGGCCTCGTGCAGCCGACGCCGGATCCACCAGCCGCACGGGCGCGCACCGATGAACGTCCAGACACGCGTCTCGGGGCCGACGCGGTCGACGGCGTCGACGATGAGCTGGACGCCGTTGTTCAACCAATCGATCGCGGCGTCGGGATCATCGGGCGGTCTGCCGTCGCGGACGTCACGCGGGTCCAACGCGTCGGTCCTGCGGTCGGCGATGATCTGTGCGGCCCAACGGTTTCCGCGTCCGACATGACGGAACAGCTGTTTGAGCGTCCAGTCGGGGCAGGTCGGCACGGGCGTTGACGGGTCTGCACTGCGGATCAGTTCCCCGAATTCCCGGGTCTGGTCGAGCAGCGCCGCTCGGAAGTCCACATCACGAACCTAGCTCAATATTCGGCACAGAATCCTCCGACCAATCTGATTGTGCTGAGCTCAGGTGAGGCCAAGACCCGTGATCACCTGCCAGATCCCAACCAGTACGAACAGGGCTATCAGCACGTGCTGGCGATGTCGGAGCGCCCAGTCGTGTACCGGTCGCAGGACCGCTTGGGTTCGCGCTGGAGCGACCAGATAGCTGATGAGAACAATCTCGAAAACCGCAAGCATCGCAAAGATGAACGCGATGACGGCGATGACTTGCATCCCGATTGCGGCTCCCGAGCCCACGATGATGGTGTCGACCAGCAGGACCAGGGGCGGTGGCGGCAAATACGCCATGCCGAACACCATCGCGACCCACAAGGCGCCGTCTTCCCAAGCGTCGTGGCCGCGGCGCAGAAGTCTTCGGATCACCGATCGAATGCGCACCACGACACCTCTGATCCGACCCTGCGGTCGCGAGTCAGATGTCGGGGTGTCCGAATCCAGCAGCAGCACCGGCGTGTTGCCGACCACGCCCACCGGTGCGGGCTCGATCGCCCGCTGACGCACCCAGAGGCGAACCGCCATCAGTGTGCCGACCAGCAGCGCAAGCACACCGGTGCCGAGCTGAAGGGGTTGGACCGTGGAGCCCTGCTCCGGGGTGGTCAAATCCCGTGCCGCAGAGGTGAATGCCGGCACGAGGTGCATCACCATCAGCGAAATCAGAAAGGCCGGCACATTCACGATCAGGCAGCCGACCCAGAAGGCGAGCAGATTTTGCACCGGCCGTGGGCGCGACATCACGAGCAGAATGAAGCCGAGAAGCACCGGATTGAGCGATGTCACCAGTGCCAGCCCCAAAATTTGGCCCCACATGCCCGTGGCCCTACCTTGTCCGCAGTGTCAGATGAGCTGTACGCAACAATTGCTCAAGCCATCGGGGTGCCAGATTGTCCGCTGCACGATGAATTGGCAATTCTCCCAAACCTGCCCTAGAGCAATCCGAGCAGTTGCAGGTCGGTGACGTATCGGACGATCATCGGCGCAGAAACGTGGGGAATGTCATGATCCGCACCGATTTTCGCGTCTCGCACCGCAGCACGGAACCTGTCGGCCGGAGCCATGGAGCCGCGCGACGGCTCTGGGGGCTGTCGATCCCAACCGTGCTGTTGCACCACCTTCAACATCTGCAGCACCGAACCTTGGCGCTGCTGATCCGGCAAGGCATCCAAACCGGCCTCGAACCGCTGCAACCACTCCTCGAAGTCACTGATGCGCTCGATCGGGTAGCCGGCTTCGATCAGCCAGTCCACGTACTCGTCAATTCCTATGCCGTCGTCGTGCGGATTCATCACGTGATATGTCTCGAAATTCGGCGAAGCTGAACCGACTAGTTGCGAACCCAGCTTGGTGATCGCCTCTGCGACGAATTCCACGGACAGCCCGTCGAAGTGCGCGCGCTGCCGATTGCCGTCAGCGTCGAGCCGGTAGAAGGACTGCGGTGCCAATCCGGTGGCGATGATGCTTAGCACCATCCGGCTGACCGTGTCGGACGCGTTCAATTGGCCCGCATAGCTGGTGCCGACCATGATCATGCCCGGGCGGAACACCGAGACCGGCAGCCCGCACCGGTCATGGGCTTCCCGCAACAGCACCTCACCTGCCCACTTACTGTTGCCATAGCCGTTGGCATAGCTTCCGTCGGCAGGGCGAGTGGCACTGATGACCCGGATATCGGCGTCCTCGGTAAACGTCGACGACTCGATCTCGCGGCCGACGTCCGCTGTCGACACGAATGAGTAGGGCTTGAGCTTCGTGGTCAACGCGAACCGGATCAGCTCGGCAGTGCCCACCACGTTGGGGCCGAAAAGCTCGCTGTATGGCAGCACGCTGTTGACCAACGCCGCTGAATCGACTATCAGGTCGACGCTTTCGGCCAGCTGCTGCCACGTCTGCGCGTCTAATCCGAAATTGGGTTCGCCCTTGTCGCCGGCGATGACCTTCAACCTCTCGGCCGACAGTTCCTTGAAGTGCCGACGCAGAGCAGGGTCGGTGTCGAACGCCGCCTCGAGCCGGCGTCGCGCATCGTCGTCGGACTTGGCCCGCACCAAGCAGATCACGGTGTCATCGACACGGCGCAGCCGCTTGAGCCATTGCAGCAGCAGATACCGTCCGAGGAACCCGGTGGCCCCTGTCAGCAGGACCGTCCGTACCTGCCCGTTCGGGCGCGGCAAAGTCGGGGCGGTCCTCAGGGTGCCAGCGTCGATGAATTTGTCCAAGGTCAGGTCACTGGCATGCACCTCGGTGCAGTCGTGGCCATGCACGGAGGCGAAGCTGACACGGGCGGTGCCCGACACTGCGTCCGATCCGGCGTCGCTGTCCAACCGCCGGCTCAAACTGCTCACGGACGGGGCGTCGAACAATGTTCGCACCGCGAGATTGGCATCCAGGGCTGTATTGAGTGCGGCAACGACCCGCATCGCCGAAATCGAATCCCCGCCCAGATCGAAAAAGGACTCATCGGTCCCAACCCGCTCTATACCCAGCACTTGGGCGTAGATCCCGGCGACGACATCCTCGGTCGCTGTGGCTGGCGCACGGTAATGAGCGGCGTCGTCGTACTCGGGCACTGGCAGAGCGCGCCTGTCGAGTTTGCCGTTGATCGTGAGCGGCAGCTTGTCCAACACCACCACCGCGGCCGGCACCATGTACGCCGGCAACCGCTCAGCCAACGCGGCGCGGGCTTCCGCCGGATCGGCCGTGCCGATGATGTAACCGACCAAGCGTTTGTCGCAGGGGCGGTCCTCACGAGCGATCACAACCGCCTGATCCACCCCATCCACTTCGGCGAGCGCCGCCTGAATCTCACCGAGCTCGATACGGAAGCCGCGGATCTTCACTTGCTCATCGGCGCGGCCCAGATACTCGAGCTGACCATCACCACCCCACCGCACCAAATCCCCAGTGCGATACATCCGCGTCCCGGGCTCCCCGAACGGGCACGCCACAAACCGCGACGCGGTCAATCCGGTCCGGCGCACATAGCCAACACCGACGCCTCGGCCGGCAACATACAGCTCGCCGACTACACCCGCCGGCACCGGCCGCAGCCACCCGTCCAAGACGACCAATGCCGTGCCCGCCACCGGTGAGCCAATCGGAGCCACACCGGATCCCGCTGTCATTGGCCTGCTGAACGTGGCATAGATCGTTGTTTCTGTTGGCCCGTAGCCGTTGATCATCACCCGCCCGGATGCCCACCGATCCATCACGTCGATCGGGCAAGCCTCACCTGCGACAAGCAACGCGGTGTGTTCCAGTCCCTCCGAAGGCAACACTCCTAACGCGGACGGAGTCTGGAACAACAGGTTGACCTGTTGCGCGACCAGGAGATCACGGAGGTCCTCCGGCGAGTGAACGACCGAATCCGGCGCGATCACGAGTCGGCCACCGTGCAACAGTGCACCCCAGATCTCCCACACCGTGATGTCGAAGACCAGGGAACCCGTGTGCGACCACACAAGACCTGGCCCAGTGGGCATATGAGCTGGCGGCGACTCCAGCGCTTGGGTCACATTGCCGTGCGTGATGGCCACCCCTTTGGGGACGCCGGTGGTCCCCGAGGTGTAAATCGTGTACGCGATGTCGTCGGAATCCGGCGTCAGCAACCTGGCGCCGGGGTAGATGTCGAGGGCGACGTCGACGGCGGGGTCATCGACTTCGATGACGGGCACATCGGACACGGCCAGTCGAGCGCGCAGGTCCGCCGTCGTGACGGCAGCGATCGGTTTGGCGTCGGCGAGCATGAACTCCAGCCGTCTGGCCGGCACCGCAGGGTCGATCGGCACATACGCCGCCCCCGTCTTGAGCACCGCCAGGATCGCCACGATCGCGTCGTCCGAACGAGGAACGAACAGCGCCACCGACTCACCCGGCCCGGCGCCGTAGACGGCCAACAGGTTCGCCAACCGGTTGGCGGCATCGTCGAGTTCCCCGTAGGTCATCGAGCGCCCGTCGAACGTCAGTGCCACCGCCTCCGGGGCCCGATCCACCTGCCTTGCGAACACCTCAGGAATCGACGCCCCGGCGGACATCGGCTGCGCGAACACCGATCGGTTGCCCCACTCGTCGAGTCGGTCGTGCTCATCGTCATCGAGCAGGTCGATCGACGACAGCCGCCGGGTGGGATCGGCCGTCATGGCCGCCAGCACCAGACGGAACCGCTCGATCAGTGCTTCGATGCTCGCCACGTCGAACTTTTCGGTGTCGAATTCGACGCGCAAGCCCAGTTCGTGGCCGGGTAGAGCCATCACCGAAACGGGGTAGTGGTTGTATTCGCGGTTGTTGAACTCGGTGATCGCCAGCTCTTGCACGCCCACATACGCGCTCGTGTCGATCGGGTAGCTCTCGTAGAGGAAGAGGGTGTCGAACAACTGATCGTGACCAGCGATGTGGTGAATCTCGTTGAGCGCCAGATGTTCATGCTCAATGGTGTCGTTGTGGTGGCGCTGCAACTGGTCGAGCAGGTCGGCGACGGTGGTGGCCGCGGTGGCGCGGGCCCGCACCGGCACGGTGTTGATCAGCAGCCCGACGATTGATTCGGCCCCGGCCAACTCCGCTGGCCGCCCCGAGACCGCGGTGCCGAACGCGACATCACACTGTCCGGTCAGCACCATCAGCACCTGCGCCCACGCGGCCTGCAGCACCGTGTTGACCGTGGTGTGCTGTGCGCGGGCCAACTCGCCGAGGGCCTTCGTAGTCGCGGCGGACAACCGATACGATTCGACGCCGCGCGGCCCGGGCTGGGCCTGCGAAGCGACCAGCGTCGGGGTGTCAAAACCGTCCAACACCTCGCGCCAGGCCGCGCGTGCGGCGTCGCGATCCTGACTCGTAAGCCAGTTGACGAAGCTCCGATACGACGGCGCTGCCGGCAGACGCTGCCCGAAGTAGCAGGCGAAGATCTCCTGCAGCAGGATCGGCAGTGACCAGCCGTCGATCACGATGTGGTGGAAGGTCAGCACGAACCTGTGCTGGTTGCCAGCGCTGCGGATCAACGCGGCCCGGAAGGTCGGCCGCTCGACGAGGTCGCAGACGGCGGCGCGTTCCGCGTCGCACAGCTGCTGGATCTCCACATCCGGGTTCAGGTCGTCCCCGCGAAGATCCAGATACCGCCAGGCGATCGCCGGGTCGGCGGTGATGATCTGCACCGGCTCGCCGTACTGTTCGCAGAATCGGGCCGCCAGGTTGGGATGTCGCGCGACGACCGTGCGCACCGCGTCACGCAGCCGGTGCTGGTCAACGACACCGGTCACGGTGATATCCAGCTGCACCGCATACATATCGTCTCCGGTGCCCCGCGCAAACGTGGAGTGGAACAGCAGGCCTTGCTGCACGGGGGTCAGCGGAAGGACGTCAGTGAGGTCATAGCGCTGCGTCAGCTCATCGAGCTGCCGCTGGCTCAGCCGGGCCGGGGCGACATCTGACGGGGTCAGCCCGCCACCGCCGCTTTTCACGTGCGCACAGATGCCGGCCAGGGCGTCGAACCACAGCCGGCTCAGCCGACGGACGTGATCTTCATCGAGTGCCGATGGCGCCCATATCCAGCCGGCCTGCAGTCGCGGACCGGCGTCGGTGTCCATCGTGCCTGCGTTGAGCTCGAGGGTGTGCATCAACGGCATGAGCACACTCGCGCCCGCGCTCGTCGCCGACAAACTCTCCTGACTGATCCGCCACAGCTCATCGGACAGGTCGGCCGCGCCCGCGCCAAGGCGCCCCAAATAGTTGAATCCGATCGTCGGGTCCGATCCGGTCAGCTCGACGTCCGGGTTCATGTAGCGCAGCAGGCCGTAGGTCACGGGATGGGGCAGTGCGCGCAGCTGCTCCTTGGCGGCCTTGATCACCGCTCCCAGCGCCGCGTCCCCGGCCACCACCTGCGCCCACGACAACTGACCGACGGCAAGAGACGTCGGGTACTTCGTCGTGAACCATCCCACGGTGCGGGTCAGGTCGACATTGGCGGCGAGCTCCTCGTGGCGGCCGTGGCCCTCCACGTCGACGCCGACCGGCGCCCCGTCGGCGCCCAAGAACTCCGACAACGCCAACCCGAACGCGATCAGCAGAATGTCTTGCACCCCAGCGTGAAACGCCGCGGGCACCTCCCCGAGAATCCGACGGGTGGTCTCGGCGTCCAGTGACACGGACAACTGCCCGGCGTTGGCGTAGGTGTCGGTCGGCGCTATTGGCGGCAGCGCCGTCGGTATCGCCGTCACCTCGCGCCAGGCCTCGGCTGCGTCCACCACCGCCGGGTTTCGCGCATACTCGTCCAGCAGCTCAGACCAGTGGGCAAACGAGGTGCCGCCCGTCGGCACGGCCACCTGCTGACCCGAATGACGCTGGGCCCACGCAATGTTCAAGTCTTCCAACAGGATTCGCCACGACACCCCATCGACCGCCAGATGGTGAATCGTCAACGCCAACTGGCCGGTGTCAGGCACCCATAACGCGCTGAGCATGCCCCCGGCCGCCAGATTCAACCGCGACCGCGCCGCGGCCAGCGCCTCATCCGACAACGCGTCGGTCGTCTGCACACACGCGGCCGCGTCCACCGATCCGACCTCGGGCACCGTCAGCGACCAGCCGCCTGCCCCGCCATCCTCTGCACGCAGGCGCAGCGTGGCATGTCGATCGAGCAGGGCCTGCAAGACGGCCACGACGTCGCGTTCGGTCACTGTCGCGGGGGCCTGCAGCACCACCGTCTGACTGAACTCATCGACCGGCCCGTCGACGCTGTGCAGCCAACGCATGATCGGGGTTGGCACCACCTCGCCGATGCCCTCATCGACGACACCGGCCTCACCGCCGGCCACGTCCACCACCGACGCCAGTCGGGCCACGGTCTGCTCTACGAAGATGTCGCGTGGCCGGCACACCAGCCCCGCCGCGCGGGCGCGCCCCACCACTTGCATCGACAGGATGCTGTCCCCGCCAAGGTCGAAGAACGACTCGTCTACCCCGACCCGCTCGACACCGAGGACCTCGGCGTAGATGTCGGCGAGGATCTGCTCGACCGCGGTAGCGGGGGCCCGGTAGTCGGCACCGGTGCCGCCGTAGTCCGGCGCGGGCAAGGCACGTTTGTCGAGTTTTCCGTTGACCGTCAACGGAATCGCCTCGATCACCTGCACCGCCGCCGGCACCATATAGGCGGGGAGTCGCTCGGCCAGTGCGGTGCGCAACTGCGCCGGGTCGGCGGTCCCGGTGATGTAACCGACCAGCCGCTTGTCGCCGGGGCGGTCCTCGCGGGCGATCACGACCGCCTGATCCACCCCGGCCAAACGGGCCAGGGCCGCCTGCACTTCGCCGAGCTCGATGCGATAGCCGCGGATCTTCACCTGCTCGTCGGCGCGGCCCAGATACTGCAGCTGCCCGTCGTCACCCCACTGCACCAAGTCACCGGTCCGGTACATCCGCGTCCCAGGCGCTCCGAAGGGGCACGCCAGAAAGCGCGACGCGGTCAACCCGGACCGACGCGCATAGCCGGCCGCGATGCCGGCCCCGGCGACATACAGTTCCCCGACCACCCCTTCCGGCGCGGGCCGCAACCAGTTGTCCAGAACGAACAACGCCGCACCCGGCACAGGCGAACCGATCGGGGCCACTGGCGAACCCGGTGTCAACGGCGCGCTCATCGCCGCATAGATCGTGGCCTCGGTCGGGCCGTAGGCGTTGATCATCACCCGCCCTGGTGCCCACCGATCCACCAGTTCGGGCGGGCATGCCTCCCCCGCCACCACCAACGTCGTCGAATCCAGCCGCTCCGGCGACAGCATCCCCGCCGCCGAAGGGGTCTGGCACAAGACGCTCACCTTCTCGGTGACCAACAGGTTGTGCAGGTCCACCGGTGAGCTCGCCACCGTCTCGGGCACCACGACCAGTCGGCCGCCGTGCAGCAGTGCGCCCCAGATCTCCCACACCGAGACATCGAAGACCAGCGAATGCCATTGCGACCACACCTGTCCCGGCCCTGCGGGCAGATCGGCGTGCAGCGCGGCCACTAGTTGCGTCACATTGTGGTGAGTGACCGCCACCGCTTTGGGGACGCCGGTGGTGCCCGACGTGTAGGTCATGTAGGCGAGGTCGTCGGGTGCCGGTGAGGGCAATGCGGTGCTGGGTCGGTTGTCGACAGCAGGATCGTCGACGTCGATCACCGGCACGCCGGACGCATCCAGCCGCGCACGCAGATCTGCGGTGGTCAGTGCCGCCACCGGCTCGGCGTCGGAAAGCATGAAGCCGATGCGGGCGTCGGGATGCGCAGGGTCGATGGGTAAGTACGCGGCGCCGGTTTTGAGCACCGCCAGGATCGCCACGATTGCCTCAGCGGAACGTTGAATGAGCAGCGCAACGGCTTCACCGGCCCCGGCGCCGTTGCGGGCCAACAGGTTTGCCAACCGGTTGGAGGCCTCATCCAGCTCGCGATAGGTCCACGATCGTTCGCCACACACCAGCGCCACGGTGTCAGGCGCGCGGTCCACCTGCGCGGCGAACAACTCCGGAATCGACCTCGGGCTGGGCGCGGGCCGGGTCAGCGCCGCCCGGTTGCCCCACTCATCGAGCCGCTCGTGTTCGCTGTCATCGAGCAGGTCGAACGACAGCAATGTCCGGTTGGAATCGACGCTCATGGCTGCTCCCTCGAATCTGCGGTCATGGCCACCAACAGCCGCCGCATTCGGTCGACCAGCCTTCCGATTCGCGCCGAATCGAAGACGTCAGTGTCGAATTCGACGCGCAGGCCCAACTCATGGCCGGGCACAGCTTGAACCGAAAGCGGGTAGTGGTTGTACTCGCGATTGGCGAAGCCGGTGACTGCCAACTCGTGGACACCCAACAACCCCGCCGTGTCGATCGGGTAATTCTCGTAGACGAAGACGGTGTCGAACAGTTGGTCGTGGCCGGTGGCGCGGTGGATCTCGGTGAGCGCCAGGTGTTGGTGCTCCAACGTGTCGTGATACGCGCTTTGCAGCTGTTCGAGCAGGCTCGCAACGGTGGTGCTCGGCGTGATGGTCGCCCGCACCGGCACCGTGTTGATCAGCAGGCCCACCATCGATTCCCCGCCGACCAGATCGGCGGGTCGCCCAGCAACCGCGGTGCCGAACGCCACGTCGGGCTGACCAGTCAGCCACATCAGCAGCTGCGCCCACGCGCCCTGCAGCACCGTACTGACCGTGGTGTGACAGGACCGTGCGAGCTCGCCGACGGCTCGCGTGGTTTCGGCTGACAGCTGGAATGATTCGACGCCGCGTCGCCCGAGCGTCGGCCGGCCCGGGGGGCCGACGAGCGTTGGGGTGGCGAAACCGTCGAACACGTTGCGCCACACGGCTTGGGCTGCACCGTTGTCCTGTTCCGCCAGCCACGCGACGAACCGTCGGTAGGGCACCGGCGCGGCCAGCCGCTCGCCGAAGTAGCTGGCGAATATCTCCTGCAGCAGAATCGACTTCGACCAGCCGTCGAGCACGATGTGGTGATTGGTGAGCACGAACCGGTGCCGGTCTTCTGCGGTGCGGATCAGCGCGGCCCGCAACGTCGGTTGGTCTGCGAGCTCGCACACCAAGGTGCGTTCGGAAGCGCATAGCTGTTCGATCTGCTCCTCGGCATCGAGTTCGAGGTATTGCCAAGCGATTTCGGGATCCGACGGGATCACCTGCACCGGTTGGCCGAACCGTTCGACGAAGCGGGCCACCACGTTGGGGTGCCGGTTGATCACGGTGTGCACCGCAGTGCGCAGACGATCGGGGTCGAGCGGACCTGCCAAGGCGACGTCCAGCTGTACCGCATACAGGTCTTCGCTGCCCTGCGCAGTCCCGGTATGAAACAGCAGGCCCTGCTGTAGGGGGGTCAGCGGCAGCACGTCGACCAGCTGATATTGCGCTGTCAGCTCGTCGAGCTGACGCTGGCTCAGCATGGCCGGAGCGACGTCAGAGGGAGTCAACCCGCCGCCGCCGCCCTGGACATGAGCGCAGATGCCGGCGATGGCGTCGAACCACAGTCGGCTCAGCCGGCCGGCTTGGTCGTCATCCAGCGCCGAGCGCGCCCACGTCCATGTCGCATGCAGCTGCGGACCCGTGTCGGTGTCCATGACGCCGGCGTTGAGTTCAACGCTGTGTCCCAGCGGCGTTGGTACCGCGGTAGCCGCGGCGGTGACCGACAGAGCATCTCCGTCGATCCGCCACAAGTCCTCGGAAAGGTCGGCCGCGCCCGCGCCGAGACGCCCGAGATAGTTGAACGCGATTGCTGGATCGGAGCCGGACAACTCAACGTCGGGATTCACATAGCGCAGCAGACCGTAGGTCAGACCGTCCGGCATGACGCGAAGTTGCTCCTTGGCGTCCTTGATCACCGGGCCCAGTGCGCTGTCGCCCACGGTCACCTGTGACCACGGCAGTTCGCGCAGGGTGAGCGCGACCGGGTACTTGGTGGTAAACCATCCGACCGTGCGCGAGAGATCTACATCTGCCGCGAGTTCCTCATTGCGGCCGTGACCCTCGACGTCGATGCCGATCGGCGCCGCACCCGCGCCAAGGAATTCCGTCCACGCCAACCCGAACGCGATCAGCAGAATGTCTTGCACCCCAGCGTGAAACGCCGTCGGCACCTGACCCAGTAACACCCGCGTGGTGTCGGCGCCGAGCGACACCGTCAACTGCCCTGCGCTGGCATAGGTATCGAGCGCGGGTTGCACGGCGGGCAGCGCGGCCGGGATCTCCGACACTTTGCGCCAGGCGTCGGCCAGCTTCACCACCGGCTGGGTGTGCGCGTGCTCATTAAGCAGCGATGCCCACCGAGCAAACGACGTTCCCCCCGCCGGCAACTCCACCGGCTGCTCTCCGTGATGTTGCGCCCAGGCAATGTTCAAGTCTTCCAACAGAATTCGCCACGACACCGCGTCGACGGCGAGGTGGTGGATCATCAACGCCAGCTGGCCTGTGCCGGGCGCCCACAGCGCACTGAGCATCGCCCCGGCGGTCGGGTTCAACCGCGACCGCGCCGCCAGCAGCGCCTCGTCGGAGAATTCGTCGACCACGTGCAGGCAGCCGCGCGCATCGACCGTCCCCGCCTCGGGCACGGTCAGCGACAAGTCGCTGTCGTCCTGGGCGCGCAGCCGCAGCGTGGCGTGCCGATCCAGCAGCGCCTGCAGCACGACGACCACGTCGTCCTCGGTGACGCCCGCCGGAGCGGCAAGCACGACCGTTTGATTGAACTGATCAACCGGGCCGTCAATGCCGTACAGCCACCGCATGATCGGGGTGGGCAGCACAGGCCCGATGCCGTCATCGCCCACATCGGCCACGCCATCGGTGAACGCCGCCACCTGAGCCAACCGGGCCACGGTCTGCTCGACGAAGACGTCGCGCGGTCGACACCGCAGACCAGCCGCCCGCGCCCTGGCCACCACCTGCATCGAAGAGATGCTGTCGCCGCCGAGGTCGAAGAACGAATCGTCCACCCCGACCCGTTCGACACCGAGGACTTGGGCGTAGATGCCGGCCAGGATCTGCTCGACCGCGTCTGCCGGCGCGCGGTAGTGATCGGCGTTCTGGTACTCGGGTGCCGGCAGGGCACGGGTGTCGAGTTTGCCGTTGACCGTCAGCGGCAGCGCGTCCATGACCACCACGGCGGCGGGCACCATGTAAGTCGGCAACCGGTCGGCCAGCGTCGCGCGCACCGCGGCCGGGTCGACCGAGCCGGTGACGTAACCCACCAGCCGCTTGTCACCGGGACCGTTCTCGCGCGCGATCACGGCCGCCTGATCCACACCGTCGATCGCGGCCAGCGCCGCGTGCACCTCCCCCAATTCGATGCGGTAGCCGCGGATCTTCACCTGCTCATCGGCGCGTCCCACATACCGCAGCTGACCGTCGGTGCCCCACTGCACGAGATCACCCGTGCGATACATCCGCGCGCCGGGCCCGCCGAAGGGGCACGCCACAAACCGCGTCGAGGTCAGACCCGAGCGACCGACATATCCCGTCGCGAGACCGGCACCGGCCACATAGAGCTCGCCGACCACACCGACCGGCGCCTGCCGCAACCATCCATCCAGCACGAAGAAGGCAAGATGCTCGAGTGGCACTCCGATGGGGCTGGCGTTGCTGTCGGCGTCGGCTTCACCGATCTCCCTGAATGAGGCGTGCACCGTTGTCTCGGTGATGCCGTACATGTTGATCATGCGCGGCAATCCTGGGTGACAGTGCAGCCAGTTCGAAAGACGTTGCGGCTCAAGGGCTTCACCGCCGAACACGACGGTTTGAAGTTTCAGCTGCTGCCCCAGCTCGGGGTGTAGCGCGTCGGCCGTCTGCAGCGCATAGAACGCCGACGGGGTCTGACTCAGGACGCTGACCTGTTGCGTAACGAGCAAGGCGTGCAGGTCCTCGGGCGAGCGGACGACCGAGTCGGGCACGACCAGTAGTCGGCCGCCGTACAGCAGCGCACCCCACATCTCCCACACCGAATAGTCGAACGCCAAGGAATGGCACTGAGTCCATACCTGCCCCAGCGCTAGTTCGGCATCGAGGGACTCGAGCAGTCGGGCGACGTTGCGATGAGTGACCGCAACCCCTTTCGGAACGCCGGTGGTGCCCGAGGTGTAGATGATGTATGCGATGTCGTCCGGCGCGGGGACCGGCAACGCGGCGCTCGGCTCGGATTCAATGGCAGGGTCTTCGACATCGATGACGGACACGCCGGACGCCGCGAGCCGCGGGCGCAGGTCAGCCGTTGTGACAGCAGCAATCGGCGCCGCGTCGGCGAGCATGAACTCGATCCGACTATCGGGATGCGCGGAGTCCATCGGCAGATATGCGGCTCCCGTCTTGAGCACCGCCAGAACTGCCATCACCGCCTCGGCACTGCGGGGCACCAACAGCGCCACCCGCTCACCAGGACCCGCACCCTGGCGAGCCAGAAAATGCGCCAGCCGGTTTGCGGCCTGATCCAGTTCGCGATAGGTCAAGGACCGGCCGCCGCAGCTGATCGCCACCGCCTCCGGGGCGCGGGCCACCTGGGCGGCGAACAACGCCGGGATCGACTGCAGCGCCGGAGCCGGCTGGGTCAACACCGCGCGGTTGCCCCAAGCGTCAAGTCGGTCATGCTCACCGCGATCGAGTAGGTCGATGGCCGACAACCGTTGGGAGGCATCAGCGGTCATGGCCGCCAGCACCTGCTGCAACCGATTGACGAGAGTTTCGATGCCGGCCGCGTCGAATATCTCGGTGTCGAATTCGACGCGAAGGCCGAGTTCGGGACCCGGCATCGCCACCACCGAAAGCGGGTAGTGGTTGTACTCGCGACTCGTGAAGTCGGTGATGGCCAACTCCTGCACGCCCAGTGGCGCGTCGGCATCGATCGGATAGTTCTCGTAGACGAAAAGGGTGTCGAACAGTCGATCGTGGCCGGTGGCGCGATGAATCTCGCCAAGTGCCACGTGCTCATGTTCGACGGTGTCGTTGTGGAAACCTTGCAGCTGCTTCAGCAGGTCGGCGACGGTGGTGGTCGCGGTGACGTTCGCACGGACCGGCACCGTGTTGATCAGCAGGCCGACCATCGATTCCGCGCCGGGCAGATCCGCGGGCCGCCCCGAAACAGCTGTGCCGAATGCCACGTCGTGCTGGCCCGTGAGCCTCGTCAGCAGTTGCGCCCATGCGGCTTGGAGCACCGTGTTGACAGTGGTCCGCTCGGAGCGCGCCAACTCGGTCAAAGCTCGCGTGGTGTGTTCTGGTAGGCGATGGGACGCGACGCTTCGTGGCCCTGCCTGGACTGGCGGACCCACCAGGGTCGGGGTTTCGAACCCGTCGAACACCTGCTGCCACGTCGCGCGGGCGGCGTCGCGGTCCTGTCGGGCCAGCCACGTCACGAACGCGCGATACGGCAAGGCGCTGGGTAGCCGTTGTCCGTAATAGCAGGCAAACACCTCCTGCAGCAGGATCGGCAGCGACCAACCATCGATGACGATGTGGTGAATGGTGATGACCAGCCGGTGCCGGATGTCCGACGTACGGATGAGCACAGCCCGGAAGACCGGCCCGTCCGACAGCGTGCGGACCTCGGCGCGCTCTACCGCGCACAGCTGCTCGATCTGCGCGTCGGAATCGAGTTCGCGGTATTGCCAAGCGATTACGGGATCCGCCGGAATGAGCTGCACCGGCTCGTCGAACTGTTCGCAGAAGCGGGCCGCGAGATTGGGATGGCGGGCGACAACGGTGTCCACCGCATCACGAAGGCGGTTCGGATCAAGAGGCCCGGTCATGGTGATGCCCAGCTGCACGGCATACACGTCGTCGGCGGAGCCTTGGTCGAAGCCGGCCTGGAACAGCAGCCCTTGCTGCAAGGGGGTCAGTGGCAGCACGTCGTCGATCTGGTCGAGCTGCGCGAGCTCGTCGATCTGCTGCTGGCTCAGCCGAGCCGGGGCGAGGTCTGAGGGGGTGAGCCCGCCACCGCCGTTTTGCACGTGTGCGCAGATGCCGGCCAGTGCGTCGAACCACAGCTGGCTGAGCCTGTTCACCTGCTCGCGATTCACCGCGGACGGCGCCCACGTCCAGGCGGCCTGCAGGAGCGGTCCGGCGTCGGAGTCCATGGTGGCGGCGTTGAGTTCCACGGTGTGCGCCAACGGCATCGGCACCGCCGACGCCGCGTCTGTCGTCGACAAACTGTCGTCGGCGATCCGCCACAGGTCGTCGGAAAGCCCGGCCGCGCCAGCGCCGAGGCGCCCGAGGTAATTGAACCCCACGGTCGGGTCCGAGCTGGCCAGCTCGACTTCGGTGTTCGCATACCGCAGCAGACCGTAGGTCAAGCCGTCCGGCAGGGCGCGAAGCTGCTCTTTGGCGTCCTTGATGACCGGGCCGAGAGCGCCGTCGCCGGCGGCCACCAGATCCCAGGAAAGTTCGCCAACGGCCAGCGCTACCGGGTACTTGGTGGTGAACCAGCCCACCGTGCGGGACAGGTCGATGTTGGCGGCGAACTCCTCGTCCCGTCCGTGGCCCTCGACGTCGATGCCGATCGGAGTCGTTGCGGCGCCAAGGAATTCATTCCAGGCCAATCCGAAGGCGATCAGCAGAATGTCCTGGACGCCGGCGTGGAACGCCGCGGGCACCTCGCCGAGCAGCAGCCGCGTGGTCTCCGCGTCGAGCGATGCGGAAAGGCGTCCCGCGTTTGCATAGGTGTCGACGTCCGGCTGCACTGCAGGCAGCGCGGCCGGAGTCGCCAAGACCTGCCGCCACGCGTCGGTCTGGCCGACAACCTCCGCGCTGCGGGCGTACTCGTCAAGCAGCGAGGACCAATGGGCAAACGAGGTCCCTCCCGCAGGCAGCTGTACCGGCTGCCCGTTGTGATGCTGGGCCCAGGCGATGTTCAAGTCTTCCAACAGAATTCGCCAGGAGACGCCGTCGACAGACAGGTGGTGAATCATCAACACCAGCTGGCGGGCGTCGGACACCCACAGCGCACTGATCATCGCGCCCGCGGCCGGGTTCAACCTGGACCGCGCCGCCACCAACGCCTCATCCGACAGCGCGGCGACGGCGCGCAGGCAGTCGCTGGCATACACCGACCCCTGTTCAGGCACGGTCAGTGACCAGCCGCCGTCGTCCTCGGCGCGCATGCGCAGCGCGGCGTGCCGATCCAGCAGTGCCTGCAGCACGACGACCGCGTCGGCCTCGGTCACGCCGGCGGGGGCCTGCAGGACCAGCGTCTGATTGAACTGATCGACCGGGCCGTCGACGCTGTGCAGCCAACGCATGATCGGGGTGGCGGTCACGGGCCCGACGCCGTCATCGACCACATCGGCCTCGCCGCCCGCGACTTCGGCCACCAGGGCCAGTCGAGCCACCGTCTGCTCGACGAAGACGTCGCGCGGCCGGCACAGCACACCGGCTGCGCGGGCCCGAGCGACCACCTGCATCGACAGGATGCTGTCCCCGCCCAGGTCGAAGAACGAGTCGTCGACACCGACCCGGTCCTGGCCGAGCACCTCGGCGTAGATGTCGGCCAGGACCTCCTCGAGGGGGGTGGCTGGCGCTCGGTAGTCACCACCGATGCCGCGGAACTCCGGCGACGGGAGGGCGCGGGTGTCCAGCTTGTTGTTGGCCGTCAGCGGGAGCGCATCCAGCACCACCACTGCGGCAGGCACCATATATGCCGGCAGCCGATCCGCCAACTGGGCCCTGGCCTTGACTGGATCGGCGTCGCCGGTGACATAGCCGACCAAGCGCTTGTCGCCGGGACGGTCCTCGCGCGCGATCACCACCGCCTGATCGACGCCGTCCAGCGCACGCAGTGCGGCCTGGACCTCACCGAGCTCGATGCGATACCCGCGGATCTTGACCTGCTCATCGGAGCGGCCAAGGTACTGCAGCTGCCCGTCGGCGCCCCAGCGCACCAGATCGCCGGTGTGATACATGCGAGCCCCAGGCTCGCCGAACGGGCAGGCCACAAACCGCGACGCCGTCAACGCGGACCGGCCGAGGTATCCCGACGCCACGCCTGCGCCGGCAACGTACAGTTCGCCGACCACACCCGCAGGCATCGGTTGCAGCCAGGAATCGAGCACGAACAATGCCGCGCCGGGTACCGGCGAACCGATCGGCGCGACACCCGTACCCGCCGCCAGAGGGGCGCTCATCGCCGCGCAGATCGTGATCTCGGTCGGGCCGTAGGCGTTGATCATCACCCGCCCGGCCGTCGCCCACCGATGCATGAGCTCGGGCGGGCAGGCCTCGCCAGCGACCACCAACGCGGTCGACTCCAGGCCCTCAGCGGAGAGCATCGCCACCGCCGACGGGGTTTGAGTGACTACGGTGACCTCTTCGTCGACCAGCAGGCGATGGAAGTCCTCTGGTGAGCCGGCCACCGATTCGGGCACCACCACCAGTCGGCCGCCGCGCAGAAGCGCATGCCCGATTTCCCAGACCGACGCGTCAAAGCCGAGGGAATGGCACAGCGGCCAAACGCCTTGGCGCGGCAGGCTGCCATCCAACGACGTCATCAGCGCAGTCAGGTTTTGGTGGGGAACCGCGACACCCTTTGGCGTTCCGGTGGTGCCGGACGTGTAGATGACGTAGGCGATGTCATCGGGGGCAGGGCCGGGCAATGCTGTGCTTGGCTGTGTGCCGACGCGGGGGTCATCGACGTCGATGATCACGAGGTCGTGACCATCCACTCGGGACCGCAACTCGTTGGTGGTGATCACGGCCGCCGGCGCGGCGTCGGCCAGGATGAAGTCCAACCGCGATGCGGGTACGGCCGGGTCGATCGGCAGATACGCCGCGCCGGTCTTGAGCACGGCCATAATCGCGATGACTGCGTTGGCTGATCGCTCCGACAGCAGCGCCACCCGCTGAGCCGGGCCGACACCCTGGCTGGCCAGCAAGTGCGCCAACCGATTTGCGGTCTCATCCAGCTCGCGGTAAGTCAGTGATCGACCGTTGTAGGTGAGCGCCGTTGCCCCGGGGACGCGCTCGACCTGTGCGGCAAACAACTCGGGTATCGACAGCGGCGTGGATGCAGGCCCGGTCAAGGCGGCGCGATTGCCGATCTCGGCTAACTTGGCGTGCTCAACCGGATCCAGCAGATCGATCGACGACAACCGTCGATCGGGGTCGTCCGCCATCGCGGTGACAATTCGCTGTAAGCGCCGCGCCAGATCCGCGACTTCGAAATCCGCGTACGGCTGCCCTGCGCCCGCCGTGCTGAGAAAGAGTTGATCACTGGCGCCGATGAAGAAGAGCCCGAAGTTGCCCATCGGGCCATGATTGGTGTACGACACCTCAACCGGTGCACCCGCGAGGTCGAGGGTGAGCCGGGACGGGATGAAGTTGACCGCTACCCGATTCGACGCCTGCCGTGGGCCACGAAAACCTCCTTCGCCGTCGAGGGTGTGCACCGGAAAACGCTGATGCTTCAACAGTTCTCGGATACGCGAGTCGACGTGCCTGCAGAACTCGCCGACCGTCCAATCCGGCGGACTTTGCAGCACGAGAGGCACCACCCCGGCGAGCATCGTCGGAAGTGTCTTCGACTCCGAGGTCACTCGCCGACTGACGGGGAAGTCGAGCGCAACCTCTGAACTATTTGCTGACCATGCTCGAACCAAGAGTGCGCACGCCGCGGTGGTCACCGAGTATCGACGGATGCGCAGACTTTTGGACAGCTCTTTGATGTGGCCGACGACGGCGTGATCCACGGGAACCGACGCGGAAGGGGTGTACGCATCACGCTGCTGCGCCGCGGTGGGCAGTCGGTAATCCAGCGCATTGTCGGGCGGAAGGTTCTTGCTCCAGTAGGCCTGGTCTTCGCGGAAATCGCTGGACCCTTGGTAATCCGTCTCGCAGTCGACCGCGTCGCGCAGCGAGCCGAAATAGGCTGGCGGGACGGGGGCACCCGAGACCATGGCCGAATAAATAGTCGCGATCCGACGGCACACCAGCGCCATGCTCAGGCCGTCTACGGATATGTGGTGGCACAGGCCGAACCAGTAGTACTCCTCCGCCGCTGTCCGAAACAACGCGAATTTCGCCAACCTGCCGCTGAGCGACATCGGTGTGCGTTGGATCGATGACGCCGCTTCCCGGACCTTTTGGACCGGATCGGCCGCGTTTCGGAAGTCATGGAACGGAAGTTCGATATCGGAGTAATCGATCGGTTTCTGAAACACCTGACCATCGATTTCAAAGAACGCCGCCCGCGCCGGTTCGGCTTCTTGCATGGCTTGCCGGATCGCCTCTTGCAGGAGCTCCTGTTGTACCGTGCCGTCGATTCTTCCCAAAAGGCCGAGTTGCCATTCCGTGCCGGCAAGACCGCTTTCATGCGACAGCCAGATTTCCAACTGGCCGCGCGAAAGCGGAAGGAACCCGTCCTCACGATCCATTATTCAACTTCCCACAGATTTTCAACTTCCCACAGGCGGTTCAGTGCTCCACAGGCCTTCCCTGCGCTAACCTCTCGCGCAGGCTCTTCGGCCGGATATCCGTCCAATTCTGCTCAATGAAATCCAAACACGCGGCGCGGTCCGCTTCGCCGTAAACCACCTGCCAGCCAGCGGGTACATCGGCAAAGCTTGGCCATAGACTGTGTTGCTCCTCGTCGTTCATCAGGACGAAAAAGCTGCCGGCGTCATCGTCGAATGGATTGATGCTCACGTTTCTCCAGATTGCTGAGCGGACATCGCAAACATATCGCAAACATACGGCCGGTTGCACGGCGGCGTCTGGGCTTTTCCCGAAATTTCAGTGTCAGCAACGTCGACCAATGTTGATCAGTCGATCCAATCAATTAACTACTTTGTCTAGGTGACGGCATTTACCCAGGTGGGGCCCGAGTATGGGCCCGACCGGGCTATTTGCGGGTATTGCTACTTTGTGAAAGCCCTGTGGGTTCGTCCGGGCCAGCCGGATGGCGACCTGCAATATGTATAGCGGGGCCGGTTTTTAGCAAAAACAAATGCGACTCGCCGCAGACTATTGTTTCCACCATTGACCCCATCGATCGCTTACGAACTGCATAGATCGGGAAAATAGCTAGTTATTCGAAATACGACAGTTTGCCCAGCTTGAAAGAGGATCGCCAGGCATCATGCTATTGCGCGTATTGCGAGTTCATGCACGGCGTGTGGGCTGCCCCTTCTTCGGTAGTAAGCAATCTGAGCCCCGCGCGGCGCGGACAGCTACACCATCGAGATGCACTGGGATGGCAGGCTTTTGGGCCGGGGCATACCGGGCTGCGCTTGCCGCCCCTACCGGACGGCGTGCTGAACCACCAGCGGAAGTGGTTGCGGGGCTGCTCGTTTTGAGTCGTTTCGAGCCGCAAAGACGCGAGCTTGCTGTCCGCTACCGCCTCGGCTGCTCATGCGCAACACCGCGAGTACGCGTGTTTCCTACGAATCCACCACCTTCAAATGCCCCCACGGCCACCCCAACCCCGCGCCCACACCATCAACGCCATGCACCGACGCCCTGCCGACCACGAGCGGGCATGCGGGTTCATGACCGCTGTCCGCGGCGTGAACGAGGGCATCCACAACGGCCGTGCCGCGCAGGAAATGTCGCGCTCCGCTCCAGCCGCATGTGCATGCGGCGCGGCGTCGCCATCGAGACGCCCGGTAGACCGCCGCCACATAAATCTCGCGTCCACGCGAGGCGCGGACGTGGCCACTGCGGGCGCGGTGGTCCTGCCGGACGAATGTGCTCATTCAGCCGGGCCGCCGTCCATCGATCTCAAAGATCGCCGCCAACTGCCCGCCCGAAAGCGGAAGCAACCCGACCTGAGGATCCATTGTTCAACTTCCCCACACACTATTCGGCGCGTACACCCGCCTCGCAGGCTCTCGCCAGAACGCCAGCTCCATAGCGCCACCATACGGGCGGCTCCAGGGCGCCGTCTGACGTTTTCTTGGAATTCGGACGCCGCGATTTCGAATGGTGTTTCTCAGTCGGCACCCACAATTAACCAGGGCTCCAAGGTGGCGAGGATTGCGCAGGTCAAGATAAATTATCGTGTGCGTCAACGTGTTTGCGATTATTGCCACATTGTGGAAGAGTTCTTTGGATCCGTTCGGTGTGAAGCGATATGTAAAAGGCTGCGGATTTAGCAAAATAGTGTGCCTGTCGATCACGCTTTTGTTTCCAGCTTTGACCCCATCAGCCACGCATGACGTGGGCCTTGGCGCGAGAATAGCTAGGTCGTCGAAATCAAGATTTTAGTCCAGCTTGTAAATGGGATTGCATGGCATCTCGCTATTGCGAGTGCTGCGCGTCTGCGCGCGGCTGATGGACGTCCCACCGCCCAGCGGTGACGGACAACATGAAATCTGCGCCGCACGAACAATTACAGCAACGGATGCCTGCCAGGGGCACGCATCCGGCGGCTAAACCGAGGCGTCGTCGTCCTGCTCTGGATGCGTGCGTGAGCCGCGAACGGGTGAGGACCCGACCGGCATGATCATCATGAACACCGGCAGCCGCACCAGTACCCCACCGGCGATCGGCATGCGGATCGCGAAAGACACGACCTCGAGCTCGAGGCGCCTGCCCCGCTGGGTCTCCATTTCCAAGCGTCCCGGCAAGCGCTTCGGCGTCGACAGCCAATCCAGGCCGCGTTCGATCGACTCGACCAGGTTCATGCGCTCGACTATACCCATGCAAGAAGGGCAGAATTCTCATGCAATAGACCGCGTTTGGGTCGAAGTGCCGCCTATGTTCTGGCGAAGCAGTACATCCGATACTCCGACGCGCCCCCGCTCCGCAAGTTGTCGTAGGCCCTCTGCGCCGGCGCAAATCTACGGACCAATCCGCGCAGGAGTGCCGGCGTGGCGCGATCGATCACGTACTGCCACGACTCCAGGGTCTTCTCCATCCCACGCATAACCTCGGTGTTGATCTGCCGTTCCGAAACCATCCGCATCGGCGCGTTCGCCAGCGCCTCCTCCCACTCAGCAATGTCGTGAGACGGTCGCGCATCGGCGTAGAGGAAATGCCCACCCGGGCGCAGCACTCGCGCGACCTCTGCGAGGAAGCGCGGGAATCGAGGGTAGAGGTGCGAGGATTCGATATTGATCACCGCATCGAAAGATTGGTCGGCGAACGGCAGGTCTTCGGCATCGCCTTGCCTGAACTCGAGGCCCGCAAGTTTGTGCCTATTCCGGCAAAAGTCGATGCCGGCCGAGTTCAAATCCAGTCCGGTGTAGGAGGCCGGGTGCAATGTGCGGAAGAGATACGAGGCTCCGCCGCCGTGGCCACAACCGACCTCCAATACCTGTTTTCCGTTGATGTCCACTTGGCTCGCGGTGCGATGATAGAGCTGAATGGGAAAACGGTTCGGCTCGTCGGCGGCCGAAAGCGGGACATCCATCGGCGGATCTTCCTCGTAGCCGTAGTTGAGGAACATGACGTCGTCCGCTTTTAGCCTCCGCGTCGCATACCGGTAGAGGAACTTCTGAACATAATTCGTAAGGTTCTTATTGAGATTCCAGGCGAACCGGTCACGTGAGTCCAGTACCCGATTTGTCAGAGACATAGGCGGATTATGGCAGAGACCGAAATGCACTGAAGTCGATTGTATTGACCGCATAGTCTTGTCATCGTCGACGCGCACGCAACCAGAAAGGCTCGAACCTGCATGAAGTTTGCGCTGGCATGTTACGGAACTCGCGGCGACGTCGAGCCGTCCGTCGCTGTCGCCCGCGAGCTTCGACGCAGAGGTCACGGAGTTCACATGGCCGTTCCGCCTGACCTGGTTGGCTTTGCCGAGACAGCTGGGTTTGCCACGGTCGCCTACGGGCCTGAACTAAAGGCGTTCTTGCGAGACGATTTCCTGCGGAACTTCTGGACGCAGTTGTTACGCAATCCGATCGGTTCACTGCGAGAGCTCTGGGAACCTATCGCCCGGTACTGGGAGGAGGCCAGCACGACGCTGATGTCGCTGGCGGACGGAGCCGACCTGCTATCGACGGGCCTGAACTACGAGCAGCCCGCTGCCAACGTCGCGGAATACTACGACATTCCGCTGATCACACTGCATCACTTTCCGATGCGGCCCAACGGCCAACTGATCCCCACTCTGCCTTCGCTGGTCGTCCGCTCCGCAGGCACACTGTCCGAATGGCTGTTTTGGCGCTCGACCAAGAATGTCGAGGACGCGCAGCGGCGCGAACTCGGCCTGCCGAAGGCAACGCGGCCTTCGCCACGTCGGATGGCTGAACGGGAAACCCTGGAAATCCAGGCCTACGACCCGGTTTGCGTGCCGGGCTTGGCAGCCGAGTGGGCGAATTGGGATGGCCGACGTCCCTTTGTCGGCGCGCTGACGATGGAGTTAGCGACCGAGACCGATGAGCAGATCGCGTCGTGGCTCAGTGCGGGAACACCGCCCATTTGCTTTGCTACTGGCAGCATTCCGGTCGAATCCCCTGCCGATACGATCGAAATGATCGGTGCGGCCTGTGCGCAGTTGGGCGAGCGGGCGTTGGTGTGTGCCGGCGGGACCGATTTCGGCGACGTGCCGCATTTTGACCACGTGAAGGTGGTGGGGGTGGTCAACTACGCGTCGGTGTTTCCGGCTTGCCGAGCTATCGTGCATCACGGTGGGTCGGGTACCACCGCGGCAAGCCTGCGCGCCGGAGTCCCTACGTTGATCCTCTGGAGTTCCGCCGATCAGCCATATTGGGGCAATCAACTCAAGAGACTGAAAGTGGGTGCCTCCCGGCGCCTTTCGACCGCTACCCGCGAATCGCTGGTCGCCGACCTACGCCGAATCCTTACCCCGGAATACGCCACCCGAGCCTGCGAACTCGCCAACCAGATGACCAACTCCGCCGAAAGCGTTGCCAAAGCCGCCGACCTATTCGAGGATTCCGTCCGCCTGAGGACGGGCGGACCCACGTGACCGTTGGTCTCAGCGTGCCGGCTTGATGATCAGGCCCTGGCCGGTTGGCAACGCGCACACCGGCACACCAAGTTCGCACGCCAACGAGTCGATGGCGATGCGCTGCTCGTCGCGTCCGCGATTCGCGTAGTCGTCCAGTAGCACGAAGGCGCCGGGAGACAATCGCGGCCAAAAATGCCGCAGCGCCGCGACTTCGGGTGGAGCACAGTTCATGTCGATATGCAGGAACGCCACTGCGTCCGCGTGTACCTCTTCAAGTGTTTCTGGAACCGTGCCGGCGATGATGCGTTGGTTACGCCACTCCTGGAAGTTGGCCCGGACACTCTCGACGGAGCTCGCGTAAATCCCGAAGTCCAGAGCCGCCTTGCTCTTGGTAAGCGCGCCGGCCTCGCGCTCACCGGGTGTAACGAAGCGCGCATCCATTCCATCGAAGGTGTCGAGCAGGTAGAACGTCTTGCCAAGCCGATCCCAGTCGAGATACTCCATCACGGCGCTGCTCAAAAACCCGTAACTGGCCCCACACTCGACGAAATCACCGTCGAGCTGACTAGCGCTCGCCGCCGCCCACAACCCGACGTGCACCCGCCACTCCCAGTGATAGAAGTCCTTGCCGCCGAGGGCCTGCACGCCACGTTGGTAGGCGCGCCGAAAGGCCGGGTCGTTAACGAACGCGTGACTGTTGAAACAGATCAACGCATCGTCTGAATAGACATCGGGTAACACAGTGCGCGGGATCCAATACGCGGTGCGCAGTGCGAACCACGCTAGCCGGAACCTGACCGGCCACTTTTTCGCCACGGCGGCAACGCTACTCGAAAGTCCGCCTGACTACGACTCTTCCGCGGCTTGACGAAGCGGTGGACAGCCTTTGGCGTGATGTCGCCTCAGCGGCCTGGCTTGATCAGCAAACCCTGGCCCGTGGGAAATGCACAGATCTTCACGTCCAGTTCGCTGGCTAGTTCATCCATGGCAACGCGCTGCTCGTCGCGTCCGCGATTCGCGTAGTCGTCCAGTAGCACAAACGCGCCGGGCGACAATCGCGGCCAGAAATGCCGCAGCGCAGCGACTTCGGGTGGAGCACAGTTCATGTCGATATGCAGGAACGCCACCGCATCTGCGTCGACCTGGTCCAGTGTTTCCGGTACCGCGCCGACGACAATCCGATGGTTACGCCATTGCGCGAAATTGGCACGAACACTGTCGACAGAATCGACGTACATACCGGTGCGCACGTGGTGCTCGCTCACCTCCAGTGCCCCGGCCTCGCGTTCACCGTCGGTGACGAAGCGCGGATCCAGTCCCGCGAAGGTGTCGAGCAGATAGAACGTCTTGCCCAGGCGATCCCAATCGAGGTACTCCATCACGGCACTGCTCAAAAACCCGTAACTGACCCCACACTCGACGAAATCACCGTCAAGCTGGCTGGCGCTGGCGGCCGCCCACAGCCCGACGTGCACCCGCCATTCCCACTGATACCAGTCCTGTCCACCGAGCGCGCGCGCTCCGCGCCGATAGGCGTGCTGGAAGGCCGGGTCGTCCACGAACGCGTAACTGTTGAAACAGATCAACGCATCGTTGGCATAAGTCTTTGGTAGCAGAGTGCGCGCAAGCCAGTACTCGGCGCGCACCGACCACAACCAGAGGCGAGTCCTTCTGGAAAGCCCACTCACCACGGCAGTAACCTTAACACCGGCTGTTCACGGGCATCAGCTCTACTCCAAATCGACAGGCCACCTTCGCTTTTCAGGCTGCACAGCCTGAAAGGGCGAAGTTCTCCACAAGGTCGGCAGCTTTGGCGACGCTTTCGGCGGATGGGGTCATTCGGGAGGCGATTTCACGTGCTCGCAAGGCGTATTCCGGAGCAAGGATCCGACGCAAGTCTGCGGTCAGCGAGTCGCGGGTTGTGCTCGAAAAGCTGCGGACCGCGCCCACTTTCAATAGTTTGACGCGGGACGCCCAGACCGGCTGGACGCCGTCTATCCAGAGGACTAGCGTGGGGACCCCTGCGCGCAGGCTCGCCGCCAAGGTGCCCGCTCCACCGTGGTGGACTACTGCGCGGCAGGCGGGGAAGACGGTCGCGTAATTCACCGCCCCCACCACCTTGACGTGATCGAATGGTGGCACTTCGCTGTAATCACTCCACCCAGAGCACACCAACGCCCGCTCACCCATCTCCGCGCAGGCTGCTGCAATCATTTCGACTGTAGCCGAGGGAGATTCAACCGGCATGCTGCCAAAACCGAAACAGATCGGCGGTGCGCCTGCGGCAATCCACGACAAAACCTCCTCGTCGGCCTCCGTCGTCAACTCCATGGTCAGCGTGCCGACAAAGGGTCGTTGGCCAACCCATCTCGTCCATTCGGCTGCCAACCCGGGGAAGCACACCTCGTCGTAGGCCTGGATTTCCAGCGATCCCCGTTCGGCGACCCGTCGCGAGACGGGACCCGTCGCCTTCGGTAGACCTAGTTCACGACGCTGCGCGTCCTCGATCTTTTTGTTCAAGCGCCAACCGAGCCAGTCGTAGGCCCACATTGCGAGGCGAGCGAGCGGCGGCGGCAGCCTGGATAGCAGCCTGCCGTTGACACGCACCGGGGTGTTATGCAGCGTGGCGAAGGGAATGTCGTGATACTCGGCCACATTGGCAGCCGGCTCCTGGTAACTCTGGCCGGCGAACAGCAAGTCCGCGCCCTCCGCCAGCGACGTCAGCGTTGTACTCATCTGGGTCCAGGACTGGTCACTGAGCTTCCACATCTCGCGCCACAAGCTTCCCAGCTCCCTGACCCTCCACCACCTGTGAAAGAGACACGTCCAGAAGTCGCGGTACACGCCGAGCCACGCCTGCGTATCCAGCCCGTAAGGGACTGCCGCCAGGCCGGCGGTCTCGGCGAAGCCAACCAAGTCGGGCGGGACCGCGATGCGCACGTCGTGCCCTCTGCGCAGCAATTCACGACCGACAGCGACGGAAGGCTCGATGTCACCACGAGTCCCATAGGCCGCCAGCGCGAGTTTCATTGCGGATCCCAACCTTTCAGCTGTGGCATACGAGCGGTGATATGTGGCGGTCGTAGCGCAATCAAGCCAGGTGCACTGAACTCACTCCTTGCGCCAGAACACACCTGTTCCGTCTATTTCAACGATTTGCGCAGACACTCCATGCTTCGCGCGGTAATCCGTGACAGCTTGCCGGCATCCGTCAATCGCGTGGTAGTCGTCAATGATGCAGAACCCCCCAGGAGACAGTCGCGAGTAGAGACCGTCCAGTGCCTGGATCGTCGACTCGTAGAGGTCGCCGTCAAGCCTCAACACTGCAATGCGTTCAATCGGGGCGTCATGCAGTGTGTCTTTGAACCACCCGGGGAGGAAGCGAACCTTGTCATCGAGCAGCCCGAAGCGCTCGAAATTCGCTCTTACGTCCTTTTCGGACACCGCCAATATAGGTGCAGCGAGGTGCAGCCTATCCCCTTTGTCTGCTTTGTAATTGGCGGAATCCGGGGGTGGCACGCCCGCGAACGAATCGGCGAGCCAGACGCATCGGGTTTCGTCCCCGTAGGCCGCCAGGACCGCGCGCATCAGAATGGAAGCCCCGCCGCGCCATACCCCACATTCGACCACATCTCCGGGGATGTCGTCGGCGAGCACCGTCTCCACACAATGCTGCAGACTGGCGAGTCTCTGCATCCCGATCATCGTCAGCGCATCCGCGGGCCAATCTAGGCCCAAATCGCGTTTGCGCCGATCGAACGGGCGCTTACGCACGAGCACAAGATTGCCGACTTTGAAAACCGGACGGTGCAGCCAGTTCCACCCCACCGGCACCAACTCGTCGACGCCGTACCCGGTGAGGTCCTGTCGGAGCAGGTCCAGATATGCAGCTCGGGTATCGCGATCAATCACGGTCAAGAAATTGCCCCTATCTCGAATGCCGGCGCTCCCGGTGATGAGCCTAGACCTCTGCTGGCGCAGTTAATGCGCTTCGGGACTGACCGCTGCAAGGTTGCGCATTTAATCTCCAAGGCGGCTAATGCGATAGCGTTATCGTTCGCGGCGAGGATATGGTCATATAGAGGATATCGGCTGCCACGGCAAAGAGTCTCGCCGCCATTCCTGAATTCTGCTGCTTCATCGGAAGGCGGCCCTCGGCAGCCGCTTCGGCGCCTCTGATCGGTGAACCACGACCATCGAGTCGAACACCTCGATCCTGTCGACGACGGTCGCTGCGAACGGCACCTCAACGTCCTTAACGCGCTTCGCATGGCCCTCCATAATCTGATATACGGAGGTCATCTGCATGTAGGGCGCATGCATAGCATCCATCAACCATTTGGTGAAGTCGATAAACGATTCGGGTTGGTCGCGATACAACGTCCAGTAATTGGCGCAGATGTCTTCCACGATGTACACACCGCCGGGTTTCAGCCGCGGGAACAGGTATTGGAACGATCCGATCATCTGCTTCGGCGTGTGTCCGCCGTCGTCGAGCACTGTGTCGAACGCGCCGAACTCGTCGACGACGGCGCGGAGGAAGCCGATGTCGGTTTGGTCACCGATCCGCACATGAATGTCGCGCTCGGGGTCGTCGTATTGTGCAGCCTTGGGGTTGATATCGAGCCCCACGATGGTGGCGTCAGGCATGTATTGCCGCCACATGCGCAGAGACCCACCCCTATCCACGCCGATCTCCAGCATTCGCTCGGTGGTGGTGAGGACGGCTTGGTAGATGGGCAGGTAGTGGCGAAGCTTGTGAATTCCGTCGGTGCCCTCAAATATGCGCCCGAGCGCGGAGTCTTCGGGAGACGTGTCATCGGCGCGCATAACCACGGGTCGAGCTAGCTCGGGACTGAGCGCGTCGAGCATCCGCTCGCGATCAGTGTATGGATAGCGCCTGGTGATGAACGGTGGCTTCGGCTGCAACGCCAGCCTGAATAAGTGCATAGTCCCGCAATCGTACGGCCGGCAACGCAACGAATGCCAACGCACGCGACTCGTCAGATGTCAACGGCCGCGATCTCACCGGAACGCACGCCGGTGCAACGGACATTCGCGAACATGATTACAGCAATGACCTCCGATTTCGGAATTGCGGGTCTTACAGCATATAAATCTACGCGTGGCGTCGATTACGGCAATGCAACATAAATGAGCTCAAAGGTTGCATCTTCGGCGAGTCCCCGTGAGCGACAGATATCTAAGACTGGACCCAGCGAAAAGATAGCGATATTACTGAAGACCTCTTGCGTCAAGATCACGGGAGGCTCGCGTCTGCCGGCAGTATTGTTTCGTTAGCGAGCCAAACTGGTGGCATCAAGGGAACTGCCAGATAAGGGGTCATATGGCTGACACTCCGTACCAATTCGCGTATCTGTTGGCGTTGCACAGCATTTCTGCGCCGCGCGCGGGATCGCTCCTGGAGATGTGCTCATGATCGCGGCCGCCGAACAGAAGGCGACGGCATCCCGCCCGGTCGTGCTGTTCGTATTGGGCATGGGCCGCTCGGGGACGTCTGCGCTCACGCGGGTTCTGTCGCTGTGTGGTGCCACCCCCCCGGCAGGCATGTTGGGCGCCGATGCGAGCAATCCGCGTGGCTATTGGGAACCGCGCGCGGCCCTCTATCTCAACGAGAAATTCCTGTACCGCCACGACAGCAGCTATTTCGACCCGACGCTGCGGCTTCAGGAAAAGGGCGCATTAGGCGACGATGAGCGCGCCGCCTTCATCGCCAAGATCGTGGGCTACCTCGAGACGCTGCCAGCCGCGCCACTAGTGGTCATCAAGGTGCTGCATATATCCGTGCTGTCCGGCCTGTGGTTCGAGGCGGCGTGCATTGCGGGCTTCGATGTTGCGGCCGTGATTGCGGTGCGGGAGCCGCAGGAGGTCATCGCGTCGCTGTCAAAATTCATGCGAGCCTCCCCGCAGCTCTCGAGTGCGTTGTGGCTCAAATACAACCTCCTCGCCGAGAGGGATACGCGCGGTCTGCCACGCGTTGTCGTCGACTACGTCAACTTCCTCGACGATTGGCGCCGGGAAATGAAGCGAATTTCCGATATCCTCCCGATCGATCTCGAGACTGAGGATGAAGGCCCAATCGAGGAGTTTCTCGAACAAGATCTCCGGCGGCAGCGTCAATGCGGCCCGGTCATGGAGGCCTTCGGGACCGATTGGCTCACTGTGGTTTACGACGCGCTGAGCGCGGCCGCGCGGGACGAGTCCTGGGATGAGTCGGCATTGGATCGCGTTTTCGAGGCGTACCGGGCGAGCGAGCATGGTTTCCGCACGGCGTTGGAGGATTTCCGCGGTCACTTCAATGTGCTCTACCGATTCTCGCGGACGTTCATCAGGCCGCTCTTCGAGGGCGTGGCGCTTGCTCACGGGCGCCGAGGAACGTGGGCCTAACAGGCGGCAATGGATGACACCGAAGGTGACGTTTCTGGCGCCTTCGGACCCCCGCAGGCTCGTCAGCACAGCTTTGCGCGGGCGAAATCCTCGACGCGATCGGCTGCTTTCGCAACGCTTTCGGCGGGATGGGTCATCTGGTTGGCAAGTTGGCGAGCTCGAGTGGCGTATTGCGGGGTGAGGATCCGGCGCAGGTCGGCGACCAGCGATTCGCGGGTAGTGGTCGAAAGGCGCCGGGAGGCACCCGCTTTCAATCGGATGAGCTGATTTCCCCAGAACGGCTGATCTCCGACTGTCCAGAGGATCAACGTGGGGACTCCGGCACGCAGGCTCGCCGCGGTGGTACCCGAGCCACCGTGATGTACGACCGCACGGCAGGCGGGAAAGACTGCCGCGTAGTTGACCATCCCCACGACTTTGACGTGGTCAAAATGCGGCACGTCGCTGAAATCGGTCCCGCCGGCACACACCAACGCCCGCTCGCCCAACTGCGCGCTGGCCGCGCTGATCATTTCGAGCGTGTCGGCGGGGGATTCCACCGGAATGCTGCCGGTAGCAAAGCAAATCGGCGGTGATCCCGCATTAATCCACGAGGTGATCTGCTCATCGGCATCGGTGGTCAACTCCATCGTGAGCGCGCCGACAAAGGGACGTCGACCGTCCCAATTCGCCCACTCGGCTGCCAAGCCCGGCACGCAAACCTCGTCGTAGGCCTGGATTTCCAGCGACCCGCGTTCAGCCATCCGCCGCGGCGAGGGACCTTTCGCCTTCGGCAGGCCGAGTTCACGCCGCTGCGCATCCTCAGCCGCCTTTGTCAGCCGCCAGGCGAGCCAGTCGTACGCCGTCATTGCAGAGCGCGTCAACGGCGGTGGCACGATTGGAAATAGTCGGCCGTTCGGCCGCCATGGAAAGGTATGCAGGGCGACCAACGGGATGTCGTAATACTCCGCGACGTTGGCAGCGGGCTGCTCGTAACCCACGCTGGTCGAAAGCAAGTCAGCCCCGGCCGCGAGCGACATGAGCGTCGTGCTCAATCCGGCCCACTGCTGGGTAACCATCTTCAAAGCTTCGCGGGACAACGCGATCAGGTCCTGAATCCTCCAGAAGTGGCGGCTCCAAGACGTCCATAAGTCGCGGTAGGCGTCCAGCTGCGGCTCCACCTGCAGCCCGTAGTCAACCGCCGCAAGGCCAGCCGCCTCGGCAAAGCTGACCAGGTCGGGCGGGACGGCCATGCACACGTCGTGGCCCCTGCGCTGGAGTTCGCGACCGACGGCGACGGCCGGTTCGATATCGCCGCGAGTCCCGTAGCTTGCCATCGCGAGTTTCACGACGGTTCCCCTCCCCGATATACGTTTATTCGTAGACGACCGTCAGTTGCTGTCGGTCAATTATCTCTCATTCGTTCGCCTGCCGGGGGCCATCGATCCAACCGACCCCGACATCAATGTCACCGAATACGCAGGCGTCAACACAGCTCATACCGAGGAGAACTCGATATGCGGTTTATCACACATGAAATGACGGCCGGGATCCATCTAGCAAACGCAATACAGGTGAGCCCGGGGGCACACAAGGCGGTGTCCACTTCCGAGGTCAGATGCGAAAAATCTCCTGATCGCGTTTATCATGTGTCGTTCAACGACCCTCACGCGTGAGATTGGGGCAGCCAATGTACGGGCCCGAAGTGCACCTGGCCGTGTTAAGCACAATATGAATCGACAGGATCACGGCGGACGATCAGCACATCGGCGCCGCCGGTTCGTCGCAAGCGATATAGCGATTCGCGATAAAATGGCGCGTGTGTTTCGCCACGACAAACTAAAGAGCCCCACGCCACCGAACGCAGCGAATCCTTGATTTTCGTCGGATAGGGGACATATGCGCGGAATCATTCTCGCCGGCGGCTCTGGCACTCGGCTGCATCCGATCACGATGGGTGTCAGCAAGCAGCTGCTACCGGTGTACGACAAGCCGCTCGTCTACTATCCGTTGTCCACGCTCATCATGGCCGGCATTCGCGACATCCTCGTGATCACCACACCGGCTGATGCCCCTGCGTTCCAACGGCTGCTCGGCGACGGCTCGGCCTTTGGCGTCAGCTTGCGCTACGCCGTTCAGCGGCAACCCGAGGGGCTGGCGCAAGCCTTCGTGATCGGCGCTGACCACGTTGGCCCCGACACGGTGGCACTTGCGTTGGGTGACAACATCTTCTATGGGCCACGATTGGGCACCAGCCTTCGCAGATTCGAAAACGTCAGCGGTGGAGCGATTTTCGCATACTGGGTAGCCCACCCGTCGGCATACGGTGTGGTGGAGTTCGCCGACGACGGCACAGCGCTGTCACTAGAGGAGAAACCCCTCACACCGAAGTCCCATTATGCGGTGCCGGGGTTGTACTTCTACGACAACAACGTCATAGAGATCGCACGATCGCTTCGAAAATCGGCTCGCGGCGAGTACGAGATCACCGAGATCAACCAGACTTACCTCAATCAGGATCAGCTCTCTGTCGAGGTGCTGCCCCGCGGGACGGCGTGGCTCGACACAGGCACCTTCGATTCGCTTTTGGACGCCAGCGATTTCGTTCGCACCATTGAACGCCGCCAGGGCCTGAAAGTCGGGGTGCCTGAGGAGATTGCGTGGCGCGTCGGGTTCATTGACGACGAGCAGCTTGCAGCGCGCGGCAAGGAACTGCTCAAGTCGGGATACGGTCGTTACCTGTTGGACCTGTTGCAGCGGTAGTAACCCGAGTGTCGCGACAATCCGGCACTTTGTCATGAAAGTTCATATTTGGCAACAGCGCAACGATCGTCACGGGTATGTACACCCGGCGACATTCGCGCCAGTGTTCTCTCCGAGCAAATCTTGGTTGTCAGGTAACGGGCAGCCTGCCCTGCCGGATTCCGCTGTAACACAACGGAATCGCCGACAGATACGAGTAGTAGAGCTTTCGTTCGAAGTTGGGCAGGCCGGGTTTAGTTCTTTGTTGGACGGTTAGAGTTGGAGTAGTCGGTTCCAAGGAGGGCACATGTTCAAACTGTCGTTGACCGGACTTGGCGTCGCCGTCACCGGTCTGACATTGTCGTTGACCGCAGGAGCTGGGGTCGCCTCCGCAGATCCGGATCTCGGTCCGATGGTCGGCTCTACCTGCACGTACGATCAAGCGATCACTGCCTTGAGGACCGAGAATCCGATGGCTGTGCAGTACATGGACAAGTACCCGGCAAACTATGAATTCGTGCGGGTGTTCCTTGGTTCGTCACCGGATCAACGCGTGAATCTGCTGAACCAGGTCAAGAACTACCCCGGGATTGATCAGGCCTTGCCGGTTTTCCAGCAGATGCTGACCAGCTGCGTCAAGTACTGATCGGATCGGCGCAACTGCTTTGTAGCCCTTAGTCTTGGCGCCGCTCGTCATGCAGTAAGGAACGCACGAGCGGGCGCGGCCCGTACGGCTGCAGCAAGGCACTCGCGGGGCGGGGTCGCACTCGTTGCGGCCACCAGAACCAACGTCCGAGCAACGCGGCAATGGTCGGCGTCATGAATGAGCGCACGATCAACGTGTCGAACAGCAGGCCCAAGCCGATCGTCGTACCGATTTGACCGATAATCTGCAAGTCGCTGACCACCATTGAAGCCATGGTGGCTGCGAACACCAAACCTGCTGTCGTGACGACCTTGCCGGTACCGCCCATCGCGCGGATAAGGCCAGTGTTTATACCGGCCGCGATCTCCTCTTTCATTCGTGCGACGAGTAACAGGTTGTAGTCCGACCCCACCGCCAAAAGGATGATCACGGACATCGCAAGCACTATCCAGTGCAAGTTGATTCCCAGAATGTACTGCCATATCAGAACCGACATTCCAATCGATGCGCCCAGCGATATCGCCACCGTACCGACGATCACGAGCGCCGCAATAAAGCTCCGCGTGATGATCAACATGATGGCAAAAATAAGACACAGCGCTGCAATGCCTGCAATCCACAGGTCGTATTTGGAGCCGTCGCGCCAATCCTTCGCCGTCGACGCGGCGCCGGCAAGATAGATCTTGCTGTTCACCAGCGGAGTTCCTTTGAGCGCTTCCTCGGCGGCCGTTCTTATCTGCTCGATTCGAGCGATGCCCTCTGATGACAGGGGATCACCATTGTGGGAAATGATGAATCGCGCGGCTTTCCCATCGGGGGACAGAAAAGAATCCATCGCGCGCTTGAAGTCGGGGTTGTCGAACACTTCTGGCGGCAGGAAGAACGAGTCGTCGTTCTTGGCATCGTCGAAAGCCTGGCCCATGACGCTGGTGTCCTTGGTCGCCTCGTCCATTTGGGCGAACAACCCTGACATGGTGCTGTGCATGGTGAGGGTCATGGTCCGCATGGATTGCATCGTCGCGATCAACGGCGGGAACTGGGCGAGCAGCTGCGGCATGATCGCATCCAATTGATCCATGTTGTCGACAAGAATCGCCAATTTGTCGTCAATCTGGTCGACACCGTCGAATGCATCGAATATCGACCTCAAGGACCAGCAGATCGGAATGTCGTAGCAATGCGGCTCCCAGTAGAAGTAATTTCGGATCGGCCGAAAAAAGTCGTCGAACAGTGCGATGCTGCCCCGCAACGAGTCCGCGACCTGCTGAATTTCACGCATATGCCCGGCCATGCGATGAGTAGTGGCGGCCAGCTGTCTCATCACGTCGTACGTGCGCTGCATCGAATTGATCATCGTTGTCATATCGTCGGCCTGCTTCAGCATGTCGTCGATACGACCCCGTTGAAACCGTGTGGCTTCGACTTGGCCCGCGCTTTGCAAACTCAGCAGGAACGGTATGGATGTATTTGCAATTGGCGTTCCCTCCGGCCGGGTCACTCCTTGCACCCGAGAAATTCCATGGACTTTGAAGACGGCCTTGGCCAGCCTGTTCAGCACCAGAAAATCGGTCGGGTTCCGCATATCATGATCCGCCTCGACCATGAGGATGTCGGGCGTCAGCCGCGCCTGCGAGAAATGGCGTTCGGCGGCCGCAAATCCAACGTTGGCGGGAATGTCGCCAGAAATATATGCCCGGTCGTTGTAGCTCGTTTTGAAACCGGGCAGCGCCAGCAGTCCGACCAGCGCAGCCGCGCACGACGCGACCAGGATGGGCCCGGGCCAGCGGGCGATCGCCGTACCGATTCCGCGCCACCTACGAACCCGCAGTTTGCGTTTGGGTTCCAAGAGCCCAAATCGGCTGGCCACCACAATCCCTGCGGGAACCAGTGTCACGGCGACCGCGACTGCCACGAGTAGACCCACTGCGCACGGGATGCCCATGGTGTGGAAGTAAGGGAGTCGGGCGAAACTGAGGCAGAAGATCGCTCCGGCGATCGTCAGGCCGGACGCCAGGACAACGGGGGCGACCCCGCGGTACATGGTGTGGTAGGCCGCTTCCGGATCCTCCCCGGCCTGACGCGCTTCTTGATAACGACCGAAAAGAAATATGCCGTAATCGGTTCCGGCCGCGATGCTGAGGAACACCAGCATGTTGATTGCGAATGTCGAGAGCACGAAGACATCGTTGTGCCCGAGAAACGCCACTATTCCGCGCGCCGCCGCCAACTCAACGCCAACCATGGTCAACAGAAGAATCACCGTGGCGATCGAGCGGTAGACAAGCAGGAGCATCGTGAAGATGATCACGACGGTTACCGCGGTGATCTTCAGGATGGATCTGTTCCCGCTGTGCTGCATGTCCGAAGCCAGCGGCGCCGCGCCGGTCACATACGCCTTTACCCCGCCAGGGGGCGGCGTGCGATCCACGATCGCGCGTACGGCGGCCACCGACTCGTCGCCCAAGGGCGTGCCCTGGTTGCCTGCCAAATTCAGCTGCACATATGCAGCCTTGCCGTCAGGACTTTGTACGCCCGAGGAGGTGAGTCGATCGCCCCACAGATCCTGCACGTGTTCGACGTGCCTTGGGTCGTTTCGCAACGCGCGAACCAATCCGGCGTAGTACTGGCGCGCATCGTCATCGAGTGTCTGCTGACCCTCTAGCACGATCATCGCGGAACTATCCGAGTCGGCCTCTTTGAACACCTGGCCCATGCGCTTCATGGCCTGCGCCGCAGGCGCATCATCGGGCATCAGCGAGACGGAGTTCTGTTCCCCTACCTTTTCCAGCGCGGGGATTGCCGACTTCCAGTTCCAGCCGACCGACGCCAGTGTCACCACCAAAATCATTGCGACCCAAGCAACGATGATGAGAGGGGCAAACCCGCGGATGGTCCGCGCGATGAACGGCGGCCGGTTGTGCTCGGTGCTCATATGGCCGTCGCTAATCCCTCAGCAGCAGCGATCGCACCAGCGGGCGAGGGCCTATCCGCCGAAGCATGGCGCTGGCGGGGCGAGGGCGGACTCGCTGGGGCCACCAGAACCACCGACCCAACAGCGCGGCAATGGACGGCGTCATGAACGCACGCACCACCAGCGTGTCGAACAACAGACCGAGACCGATCGTGGTGCCCACCTGGCCGATGGTGAGCAGGTCGCTGACGATCATGGACCCCATGGTGGCCGCGAACACCAAACCGGCGGCCGTCACGACTTTGCCTGTGCCGCCCATCGCCCGGATGATCCCGGTGTTTATGCCCGCGGATATTTCCTCTTTCATCCGCGATACGAGCAGCAGATTGTAATCGGATCCAACCGCCAACAGCACAATGACGGACATGGCCAACACGACCCAGTTTATTTGCAGGCCGAGGAGATATTGCCAGACGAGTACGGAAAGGCCGAAGGAGGCGCCCAGGGAAAGCGCGACCGTACCGACGATGACCAACGCGGCGATGAAACTCCGCGTCATTATCAGCATGATGATGAAAATCAGGCAGAGTGCCGCGACCCCAGCGATCAAGAGGTCGTACTTGGATCCGTCCACCAAGTCTTTGACTCCGGCAGCGGTGCCTGCGAGGTAGAGTTTTGAACTTTCCAGTGGGGTGCCCTTGAGCGCCTCCTCAGCCGCCGTTCGTATCGGCTCGACCCGCGAGATTCCCTCCGGCGTCGCGGGATCGCCCCTTTGGGAGATCAACATGCGTGCGGCCTTCCCGTCCGGTGACAGGAAGATCTTCATGATCCGCTGGAAGTCCTTGTTATTCAGGACCTCGGGCGGCAGATAGAAAGAGTCATCGTTATTTGCGGCGTCGAAGGCCTTTCCCATGGCTGTCGCGTTGTTGCTCGAGTCGTCCATTTGGGCAAAAATGCCCGACATGGTGCTGTGCATGGTCAGCATCATGGCGCGCGTGCTCTCCATCGTCGCAATCATCTGCGGGAACTGGATGAGCAGCTGCGGCATGAGCGCGTCCAGTTGATCGAGATCCTTCACGAGCACTTGCATTTTGTCGGTTATCTCATTGACGCCGTCGAGTGCATCAAATATCGACCGAAGCGACCAACAGATGGGAATGTCATAGCAGTGCGGTTCCCAGTAAAAGTAATTGCGGATAGGCCGCCAAAAGTCATCAAAATCCGCGACGTGGTCCCTCAACTCAATAGTGGATTCCTCGACCTCGTGGGTGGTCGTGACAGTGCGATGTGTGGTATCGACCATCTGTTGCATCAAGTCGTACATGCTTTGCATCAGGCCGATCGTCGTCGACATCTCGTCGGCCTGTTTCAGAAGGTCTTCCATGCGCTCTTTCTGAAACGGCAGACTCAGTCGTTGACTGGCATTTGACATGCTGAGCATAAATGGAATCGAGGCGTGTTCTATTTGGGTGCCCTCAGGCCGAGTTATGGATTGCACATTCGCAATTCCTGGAACAGCGAACACCGCCTTGGCGAGTTTGTTCAGCACCAACAGATCCGACGGATTGCGCATATCATGGTCCGCCTCGACCACCAACAGATCGGGCGTGGTCATTCGCGATTCGGGAAAATGCCGCGATGCAGCCGCGAAACCCTGGTTAGCGGGAATGTCTTGGGGGATATATTTCTGGTCGCTGTAGCTGGGATTGTAGCCGGGCAGCGTCAATAGTCCGATGAGCGCAATTGCGGCTGTTGCGGCGAAAATGGGTGCGGGCCACCGGACGACGGCCGTTCCTACCCGCCTCCAGCGACGTGTCACGACCGGCCGCTTGGGGTCGAACACACCAAACCGGCTGCCGGCCGCGATAGCTGCCGGCACGAGGGTGAGCGCGACCGCAACTGCGACCAGGATGCCGACCGCGCCTGGGACACCCAGGGGTTGGAAGTAAGGCAGCCGGGTGAAACTAAGGCAGGCAATCGCTCCTGCGATCGTCGCGCCGGACGCCAGGACGACTTTGGCGACCCCACGGTAGGTGGTGTAGTAGGCCGTCTCCCGATCCTCGCCGGCCTGACGCGCCTCTTGGTATCGCCCGGCGAAGAATATCCCGTAATCCGTTCCAGCGGCGATGCCGACCGACACCAGCAGATTGACGACGTAAGTGGTGAGCCCAACAATTCCGTGCAGACCGAGGAAGGCGACGATTCCCCGGGCCACTTGCAGTTCTAATCCGACCGTTAACAACAAAATGACGACGACAAGGAATGAGCGATACAGCAGGAGCAGCATCAGGAAGATCACGCCGACGCTGACCGCGGTGATCAGAAGGATTGTCCTGTTTCCGCTCTGACCCATATCTGCAACGATCGCCGCTGGGCCGGTTACGTACGTTTTGACTCCGGGTGGCGGCGGATTGCGCTTCACGACGTTCTGGACGGCCTGCACCGATTCGTTGGCCTCAGCTTGTCCAAACCGACCGTTGAGGTTCAATTGGACGTAGGCGGCTTTACCGTCTGCACTTTGTGCAGCTCCGGCAGTCAGCGGATCTCCCCAGAAATCCTGGACGTGCTGAACGTGTTTCGGATCCTCTTTTAATTGTGCAACTATGCGATCGTAGTATTCGTGAGCATCGTCGCCGAGCGGTTCCTGACCCTCGAGAACGATTACCGCCACACTTTCGGAATTGGATTCCTGGAAAAGTTCTCCCATCCGCGTCATCGCTATGACGGACGGGGCGTCCGAAGGACTCAGCGATACCGAGTGCTCTCTTTCGACAACCTCCAACGGGGGCACCGCGATTGTCACAAGTACCGTGACTGCCACCCAGCCCAAAATAATCAGCAGCGAAAACCGGCGGATGAACGACGCAATTCGTGGCCGGGTGACTTGCTCTTTGTCGATATTCTCCTGGCTCATGCGGCCTTCAGGAGACAGGACGTAAAGGCATTCACCTGATTCGAGACCTTCTCCGCCTTGACCTCGTTGTCTACGGTGATCCGGCAGCCAATGCTGTCACTATCGCCCTGCGCCATGATGCTTCCCACGGCGGTCGCCTTGCTGATCTCGAATTGCAAGGTCCAAGGCAAACTAACCCTCTGAACAAATTGCGGATCAGTATTGACGTCGAAGTAGCTGATGTCGGCCATGGTCCCCGGTGGTCCGAAGACTTCATACGTCATGTGCTTGGGGTTGAAGCTTTTACTTTCATTGATCATAGTGTCGGCATATGATGGGCGTTTCTCAGAGCCGAAAACGGTGTGCAGTCGTGACACTGCAAATCCACCGGTAACGATTACCACGAGCACAAGTAGCGGGATCCACAGCCGCTTCAACAGCCCGAAAATCAGCCCGAAAATCGTCGCCCTCCCTCGCTATCGCCCCGTCCGGCACCATGCTGCGACATGTGCGACATGAACGCAAACGCGGGGAACCTCGGGGGCGCAGCCTGGTAGTCAAAGAGTAAACCATGCCGAAGACAGCCATATCGGCCCTTTCCCGACGCGATACGGGATCGGGACGCACCGTACATGTGTGTGTCATGTAAATAGCGCGGTACAAACGCAATGGCTATCGAAAACAACTTCGCTATTATTGCCGCAGCAATAGCTTAAATGCCCGTTTGCGGGTGCGTGGGCCTGGTTGAATTCCGAAATCGGACTAGCCTGGCGAACAAATGATTCTGTAACTGACAGGCTGCCGGGGAACTTTGACGTCAAGACAGGACAGCTCAGGCAGGCAGCGGGTGGTTGACGCTGCGGCCGAGGCTGTAGATCCGCCAACCGGAATTGGTCCACCGCTCGATATCGAGGCAATTGCGTCCGTCGACAACGACCTTCGCGCGCACAGTCCCTGCCAGTTCGTCGGGATCAAGCTCGACGAACTCGCGCCACTCGGTGAGCACCAGCACGGCGTCGGCGCGCTCACAGGCCTCGACCACTGACGTCGAATAGTTCAGCGTCGGGAACAGCCGCTGCGAATTCTCCATCGCCTTCGGGTCATAGACGTTGACGGTGGCGCCGTTGAGTTGCAGCATGCCTGCGACGTTGAGTGCCGGCGAGTCGCGGACGTCGTCGGACTCCGGCTTGAACGCAGCGCCGAGCACGGCGATGTTCGCACCCAACAGCGAACCGCCGCATGCCTTGGTGGCCACTTCGACCATGTGGGTGCGACGGCGCATGTTGATGCTGTCGACCTCGCGCAGGAACGTCAGCGCCTGGTTGGCGCCCAGCTCGCCGGCGCGCGCCATGAACGCGCGGATGTCCTTGGGCAGGCAGCCGCCGCCGAATCCGAGTCCGGCGTTGAGGAAGCGGCGCCCGATCCGCGGGTCATACCCCAGCGCGTCGGCAAGCAGCGTGACGTCCGCATCGGCGGCTTCGCACACCTCGGAGATCGCGTTGATGAACGAGATCTTGGTGGCCAGAAAGGCGTTCGCCGACACCTTGACCAGCTCGGCAGTCTGCAGATCGGTGACCAGAAACGGCACGGCCTCCGCCAGAAGCGGGGCGTAGAGCTCGCGGACCGCGGCTTCCGCGCGAATCGAATCTCGTTGCACGCCAAGCACAATGCGGTCGGGATGCAGAGTGTCGTGAACGGCGAAGCCCTCGCGAAGGAACTCCGGGTTCCACGCGATCTCGACGTCGATTCCCTCCGGCGCGATCCCGCGGGCACGGTCGGCGAGTTCAGCGGCTGTGCCGACGGGCACCGTCGACTTGCCGACGATCACGGCGGGCCTGCGCAGCCGCGGCACCAGAGAGTCGATGACCGCGTGCACATGACGAAGATCGGCGCCGTATTCCCCCTTCTTCTGCGGCGTTCCGACGCCAAGGAAGTGCACGTCGGCGAAGTCGGCGGCCTCGTCGTAGTCCGTGGTGAACCGCAGCCGGCCCGCTGCGAGGTTGTCGCTCAACATCTTTCGCAGGCCGGGCTCGTAGAACGGAATGTCACCTGATGCGAGCTTGGCGACCTTACCCGCATCGATGTCGACGCCGATGACGTCGTGTCCGAGTTCGGCCATTCCGGCGGCATGTGTCGCGCCGAGATAGCCCGTGCCAAAGACGGTGCATCTCATACTGCCTCTATAGGCAGCCGCTATGAGCAAACTGCTACGGGACACCAAGCGCCAAACCAACAGCAGGTTACGGCTAGCCGCTACAGAAGATCAGGAAACAGTTTGGGCCGCGGCCGCCGCCCGAGTGTCCGGACCCGTAGTCACCGCGACCACCGGACCCACCTGGATAGCTTCCGGAGCCCGACCCCGGATAGCCACCGCCCGAGCCGCCCTGGCTCGGATACTGCGGATACTGCGGTGCGTCCGGCGGGTCCTGCTGCGGCGGCTCCTGCTGCGGCGGCTGCCACGGCGGTGTCCACTGCCTGGGCCGCGGCGGGTAGTACGCCGGCGGTGGCAGGTACGGGTTGTAGACCGGAGGGTTGTAGACCGGAGGGTTGTACACCGGCGGGTTGTACACCGGCGCCGGGATATAAGGAACGGGCGCAGGCGCGATCGGAGCCGGGGCCACCGGGGGTGCCTCGGGTGCGGGCGGCGGCGCGGCGGGTGGTGGCGGGGCCGCCTGCGGCGCGGGCGCCTGCTCGACGAACACCTGACGCGGCGCCTGCTGCGGCGCGGGGGCCTCCTGAACGGCCACGGGCATCGGCGGCTTGATGGTCTCCGCGGGCGGAGGCGGGGCGACGGGCTGCTGCGCCTGTTGCACGGGAGCCGGTTCGGGCGCCACCGTGCTGGGCACGATCGCGTTCGGGCGGGGGCTCGGCCGCTGGTCGACCGTCGGTCGAATGCTCACCGCTAGCGAAATGACCAGTGCCACAACACCAACCACGAAAATCGAAGTCAGCGCGCTACCAACGAGCAGGAACGGCTTGCGGCCTTCGTCGGTGGCGATCGGCTCCATGTCGGTCTGCGCCGAATACTCGTCGAGAGGTTCGGCGCCGACAGGAGCCAGCTGCGTCGCGGCCGCGGCAAGCCCGATATAAGCGTTGCCCGCCGTGGTCCCGTCGGGGTCCTGCGAGTAGGCCAGGCCGACGGTGGTGGCCTCGAAGGCCGGGGCGTTCGCGGATGCCAGCGCTGCGCCACGGGCCAGTGCCAGCTCCGCTTCGTCGGGCGCGCTGACCGGCAGGCTGACGAGGGTCTCGAGGTGTGCCTTCACGGCGGTGACGTCGACGCCGGAGCCGACCACGAACATGCCCTGCGGCGGTGAGTCCTGAGCGTCGACGGCCGCGGCCATGTCGGCGAGGACGGCCATCGCGTCGCCGCTGTGCAGCGAGCGGCTCAACACCTTGACGACGGAGCCGTCGTCGGTCTGCACCACAGACAAAGTGGCGGTGTCGCGGTCGATGAACAGCAGCGCGGTCGTGGCGTATCCCACCGCCCGGCCGACGGCCTGGGCGAGCGCGCCAGCGGCGTGGCCGTCCGACACGAGCATCACGTCATTGATGCCGCGCGCAGCCAGCGTGTCGCGCAGGGTGGACGCCTCGGCGTGGTCACTCCACGTGACGCCGATCGACTTCAAATGATGCCCGCCCGCCGCGGCGCTTTCCTTGGTGCCAAGGACTGCCTCCACGACCTGGTCCGCCGCGCTCGAAGAGGTTGCTGAGCCTTCGGCGGCGGTGACGTCGAAGACATCGTGGTCGACGATCGGGCCGTCGGCGTTCTCGCCTTCGACCAGCACCATGCGGACCGTCGTAGGTGTCATCGACACACCTAATACGATGTCCACTGACCCTCCAAAAGTGTTTGCTACGCTATCAAGATTTCCATTCAGGTCCTGCGTCACACGAGTCAACGACCCGATATTTCATCGTCGCGAGCAGCCTGGCCGTTACATTCCACGGCGTTAGCTGAAAGCAGTCGCCGGCACCGGTACTAAAACCCTACTCGGCTCAACGACAACGAGCGCCGCAGCGTTCAAATTCCCTTACCGCGGGTAAGGATTCAGGCTTCTTCGGCGGTCTCGGGACGCGGCGCCGACGCGTCCGGGTCGCCGAACGTCATGGGACGGCGCGAGGGCTGATACCCGTGCACGGCCTCCGCGTACGCAGTCTCGGCGTGCTGCGTGAAGTCGACGCCGGTGGTCTCGTCCTCGGCGCTGATGCGGAAGCCCATGATGCGGTCGATGATCGTGCCGAGCACGTACGAAACGACGAACGCGTACGCGCCGACAACGACGACGCCCAACGCCTGCTTGCCGAGTTGAGTGAAACCGCCGCCATAGAAGAGGCCTTGCGCGCCGCCGGTCATCACCGCGGTGGCCAGGAATCCGATCAGCAGCACACCGACGACACCGCCGACAAAGTGCACGCCGACGACATCCAGCGAATCGTCGTAGCCGAAGCGGAACTTCGCGCCGACGGCGAACGAGCAGACGAGGCCCGCCGCCAGCCCAACCACGGTCGCGCCCAGCGTGTTCACAGTTCCGCAGGACGGGGTGATCGCGACGAGGCCGGCGATCACGCCGGAGGCGGCGCCGAAGGTGGTCGGCTTGCCGTCGCGGATCTGCTCGACGGTGATCCATCCGAGCATGCCGAGGCATCCGGCCACCAAGGTGTTGAGGAAGACCGCGGATGCCAGCCCGTTGGCGGCCAGCGCCGAACCGGCGTTGAACCCGAACCACCCGAACCACAGCAAGCCGCAGCCGAGCAGAACGAACGGCAGGTTGTGCGGACGCATGGCGTCCTTCTTGAAGCCGATGCGAGGGCCCAGCACAAGAGCGAGCGCCAGGGCCGACATGCCGGACACGATTTCGACCACCATGCCACCGGCGTAGTCCAGCGCGCCGAGGCTGAACAGCCAGCCGCCCGGCGCCCACACCCAGTGCGCGACGACGGCGTACACCGCAACGGTCCATATCGGGACGAACACCATCCAGGCGGCGAACTTGGCACGGTCGGCGATCGCACCGCTGACCAATGCTGCGGTGACGATCGCAAAGCCCAATTGGAATGTGGCGAACAACAATTCAGGCACGGGACCGCGGGCGGTGTCCGGATTGATGCCGAGCATGCCGATGTGCTTGAGGCTGCCGACCACCCCGCCCGCGCTGTCGTCCGAGAACGCGAGGGTGTAGCCGACGAGCAGCCACGCCACGGTCACCAACGGGATCGAGATGAAGCTCATCATGATCATGTTGAGCACGCCGGTGGTGCGGACCATGCCGCCGTAGAAGATGGCGAGGCCCGGGGTCATCAGCAGGACGAGGGCGGTGCTGGCGAGCAGCCATGCGGTGGCGGCAGGATCGATCGCGTCCAATTCGGGCTCCTTTGCACGGTTCGCCCGAGAATGTCGGTCCCGCGTTTCAAGCAGGCGGCAAGAGTGTTACCGGCATGTTTCGTGTTTCGGCGGAGTTACCGAAACCTCACGCTCAGCTGGACTTGATGAAGTTCTGATACGACCGCGACGGCGTCGGTCCGCGCTGGCCCTGGTACTTGGAGCCGGCCTGCGCGCTGCCGTAGGGATGTTCGGCGGGGCTGGTCAGTCGCAGCAGGCAGAGCTGGCCGATCTTCATCCCTGGCCACAGCGTGATCGGCAGGTTCGCGACATTCGACAGCTCGAGGGTGATGTGGCCGGAGAAGCCGGGGTCGATGAAGCCCGCGGTCGAGTGGGTGAGCAGGCCGAGCCGGCCCAGCGACGACTTGCCCTCGAGGCGGCCGGCCAGGTCGGTGGGCAGCGTGCACAGCTCCAGCGTCGACCCGAGCACGAACTCGCCGGGATGCAACACGAACGGTTCGCCAGGATCCGGTGTCACGAGGCTGGTGAGTTCGTCCTGCTGTTTGGCCGGGTCGATGTGGGTGTAGCGGGTGTTGTTGAAGACGCGGAACATGTTGTCCAGGCGCACATCAACGCTCGACGGCTGCACGAGGTCCGGATCGTAGGGATCGATACCCAGCCGCTCGGCTGCGATTTCGGCACGGATGTCGCGATCGGAGAGCAGCACGCGACGAGCGTAGCCGTTGAAGTGTTAGCCTTCGTGGTCAAACCGGCCAGTCCGGAATGCCGATGTAGTTCAATGGCAGAACATCAGCTTCCCAAGCTGAATACGCGGGTTCGATTCCCGTCATCGGCTCCACGAAGAGCAGCGGCGATACGTCGATCAGCAAGCCCGAGGCGGTCGTAGGTCCGCAGTAGGTCCGCACCCTTACCGAGCGTCGCCGTACGGGCCGGGAGGCGGCGTTAGCTGCGCCCGCTTCGCCGGTCACGGCGCGGATGCGCAACTGATGTGAGTGGGTGGCGAGGGTAATCCGTGGAAGGTGGGCGTTTACTACCGCAGCCAAAAACAGCAGCTTCGAAGCAGCCAAGCTCGATCCTGGAGATGGCTACTGCGCTGTGCGAGGCGCGCGGGGAGGCATCCCCGGAGATGACGGGCCAGTACCGGAGCGGCGATGTTCGGCACATCGTGGCCGATCCAGCGGCCGCTGCGGAGTTGCTGGCTTCCGGGCTGATATCGATCCGCGCGACGGTCAACGGGAATTCGCGTATGCGACTTTGCGCGGCTGACCAGCGCGCTTGGTGAGCTTTGCGTTCGGCGGTTGGGTTACCCGCCTTCCTCCGTGTTAGCGTTTGCTCCACTGCGTTGGCATGAGTAGGGGAGGCTCCGATGAGCGGTAAGCACCGCAAGAAAATTTCGCGACCGGCGGCCGCGGTCGCAGCCGTAGTGACGCCCGCCGGCGTCCTCGCCGCTGCGCTGGCGGTGTCCGGATTCTCGCCCGGTGCTGCCCCGAGCACGACGGAAACGTCGGCCCCGTCGGCGGTGGACTTGCTGGCTTTGATTACCCCCGCAAACTCGACGGCGCAGTTCTTCGCGGGGACGACGTACTACGGCACAAATTACGCGAATACGTCGTACGCGCCGCAACAGGTAGTTCCGTTCCTGGCGGGACCCCAAGGCATTGCAAATGCGATCAGCGGTGCCAACGACGGCCCGGGGGGTGACAGAACCGTGGTTCTGGCATCTGGATGGGGCGCCGGGCAGACCGGCACTGCGCTGGGAGAACTAGCCCAGAACAATCCGGGCGCTCTGAGTGACATCGACCTCGCCATTCTCGACAACAACACCAACCGCGCCGCCGGTGGCTTCTGGACGACCTATGCGCCGTTCGCACCGCTGCTGGGGACCTCGGCCGCCCCGACGTCGAGCAACTTGGACTCCCACGTTCTGGACGTCGCATACGCCTACAACATCAACAGCGACGCCCCAACGGATCCGCTGAATCCGTTCGCCGTCGGCAACAGCCTCGCCGCCTATGCCTACGGCTACGGAGGCGAGCAAACCGCCGATGTCCCGCAAGCGGCGATCGACGAGGCAAAAGGTCCCAGCAACGTCCCGCACCATCACTACATCGTGCATCCGGACGGCACCTACACCGCGGTGGACCTGCCGGGAAGCAGCACGACATATGTGACCTTCGAATCCGAGCACTTGCCCCTGCTGCGTCCACTGCGTCTGGTTCCCGGCGGCGACATCGTGGCGAATACCTTGGAACCGACGACGACCGAACTCGTGGACGCGGGATATCAAAATGGCAAGCCGATACCATCCGATCCTCGTGTGCCACAACCGATGACGCCGGGGTCATCGCTCGGCAACCTGGGCGGAGTGCCAGGTTCGATTCCGGCCGGGCTGGCGGCCGGCGCTAGCACCGCGACGCAAGACGTGACCAGCCCGACCAACCTCATCACGAAGCCGATCGATGAGGCGGGCAAGCTCCCATCGCTGCCGGGCGTCTCGTCGCTGCCGGGGCTTTCACCGTCGACGCTGACCAATTCGTCGGTGTCGTCCAACACCCTGAAGGCCAGCTCTCCGAACAAGTTCCTTCCAGGGCTGCCTGGGACGGGTAACAACTCACCGAGCGGTTCGTCCGGCGGGGGCAACGGGCTGAAGAACGTCGCCGACACGGTCAACAACGCTGTCAAGAACGTGACTGACGGCCTGACCGGCAAGTAGGGGTAACTGACGAGCAGCTTGTCTGGCACATGCAACATAGGGGGCACCGAGAGATCGGCATCCCAGTTTAGATGTCGCGTCGTGTGATCGGGTCGACCCGCCCACCCAGCGGGACCGCATTCGCCGGCCCGGTAGCCATGAGCAACGAAGAGAAACTGATCGCCGCTGCGGACGCCGCGGCACCAGCCGTGTACTTCAAGCTCACCATCTTCTAGCCGTTCCGTGAGCATCAACAAGGCGTCAAAGCTCAAGTCACAGCAGGCTTATGGAACGTGTAGACCCGGTATTGCAGAAGGCCGGACTTGGACAGCCACTTCATCCATCGCGTTCCCACGACCATCGTCTTCTCTGCATCCGCTGAGCCTTGTTCGCGGAAGAACCTGATCAGGAACGGGTACGTCGGCATCGTGTGCTTCCGGATGTTGCGACTCGCGTCGAGTCGAAGGCCGGCACGCTTGCCCATGGTCTTGTAACGCCGAAGCGGTACGGCCCCGAGCGTCCCGTAGGACTTCGCGATCCGAGAGCGAATCGCTGTCCAAATCGGGGTCTTGCCAAAGAAAGCCATGACGGGAACGAAGTCGGACACCGCCAGGTAACCGCCCGGCCTGAGCACTCGCGCGACCTCCGCCAGGAAACGCTCGCGGGACGGGAAGTGGAAGATGCATTCGACGGCCAAAACCCGGTCAAAGGAGTTGTCGTCGAACGGAAGCTGACACGCGTCGCCTTCCACCCAGACAATCTGATTGCCGTTCGTTGACTTGGTCTGAGCCTCGGCGGCCGCAAGCTGGCGCGGATCGATGTTCAGGCCAGTGAGATGCATGTCGGCGTGCCCGCCATTGATCCGTTGGATGGTTCCGCCGAATCCGCATCCGACGTCCAGCAGGCGCTGCCCATCTGCGACCTTGCCGGCTTCCAACAGCACGCCGTCCATCGTCTCCATGGCTGCGTGGTAATCGGCTCGGGTTCCCGTCGCGGCCTTGGGGTCATCCCAATAACCCCAGTGCACTTGACGTTCCCACAGCTGCCCGGTCTCACCGCCGTCCTGCCGTTCGTCGATCAGCAAATCGAAATACGGAAGGTCAGGCATGCGCGGAACGTATCACGGTCGAGACTCCATTCGAGGTTGCCGAGCCGGTCGATTGCAGTACCGAAATCAATGGTCAGAGCGTGGGCATGAACTCGGCGAGCGCCCAGATCATGAACACCACCAGAGCAAGTCCGATCAGGCCGCCGGCGGGAATCATGGCTACGCACACCGCCACCCAGACGAAAAGCCTGGGCCATTCGAATTCTTGATTGCCCACCACGCCGCCACGACGTTCGCGGAGCAGGTGGTAGGTCGCCCATACGCCGACGCCGACCGCGGCAACAGCAATGATTCGCAATCCGTCCGGCGTCGCCCCCAGCGCCACGCCAGCCATGATCGCCACGGCCGCAAGACGTCCCCACACGGCCAGTCGATGCCCGACGACGCCGGCCACGGAGTTGTCTCGGTCCGGCTCGCCGCGATACCGCGGTACCGGCCCCTCGACTCCGAACATTCGCCATAGCCAACGCGTCCACACCGTTCGCAGGCCTAGGTCGTCGGCGATGCGGCGAACGTCGGCGGCTGAGTCCGCCATCATCCGGCATGACTGAGCGCTCCTCCAGTAAGCGGACTTGAAAACCCTTCGCGGCACGCCGAATTGGCGGGCGAAAGTGCGCGGCGGTCCCATCGACTCCCCGATCAACCACCGTAGATAGAACGGAAAGGCGATGGCATATGTCGCCCGCCTGAAGCGGCTGGACCACCGCATCCGTTGCGCCAGATAGTCGTCGGCGAATGTGATGTGACGGGCTTCTTCGGCCAGGTGGATGTAGGTGATCTTGTTGAGCAGCGGCGGTACTTTCGCCGCGCCACGATGCTGCAGGGTCTGCTGATAGTGCAGCGGCTGTTCACCGCATAGCACCCCGATGAAATGGAAGATGCTGGCGTAGCCGCCGATGAAGCCAATGATCGGACCGACGAACCGGGAGCCTCGCCGCATCCCGGGAACGTCTTCGCCGCTGCGGTTGATGAACTCTTGGAACATCAGGATGTGATTGGCTTCGTCGATCAACTCCTCCATGAGATAGCGAAAGACTGGCGAACCATTCCGCAGATTGCCGGCGTAGTGCACCACCCCGCGGATCAACATCTGTTCGAACTGAATCGTCGCCTTGAGCGTGTTCGCGGTAATCCAGCGGCCCATGTCGATTCGTCGCTGCAACGGCTGTCGGGCATACCAGTCCGTCGCCGCAAGGGGATCTGTCTTCGAGTCCAGCTGCCATCGCGGATCGTCTTTGTCCAGAGCGTTATCTGGTGCGTCCCAGTCGATGTCGACGTACGGATCGAAGCGCAGACGAGTCGTCGCCTGCGACAGAGCCTCCACCCTCTCGAAGTGGGAACCCTCAAGCGCGCGGTCCGCGTCGTTGATCGCCGTCATGTTCCCATCCGTTAGGCCAGGTTGTCGGCTGACGGTATCAACCAGTGGGTTTGCTAACCGCGCCGAACTTGTATGGACTCGGTGTCGATTTCGTCTGCAATCGGTAACGATTCGCCGGCGGCGATGTCGGCATGGAGGTCGCGATCGCCGTACGGGATCACCAGGCCGCCACGGACATGGCGGCAGCGTTCGTCGCGGATTCGTCTGCGCGCGAACACGAAATCGATGCCAGGAACCCGGTACGCGAACGCCACCGGTGAAGAGTCGGCAGGCCATGATGGATGCCATGGAGTCGACCCGCGTGGATAGGTGGTTGTGGGCCGTCCGGCTGACCAAGACCCGCACCGACGCCGCCGCAGCATGCCGGGGTGGACACGTGCGTATCAACGACCGTCCAGCGAAGCCCGCGACCACGGTGTGTCCGGGCGACAAGGTGCATGCCCGGATCGGCGACAGAACCCGCATCGTCGAGGTGACCCGGGTGATCCAGAAGCGTGTCGGCGCCGCCGACGCCGTGACGTGCTACCTCGATCACTCACCAGCCCCGCCGCCGACGCCGTATGCGCCTGTGGCCGTTCGCGATCGCGGCGCTGGCAGGCCGACGAAACGAGACCGCAGGCTGCTCGACAAGTGGCGGGCGAGCCAACGCTGAGCGCTTCACCGCCGCTCAGCGGTAGTAGGTCTCTCCGCCTGTCGGATAGCCGCCGCCGGTGGTCGTCACGTGGACGTGGTCAAAGTGGCCGTATCCGCCGCGCTGCGCCCCGCCTGGGGTGTAGTAAACGCCCCGCCAGATCGCGTCCTGGATGCCGAATACACCCGCGTTCTGCAGCACGTATGCCACGATCTGGTCGCCGAGCGCGATTCCCGCGGCACTGCTCGGGTTCGGGATCATCACGTCGAGGGCCAAGCCGTCCGGGTGCCACCGCAGCGCGTCGGGGCGAAAGCCACCGATTTCGTGGATCTCGGGGAACTCCTCGCTGATGTGACGCGCGGTCAAAATAGTTCTGACCTGCAGGCCCCTCTCCGGGGCTACTCCTGGCGGCAGCGCGCGGTCGACGACCCGATATCGTGAGGCCGAAACCAATTGAGCAGCAACAGGATTCGCATCCGACTGCGCGCCTGCCGGTTCCACCGACGGCATAGCAGGCGGCGCCGCGACGATCTCGAAACAGCACGGCGCGGCAGGGGTGGCCGCCGGCGCAACCCTGGGCAGGGCTGGCCTGGCTTCGGGTTGCGTGGCGAATGGATGGACGTCTCCGGCAACGGCGAAGAACATGGCGGCGGGGGCGATGAGCGCAGCCAGGGCAACAGGCGGCTTTCGCCGCTCCCTGGCTGATGAGTGCCGGCCCACGGCAAGCACCATACGAAATAACAGGGGCAAATGTCACGAAGTTGTCACGACGGGATCACAGAATGGGGTTCGTCCCAATTGCGCCGCGGAGCAATCCAGCCAGTGTTTCCGCAGTTCAACGGCCTTTTTGGGGGCCGAAATCGCCTCCCGGCGTCGCGTAACCGCATGTGCCCGGTCAGGGAATCGGCAGGGGGCCGCCCCCGCCCTGAGACTCCTGAAGCCCGATGCATTCGCCGGTGTTGGCCCCGGTGCATGGAATGCCATCTACTTGCGGAAGGGCGGGGGTGCCCGGCACTGCCTCCGGAACGTTTTGCTCCGCTCCTGACACGCAAGCTTCGCTCGTGGGCTCCATCACGTAACCAGCAGGACACTCCGCGACCGGCGCCGGCGCATTCAGGGCCGGTACGACCGCGGCGACGGCCGGACTGGCAGCAACAGCGACCGCAAAACCGCCTATCAGGATTGCTCGCCGCGATGAAAGTCGAAAGCTCATCGCCCGCCCCCTTTCTGGAGTTTATTAACGCAAGCGACATTAACTGTAGACAGCAATTGACCTTGTCGCGGGCCAAATTGGCAGACCTAACCCGGAGTAAGCTGCTGATGCTGCCGACAGCAACAATTCGTACTGTCGGAGCGGGGGTGAGCCGCGATGAGCGATGCTTCCGATCCGCGCCAGCGCGAGCTGACCGGCGGGCCGTCGGGCGCTGGCAAGAGCACGCTGCCGACGATGTCGGCGTGGGAGAACGTGGCGGTGCCGAAGCTCCTCGACGGCGTGCGACTGGGCAAAGTCAAGGCGGATGCGGTCAGTCTCCTCGACAGGGTCGGGCTGGGCAATCGCACCCAACACCGACCGTCGGAACTCTCCGGTGGCCAGATGCAGCGGGTAGCGGTGGCACGCGCGCTGATGATGGACCCGCCGCTGATCCTTGCCGACGAACCGACCGGAAACCTCGATACCGCAACGGGCGCTTCGATCTTGGCGCTTCTGGCCGAGGTGGTGCATGAAGAGGACAGCGGTCGCCTTGTGGTGATGGTGACTCACAATTCCGATGCAGCGGCCGCGACCGATCGCGTGATCACGTTGCAGGACGGTCGGCTCGGTTCCGACGAGATGTCGGTGGTTGGCCGGTGAGCCCCGGTTCGACGATCGGCGCCGCTGCGAGCCGGCTCCGGCTGTTCAGCCTGCGAGAGCTCGCCGTGCATCGGCGACGCACCATCGCCTCGATCGCCGTAATGTCGGTATCTGCAATGTATTTGGTCGCAGTGTTCGGCATCTTCGGGTCGATCACCGGCTCAGTCAACCGACTGGCCGACGGCATCGCAGGCATCGCCGCGCTCGAAGTCTCTGGCATCACCGACGCGGGATTTCCCGACACGATCACCGCTGACGTCGCCGCAGTGCCCGGTGTTGCGACGGCGGCGCCCATGATCCGGATGTCCGCGCCGACGGCGACGGGTGAGGTCCTGCTGTTCGGCGCCGACAAGAGCAGTGCCGAGTTGGGCGGCGCGCTGAAAGACGCCGTCGCACAACCGGTGGAGCAGCTGTCGCAGGCGCCGGACGGTGTACAGGTGGGGCCGTCTGTGGGCCGCAAGAAGGGCGACAAGTTCCAGGTTGGCTCCGGCGAGGTCACCGTCACCGACGTGCTCACCGGCAAGCAACTCACCGACCTCAACGGCGGCCACTATGTGCTTGCCCCACTTGCATTGGCGCAGAACGTCACAGATCGGCACGGTCAGCTCGACTCGATCCTGATCACCGTCAAACCCGGTGCCGACCCCGCGAACGTGCGCACCGCGGTCACCAACGCCGTCAACGGCCGCGCAATCGTCGCTCCCCCGAGCATGCGGGCGGCCCGCGCGGGCGACAGCGTCAAGATGATGAATTACATGGCCCTGATGGGCGCCGTGGTCGCGTTGATCGTCGGCGCCTTTCTCGTCTACACCACCATGACGATGGCGATCACCCAACGCAGGCCGGTCATCTCGATGCTGCGTGCGATCGGCGGCCGCCGCGCCACCATCGTTCGGGACATGCTTGCAGAGGCCGCGTTCCTCGGCCTGACCGGTGGCGCGATCGGGTCAGGCATCGGAATACTGCTGGGCCGCATCGCGATTGGTCGACTGCCACCGGCGATGACCCAAGGTCTTGAAGCGCGCATCGAATACTGGCTGCCCGGCTATGCGATACCGGCGGCGCTTGCGACGACGGTGCTCACCAGCGTCCTGGCATCGGCCATGGCCGCGCGGCAGGTATACAAGGTGTCGCCCATCGAGGCACTGGCACCAGTCGGAGTCTCCGCGGCAGACCGCGTTCCGCGGTGGCTGCGGATCGCCATCGGTGTTGGCGCTGTCACCGTGTTCGCCATGTCGATCGTGATCGTCCTCGGGCGAACCGGCACCATCGCCGTTGCCGCGATGTCGGCACTCTTCTGCGCCGAGATCGCTCTCGGTTTCGCGCTCGCCGGGCCCATGGTGAAGGCCACCGCCGCAACCGCCCGCATGTTCGGATCGGCGGGCGCGCTCGCGGCGGCGACCATCGAGCGTTCGCCACGCCGTGTGTGGGCCACCGTGATGACCGTGCTCATCGCTGTGGTCACCACCGTCGTCATCACCGGCACGAACTCGGACATGATCCGGTCGGCCCGCGACATCTTCGCCCACGTAGCGGATGTCGACGTCTTGGTGAGCGCCGACTCGCCCGACAGGTTCGCCACTGATGCTCTGCCGCAAGGCCTTTCGGAGAAGGTGGCCGCGCTGCCCGGCGTGGCGCGTGTCACCGAGGGCGCGTTCGCGTTCGCCGTTGTCGGCGGCACCCGGGTGATGCTCGACGGGTTCACCGCGGGCACCGCCGATGCGCTCTACCACGCGCTTGATCCGCGAATCCGCGACGACGTCCTCGCCGGCCGCGGAGTGGTGCTCACCAAGAACCTTGGCAAGTCGCTGGCCGTCAAGGTCGGCGACACACTGCGGATGCAGACGCCACACGGCCCGAAGCAAGTGACCGTACTGGCACTGGTGCCGTACTTCTCAACCGTGATCGGCACGGTCGGAATGAATCTCGATCAGCTCCGGCAGTGGTTCGACCGTCCGGCGTCGACCACTCTGCAAGTCAAAGCCGCCGCGGATCCCAAGCGCGTGCTGCAAGACGTACGCCGCGTCGTACCCGCCCCGAACTATGTGTACGACGGAGCGGCGGCGCTCGCGGGCATCGAAGCGCCGATGCAGCAGAGCATGTTCATCGCCAATGCCGTGTGGATCATCGTCGCATTCGTCGCTGCCGTCGCACTTCTCAACACGTTGACCCTCTCGGTGCTCGAGCGGCGGCGGGAGATCGGGGTGCTGCGAGCGATGGGATCCAGCCGCCGATTCACCCTCGCAATGGTGCTCGCCGAGGCTACGAGCATCGGCGTCGTCGGCGGTGTGTTGGGACTGTTGTTCGGCCTGGCGGATCAGTGGCTCTACAGCCTCGTCAGCGAGGACATCATGAACTTCACCGTCGACTTCCGGCCCAGCCCAATGGCGCTCGCCTTCACGGTCGGCGCGATCGCGATCAGCCTGCTCGGCTCGCTGCCGCCAGCTCGACGCGCCGCCCGACTGAACATCATCGAAGCGGTGAGTGTCGAATAGCCGTCAGAACCCCGCCCGAACCAGAGACGTAAACAGTACGGCGAACGGATCCTCGACCGGAATGGCGATTGAGAAATCCAAGAACGGACTCATGAGCGTATTCACGGTGTGCCCCGCAACCCCAATGCTCGACGCGCCGAGCCCCAAGCTGTCCTCGGGGTTCGTCCCAGACGTCAAGACGTTCGTGAATAACGGCGTGCGCAGAACAAACGCAACGTAGTGATTGTCATCGGGGTCGGCGGCCGACGTCACCGAGAACAGGCCGAAGAACCCGTGGGTCGACGTGATGAAGTCGGGGTCGGCCGCAGACGTCGTCGCCGTTGCCGCAGACGTCGTCGCCGTTGCCGCGGACGTCGTCGCCGTTGCCGCGGACGTCGTCGCCGTTGATTCGCGGCGCGCGAGACCCAGCATCGTCAGCTCCGCCGGCGCAGGCGCCGGTGCGGCAGGCGTGCGCGAAGGCTGCCCGACCGCGGTCGCCGTGAGCGCGGCCACCTTCAGGGACGTCTTCGCCACCGACGAACTCGCATCACCTTTGTGCAGATCACTTCCTGACTTCTTCGGTGTCACCGTGGTCTCGTCGGCCTGTGTCGGCGGGTGCCGACGTGGCTTAGGGGCGTCGCTCGTGGACGACGAATCAGGCGACGAAGCGCCCTTCTTGCCCGACGGCGGATCGGACGACTGTGACGACCCCCCAGCCGATGAACCCTTGCCGGAATCGCCCGGTGCCGCCGACGCCACCGCCGGCGTGTTCGCCATTGCAAGCCCTATGCCGAGCGCAACCGCCAAGGCCCAACCGACTCGCTTTGCATTTTCCATGGGTGGTTTCCCTCCGCTCACCCGCTTGGTCGCAATCCCTCTGTACGGTTCACGGCGGACACCGGCGCGGGGTTCAAATCTTGCGGGCGGTGGCGAACCCCAGCAGTTGCGGCGTGCACGGGGGCGGTACGGGGGTGCGTCGGATTTTGCGTAGTCCGCCGGTGTCGAATCCGGCCTTTGCAATGGCGTCGATGGTTCGGCGGTTCGGCTTGCAACCCGAAGCCAACCACGACCACGGCTTTGCGATCAGGTCCTGGAACCGACCCATCGCGCCATCGCCACGGACATGCTCGAGGACCACGAGTCGGCCTCCGGGCACCAGCACACGCCGGATTTCGCGAAGGCTCGCGCCCACATCGTCGACCGAGCACAACACCAGTCCGACGTGTAACGACTCGAAACTGTTGTCGGGGAAAGGAATTGACTCTGCGACCCCGTCGACGATCTCGATCGCGATGCCGCGCCGCGCGGCAAGAGTCGATGCCATCCGCCGGAACGCCGCCTCCGGCTCGACGGCGGCTACCGACGTCACAGCGGGCGGAAGAAACATCAAGTCGGTCCCCGGCCCGATGCCGATCATCAGCAGCCGGCCGGTCGCATTGCTCATCGCCTCTCGGCGATACCGGTCGAAGAACAGCTTGCCGAACACCGGCATACCGAGTCGGTACACATAAGGAAATAACGGATTGCGACGCGTTATGTTTTGCCCAAATCTAGCCGGAATGGCGGATATTCGTCCCGCATCAACGAAACATACACCGCAACTCGATAACGCCATCGGACGATTCCCATCAGCAGATCGAACATCCCCTGATGCGTCTCGCCGGTGAACAACAACCACCCCGCATTGATGACGCACAGTACTTGCAGAAATGGCTCCAACGCCCAGCAGAGAATGATCTGCGGAAAGCCCAGCAGCCACCATTTCACCAGCACCGCCCAGTTCGACAAGTGGTCTGGATAGTCGACTTCGAGGTCACCCGGATAGTCCGGTCGAGGCGCCATCGTGAACGGCGGGTACTTGTCGGTGGTGTTCATCGGGAAGCGGTAATTCATCACTCGCCACGACCAGCGCAGCACCCCGACGTTGAAATCGAAGATGGGCCGCGGATACCGGCCGGTGAACAAGATCGCCACGCCCGCAACGAAAGTCGTCAGCGGGTACACCAAGTACAGTCCTATCAAGATCGGGTAGTGCGGCGCGGCCAGCACGCACCATTTGACGAGCCACAGCCAACGCGACGGGTTGTCGATGGCGCCCCGCACCCGCACCGGTTCGGTCGACGTGACAGTCATGAGCTGGTCGTGGCCGCGAGGTCTCGGCTGACCTCCGCGCAAATCCGGCGGTGACTCACCGAACTCAGGAACGTCGTCAGCGCCCACGTCATGTACCGATCCGGGATCACCGCAGCCGGCCTCAGCACGGATTCACCATGCGATACCTGCAGCGAGGTCACCCGCGAAACGGCCGCCACACTGCGCCGCCGAGTCTTTTCGTACCAGCGCAACGCTTTCGACAAGTCGCCGTCCCGCCGATCGGCAAGTGCCTTACACAACACCATCGTGTCGAGCAGCGCCTGGTTTGTTCCTTGCGCGAGGGTCGGCGGCATCGTGTGCGCGGCATCCCCAAGCAGTGTCAGCGGACCGCGGCCCGGCGGCGGTATCGGATGCCGAAAATGCGGATATGGCGAATCGGCAAGGTCCTCGTCGGTGAGCGTCGCCAGTAGGCCGTCGACCGCCTCGCACCAACCGGTGAAGTGCTCGCGGATCACGTCGATCGGCCGTTGCGGCCGCACGAATCCGTGTGACCACGGCAAGTCGAACCACCACTGCACCTCGCAGCCACCGGCAGGCCACAGCCCCAGGTTTCCGCGCTCGCCGATGACCAACAGCGCGACGCGCTGATCGGTGAGGCCCGGAAGCGTCGCCAGCCCCTGCCAGCTGCACCACCCAGTCGGCTCGGCATCCCGCGCGCCGAGAATGTCGCGCACCTTCGAGTGCAGGCCGTCAGCTCCGACCAGCAGGTCGCCCTCGGCCGCGGTGCCGTCTTCGAACTCGACGCGCACGCCGTCGTCTCCAGTGACCACGGCGGCCGCGCGACGGTTGTAGCTGATGCGGTCAGTCGGGAAGCCGCGTAGCAGCCGGTCGAGCACGACTCGACGCGGGACCATCCGCACCGGTGCGCCCAGGCGGTCGGTGATCACGGTCAGGTCGAGTGTGACGAGCGGACGCCCCGTCGAGGTCACCACGCGCACGCGGGAAAGCTCCTGACCGGCGCCCTCCATGTCGACGCCGAGCTGCTCGAGAACCGTCGCGCCGTTGGACCAGATGGTGACTGCGCCGCCGCCCGGCTGGGCAGCGGGTCGCTGTTCGAAGACAGTGACGTCGTGTCCGTCGCGCAGCAACCCCCTGGCGACGGAGATGCCACCCACACCAGCGCCGACGACGAGGACTCGCAGCCTCCCCACGCAATCAGGCTACGACGAAGACTCTGGCAACATAGCCGTCTGATGAGACTGAGGCCGGCCGTGCGCGACCCCCTGATCGTCGGGGTGTTGGGCGCCGCAGTCAGTCTGTGTGGCGCGGGCCGCCCGTCTTTCTGGTACGACGAGGCAGCCACCATTTCCGCTTCATACAGCCGATCGCTGCCACAGCTGTGGCAGATGTTGGGCAATGTCGACGCCGTCCACGGCCTGTACTACCTAGTCATGCACGGCTGGTTCCAGTTCTTCCCGCCGACGGAGTTCGCCTCACGTGCACCAAGCGGCCTGGCTGTCGGAGTCGCGGCTGCGGGCGTCGTGGTGTTGGGCAGGCAGTTTTCGACCAGAACCGTCGCCATTAGCTCGGGGGTGCTGTGCGCGATTCTGCCCCGGGCGACGTGGGCGGGTATCGAGGCTCGGCCATATGCACTTTCGATGATGGCTGCGGTCTGGCTGACCGTGCTACTGGTCTACACCGTGCGCCGGAACAACGCATGGCTCTGGCTGTCGTATGCGGTCGCGCTGGCCGCCTCGGTATTGCTCGACGTGTATCTCGCGCTGATGTTGTTGGCGCACAGCGTGTTTATCCTCATCTACCGGCGCTCGCGCCCGGTCCTTCTCAAGTTCGCCATCGCGGCGGTTGCTGCGTGTGGCGCCGTTGCGCCGTTCGTTCTCGAAGCCATGGGCCAGGTGCATCAGATCGTCTGGATCACGCCGGTCGGCCACCGGACCATCGAAGACGTTGCGATTCAACAGTATTTCGAAAGAAGCCCACCGTTCACGATCGTGTCGGCCTTGGTGGTTGCGACGGCCATTGTGGTGTGGGTCTGCACATCGGTGCGCCTAGCCCAGGGAGACCGGCAACTGCTGACGGCGGCCGTCGCATGGCTGGCGATACCGACCGCCGCCATACTCGTATGGTCGGCGTTCGTCGTCCCGATCTACACGCCGCGATACTTGTCCTTCACCGCGCCGGCGATCGCACTGGTGCTCGGCGTCTGCATCGGTGCGCTGGCTGTCAAACCGTGGGTGGCGGCCTCGGTCCTCGGCGCCTTCACTCTTGCCGCTGCCCCGAATTACCTTCTGGTGCAACGCGGCCCGTATGCGAAGTACGGGATGGACTACAGCCAGGTGGCCGATCTGATCACCGCGAAGGCCGCGCCAGGCGATTGTCTGCTCGTCAACGACACCGTGACCTTCATGCCCGCCCCTATGCGGCCGTTGCTCGCGGCACGTCCCGACGCCTACCGGCCGCTGGCCGACCTCAGCCTCTGGCAGCGCGCGACCGACCGCAACGACGTCTTCGACACCAACCTCATTCCAGAGGCGACCGCCGGGCCGTTGAGCGACTGCCGCGTCGTGTGGATCATCACCCAAGCCGACCCGGCCCGGCCTGCTCACGAACAGGATCCGGCCTTGCCGCCCGGTCCACTGTTCGGCGGTACCCCTGCGTTTTCCGTCCCGCGCGATCTAGGCTTCCGGCTGCTCGAGCGCTGGCAGTTCAACCTGGTTCAGGTCATCAAAGCAGCGAAATAGGCGCTACCAGATGCGGATCCAGTCGATGAGCATCGATGCCGGGTAGGTGCCGCCTGCCGGATCACCGGCGCCAACCCCACCTACGGCAAGCGTGAACATGGGCGACAGCCAGTAGCCGGGGTTGTTGAACGGCCACCGCAGATCGGTCACGTTGCCGTGCACAGGGATCGGCTTCGGCGGCACGCTGAAGTACGGCTTTGCGCCGTCGACGTAATCCCGCCAGAACTTGAACCCATCTTCGTCCCAGCGCATCCGCCAGGTGTGCCACGCGCCGTCGACCATCCCTGGGATCGACTTGCCCTCCCAGGTCTTCCCGTTGGAAGCGGCGTGCACTGTGGTTCCAGGAGCCCAGTCCCCATTGCCGTACCACTCGAACATGTCGACCTCGCCGTCTGGCAGCGGGTCTTCGTTCACCGCCCAGTACGCGGGCCAGAGCCCGGGGAACAGGCAGTCGAGTTTGATGCGCGCCTCCCACGTGTGGCCAATCGGCACCCGCCAGTTGCCCCGCAGTTTGCCGGTGTAGTACTGGCCGTCGAAGTCGTGCGTGGCCATCAGGACCAGGTTGGAGTTGCCGTCGAGGAACACGTTTCGGCGATCGTCGCGGTAGATCCCGTCGACCGGCGGGAACACGTCGTCCTGCCAGGTCTGCACCGTCCAGTTCGCCGGGTTGGGTCCGGCGCCCATCGGACCGTTGAAGTCGTCCTGGAACAGGTATGTACCGGGATCGCCGCTGGGCGGCGCAGCTCCGGCCTTCGGTAGCGGGATAGCGGCGGCCAGCGCTGACAGCCCGGCCATCAACATCATGTTTCGACGATCCATCTGAGGCACGAGGTGAACCCTAAAGGCAGAAGCCGCGGCCGTGCGCGATTTGTTGATGGTTTTTGTGAATTTGATTAGAGCGGTAGTCTCGGAACCGATTTATCTCCGATCGGGGAGCAACCAGGTGGACCTCGTACTCGGCCTTTCGATGACATCGGCAGATGTTCGATGGGTGCTGGTAGAGGGCCCGACAGCCGAGGGCGCCACCGTCTGTCGCAACGCAGCCGATCTCGACACCCTCGACGACATCATCGCCGCTGTCGGGGATGACCGCCTGCACGCCGTCGGCGTCACCTGGGCAAACGAGGCCGAAGATGCCGCCTCCACCCTGCTCGACGCGCTGGCGGACCGGGGTCTGTACAACGTCATCACGGTCTCCGAGGAGGAGGCCGCCGACTCGCTGGCGGCGGGCATCGCCGATCGCGGCGGTTATGGCGATGTTGCGGTGTGCATGGTCGAACCCGACGACGCGCTGGTCACAGTGGTTGACGCTGCCGGGGTGACGACCGAGCGCGTCGCGCCGGACGCCGACGAGATGCTCGCCGTACTGGATCGCGCCGAGAGCCATCCTGATGCGATCTTCGTGCTGGGGACGGCCGACGACATCGACTCGATAGCTGCCGCCTTCCACGGTGCAGCGGTGCCGGTCATCACTGCCGCTGAGGCCGATCTGGCGCTGGCCAGGGGCGCTGCGCTCGCGTCAGCGCGTGCGGTCAACACGCTTGATGCGCGGCCCACCCGCTGGCGCATGCCCTCGAGAATCGGCGCGCTGACGTCAGTCGCGGCCGCCGCGGTCGTGGTTTTCGTCGTCGCGTTGTCCGCGGTGCTGGGACTGGCCATGACCCCAGACAGGGATTCGACTGTGGCGCAACGGGATACCGGCACCGGCCAGCCAGCGCAGCTACCGATCGCGCCGTCGGCCGCACAGGCTGCGCCACAACCGGTTCCGGCAGCACCGCCGCCACCGCCGCCCGCGGCGCCTCCCCCGGCTGCAGTCACCCCACCGGCCGCACAAACGATCGTCGAGGCCGTCGCGCCCGTGCCGGACGCCATCCCGATGATCGAGCCGCCGGCCGCGCCCGCGCCCGCGCCACCGGCCTACGTCCCACCGCCTCCGCCGCCGGCCTACGTCCCCCCGCCGCCGCAACCGCGATTGCGCGACCGGATCATCGAACGCATCCCGATCATCAACCGGTTCCACGAGCCGCAATACCCATACGGGAACTAGCGCCGCGAGTTGTCGCGCCAGATAAAGCTATTCACGTATTTGCCCATATCCAAGGCGAGTTGCATGTTCACCCCGGACGGGTGTCCGCTGCCGAAGTCGGGACTGAATTGGTGGTACGGGCCGATCGCGGCTGCCACCAACGCATAGTTGTTCTTGATCGCCACCATCACCAGCAGCCGCAGTCTCGTGAAGCTGCCCGAGGCATCCTGCGGGTATTCGTCTTTGACGACTCCGTAACCCGGCTGATAGCCCACCAAAGCGTTGGGAATCTCGTAATCCGTTGTGGCATCTGGGTATTTGTCGCCGATGAGTGTTTCGGCAATTTGCTTCGAGGTGCGCCCAGCCGCGGGTACGCCGAAGAACTGCATGGTGCCCGTGTCGCCCGCCTTGAAGTCGACGTCCACGCCATCGCCGCGCAGCGTCACCTCGTATGCCGTTCCGGCGCGGGGATATTGGACAGAAAACCTGCCGTCGCTGGACATGAACCATGGATTCGTCTCGACGGGCTTTCCGATCGGCGGCTGCCCACAGTCGGGCGGACAGACGAAGCGCGGAACGCTCGGCACTGCGAGCACAGACACCGTCACTGCTGCCGCGATCGCCACCGCCATGCCAGCGCCGACAGTCGTCAGCAATCGGGCATGCGTCGTGGTGGGCGCAGGCGCGGCGTCATACGGCCCTGGCGGCAGCGCGTATCCAGGCCGGGTGACTTCCACGCCCGTGGCTGAAAGCCGATCGCTGCGCGAGGTTCGCGACGCCGCTCGGGCTGCCACGCCGCAGTTGGGACAGAACGCGGCATTCGGCACGACGTGCTCGCAATGCGGACACAACACCTGCGCATCGGCGATCAGCTCGTCATGAGATTCGTTGAGCAGTGCGATCTGCAGGCCAATCCGCAAAGCCACCAATGTAAACGCCGCGGTGAGCAGGTGCAGGCCGACGTGCAGCCCATTCGTCGCCGAGGCCAACTCGATCACCGCAAGTCCCGCCGAAAGGCCAAGCACCACAAGACAACTCAACGCAACCAGTGGCATCCACGGCCGGCTATCTTGGCCCTTCGCGCGGTGGAACCACAGGTTGGCGCCCACCAAGCCGCCTGCGGCCGCCGCCGTCAACGGCAACGCCACCCCATGAATAGCCGCTTCGGCAAGCAGCCCACTGATGGGCCGGTCTCGGGCGGTTGGCCCGGTTGCGAATTGCGGAGCCAGCCGGGTCAGCGTCGCAGCTGCGGTAAACGCGATCGCACCCAGTGCACCGATGACGAACCCGTCCAACGACTCTCGTGTGCCTGGACGCCATAGCCGCACCACCACGGCCGGGAGCAGCATGAGCAGCGGGCCCCCTGCCGGAATGAGCAACGAGGCGAATGCCGACGTGGCCGGCGCGTTGCTGAGCCCGACGTCGTAAGAGGCGGCGACGATGTCACCGGTGAGCAGGGCCCAGCCGACACCGAGCCCGACACCCAGCAGCGCGGCCAGCGCAAGAGTGCCGAGCGGCAGATCGTCGTCGATGTCGGACTCGTGCAGATAGCAGCCGAACACCAGCGGCAGCCCCAGCGCGCTCACTGCTATCAGCGGTGCCTGCCATCGGAGCAGCCCTAACGCGACAAGCGCTAAAAACAAGAGTGCCAATACAATCCGGAACGGTGCCCGCGACGGATGCGGCAGGTGCGGGAAGAGTGAACTGGCCACAGACAACCGCAGCGCATGCTCGCCGGGCGCGGCGGCATACGCCGCCGGAGGCAGCACGCCGCGGCGCTTCCCGTCAGACATGTGCGCACCGCAGCGTGCACAGAACGCGCCCGCGGGGACATCCGTCTGGCACGCCGGACACCGCATTGGGGGAACACCGCCGGTCATCGCGGAGCACCGCCCCTCTGGATGTCCAACAGGTCGCGCACCAAGAAGTCCACGTTAGGGCTGCCGAGACCCGTCACCACGTCATAGCCGGGCTGCGAGGTATCGACCGCGTTCCCACCAAAGCTGATGTCGCGGAACGCGGGCCGATTCGCGCCTGCGGCAACGCGATACAGCAGCGGATTGATGTTGCCCAGCGGCTTTCCGCCGTGCACCAGTAAGTACTGATTCATCAGCACCGTGAGTGCGGCCCAGATCGGGGCTGCCTGCGATGTCCCCGCACCGACCGCGTCGTGCCCATTGAGCACGATCCTCACCCCGGTGAAGGGGTCGGCGACGGCCGCGACATCGGGCGCAAGCCGGCGATGCCTGACGTCGCGCGCTATCGACAGCGTGCTCTGCCAAGCGGGGCGCTCGAACAACGCCGACACTCCCCCGCTGGTGCCTTGCGACAACGGCGAGTCGACCCAGGCGCGCTCACTCATCCATCCGCCCTGGTCGTCGGTCGACAGCGTGGTGCCGCCGACCGAGGTCATCGCAGGCAGCGACGAAACCGCGTCCAGCCCAATGTCATCCGGCCCGGGCGGGGACGACCATTCGTCGCCGCCCTTACACTCCAGGCCCCCGGTGTCGCCGCTGGCATCGAACGCGGAGGTGCCGCGCTTCTGCGCCGCGGTCAGCGCCGCCTCGATCGGAGCCAGGTCGGCGGCACTCACCAAAGCGTCGCAGCCCCACCCAATCGAGAGGCTCCACACTGCACCCGGAAACTGTCGGTCCACCGATTCGAACAGTTGTCCGATCTTTTCGTAAGCGCCGTCTCCTTCGACGGTGGGCCGCGCGTTGACGACGACCTTCTGCGCATCGGGTGCAATCGCATGTGCGACTTCCAGATCCATCACGGTCTCCGCGCCGGACGGGCCCGGCTGACCACCGACCAAAACCGGTGTGAACCGCGGCAATCCCGACGAGTCAGCGAACTCGTCGAGGTCGCTCTGGTCATATCCGCTGAACTCGAAGAACACGATCGTCGTGCCTTTGCCCGTAATACCGGCGGCCGCCAGCGAATTACCGCTGTATGCCTCCAGCAGCGCCTTCGGGCCCAGTCCCCCATTGGGCACGTCGAGTGGGAGGAACCCTGGCTTCGCCTCATGGTGCGGTGTGTAACCCAGGATTCGGCCCAGCGCAGTGACGGAGACGCGAATGGGCGCCGGAACCGCGGGCTGTTGCGGCGACGCGTAGAACACCTGCCCCTTGCGGCCCTGGTAATCGTTGACCGGCACCTCGAACGCCGTTGCCACGTCCTGCGCGGCACCTTCGACGACAGCCCAGGTATCACCTGGCCGCCACCGCACCGACATGCGATGTGCGCCAGCCCATTCGATCAGCGTCTTCGGCCGTGCCGTGCCGGGCAGCGTCACCGTGATTTGCACATCACGGTCCCGGGATGGACCGAGATCCGTTGAGCTGGCGAGCAATAACGCCAGCGGACCGCCGATAACCGCGCGGTTGTCGGGCACCGACTCGGCACGCACCCCCGCGACGAGCAGGAGCGCACCCGCCGCGAGGATGGCCGGCAGCCGGTAATGCACCCGAATCTGCGGTTTACGGAACGCCGTTGATACCGGGGTGCTGGCCTGGCGGAACATTCGGCGCCGGGGTGGCCTGAACGGGCGGAGTGAACAGGTTGCCGCCGGTCGGGTTGATGCTCTTCTCGGTCGGCGCTGCCGACGGCGCGGTGGTCGTCGTCGTGGTGGTCGTCGTGGTTGCTGGCGCCTTTTCTTGCTTGGCACACGAGGCGGTCAGCGCACCCATCGCGATGATCGCTGATACGCCAGCAACGGCGGCGACGCGACGACCCAAGAGATGTGAATCCATGGTGCAGTCCTATCCGTTGTTGCGGTGAACGCCAGGAGGCTGAGTCGGGGCCGGCGGCGCATAGACCGGCGGAGTGAAGAGGTTGCCGCCGGTGGGATTGATGCTCTTCTCCGTCGGTGCCGCAGGCGGCGCGGCGGGAGACGTAGTGGTAGGCGAGGTGGTGGTCGTGGTTGTCGACGTCTCGGGCGCTTTCTGCTGTTCCTTTGCGCACGATGCCGTCACGCCGACCATCACGACGATCGCCGCACCTCCGGCAACAGCCATGACACGACGGACCAGGTGTGTTGACTCCATGTTGGTTCCCATCTATTGGCCTCGCGATTAGCCGATTTTTGGACAAGCGGAAACTGCGAGGAACGGCTGTAGCCCTGCGGCAGATAATGACACAGTTAACTTCACCCAGGCCGGAATCCCGAAAATTGACGTCAGTCTTCATATCTTGCGCCCGCAAACACAGCGACAAACCAAACACACAAGTGTGCGAAAACGGTCGAGTTGCCGTCCGGAAATTTTCCTTCAAGATGGCAACTCAACCGGGCAAAACGGCGTACAGCTTTAGGGGAGTCACCCCACAGCGAGCCACAGGGAGCGAGATGAACACACTGCGCAAGGTTGTCGCAATCTTCTGTATCACGCCGCTGGCAGCGTTCGGTGTCGCAGCGTGCGGCGGTAACAAAAGCGGCGGTGGCGGCGGTGGTGGTGGCGGCGACATCAACGTCGCGCTGACGTCTTTCCCTGATTACGTCGACCCGCAACTCTCCTACACGGTCGAGGGTTGGGAGGTGCTGTGGAACGTCTACACCCCGCTGCTGACGTACAAGCATGCCAAGGGCAAGGAAGGCACCCAGGTGGTGCCCGCGCTGGCCGAGAAGATGCCCGACATCTCGCCCGACGGCAAGACCTACAAACTCAAGCTTCGGCCGAACATGAAGTACTCGGACGGAACACCCATCAAGGCATCCGATTTCACGTACGGCATCCAGCGGCTGTTCAAAGCCGACTCCGGTGGCTCAGTGTTCTTCAAGGTCATCGTCGGCGCCACGGACTACGCGGACGGCAAGGCGAAGACGATCACCGGCATCAAGACCGACGACAACACCGGTGATATCAGCATCGAGCTGACCGAGCCGAATGGCACGTTCGAAAATGTGCTCGGGTTGATGTTCGCCGCGCCGGTGCCGCCGACCACCCCGCTGGACAAGGACGCCACCAACACCCCGCCGGCATCCAGCGGCCCGTTCATGATCAGCAAGGTGGAGGCGCCCCGCACCTTGACGTTGGAGCGCAACCCGAACTTCAAGACGGTCAAGGACGCCGGCGCCGATGAGGTGGCCGACGCGCGCGTCGACAAGATCACCATCACCGAGAACAAGAACAACAGCGCCCAGGTCACCGACATCGAGCAGAACAAGGTCGACTTCATGGTCGACCCGCCTGCATCGGACCGGTTGCAAGAGGTGAAGACGCGCTACGGCAATCGGTTCCGCATGGAGGACTCGATCAACACCTACTACTTCTTTATGAACAACCAGAAGCCGCCGTTCAACGATCTCAAGGTGCGCCAGGCGATCAACTATGCGGTCGATCCCGAGGCGCTGAACCGGATCTTCGGCGGCCGGATGCATCCCACCCAGCAGATCCTGCCGCCAGGAATGCCGGGCTACTCCGAGTACAAGCTCTACCCCGGCCCCGACATGAACAAGGCCAAACAGCTGATCGCAGAAGCGAATCCAGCGGACCGCGACATCACCGTGTGGACCGACGACGAACCGGACCGCAAGCGGATCGGCGAGTACTACCACGACTTGCTCACCCAACTCGGCTTCAATGCGACACTCAAAGTGATCGCGGGCGACGTCTACTGGACAACGATCGGCAACCAGTCGACACCCGACGTGGATACCGGATTCGCGGACTGGTTCCAGGACTTCCCGCACCCGGATGACTTCTTCCGGCCGTTACTGAACGGCAAGAACATCCTGCCGACCAACGGCAACAACTACTCCCGCGTCGACATCCCCGCCAACAACGCCAAACAGGACGAGTTGCTGACGAAGCTGATCGGCGACGGCGGCGTCGAAGAGCAGTACGCGGCCCTCGACAAGGCATACATGGAGCAAGCGGTGTGGGCACCGTACGGGAACGAGCAGTACACGACTTTCCTGTCCGAACGCATGGACTTCGACACGTCCTATCACCATCTGCTGTTCAATCAGGACTACACGTCGTTCAAGATCAAGTAGCGGCGCGATGGTCGTCCCCGTCGGCGAACTGGAGGTCCCAGGAGAACCGCCACTTCCCACCGGTGTGCCCGCATCGCAGATCCAGGGCCGTAGCCCCTGGTATCTGGCGTGGCTCCGGTTGCGGCGCAACAAAATAGCGCTGTTGTGCGCCGGTGTGTTCGTCTTCATTGTGCTGTTCTGTCTTGCGGCGCCGCTCTGGGCCGAACACATCGCACACACCGGGCCGAATGAAAACCACATCACCGAGAAGGTGGTGATCGACGGGCAACCGACGAATGTGGTTGGGCCCGACGGCACCCCGATCGGGCCGGGGTTGCACGGGCAGTACCTGCTCGGCGCGGACCAGAACGGCCGCGATGTGATGGTTCGGCTGATGTACGGCGGGCGCACGTCGATCTACATTGGCCTGGCGGCGGCCGCCGTCACCACCTTGCTCTCCGTGATCGTCGCACTGCTCGCCGGTTACTACCGCGGCTGGATCGACTCGGTGCTGTCGCGGATCATGGACGTGATCTGGGCGTTCCCGGTGCTGCTCCTCGGCATCGCGTTGGGCACCGCGCTGGCCATCGGCGGTCTCAAGATCGGACCTTTCGCGATCGCGGGCGACTCGATCTGGATTCCGATCATGATCATCGGCTTCGTTTATGTGCCGTACATGGCCAGACCGATCAGGGGCGAAATCCTGGCACTGCGGGAGAAGGAATTCATCGAGGCCGCCATCGCGCAAGGCAAGGGACCGTTGCGGATCATGTTCTCCGAGCTGCTGCCGAACATCATCTCCACGATCATCGTGTTCTTCACGCTGAACATCGCCAACAACATGCTGCTCGAATCGGCACTGTCGTTCCTCGGCGCCGGTGTCCGCCCACCCAACGCGTCGTGGGGCACCATGATCGCCGACGGCTACGAAATGATCTACACCGCACCACATCTGACGATCGTGCCCGGCCTGATGATCATCGCGACAGTGCTGTCCTTGAACGTCTTCGGTGACGGCCTGCGCGACGCACTCGACCCACGCGCGAAGATCCGGTTGGAGCACTGATGGCCAGATTCATCGTGCGGCGTCTTCTAGGCATGATCGCAGTGCTGTTCGCGATCTCGGTGATCGTGTTCTTGATCTTCAACGTCATCCCGAACTCCGACCCCGCTGCGCGGATCGCGGGCAAGAACGCCGACCCAGCGCTGATTGCCAGGGTCAGCGCGGATCTCGGGCTGGATCAGCCGCTGCCTGTGCAGTACCTGACGATGATGAAGCAGATCTTCACCGGCCAACTCATGTCGTATGCGAAGGACCGCAACGTCGTGCAGCAGATCTGGGAAGGGGTGCCCGCCACGTTCTCGTTGTGCATCGGGGCCGCGGTGATCTGGATGGCACTGGCGGTGCTGTTCGGGTACATGAGTGCGATCCACGCGGGGAAGTTCACCGACCGCGCGCTGACAATCCTTTCGCTGGTGGGTATTTCGATGCCGGTGTTCTGGCTGGCCGCGATCCTGCTGTACTTCCTCACATTCAAAATCCAGCTCTTCCCAACGGGCAGTTACGTGCCGCTCACCGAGGATCCGGTGGGTTGGGCGTCCCACCTGATCCTGCCGTGGTTCACGCTCGCTGTGCTCTTCGTCGGGTTCTACAGCCGAATGCTGCGCTCCAACATGCTCGACGCGATGAACGAAGACTACGTGCGAACCGCGCGGGCCAAGGGGCTGTCCGAACGTCAGGTGCGAATCCGCCACGTGCTTCGCAACTCGATGATCCCGATCGTCACGTTGTTCGGTCTCGACTTCGGCCAGGTGGTCGGGGGCGGCGCCATCCTCACCGAAACGGTCTACAACCTCAACGGGGTGGGACTGTATGCGGGGGAGGCGATCCGCAGCCTTGACCTGCCGCCGCTGATCGGTGTCACACTGTTCGGCGCGTTCTTCATCGTGCTGTTCAACACAATCGTTGACTTCGCGTATGCAGTGCTGGATCCACGGATCCGGCTCGGTGAGGCGGCACCGGCATGAGCACCCGAAGACGACCGCGAGTGAGGATCGCAGCGAGGAACGAGCGAGGACCGGAGCGAGCGCGAGTCGAGGCAAAGAGCGAAACTTGCGAGCGAATCATCGGCTCAGAATGTGGCGCCCTCGCCTGCGAGGTCGCCATATGAGCACCCTCCTCAAAGTCGACGACCTACGGGTCAGCTTCGCCACCGAAGACGGCGTCGTGCAGGCCGTAAGCGGAGTCTCATTCGAGCTGCGCGCCGGCGAGGTGCTAGCCATCGTTGGCGAATCCGGCTCGGGCAAAAGCGTTACCGCGCAGACGATCACCGGGCTGACCCGCGCTCCCAACGCCAGGATCACCGGGTCGGTCGGCTACCGGGATCGCGAACTCAATGGCCTCGACGACGATCAGCTGCGGAATGTCCGCGGCGAGCAGATCGCCATGGTGTTCCAAGACCCGATGTCCTCACTGAACCCCGTCTATCGCGTCGGCGATCAGATCGCGGAGATGATCCGGGCTCACCGTGACGTGTCGAAGCGCGAGGCGGCCGACCGGGCCGTCGAACTGCTCCGCTCGGTCGGCATTCCCAACCCGGAGCGACGAGTACGCCACTACCCGCACGAGTTCTCAGGCGGCATGCGGCAGCGCGTGATGATCGCGATGGCGCTCGCGCTGGAACCCGAGGTGCTGATCGCCGACGAGCCGACCACCGCGCTCGACGTCACCGTGCAGGCTCAAATCCTGCGGCTCATCGAGCAACTCAACCGCGACCGCGACCTAGCGGTCATTCTGATCACCCACGACCTGGGCGTGGTCGCCGAGGTCGCCGATCGGGTGCTTGTCATGTACGCCGGCCAGATCGTCGAGAATGCGACGCTGGACGAGATCTTTTACGACCCGCAGCACCCGTACACCTGGGGTCTGCTCGGCTCGCTGATGCGGCTCGACCAATCGCGCAGCACCCGCCTCGCGCAGATCCCCGGACAGCCGCCGTCCCTGCTGGCGCCGCCATCCGGCTGCCGGTTCGCGCCGCGTTGCCCGCATGCATTCGACAAATGCGACGAGCCACCACCGCTCGAGCCGCGCGTCGGCGGCGCGCATTTGGACCGTTGCTGGCTCGACCCAGAAGAAAAGAAATCCCGTCGGGCACAGGTGATTCCGTGAAGGGCGATCCGCTGCTGGAAGTCACCGACCTCGTAAAGCATTTCCCGATCAAGTCGGGGGTGGTGGTCGACCGCGAAGTCGCAAGGGTGCGTGCGGTGGACGGAGTAAGCCTCACGTTGCACGAAGGCGAAACATTGGGCCTCGTCGGCGAATCCGGTTGCGGCAAATCGACTTTGTGCCGTGCGATCCTGCAACTGACCCAGCCGACGTCCGGATCAGTGAAGTTCCTCGGCGAGGAGTTGGTTGGCCGCTCACACCGCGACCTGCGTCCGCTGCGCCGGCAGATGCAGATGATCTTTCAGGACCCGTTCGCGTCGCTGAATCCACGCAAGCGTGTCGGCCAGATCGTCGGCGATCCGCTGGAGCTACACGGGTTGGCCAGGGGCGGCGAACTGAAGCGTCGTGTCCAGGAGCTACTGGACCGGGTGGGCCTGTCGCCCGAGCACTACAACCGCTACCCACACGAGTTCTCCGGCGGGCAACGGCAGCGCATCGGTATCGCCAGGGCGCTGGCGCTGCAGCCGAAGTTCATCGTCGCCGACGAACCGGTGTCCGCGCTCGATGTGTCGGTGCAGGCGCAGATCATCAACCTGCTCAAGGAACTTCAGGACGAGTTCGGCCTGTCGTATCTGTTCGTGGCGCACGACCTCGGGGTAGTGCGCCACGTATCGGATCGAGTCGCGGTGATGTATCTCGGCAAGGTTGTCGAGAATTCGGACACCGAAGACCTGTACCGCAAGCCGATTCACCCTTATACGAACGCGCTGCTGTCAGCGGTGCCGATTCCCGATCCGAAACGCAACGCCGCACGGGAACGGCTGGTGTTGCAGGGCGACGTGCCGAGTCCCATCGACCCACCGCCGGGATGCAGCTTCCACACCCGATGCCCGTGGGCCACCGAGGTCTGCACCACCGACGAGCCCGCCTTGCTCGAGCACGCGGTGGCACACGAGGCCGCCTGCCATCACCCGCGAAACGTCGAGCAGGCCACCGTCTAAGGCACCTGCTGCGGCTGCGGGTACTGGTACTGCGGCTCGTATTGCGGCGCCTGATTCTGCGGCGCAGGTACCTGAATCGGAATGGGTACCGGCACGAACGGCACGTTGATGTACGTCGTGGTCATCGTCGGTGTCGTCGTGGTCGTCGTGGTCGTGGTGGTTGTCGTCGGCGTCGTGGTGGTCGTCGTTGTGGTTGTGGTCGTCGTCGTGGTGGGCTGAGTCGTGGTCGTCGTCACGATGTGGGTGGTGGTCGGCGGCGGAACGTACGTTGTCGTGGGCGGCGGTGGCGGCGCCTCGCTGGTGACAGTGACGGTCTCGACGGGAGCCGGCGTGGCCGGCGGCGGTGCTGGGCTTGTCGGTGGCAGCGGCGGTGCCGAGGTCGCCGTCTTGATCGGCTCGGTCGCCTTGGTGCTGTCGGTGGCGCTCGTGAGCGCGATCGCGACGCCGCCGACAGCGACCACCGCAACCACCGCAGCGATCCCTAATACCAACTGCGGCAACCGATTCCATGTCGAACGCGGCTCCTCGATCGGCTCCGTCGGCGGAACGTACTGCACCTGCGGGCGGGCCGACGTCACATCGGTGGCGTAGATGTCGCCGGTGTACGGCACGACGTCGTCGGTGTCGTCGTCCTGGGACCAGGCGAGGGCGCGGAACGTCGCCGAATCCGGCGAGCTGACGGGATCGACAACGGGGATCGGCTGGACTGGCGGCACCGGCACCGGTGCGAGCCCGGTCTGTGCCTCGGCTTCCGCACCGTAGGCGGCGTACAACGCCGCCCCCACCGCTGCGTCAAGCGCCGGCTGCGGCGTCGTCACCACTGGCGCCTGCGAGTGCTCGGAGAGCTGCTGAGTGATAAGCGGGATGCTGGCACCCCCGCCGATGGTGACCACCGCGGAGACATTCGACCAGCTAATCCTGTTGCGCTCCAAGGCTTTTTCCAGGGCAGCGAGCACGCCACCGAGTGGCTGCGCAATCAGGTTCTCGAGCTCGGCGCGGGTGACCCGGATTCCCGCGCGGTAGCCGGGCAGCTCGGCGATCAGCTCGGTGGTGGTCTCGGCCGACAGCCGCTCCTTGGCGTTGCGGCACTCCTCGCGCAGCCTGGTCAGTGAACCGACCGCGGTGGTGCCGGCAGGGTCAACACCACCGGCGTTGGCAATGCCGTCTAGGACGTGGTTCAGCAAGGCCTGGTCGATCAGGTCTCCGGAGAACTCGGTGTAGCGGGTGGTGTCCTCCATCGGCTCGAAGCGCGCTGCGGCGTCGGCGAGCGTGATGCTGGTGCCGCCGCCGCCGAAGTCCAGCAGCGCGACCACGCCGTGTGGATCAAGGCCGGGGTTGGCGTGCAGCGCGGTGAGTGAGGCGACGGCGTCGGAGACAAGCCGGACCGGTGTCCCATTGGGCGCGAGGCTCGACTTGGCGCGCATCGCGTTGCGCAGTGCCCACAGCGTCGATGTACCCCAGTGCGCGGGAACGGCGATTGCGGTTTGAGGCGAGGGCTGCCCGCCGGAGGCGTAGACCATCGCCTCAAGGGCGTCGGCGAGCAGGCGGTCGGCGTGATGCGATGACCCGTCGGGGGCCACCAGCGGGACCGGGTCGCCGACACGATCGACGAATCCGCTCAGCACGACGCCGTCGGTGTGCGCAGAAGGCACGCCGACGTCAGGCGCGGCGTGGCCGAACAGGGTCAACACCGAGCGCCGGATCAGCGGTTGATTGCCGACTCGCGCCGCGACCAGGTTGGTCGTCCCGATCGACAACCCCAACGGGTCGCTCATAACGGACCTCACGATAGCGGGCCGATGTAACCAATTCCGTTAGACACTCCGCTTTTTGGACACCATTGGCAGCGGGTTGGACTCAACCACATAGCTGGGACACAGATTTCAGTGTCGCGGTGTTACGCGTCACCACCTTGGCGCGCTGCGCAGCAACAACATTCATCAGGACAGCCGGACTCGGGTTGACCGACCTAGGAGCCGCGACCATCGCATCGGAGTAGGTAGGTGAATTCCCGAGCTACCACTGGTGCCCCGATATTGACGACGACGACCACGGCGGCGACTACTGGGGTCAACCAGGGTTTCGTCCGTGCCCGCCTGGGTACAGCCAAGGCCATGACATCACTGTGGCTCGCCGACCGAATCGACCGGCCGCTACCGCCGAACCCGCTGGTCGAGGCTGACCGGTCGGCAGACGTCGCGGTGGTCGGCGCCGGCCTGACCGGGTTGATCACTGCGGTACTCCTGGCCCGGGCCGGCAAGGACGTTCTCGTGCTGGAGGCACATTCGGCAGGGGCCGGGGCAACCGGCAACACGACCGCGAAGATCAGCTTGCTGCAGGGCACGAAGATGTCGAAGATCGTCGGCAAGCACGGCACGAAGACGGCCGAGCAGTACGTGCAGGGCAATCGCGAAGGCCAGGAGTGGTTGCTCCACCACTGTGAGGCGCACGGCATATCTGTACAGCGTGAGGACGCCTACACATACGCACAGTCCGACAATGGTGTTGGGACCGCGCGCGCCGAACTGGAGGCGTGTCAAGCCGCGGGGCTCGACGTCGAATGGGTGGACGACGCCGACGTCCCGTTCCCCTATCACGGTGGCGTGCGACTTGCCGATCAGGCGCAGTTCGATCCGATGCCACTGCTGGACAGTTTGATCGTCGAGCTCGACGAGCATGGCGGCCGATTGGCGCAAAGCGTTCGCGTGCAAAGTGTTTCGGGTAGCGGCGACAAGTTGGCCCTACATGTTCGCACCACGAGTGGTGACGAGTTCGACGTTCACGCCGCGCAATGCGTACTGGCGACCGGCATTCCGATCCTCGATCGAGGGGGCTTCTTCGCTCGGTTGAAGCCCAGCCGTTCCTACTGCATGGCGTACAAGGTGCCCGGCAACATCACCCGCGGCATGTACTTGTCCGCCGAATCGCCAACTCGCTCAGTGCGTTACGCGCCGACGGCCGACGGTGACCGGCTTCTGGTCGGTGGCGCCGGACACCCAGTGGGCCGCGAGAAGAGCCCGGCATGCTCGGTGCAGGAGCTAGATTCGTGGGCCAAACTGCATTACCCGGGCGCAATGCAAACCCACTACTGGTCGGCGCAGGACTACACGCCTGCCGACGAGTTGCCGTACGTCGGCCCTATCCTGCCGGGCAACGACAAGATCTTCGTCGCAACGGGTTTCGACAAATGGGGCATGACAAACGGCACCGCCGCCGCACTGGCGCTGTCGAGCCGGATCCTCGGGGGGCGGATGGATTGGGCGAACGCATTTGCCAGTTGGAGTCCGCACGAGCTGTCGGGCATCCCGAAGGCGTTGCAGGCCAACCTCGAAGTTGGGTTCAATTTGGCCAAGGGATGGATCACGCCGGTGACCCGGATCGGCAACCGCACACCGGAAAGCGGTGGCGTGGTCAGCGGCCCGCCGTGGGACTTGGAGGCCCGCAGCGTCGTCGACGGTGTCGAGCATCGGGTGTCGCCGGTGTGCCCGCACCTCGGCGGAATCGTCAACTGGAACGACGCCGACGAATCGTGGGAGTGCCCATTGCACGGCTCACGGTTCGCGCCCGACGGCACGCTGCTCGAAGGCCCGGCCACGCGAGGCCTGACTGCAGCGCAGTAGCCTGTCGCCCATGGGCGACATCGACGAGATCCAGCAAGTCAAATACCGGTACCTTCGTGCCCTCGACACCAAGCACTGGGACGACTTCGCCAACACGCTGACCGAAGATGTGGTCGGTCGGTACGGCGAATCGATCGGTGAGGAGCACCACTTCACCAACCGCGACGAGCTGGTCTCGTTCATGCGATCGTCACTCGGCCCTGAAATCCTCACAGAGCACCGCGTCACCCATCCCGAGATCATCGTCGACGGCGACGAAGCGACGGCAATCTGGTACCTGCAGGATCGGGTGATCGCACCGGACTTCAACTTCATGCTTATCGGTGCGGGCTTCTACCACGACCGCTACCGTCGCACGGCCGAGGGCTGGAAGATCAGCGAGACCGGCTACGACCGTACCTACGACGCATCGATGTCGACCGAGAACCTCAACTTCAAGGTGAAAGCCGGTCGGGCCCTTAATATTTGATGACTATTTGGTGATAGCGATCAGCGCACCCGGCTGCAGCCAGCGCATGATCTCCACCAAGGTGTCGTCATCGATGGCCACACATCCCGCGGTCGGGCCGCCGTCGGTGGTGTGAAGGAAGAACGCGCCGCCGTTGCCTGGCACCCTGACCTTGTTCACGCCCATCACGACCGCATGTGCGTACTGCGGGATGACGAGGTTCTCGGTGCCGCTGTCCGGCGACGTATCGAACGGGCATTGCGCTTTTTTGCAGACCTGCATGGTGTTGTAGGTAGGACTTTTCATATCGCCGTCCCACCAATGGTCCTGGCCTACTTGGACATACTGGAGGCCGCCGCCGGGGTTCGGGGCGGTGCCGAAGGCGAAGTCGAGGGTGTAAATGCCAAGCGGGGTCGCCATGTTGCCGTCGTGGGTCTCGGCGGCGAAGCCATTGGCGCCGACGTGAGCGGGGATGCCTGCGCGGATGGCTTCCCATCCCGCGGGCCCGCGTTGGAAGACGTCCATCTTCGCCGACGAACCACCCGCTCCCACAACGGAAACCACCTGTGTGGCATTGCCGACCTGACGGGCGAACCACGGTGTGAACTCCGCGTGCGCGACAGGCGCCACAGTCAGATAGGCGGCTGCAGCGCACAGCAGAGCTAACAGTCGGCGCACGCACTCATCGTCAGGGGTGTCACAGCTGGGGTCAAGTAAAGGTTCAGAAACGATTGAGGATCGGTGGATCGGGCAAAGTAGACGGCATGAAACTGCAGTCCCTGCTGGGGCGCCGGCGGGGCATCCGGCAGATCGGCGAAGGCCTCGGGACCCTGGACCGCGAGGTGTTCGAGGCCATCGCGGAGTCACCCAGCCCCCTGCTGGACGCCACCATGCCCCGGCTGACCTGGGCCGCTGACCATTCGAAGCTGTGGTTCGTCATCGCCGCCCTGCTCGGCGCGCTCGGCGGTCCATCCGCGCGCCGCGGGGCGACTCGCGGCGTCGCGAGCCTGGCGGTGACCAGCCTGGTCACGAATCAAGTCGCCAAGAGGGTGTGGGTGCGGCCCAGGCCGAACCGTTTGACCGTGCCGATCGCACGCCGCGGACACCGGTCACCGACATCGAACTCGCTGCCGTCCGGCCACTCGGCCAGCGCCGCAGCGTTCGCGGTCGGCGTCGGGCTGGAGAGCCCGCCGCTGGGCTTGGGACTGGCGCTGTTGGCCGGCTTGGTCGGCCTGTCGCGAGTGGCGACAGGGGCGCACTATCCCGGCGATGTGTTCGCGGGTTTCGGCATCGGTGCCGGCGTCGCGGTGCTCGGCGGGCGCGTGGTGCCACCAGTCGTGGTGACCAAGATTCCGACGGCGGATCCGCTGCGGGTGGACACCCCGGAACGGCCCGAGGGTGCGGGCGTCGTGTTGGTGGTGAACCCGGCATCGGGAGGCGGGACGGGTGCACGCGTCGTCGCCGAGACCCGAGACTCGTTGCCGCAGGCCGAGATTGTCGAACTCAGTGAGGACGACGATGTCGAGGACGTGTTGCGCAAGGCGGCCGAGCGCGCAGAAGTGCTCGCGGTCGGTGGCGGTGACGGAACCGTCTCGTGCGCGGCGAGCGTGGCATTGGAAGCCGGTATCCCGCTGGCGGTCTTCCCGGGCGGCACGTTCAATCATTTCGCGAAGGACATCGGTTGCGACACCGTCGCGAAGACCATCGACGCGGTGCAGCGCGGCAGCGTGGGCTGTGTGGACCTGGTTTGCCTCAACGAGGGGCACATGGTGATCAATACCGCCAGCATCGGCGCGTACCCGACGTTCGTGCAGACCCGCGAGCGCCTCGAGCACAAGATCGGCAAGCCGCTGGCGGGCCTGTACGCGATGTTCCACACGCTGCGTCACGACGAGCCGGTGCGGATCGCGTACGACAACAAGGACTTGCAAACCTCATTGTTCTTCGTCGGCAACTCGACATATCTGCCGTCGGGATTCGCGCCGTCGCGGCGCACGCGCATGGACGATGGCCTGCTCGACGTCCGGATTCTGGAGACGGGGCGGCGGTTCAGCAGGACTCGGATCGTTGCCGCGCTGGCGCTGGGCCGCCTGGAGCGCAGCCCGCTATATCACGAGTTGCGGGTGCCCGAGTTCAGCTTCAAAGCCGTGGACGGGCCGACGGTGCTGGCCCACGACGGCGAAATCGGCTCGGAGGTCACCGAGGCCACGTTCAGCGTGCAGTACCGAGCGCTGCCGGTTTTTCGTCCGCTACCGTGACCGGCCGCACCGGCGGGACCATCAGCAGACACGCGACGAAATACGCGTAGCCGAACGCCCATCCGGCGATCACGTCCGTTGGGTAGTGCACGTTGAGCACCACGCGGCCGGCGCCGATCGCGATCACCACCAATGCGCCCAGCGCGATCAGCCAACCCCGCAGTTGGCGGCGCACGACCGGAAGCACAACGGTCAGCAGCGCTAGCACCGCGACCATCACACCCAGCGCGTGTCCAGACGGAAACGAGCTCGATGGCGCGGTGACCAACGCGGTCACCGGACGTGGCCGACTGGCGGCGTATTTGGCGACCTCGGTGATGATTCCGGCCAGCTCGACAGTGATCACCAGAAACATCGCGACGCGCAGATTGCGGCGCACCACCGCGAAGACGATCACGACCAGGGTCAACAGACGAAACGTGGTCGGCCCGAGCACTGTGCAGAACGCGTTCCACGCGGTCACCCAGCCCGGGTGATCGACGGCGTAGCGATGCCCTACGTCCAGCAAGGACGAGTCAACCGTCGCCAGCCAGTTCCAGTTTGAGGCGTAGCCGATCCACATCAGCGCGAACACCGCGACAGCCAGTGCTGCCGACGCGATCAGCCAGGTCTTCCGCGGTGTCACGCCTTCAGTTCGGCGCCGTGTCACCCCTCCAGCTGTACCACCTGGATTTCCCTCGAAGCTGCGAGGGCCCGTTAGGGTTACTGCATATGGCCGTCTTTCTACGAAAGCTGCTAGGAATCGGCAAGCTCCCTCCCCAGTTGCGCGCCGAGGTCGAGGCGGAGGGCATCCTGCACCTCTCCGAATACGTTTCTGTCACGCGACGGTTCAGCGGGCGGGTCCCTGGCATGCGCTCTGCGGGCAGCATTTCGAGCTACGTCGGCTCGCTGGTGCTGACCAATCAGCGGGTGCTCGGCACGTTGTCGTCGGTGCCAAAGCTGGCCGGGCGCACCATCGATGCCCCGTGGGACGCGCCGCAGGACGGGACCGTCAAGGCCGAACTCTCGGCGACCGGCCTCACGCTCGACGTCAACGTCGCCGAGGTAGATCCCCGCTGCGAGGGCCAACTTTTGCTGCACTACAAAGAGACGCTGCCCGAGGATCTGCTTGTGCGGCTGCCCCGTCGAACCCTGGCGTTCGATGTGCCGCCGGAGTATGTATTCCGCGCGGTCGGTGTGCCGTACCACCCGTAGCTTGGCGAAAAGCATTAGAACGGTGGCGGTTTGTTGCGTTCGGCGACGTACTCGTCGTTGAGTCTGCGTTCGGCGTCGATGCGGCGGGCGAGCTTCTCGGCTCGGATGCGTTTCCGTTTGGGCATCATGAGCCCGCGGTTGTTTTTCGGGTTCACTGTCGGCTCGTGTCCGGGCGCCCAGAGAGTGCCGGTGGGTCGGCACAGCGTTGGAAACAGCAAGACGCTGCCGGGTTTGGTGGTGTAGGTGTGCCCGGTCGGTGAGGTCAAGATGAGGGTGCCGTCGGGCAGCTGCTGCTCGCGCCACCCGCCGACCCCGCAATAGAAGGTTTTCAGCAGATGGTGAAAGCGGCAGTAACACTTGAGGTTTGACGCGTGCGTCCGCCCTATTGGGTAGGGCACGGTGTGGTCCAAGTCGCAGCCGTCGGCGGGTTTGTCGCAGCCCGGCCAGCGGCAGGTCAAATCTCGACAGCGCACGAAATCAGCCAACGCCCGCGATGGGGTGTAGCGCGGTTCTGGTGGCGCGTCGCCCGGATGGCGGATTTCACGCACCGTGGCGCGCTCCAGCAGTGGCGCAAGAAGCTGGGTGGGCAGCACCCCGCCGCCGAGTACAAATGCTGGCCGCGTCGAGCAGGAAGCAGCGGCGGCCGGTGCCGGACAGAAAGCGGGCAGTGCCGGGCAGAAAGCGGGCGGCAGCGCGGCACGCTCGGAAAGTCGGGTGGGTCCCGCCGCGGGCACCGGATCGTCGACCTCAGGTTCCTTGGCCGATGGCAACTCGTCGCCGTCAGACGCGCCGTCGTGGATGTCAGGCTCAGCATCGGCCCTGGTGGCCAACCCTGCAGCCTCTGCGCGGGCCGCATCGACGGTGGCCGCCTCGGCGACGACGTGGATGACCGCTGTGGCCGGCGGGGTGGCGTCGCGTTGTGCGGCCTGACAGTCGGTGTTCTCGCACTGACACGCCAACTGCTGGATGCCGGCACTTATCGCGGTCAGCGCCTCGCTGCGCCGCTCACCCAGCGTGCGGGGATCGTCCTCACACACCGAGCGGGCCATCTGCTCCACCCGCTGTTTGACGACCTCACTGTCGGCCGCCGACAACAGCGCCCACATGCTGGTATATCCCGCCTCATCCGACGGCGAACCAAACCGCACATCGCGCTGGCAGGTCATCTCGCGGGAACGACGCAACGCGCCAGGATCTACCCAAGCCACGATGGCGTCGATGGCCTGCTCGGTCTTGCGTACCGACAACGGACCCCAGGTCATCACCTGATCGGCCAACAACGCATCCACTTGCTTGATCGCTTCGGCATCGGTGACCAGCAAGGTGCGGTATTCGATCGCGCGCACCAGGGGCTCACTAATCAAGCCGGCCTCAAACAATGCGGCAACTTGGGGCAGCCGATCGGCCAGCACCACGCCGCGATGGGCCTGCGCCAGCGCCATCCAGGTGCTGACGTTTTGGGCTGCAGCCAACTCCGCACCCACGGCGGCTTCCGGGTCGACCCACCAATCCTCACGCTCCCCGGCTGACAACCCGGTGCGCCGGGTGAACAACTCGGCCATCACCGCCAGCTTGCGCGCGCACGCTGCGTTCTCTGTCCTGGCCCAGCCAGCGGCAGCATCGACCAGCGCCGCGTCATCCAACGCGGACAGGTCAATAACTTCCGGCAACGAACCATCGAACATATGAGCGAAGTTACCCACCCCCAAAGACTCCGGGCCCGCGAAACCTCGCCACCAAGCCCAACCTGTGGATGAATTCGGCATTGGGGATAACTTCGTCAATGAGCCAAAGGGTTGCCGAATACCGACATGCACTGTTCGGTGGACCGACGACAGAAGGAGGACCAACCGAGTGAATGCGCGACGAGACAACGTGCTGCTGGTGCATTGGCACGACCTCGGCCGCTACCTCGGCGCCTACGGCCACACCGACGTCGAAAGCCCGCGGCTCGATCGGCTCGCCGCGGAGGGCATCGTCTTCACCCGCGCCCACGCCACCGCGCCGCTGTGCTCGCCGTCGCGCGGCTCGCTGTTCACCGGTCGCTACCCGCAGAGCAATGGCCTTGTCGGCCTTGCTCATCACGGCTGGGAGTACCACGCAGGCGTTCGTACCCTTCCCCACATCCTTGCTGAATCTGGTTGGCATACAGCGTTATTCGGCATGCAGCATGAAACGTCTTACCCTGTGAAGCTGGGCTACGACGAGTTCGACGTGTCCAACTCCTATTGCGAGTACGTCGTCGAGCACGCCACCCGCTGGCTCGCCGAGCCTCCCGAGCGGCCGTTCCTGCTCACCGCGGGGTTCTTCGAGACACATCGCCCGTATCCGCGTGACCGCTACGATCCCGCGGACGCCGATGACGTCGTAGTGCCCGATTATCTGCCGGACAACGCCGACATCCGCGAAGACCTTGCCGAGTTCTACGGCTCGATCGCCGTTGCGGACGCCGCAGTGGGCCAGCTCCTCGACATGCTGGACCACACTGGCCTCGCCGACACGACCTGGGTGGTTTTCATGACCGACCACGGTCCGGCGTTGCCACGCGCCAAGTCGACGCTGTATGACGCGGGCACCGGAATCGCGCTGATCGTGCGGCCTCCGCGGGCCACCGGCATCGAGCCCCAGGTGTATGACGAGCTGTTCAGCGGCGTCGACCTGCTGCCGACCCTGCTCGACCTCCTCGGCCTCGACATACCTCCCGACGTCGAAGGCTTGTCGCACGCAGACGGCCTGCGAACCCCGGCCAACCACCCGGTGCGGACCGAGGTCTACACCACGAAGACGTACCACGATTCCTTCGACCCGATCCGGGCCATCCGGACGAAGGAATACAGCTACATCGAGAATTACGCCACCCGCCCGCTGCTCGACCTGCCATGGGATATCGCGGACAGCGCTCCCGGCCGAGCGATGGAGCCGCTCGTGCAATCGCAGCGGCCCGCGCGCGAGCTCTACGATCTCGTCGAGGATCCGACGGAGTCACGCAATCTGTTGGCCGCCGACGTCACCGACAAGTCCGAAGCGATCGCCAACGATCTCGCGCTGCTCCTCGACGACTGGCGCCACAAGACCAACGACGTCATCCCATCCGAGTTTGCGGGCACGCGAATTGCCGAGCGCTACACCGAAACGTACCTACGCATTCATGGCCCACAGATCACCAGCCGATCGGCGATTGCGGCAGAGCGAGGCGTCGAAGAGAACCACGGTTCCGGGAAATAGATTTACTCACTGTGATCGCAATGATCGCGCGTGCCAAGCGAATTGAATGCGATTATGCTCTCGCGCATGTCACCCGCGACGGCCTACCTGGTGCTCGCTTCGCAGCGCAGTGGCAGCACGCTGCTCGTCGAATCGCTGCGCGCCACCGGTGTGGCAGGAGAGCCTGGGGAGTTCTTCCAATATCTGCCGACGACAAGCCAATCCCCGCAGCCGAGGCAATGGTTCGAGGGTGTCGACGACCACTCGATCCTCCGGCTGCTCGATCCGCTCGACGAAGGCAAGCCCGACCTAGCGCCGCCCGAGATCTGGCGTGACTACATCCGTACTGTCGGCCGCACTCCGAACGGCATCTGGGGCGGCAAGCTGATGTGGAACCAGACGCCGTTGCTCCTGCAGCGCGCGGCGGGACTACCCGACCGGTCGGGTGATGGCCTGCTTTCGGCCATCCGCGACATCATCGGCAGCGACCCGGTTCTCATCTATGTTCACCGTCCTGACGTTGTCTCCCAAGCCGTTTCGTTTTGGCGGGCGGTGCAGACCCGCGTCTGGCGCGGCAGACCCGATCCCGTACGCGACTCCCGCGCCGAGTATCACGCGGCGGCAATCGCACACATCGTCACGATGCTGCGCGAACAGGAGAAAGGCTGGCGGGCCTGGTTCGACGAGGAGAACCTCACGCCGATCGAGATCGCATATCCCGTGCTCTGGCGCAACCTCACCCAGATCGTCAGCACCGTGCTCGAGGCAATAGGACAAGATCCCCGACTCGCACCGGCGCCCGTGCTGGAACGCCAAGCCGACCAACGCTCCGACGAATGGGTGGACCGCTACCGGGCCGAGGCCGACAAGCTCGGGTTACCCACCTGACCCAACCTGTGCCACCACGAAGATCCGACGGAATGGGAAGAACGTCTTGCCATCGGCCCGTGCCGGGTAGGCCGCGTCGAGCATCGGAATCAACTCCTGCTGGAACTCCTGCCACTCTTCGTCGTTGAGCCGGCTCTTCACTGGGGTGAGCGCGGTGCCGGTGATCCACTCCAGCACCGGATTCTCACCGCTGAGTTCGTGGATGTAGGTGGTCTCCCATGCATCGACGGCACAACCCGCGTCACTGAGCAGCCCGGCATATCCCGACGGGTCGTCTACCTGGCCCTCCCGAAACGGGAAGTCCCGCAACGCTTCTGCCCACTGATCACGACGTGCGAGCTCACGCACGGCCGCATGCGACAGCGCATCGAAGTTGCCGGGCACCTGCATGGCGATCCACGAGCCGGCCGCGAGTTCACCGGCCCACCGAACCAGCAACTCAGCGTGTTCCGGCACCCAGTGCAGGGTGGCGTTGCTCACCACCACATCGGTGTCCGGCCGCGGTGTCCACTCCCGTACGTCGCCGACGTGAGCGTCGACGCCGCGCTCGCGTGCCGCCTTGACCATCTCCTGCGAGCTGTCCCACGCCTCAACGACGGCGTCCGGCCACCGCTGCGCCAGCGTCGCGGTCAGATTGCCGGGCCCGCAGCCGAGATCGACTACCCGCCTGGGAGCCTGAGCGTTGACCCGCGAGAGCAGGTCGAAGAACGGGCGGCCGCGATGGTCGGCGAATGTCAGGTAGACGTCGGGATTCCACATGCGGCCAGTGTGGCATCCACTCAACTCACAGCCGGTTGGCAGCCGTGCCACAGGAGTGCGGCTGGTAATTACCGGCACCGTATGCGTGTGACTGCCCTTGTCGACCAACCGGTCTCCACGGAGACCGTCGTGCCAGTGCGCAGGCCCAGCAAGTCGCGGTGGGCGCTGGTCGCGCTGCTGGGCGCGACGGCCGTGCTGTATCTGTGGCGCCTTTCGGCCAGCGGCTACGGCAACACCTTCTATGCCGCAGCCTCGCAGGCTGGTTCGCAGAGTTGGTCGGCGTGGTTCTTCGGCTCCGTTGACCCGCAGAACTTCATCACGGTTGACAAGCCGCCCGCCTCGCTGTGGGTCAGTGGCCTTTCGGTGCGGCTGTTCGGGATGCACAGCTGGTCGGTCATGGCGCCGCAGGCGTTGATGGGCGTGGCGGCCGTCGCCGTGCTGTATTCCGCAGTGCGACGCGCGTTTCCCGACCCCAACCAGGGGGCGGCCGCGGGATTGCTTGCCGGCGCGACGCTAGCGGCGACGCCCGCCGCCGCGTTGATGTTCCGGTTCAACAACCCCGACGCGCTGCTGGTGCTGCTGTTGACCGTCGCCGCATACTGCCTGACGCGTGCGACGTTGACCGCGTCGTGGCGCTGGCTGACGCTCGTCGGCGCCGTCATGGGTATCGCATTTCTGACGAAGATGCTGCAGGGGTTCCTCGTGCTGCCCGGCTTCGGTGTCGCGTATCTGCTTGTGGCGCCTACGACTTGGGGCAAGCGCGCGCTTCATCTCCTCGGGGCGGCGGTGGCGTTGATCGTTGCGGCCGGCTGGTGGGTGCTGGCCGTGCAGCTGACCCCGGCGAGCGCGCGGCCATACATCGGCGGTTCGACGGACAACACGGTGCTCGATCTGGCGTTGGGCTACAACGGGATCAATCGCCTGCTCGGCCACCACCCAGAGGGAAAGCCGCTCGGCGACTGGGGCAGTTCGAGCGTGCCGATGCTCGGCGGGCATACCGGAGCGCACCGGCTGTTCACGGGCGAGATGGCCAACGAGATCTCATGGCTGTTCGCGACGGCGTTGTTCGTCGTCGCACTTGGCACGTATCTAGCGGCGCGGCGGGCGTTGAGCCGTGGCGAGTTGTGTGCGTTGCTGACGTGGGGCGGCTGGTTGTTGGTCACCGGCGTGGTGTTCAGCTTCATGGGCGGAATGATCCATCCGTACTACACGGTCGCGCTGGCGCCCGCGGTTGCCGCACTGGTGAGCATGGGCGCGGTGTGGGCGTGGCAGCGAAGACTACTGAGGGACGGCCGATGCGCACTGGCCGCACTGATCGTGCTCTCCGCGGCGCCCTCCGCATTCTTACTGCACCGCAACGCCTTTGGCCCAGGATGGCTACCGTTGCTGATCGTTGCCGTCGCCGTGGTGAGCGCAGTTGGTGTACTGTTGCCGCGTCCACCAGTTCTCGCGTTGGTGGCCGGGTGTGCGGCCGGTCTGACAGGGACCGTCGCGTTTTCCATCGCGACGGCCGCCACCCCGCATCATGGAACGATGCCCACAGCGGCCAGGACGTCTCAGGTATCAGGCTCCTGGATCAACGACGAGGCCACCAATGCTCAACTCGCAGCCATGCTGGCATCGACGCACACGCAATGGTCGGCCGCAACGAACGGTTCGCAGTCGGCGGCCGCTCTCGAAATCGCCTCTGGCACATCGGTGATGGCCGTCGGAGGCTGGAGCGGCGACCCGGTACCGACGGTTCAACAGTTCATCGACGACGTCCACGCGGGCAAGATCTCGTACTACGTCGAGGCCGGCCGCGGGCCGAATTCACCAGGCGCCCACGGTGAGGTCATCCGCAGCACGCAGCACACCGTGTCGCATACCCGCGAGATTTCGGATTGGGTAGCGGCGCACTATCCCGGCACATTCATCGGCGGATCAACGGTCTACCGGTTGAACTGAGCGCTACCATGCGGAGGTGTCCAGTACGCGGGACTCCGACGCCGCTCCCGTCGATCCCCCGATTCCAGTCCCCGACGTTCCTGGCGCCGACGCCACCGTCGGCGGGCTGCCCCGCCGCATCGACCTCACGCTGCGGCAACGGCTGATCGTCGACTCGTCGGCCGTTGCCGACGTCGCGTTGCGCACCGCGATCGCATCGCTGCTGGGTGCCACCATGGTGCCGACGATGCTCACCACCGCGCTGCGCCGGTCCGAGACGCGCGCCGAGCTCGACCACCTGCGGTTCTACGCCGAGCTCGCCAGCGCCAGGGATCCGGAACTGTCGTTTCCGAAGCCCACGCAAGAACCGCGGATCTCATCGCGCCCAGCCAATCCCATCGCCGAGTGGATGGCCAAGGGCCGAGTCAACAACATCCGATTCGACAGCAGCTTCGAGGCCGTCAACCCGGCGCTGCGCGAACAATGCCGCGGCTATCTCCGCAATAACGTGGTGCGCGCACAACACTGGGTCCACGACGACGGGCCGCACCCCACATTGTGCGTGATTCACGGGTTCATGGGCTCGCCGTACTTGTTCAACGGTCTGTTCTTCTCGCTGCCGTGGTTCTACCGGTCCGGCTACGACGTGCTGTTGTATACATTGCCGTTCCACGGAGCACGCGCCGAAAAGGGCTCGCCGTTCAGTGGATACGGCTACTTCGCACACGGCTTCGCGGGTTTCGCGGAGGCAATGGCCCAGGCTGTGCACGACTTCCGGTCACTGATCGACTATCTCGAGTTCACCGGTGTTGATCGGGTCGCGTTGACCGGGATGTCGTTGGGCGGATACACCTCGGCGTTGATCGCGTGCGTCGACGACCGCATTCAGGCCGTGGTTCCCAATGTTCCCGTTGTGACCCCGGACAGGACTGTGGACGAGTGGTTTCCCGCCAATTATGTGGTGCGGTTGCGCGATCTCATCGCAGGCACCGATGACCAACTGGTGCACGAAGCGACGAAATACCCGTCACCACTTAACTATCCACCACTGGTGCCTAAAGATCGTCGGCTGATCATCACTGGGCTCGGCGATCGGCTGGCGCCACCGGAGCAGGCCGAGATGCTGTGGGAGCACTGGGACCGTTGCGCGTTTCACTGGTTCCCTGGCAACCACATTCTGCACGTGAGTCAGCCGGATTACCTGCGCCGCATGACCCGCTTCATGCGCGGCTTCATGTTCGAATGAGCCGTTCGACCGACAGCGGCTCCAGCGCGACCCCGGGCGGCCTGGCGAAACGCAAGCCAAGTGCCGAGAAGTGCGTCAGGTGGCGTCCGCCCCCGAAGCATCAGGACTGCCAGTAGCCGTCCCGTCAGTCCGTTGATAATCGTTGCGCCCGTCCACATTTCGATGATCGACCGCGTGCGGCCCACCGTGATCGGTGCGACCGCGAAGTAGAGCGCCCAAGTGACGAATGCGGTGCAGGCACCGAACAACCAATCTCTTCCACGTCGGTCGAGGGGACTTGCCCACTCACGGCCGAGTGCCCGGCAGAACACCTCGGCATACGGATCGACCGCGCCCTTGCGATCCAGTTGGGCGGCAAATGGGAACACAGCGGGCCTACGGTGTGGACGCCGCGCGACAGTATCGCGGAACTGCGCAGTCACACCCGCGCGGAACTACCCGGGGCAAAGGTGTCGCTGCTTGCATTGGGACGTGTGTTCATTCGGTGGCAAGCAAACTGGCTGTGCCGCCGTCTGCGAACTGTCACCATATTGACGTGAACGGCGGGCGGGTGCACTACGCACGCAACGGCGACGTGCGACTGGCATATCGCGTCTTCGGAGACTCCGGTCCGACGATGGTCTACGCCCCCGGTTGGGTAGTCAGCAACGTCGACACAGTCGACGAGACCGGTAGCCCTTACAAGCCTCTGATCGATCGCGTCTCACAGCGAGTGCGGTTCGTCATGTGGGATCGACGCGGCACGGGCCTATCTGATCCGGCCAGCCATCATCTGTCTTTCGACGAGCGCGTCGCCGATCTTCGCGCAGTCGTCGACGCAGTTGGCATCGAGCGCTTTCACCTGGTCGGTTCCAGCGAAGGGGGATCGATCGCCATCTTGTTCGCCGCGATGTATCCAGACAGGGTGTTGTCCCTGGGGCTGTATGGGACCGCGGCGCGGTTCTCGCAGGACCTTCCGAGTTTTCCCTGGGGTTTCACCCCGACTGAGGTGGACTCACATCTCGACGAGATCGACCGAGCCTGGGGCGAAGGCGCGCTGGCAGACGTGTTTTACGGATCTGCCGCCGCGACGCCGGGAGTGCGGGAGATGTTCGGCAGATATCAACGCACCATCGCGAGTCCGATGATGGCGAAACTTCGATGGCGGGCGTTCATGGACATCGATGTTCGCGGAGTCTTGGCCAGTGTCCGCGCTCCCACGTTGGTGATGGGACGCCCAGGCGACGGTTTCGTGCCAATCGAGGCGGTTGCCGCGTTGGCTGCGGCCATCCCGAACGCATCCTTTCACGCGCTGCCGGAAGGCTCGCACAACGGATTCGATGTGATCGAGGAACTCGGTGAGCAGATGCTGGAGTTCATCGGGGAGGAACAGCCGACGGCTGCGGCGGAGCGGGTGCTCAAAACCGTCGTCTTCACCGACATCGTCAGGTCGACCGAGCGGCTCACCGCACATGGTGACGCACACTGGCGCCACCTGTTGGACACCCATGACGAGCTTGTCGCCCTTGCGCTTTCGCGTCACGACGGTGAGCGAGCCAACCATACCGGTGACGGCATCTTCGCGTTGTTCGAAGCGCCCACGAAGGCTGCCCGCTGGGCGCTCGACGTGGTGCCCGCCCTCGCGACAAGAGGCATGCCGATACGTGCCGGCATCCATACCGGCGAGTGCGAGCGGCGCGGCACTGAGTGGAGCGGATTAGCGGTGCACATCGGTGCCCGGATCGGTGCATTGGCGGGCGCTGGCGACATACTTGCAAGTCGCACGGTGCGCGACCTCTCAGCAGGATCCGGTCTGAGCTTTGAAAGCCTTGGCGCACAACGACTCAAGGGCTTGCCTGATGAAATCGAAGTTTATCGCGTCAGCGCCCGTTAGACGAGCGGACGTCCGGTTCGGATCCGCCAGTCGAGGTCCTTCAACAGCACGTTGAACGGGAATTGTCGGATGAAGCGCGGCATCAGATGGTTGACGAAGCGCAGCACGCCGATGATGCGGTCGAAGCGGCGCTGCTTGGCAGCGTTCCACTCCAGCTTCATCTCGTCCCGGAACTGTTGCGGCAGAAAGCCGGCCGTCATCAGCAGGCCGAAATTGTCAAGCGAGCGCTGGACCCGACCTGGCAGCCTGACGCCACGTATCCGTCCTGCAGCAATCGGCCAGAGGTATTCACGCACCGCATCGTCGATGTGCACCTTCTTCAGCGATTCCTGCCAATACCTGTCGAATGCGGCGCGATCCTTGGGCCACATGTCCTCGGGTACCTGCAGCGTGGTACCGAGCGGCAACCCCTCGCGATAATGCCGCTCGGCGGTCTCCTCATTCATCTCGCCGATGAACAGGCGGTACACGTCAACCGCCCCCTTGTACAGGCAGGCTCCAACCCAGAGTTGCAGCTGCTTGTCGAACGCGTGGTACTTGACCGGGCTCTCATCGGTCGAATAGACCTGCGCGTGAGCACGATTCACTGCGCGGCGGAACGCCGCCTTCTGCTCCGGCGAGCCGTTGAGCGCAACCGCTAGATACGTGAATGTGGTGCGCGCGCGCTTGATCGGGTGCCGATCGACGCGGCCGCTTTCCACCCGGCTTTCCATCACGCCGTAGCCGACGCCAGGCAGCGCCAGCTGCATGATCACGTTGGCCGGGCCGGCCAGCAATGCGACTCCCATCAGGCCGTCTTCGAGAGTGGCCCCACGCGAACGCGTCGTCGTCGGGAGCGCAGCGACTTCGCCGACAGTCCGCTCATTGATCGTCATTGATCCACCTAACGACAAATGTGAGAACCTTTGTTTCCAGATATATTGCCTCCGCGGCGACGCCGGTGTCAAGATGGAGCCGATGGCTCAAGTGCGGCCCTACCGCGGCATCGAGGCGGCTGACCGAGTTGCCGAGCGCCGCCGCCGCTTCCTGGAGGCCGGCCTGGACATCCTCGGTTCCGACGCTGACCTGTCCGAACTGACCGTGCGTGGCATCTGCGCGCGAGCAGGGGTGGCACTGCGCTACTTCTATGAGAGCTTCACCGACAAGGACGACCTGGTGGCCGCGGTGTTCGACTGGGTGATCGCCGATATCGCAGCGACGACGCAGGCCGCTGTCGCTGCGGCGCCGCTCAACGAACAGAGCCGCGCAGGCATGGCCAATATCGTGCGGGCCATCGCGGCCGATACGCGGGTGGGGCGTCTGCTGTTCAGCTCGCAGCTGTCCAATCCCGTGGTGGTGCGCAAGCGCACGGACTCCTTCGCGTTGATGGCGCTGCTGACCTTTCAACATGCGGGCACCCTAGGCGCGCGGCACAGTGAGCGGATCAAGGCGGCTTCACATTTCGTGGTCGGCGGCGTCGCGCAGATGATCACCGCGTGGCTGGAGGGGGAGATCGCACTGAACAACGATCAGCTTGTCGATCAGCTGGCCGCGATGATCGACGGCCTAGCCGTGCCTGACCTTTATACGAGCTAGGGCAGCAACGGGATTCGCCACAGCGGCATCCCAGGGTCAAGTAGATACTGCCGGGTAGCGGTCAACCGAAGGATACGCAGCGCACCCGTGATCAGGAGCGCCGCCAGCGGCAGCTCCCCCGCGACGGCGGTCAACACCGACAGCCATCTGTCAGCGGGCGCGGCCGTCATCACGTCGAACCATGCGTCACAGACCAACAGGACGCCGGTCGTGAACGCAGTCAGGACGAGCAGCTGTCGCCGCAGCAGACCGAGCACGGCCGTCGTCGCCATGAATATCAGGATCAGGATGTCGAAGCCGACCCACGTAGTGGGCCAGTTGTGCGCGATGTACTTGTCGGGCAGCGTGATTGCGAGGTAGACGATCCACGGCAGCAGCCCGATGATCGCGCCAACAATCAACACCAGGCGCACCCGCCGCAACCTCGCGAGCTGTGCGGCCGACAGGAGCTCCCCGAGCGGACGTTCCAGCCGGTTGATCAACTCTCGACGTTCATGCGCCGACATCGCGGCGATCTGAGCGTCCGACAGCCCGCCGTCAGGCATGGCGCGGTCAGCGTCCTGCGGGCACCCGAGGTCGGCGGTCTGCTGCGGTCTTCGGTGCCGTCTGGGTGTCGTTGTCGGTGAACTCCTTTGTCCAGCAGGCGAACTCGAGAGTGATGCCGTCTGGATCAAGGAAATAGAACGACCGTACGTATACGCCGGGGTGCAACGTCGCCGAAACCTGCGCTTCGCTCTCGTCGTGGTTGAGGACGGGGCCGACGCGTACCCCCTTGTCCTTGAGTCGCTGCCGGTACTCGTCGAACTTCTCCGCAGGCACGTGAAACGCCAGATGGTTCATGGTGCTGACGGCGCTGACGATGTCACCGATCCCGGGAATCGCCTCCGGCGACGAAACGCCGGGGACGCGATCCGGCGCATCGGCGAACCAAAAGAACGCCACGCAGTCGCCACTGCCCGCGTCGAAGAAGAAGTGCTGTCCCATGCCGCCGGGCAGATCCAACGACTTGATCAATGGCATACCAAGGACATTGCTGTAGAAGTCGACGGTTCGCTCCATATCGGAACAGACCAGCGCCACGTGGTTGATGCCGCCGAGTTCGAATTCGGAATTGGGGTTGTTTGGCTTGATCACGTCGCTGCTCCTCTAGCCAAGCTCGAAATCTGAATCTAACATCAGATTCAGTTTCGATCAACGGCCGAGGAGCCCCGTGACCGTCAGTCCCCGCGAACAGTTGCCGACGCTGCGTGGCAGGCAGACACAGGCCGCGATCGACACGGCGGCGCGGGCGGTGATCGCGCGCAAGGGCATTCTGGCGACGACGATTTCGGACATCGCCGCCGAAGCAGGCAAGTCGACAGCGTCGTTCTACAACTATTACGACTCCAAGGAGGCGATGGTCCGCGAGTGGGCGGTGCGGTTCCGCGATGAGGCAAGAGAACGGTCGCGGGCGGCCGCCGAACCCGGGCTGACCAACTGGGAGCGCTCGTATGAGGCGGCGGCTGCGCACTGGAACACCTACCGCAATCGGCTCGCCGAGATCATCAGCGTCTCGCAGCTCGCGATGATCAATGACGACTTCGCCGAATACTGGGCCGATATTTGCTCGCTGCCAATCGAATTGGTCACTCGCATGGTGAAGCAGGCCCAGCGGCACGGCTTCTGCGCCCGCGAGGACGACCCGCATCTAATGGCGGTGGCGATGGTCTCGATGCTCAACCAGTTCTGCTACATACAATTGTCAGGTGACGTCGCGGACGCCGTGGACGACGCTGCATGCATCACCACGCTGGCCAACTTCTTCTACCGGACCATTTATCACAAGGAGGCCGGCCTGACATGACGAAAACCTCGGCGTCGACCGGGACACCGGGCGTCACCCGTGAATTCGTCGGAATGGACTCGCCGACGGCACGGCGCGCCGGCTCGGGTGGGCATCCGTGTCAGGGGCTGTACCACCGCGGTGTCGGGCGCAAGCCGAAGGTCGCCATGATCGCCGCGCACTACCAGATCGATTTTTCCGAGCACTACCTCGCCGACTACATGGCCACCCGGGGCATCGGCTTTCTCGGGTGGAACACCCGCTACCGAGGATACGAGAGCAGCTTCCTGCTAGACCACGCGCTGGTCGACATCGGCGTCGGAGTGCGCTGGCTGCGCGAGGTGCAGGGCGTAGAAACCATTGTTTTGCTTGGCAATTCGGGCGGTGGCTCATTGATGGCGGCCTATCAAGCCCAGGCCGTCGACGCGCACGTCACGCCGTTGCCTGGCATGCGGCCCGCTGCCGGGCTTGCCGACCTGCCCCCAGCCGACGGCTACGTGGCCAGCGCGGCCCACCCCGGTCGCCCCGATGTGTTGACCGCATGGATGGATGCCTCGGTTATCGATGAAAACGACGCCCTGGCAAGCGATCCCGACCTCGACCTGTTCGACCCACGCAACGGTCCCCCGTACTCCAAGGAGTTCATCGAGCGTTACCGCTCGGCGCAGATCGCCCGCAATCACGCGATCACCGACTGGGCCGAGACCGAACTCAAACGAGTGCATGCGGCGGGCTTCTCTGACCGCCCCTTCACGGTGCTGCGGACGTGGGCGGATCCGCGGATGGTCGATCCAACGCTGGAACCGACGAAGCGCCCGGCCAATATGTGCTACGCCGGACCACCGGTCAAGGCCAACCGCTCGGCGCACGGTATCGCCGCCGCATGCACATTGCGCAACTGGCTGGGCATGTGGAGTCTTCGGCATGCCCAGACCCGCGCCGAACCACACCTGGCGCGCGTCGACTGCCCCGCCCTGGTGATCAACGCCGAACAGGACACCGGCGTGTATCCCAGCGACGCACAGCGCATCTACGACGCGTTGGCCAGCACCGACAAATCAAAGTGCTCGATCGACACCGACCACTACTTCACCACCCCGGGGGCGCGCAGCGAGAAGGCCGATACGATCGCCAAGTGGATCGCGAAGCGGTGGCGCTGACTGTTGACTCTTCGCGCAAGCGCCCATCGCTGAGAGTTCTCGCCCACTTCATACCCGGTGCAAAGGTCACTGAATTCCTTGCGCCAGAGACGGATTGGTTGGACATCCGATATTGCGCCGAGGACGACGACGAGACCTTCTACCGTGAGCTGCCAGAGGCCGAGGTCATCTGGCACGTGCTGAGGCCGCTCTCCGAAGCAGACCTCGAGAAGGCGGCCAACCTCAAGCTCGTGCACAAGATGGGCGCCGGGGTCAACACCATCGACGTCGACACCGCGACCCGGTTGGGCGTCGCGGTGGCGAACATGCCCGGTGCGAACGCGCCGTCGGTCGCCGAGGGCGCCGTGCTTCTGATGCTGGCCGCGCTGCGACGGCTCCCGGCACTCGACCGCGCGACCCGCGATGGCAAGGGCTGGCCGTCCGACCCGAGCCTCGGCGAGACGGTGCGTGACGTCGGCGGATGCACCGTCGGCCTGGTCGGCTACGGCAACATCGCCAAGACCGTCGAAAAGATGGTGGCGGCCATGGGCGCCCGGGTCGTGCACACGAGCACCCGCGACGACGGCCATCCCGGCTGGCGACCGCTGCCGGAATTGCTCGCCGAAAGCGACATCGTCTCGCTGCACCTGCCGCTGACCGAGAAGACCGCAGGCATGCTCGACCGTGCTGCGCTGGCCCGGATGAAGCCGGACGCGGTGCTCGTCAACACCTCACGCGGTGGTGTCGTCGACGAGGGCGCGCTCGTCGAGGCATTACGCAGCGGCGGCCTCGCCGCAGCGGGCTTAGACGTGTTCGCCGTCGAGCCGATTCCGGCCGACAATCCGCTGCTCAAGCTGGACAACGTCGTGCTCACCCCGCACGTCACCTGGTACACCGCCGACACGATGCGGCGCTACCTCGAACACGCCGTCGACAACTGCCGGCGGATCAGGGACGGCCGGAAGTTGGCCAACGTCGTCAACGAGTAATCTGGCTCCCAACCGACCGGTTAATAGGGAAGGCAATGGAGCATGCCCATCGCGATCAGTCCTGAGCACAACGACCTGGCCGATTCGGTGCAGTCTCTGGTGGCGCGCGTGGCGCCGTCGGAGGTGCTGCACGAAGCGCTCGAGACCCCCGTATCGAACCCACCGCCGTATTGGAAGGCCGCCGCCGAACAGGGACTTCAGGGCGTGCACTTGTCCGAATCCGTTGGCGGACAAGGCTTCGGCATTCTCGAGCTGGCCATCGTATTGGCCGAGTTCGGCTATGGCGCGGTGCCGGGCCCGTTCGTCCCCTCGGCGATCGCCAGCGCGCTGATCTCCGCCAACGACCGCGATGCGAAGTTGCTCAACGACCTCGCATCCGGCGAGGTGATCGCCGCCTATGCGATCGACTCGGGGCTGACCGCCACCCGGCACGGTGATGGCCTGGTGATCCGGGGCGAGGTGCGGGCGGTACCCGCCGCCGCGCAGGCCGCTGTGCTGGTGCTCCCGGTGGCCATTGACAGCGGTGAAGAGTGGATGGTGCTCGACGCCGACCAACTCGAGATCGAGCCCGCCAAGAGCATCGACCCGCTGCGGCCGCTGGCGCACGTTCGGGCCAACGCTGTCGAGGTCGGCGAAGACCGCGTGCTGAGCCACCTGAGCCGGACGCTGGCGCGCGCGCTGATGTCGACGCTGTTATCCGCTGAGGCCATCGGAGTCGCGCGCTGGGCCACCGACACCGCCTCGGCGTACGCCAAGATTCGCGAGCAATTCGGCAGGCCCATCGGCCAGTTCCAGGCCATCAAGCACAAGTGCGCCGAGATGATCGCCGACACCGAGCGCGCCACCGCGGCGGTGTGGGACGCTGCCCGCGCGATCGACGAGTATTCCGAAACCGGCTCGCAGGACAGCGCTTTCGAGTTCGCCGCTGCGGTCGCTGCGACCCTGGCTCCCGCGGCCGCGCTGCACTGCACCCAGGACTGCATCCAGGTGCACGGCGGCATCGGCTTCACCTGGGAGCACGACACCAACGTCTACTATCGGCGCGCCATCATGCTCAACGCGTGCTTCGGTCGCGGCGCGGATTACCCGCAGCAGGTGGTGGACGTCGCGACGAGCACCGGCCTGCGCAAGATCGACATCGATCTCGACCCGGACACCGAGAAGCTGCGCGAAGAGATCCGCGCGGAAGTCGCTGCGCTGAAGGCGATTCCGCGTGAGGAGCGCACCGTCGCCCTCGCTGAGGGCGGTTGGGTGGTGCCTCACCTGCCCAAGCCATGGGGTCGCGGGGCGAGCCCCGTCGAGCAGATCATCATCGCCCAGGAATTCACCACGGGTAAGGTGCGCAGGCCAAACATGGGCATCGCGGCCTGGCTGATTCCCTCTGTCGTGGCGTTCGGCACCGAAGAGCAAAAGCAGCGCTTCCTGCCGCCGACGCTGCGCGGCGAAATGATTTGGTGCCAACTGTTTTCCGAGCCAGGATCCGGCTCGGATCTGGCCAGCCTGACCACCAAGGCCACCAAGGTCGACGGCGGCTGGCGGATCACCGGCCAGAAGATCTGGACCACCGGAGCGCAGCTGTCGCAGTGGGGCATGCTGCTGGCGCGTACGGATCCGAGCGCGCCGAAACACAACGGCATCACGTACTTCCTGCTCGATATGAAGAGCGAGGGCGTTGAGGTCAAGCCGCTGCGCGAGCTCACCGGCAACGCGATGTTCAACACCGTGTTCATCGACGACGTGTTCGTTCCCGACGATCTCGTCCTCGGGGAGGTGAACCGCGGCTGGGAGGTCAGTCGCACCACGCTGACGGCCGAGCGCGTGTCGATTGGCAACAGCGAGGCGCCGTTCCTGGCCAACCTCAACGGTTTTGTGGAGTTCATCCGCGACGGGCATTTCGACCAGATCGACCAAAATCGCGCCGGTCGGCTGATCGCCGAAGGGCACGCGGCCAAGCTACTCAACATGCGGTCGACGCTGTTGACGCTGGCCGGCGGCGACCCGATGCCTGCCGCGGCGATCTCCAAGCTGCTGTCGATGCGCACCGGACAGGGGTACGCGGAATTCGCGGTGTCGTCGTTCGGCACCGACGGCGCGATCGGCGATCCCGACCAGCTTCAGGGCCAGTTGGCACAAATGCTGCTGGCCAGCCGGGCCACTACGATTTACGGCGGCACCTCGGAGGTACAGCTCAACATCATCGCGGAACGACTGCTGGGGCTGCCCCGCGACCCGTAAGAGGGAGGTCAGCCCACGAGCGGTGACGTCACGCTGCGGCAGCTGCGCTACTTCGCCGTCCTTGGCGAGGAGCTGAATTACCGGCGCGCCGCGGAGAGGCTGTTCATCACGCAGCCCGCGCTGTCGACGGCGATCAAACAGCTCGAGCATCAGCTCGGCGTCATGCTCTTCACTCGAAACACCCGCGAGGTGTTGCTCACCGAAGCCGGCGCCGCCTGGTTGCCGCGGATGCAGGACGCGCTGCGCGGCCTGGACGCCGCCGTCGATCACCTCGCTGCGCTTTCAGGCAGCAATCAGCGCCGCATCCGGCTGGGCTATTTCCTCGGCACTGGAGCTGATCTGCTCTACCGGATCGTGCGCCACTTCGAGACGGCACATCCCGATATCACCGTCGAGCCAACGGAATTCGACTTCTCCGATCCGACGGCCGGCCTGGCGGCGGGCACCACGGAGGTTGCCCTCACCCGGTCACCTCTTGACCTGCCCCACCACCGGATGTTCGTCCTCGACCGCGACGATTGGGTGGCATGCCTGCCACGCGACCACCGGCTGGCGGGCAGCCGGGAGGTGGACATCGCCGAGCTGATCGACGATCCGATCGTCTGCGCGCCCGACAGCGCAGGTGGTTGGCGGGATTACTGGATCGCTGCCGAAGCCAGGAGCCGTCCCGCCACCATCGCAGCCGTCGCGGCCACCTATGAGGCCGAAATCACCTACATCGCCAGGGGTCTCGGGATCAGCTTCACCACTGAGTCCGTCTCCCGGCTCTACGAACGGCCCGGCATCGTGTACGTACCCATCCGCAACCGCACCAGCTATATCGGGCTTGTCTGGAATCCCGACGACCTGAGCCCGCAAGCGGCGACGCTGGTGCGCCATGTGGAGACGGAGTGGGAATTCGCCGAGGGCCAGGGCGTGGAGCGGCCCGCAAGCTATCACTGATAAAGGGGCTTTATAAGTAGATCAGAAACTGAAACTTCCCTGGATACGCCGCGTCGGGTTTCCTCACAGCATGACTGACACCGCCTCACCCGTTACGCCTGCGGCACCGACGAACGACGAGGACGCCAAACTCGCCCAGTTCGGCTACACGCAACGACTCGACCGCTCAGTCGGCCGGGTGGCATCCTTTGCGATCGGTTTCGCGACGATCAGTGCCACCACCGCGGTATTCACCGGATTCGGCGCCGGATATTTCACCGCGGGCGCCCCGTTTGTCTGGACGCTGTTGCTTGCCGGAGCGGTGTTCGTCGTGTGGACGTTCATCGCCGCGGACCTGACCGCCAAGATCCCGCTCGCCGGTTACGCATACCAATGGACGAGCCGGATTCACGGCTCGATGCTCGCGTGGTTCACCGGGATAATGGCGCTCGCCGGATGGGTGTGCGGCATGACAGGGGTGGGCTTCATCCTGTCCGGTTATCTGGGCAGTCTGTTCGGCTGGAACATGAGCCAGACCGCGCAGATCCTTGTCGCCATCGGCGTGATGGCGGTGTGCGTCGTGGTGAATCTCTACGGTGTGCGCTTCGCGACGATGGTCAACAACATCGGCGTCAGCCTCGAACTGATCGTCACGGTCGGCGCGACGATCGTCGTCGCAATCGTCGCGTTCTCCGCACCCGAGAACCACCAACCGATTTCGGTGTTGTTCACCGGCGGCACGTCAGATCAACACAGCGCCTATATCTTGGCCTGGCTGGCCGCCTCGCTCGGACCATTCTTCGGGCTGATCGGCGTCGAGGCCAGCGCAGACGTCGCCGAGGAGACCGTCGGCGCGCGACACGTCATCCCGCGCACCATGTTCTACGCGCTGACCACGTCGATCATCATCGAGTTCGGAATGTATGTCGTATACGTGCTGGCCATCAAGGATCAGGACGCCGTCGCCGCGGCCCAGTCGGCTCCGATCGAGGAGATCATCACCCAGCAGGTGGGTCCGGTGGTCACGAGAATCGTTGTCGCCGTTGCCCTGACGAACATCATGGCGTGCATCCTTGCCAACATCCTGGTGGCGACTCGGCTCACCTATTCGATGGCTCGCGACAACATGCTGCCCTTCTCCCACCTCTGGCGCCACGTGTCGCCGTCCAACCGCACCCCGACCTACGCGGTGCTCGGACTGTTCACCTTGTCGACGATCCTGCTGCTGTCGGCACTGGTCAGCGAGAAGGTGTTCTTCCTCATCATGGGTCTTTCATCGCTGGCGGTGTTCGCGACCTACTTCCTGCAGACGGTCGCGCTGCTGATCGGCCATCGCCGCGGCACGATCCCCGCGGCGGAAGCCGGCACGTTCGATCTGGGTCGGGCGCGCATGCCCGTGTACATCCTCGGCCTCATCGCATTCACCCTGGTGTGTGCCGCGCTGATCTTCCTTCCACAGTTCGTCAACAACGGCTACGTCTTCCTCGGACTTGTGGTGCTTGCCGGCCTTTGGGCCGTCACCGGACTGCGCAAGCGCCTGGCCAACGGGGACGCCGGACCGAACTACGCCATGACCCACCTCTCCTGAATCCTTCGAAAGGACAACACTTCTCATGACCGTCGTAGACCAGGGCACCAGCAACCTCGTGGCCGTCGAGCCGGGCGCCATCCGGGAGGATACCCCGCCCGGATCGGTGATCCAGTACAGCAACTACGAGCTGGACACCTCGAGCCCCTACGCCGGCGGAGTGGCGTGGATCGAAGGCGAGTACATGCCGGCCTCAGAGGCACGTATCTCGATCTTCGACACCGGCTTCGGCCACTCCGACTTGACGTACACCGTTGCACATGTGTGGCACGGCAACATCTTCCGGCTCGGCGACCACCTGGACCGGCTGCTGGACGGAGCACGCAAGTTGCGACTCGATCCCGGGATGACAAAGGACCAGATCGCAGAAATCACGAAGCGCTGTGTGGCCATGTCACAGCTGCGCGAGTCGTTCGTCAACCTGACTGTCACGCGGGGATACGGAAAACGCAAGGGCGAGAAGGACTTATCGAAGCTGACCCATCAGGTCTACATTTATGCGATCCCGTATCTGTGGGCGTTCCCTCCGCATGAGCAGATCTTCGGCACAACGGCGATCGTGCCGCGTCATGTGCGACGCGCCGGCCGCAACACCGTTGACCCGACCATCAAGAACTATCAGTGGGGCGACCTGACCGCGGCCAGTTTCGAGGCCAAGGACCGCGGTGCGCGCACGGCGATTCTGATGGACGCCGACAACTGTGTCGCCGAGGGCCCGGGCTTCAACGTCGTGATCGTCAAGGACGGCAAGCTCGCGTCGCCGTCGCGAAATGCGTTGCCTGGTATCACCCGCAAGACCGTGTTCGAACTTGCAGACGCCATGGGGATCGAGGCGACGCTGCGCGACGTCACCAGCCACGAGTTGTACGAGGCCGACGAGTTGATGGCGGTCACCACAGCGGGCGGAGTCACCCCGATCAATACGCTCGATGGCGAACCGATCGGTGACGGCACGCCTGGTCCGCTCACAGTCGCGATCCGTGACCGGTTCTGGGCGCTGATGGACGAGCCGTCACCGCTGATCGAAACGATTGATTACTGACGATTACGTCGAATCGGGTCTACGATTGAAATAGTCGATAGCCCCAGGTCGTTGGGATCAGTTATGAGCACAATCCGACGACGCATCATGCGCCTCACTCTCGGTGGAGCCGCGGCCGTCGCAATCGTCTCTGCCCCCGCCGTCCTGTTCACCGTTGGTGCGCCGGCCGCGTTGGCGCAACCCTGCTACAACGGCGTCCTCCCGTGGGGGCCGTACGTTCCGAGCTGCACACTGCCCGGTCCGCAAGGCGCCAAGGTGCCCGGATCCGCGCCCGACGCCAACGCGATCATCGCCTGCCGCAACCGTCCCGGCTGCCTGTCCTGGTACGTGAACGGCGGCCCGTAGCGTGTCTGCTCTCGTGAGCAGGCAACCCTAAAGCCATGACGCACGACGTTGAGAAGCGTTTCGACCGGCCCGGCACCTTCCATCAGGCCGCGCTGTATGTCGGTGCGGTCGTCGCGTTCGCAGGCATCATGTTCGCCGTTTGGGCAACGACCTGGCGAGAGAACGTGATCGTCGCATCGTTCGTGCCCGCGATCCTGTTCGGTGGCGGCATCGGCGCATTCGTCAAGACGTACCGGGTCTGGAAGGAAGAGGGCGCCTGGCCGGCATGGCAAGGCGCAGGCTGGTTCTTGCTTACCCTGATGCTGGTGAGCCTGGCCATTCCGGGCGCAGCGATCATGGCGCCCTAGTTCGTGCTAGCGCGAAATTGCGCTCAGGGCTGTGGTTTTCACGTTTTCGCGACCGTGAACGCAAAATTGAGCATCCACTTGTGACCGGGGACCGTCAGTTCTTCTCGTCGTCTCGCCGACTATGACTTCTCGTCGTCTCCGCCGACTATGACTTCTCGTCGTCTCCGCCAACGGAAATCTCGCGCAACTCGCGCTTCAATACCTTGCCCGTCGGATTACGCGGTAGTTCGTCGAGGAAGACCACTTCGCGCGGCACCTTGTAGCGCGCCAGATGCTCTTTGACGTACGACTTGATGTCGTCCTCGCCGATGCTGGCGCCGTCGGTCTTGACGACGAACGCACGCAGTCGATGGCCCCACTCCTTGTCCTCGACGCCAAGCGCCGTCGCCTCAACGACGTCCGGGTGGCCGCTGATCAGATCCTCGACCTCTGCGGGGAACACGTTTTCGCCACCGGACACGATCATCTCGTCGTCGCGGCCACTGACGTAGAGCAGGCCGTTTTCGTCGAAATAACCCACGTCGCCCGACGACATCAGGCCATCGATGATCTGCTTGTGCCCACCGCCGGTGTAACCCTCGAACGGGAATGTGTTGCCGACGAAGATCCGGCCGACCTCTCCCTGGGGCAACTCGTTGCCGTTCTCGTCGAGGATCTTCACCTTGACGCCCTTGACGACTGGGCCAACGGTCGCCGGGTTCTTCTCCAGGTCCTGCGGCCGGGCGATGGTGGCGAACGCGATTTCCGTTGAGCCGTAAAGGTTGTAGACAACCGGACCGATGTCTTTGAGCGCACGCTGCGCCAGCTCGGCGCCGAGCTGCGAGCCGGACACGAACACGATCCGCAGGCTGGATAGGTCCGGTTTGGAGTCCATCTTCTCCAGCGCGTCGAGCATCCTGGACAACATCACCGGCACGACAACCACCGCGGTCACCTTGTGTTTCTCGATGTCCTCGAACACGGTCGGCGGCTTGAAGCGGCGCCGCAGCACCAGGGTGTCTCCGAGCATCATGGCGATGGTGGCGTGCAGGTAGCCGAGCGCATGGAACATCGGTGCCGGCAGCGATGTCACCTCGCCGGCTTTGAACGGCACATGCGACAGAATGCCGCCGATCGGCGCCAGCGACGGTGGCGTGCTGCGATTGGCACCCTTGGGAGTTCCGGTGGTGCCGCTGGTCAAAATGATGATCGACGAATGCTTCGTCACCTTGGGTGCAGGCTTGCCCGAACTCCGTGCGACGAAGTCTTCCAGCGTCTCGTCAGTGCTGTTCGACGACTCGTCCTTATCCGGGTTGGTGCCGAGCGCCCGCAACTTGCCCAATTCCGGCTCTGCTTTGGACACGGCATCGAAGTACTCGTCGTCGTAGATGATCAGCTTGGCGCCTTCCCGCTCGGACACCTCCTTGATCTGCGGTCCGGAGAACTCGCTGTTGAGCAGGATTATGCGTGCTCCCGCACGCGCCGCCCCGTACACGGCGATCAAGAACCACCGGTGGTTTCGGGCCAGGATGGCCACCCCGTCGCCGCCCTTGACCCCCTTTTCCAGCAGGCCGTTGGCCACTTCGTGGGCAGCTTCGTCGAGTTCGGAGAACGTGATCTCGCCGAAGTCGTCGATGATCGCGGTGCGGTTGGGCGTGCGACGCGCGTTGAGCGCGGGGATCATCCCGAATTCGCCCCAGCGTCGAATGTCGGCGAGCATCGCGGCAATGTTCTGCGGCGGCTCGAGCTTGAACGCTCCTGCCTCCATCATCTTGCGGAAGTAGTGAAGTTCGGCGGACCCTCGCTCGGCGAACTGCTGGACTTTTGCGACTGCCTGCAACGGAAGATCAGTGAGCTTAGGCATGACCCCACCCTAGTGACGAGCATCTCCGCGCGACCGGGAAATTACCATGACGGTATGGCCGCTCCCATGTCGCTGGACGTGGACGGTCGGCAGGTGTTGATCACCCACCCTGACAAGGTCGTTTTCCCGGATATCGGGGTTACGAAACTCGACTTGATCCACTACTACCTCGCCGTGGCCCCAGGCGCGCTGCGCGGTGCGAGCGATCGGCCGATGATTCTCAAGCGGTTCGTCAAGGGCATCACCGAAGAAGCCGTCTTTCAGAAGCGCGCACCGGAGAAACGGCCCGACTTCATCGACGTGGCCGAGCTGAAGTACGCATCGGGCACCTCGGCCAAGGAGGCCGTCATCCACGACGCAGCCGGCCTGGCGTGGGCGATCAACATGGGCTGCGTCGACCTCAATCCGCATCCGGTGCGCGCAGACGACCTTGCCCATCCGGACGAATTGCGCGTCGACCTCGACCCGATGCCCGGTGTGCAATGGCGCCAGATCGTCGACGTGGCCCTGATCGCGCGCGAGGTTCTCGAGGAGCACGGCCTAACGGCCTGGCCAAAGACGTCGGGCTCCCGCGGGTTTCACATCTACGCGCGCATTCAGCGGCGGTGGCCGTTCAAATTCGTCCGGCTTGCGGCGCAGACTGTGGCCCGCGAGGTCGAACGCCGCGCACCCGAACTCGCGACCGCGCGGTGGTGGAAAGAGGAGCGCGAAGGCGTGTTCGTCGACTTCAACCAGAACGCCTTCGATCGCACGGTCGCCTCGGCGTACTCGGTTCGGGCCACGCCAGACGCCCGGGTGTCGACGCCGCTGTTCTGGGATGAGGTCGCCGACTGCCAACCTGAGCGCTTCACGATCGCGACAGTGCCCAAGCGTTTCGAGGAGCACGGTGATCCGTGGGAGGGAATCGACGACCAGGCGGGCACGCTGGACGCGCTGCTCGAGCATGCCGACCGGCTGGGACCGGCCGAGAAGGCGCCGCGCGGCGCCAAGAAAGGCACCGGCCGCCGTGAGTCGGCGATGCCACTGATCGAGATCGCCAGAACCAAAACCAAAGACGAAGCGATGGCCGCACTCGACGAATGGCGCGGACGTTACCCGGCAGTAGCCGAAAAGCTCCAGCCTGCAGACATTTTGGTCGACGGAATGCGGGGGCCCAGCTCGATCTGGTACCGAATCCGGATCAACCTGCAGCATGTGCCGGAGAATCAGCGGCCACCGCAGGAACCGCTGCTGGCCGACTACAACCCCTGGGAAAATTACTCAGGACCGCAATGGATGCGGCGCGGGTGAGCTGTTTGCTGATCGACGCAAAACCGGTTCTTAATAAAGTATTAGCGGTTACTCCCCGTTGCCTTAAATCGGCTCCGTAGCTTCGGTAATAGTTACCGATCGAGGGGAGGCGCCAGATGTACGGCAATCCGGCATTCGACTGCGATGGCGCCCAGGTCCGGGTGTGCAGTCGCCAGCTAGCAACCGTGGTGACGGTCACGGGCGATCTCGACGACGCGAGCCTCGACAAGGTCTGCGCATACGCGAAGCGCTTCGTGCTACGGGAGAAGCCCGTCGTGCTCGACTTGAGCGGCGTGAATTCCGCTACACCACACATCATTTCGTTGTTGAGCGACCTCGACGACGCCTGCATCGCCGCAGGAGTCGAGTGGTCACTGATCGCGAGCCAGCCGGTCAATCGCGCGGTACAAACCTTTGACGACCGAGTCGAGCTGCCCACGGTGGCCTCGGTCGCAGACGCACTGCACAATTTCGCCGACGCCATACTCGAACGGCGTCGCCTACTTCCGCTCCTTACCAAGAGCGCTTAGAGACGGGATCGCTTCGGTGCTTATCGACATTCGGTGGCTGGCCTACCTGGTGCATGGCCGGCACAAGCCGCGTTCGCGGCCCCTGGCGCTCACGGCCCGCTGATCTCGCCATAGCTGATTAAGATCGCTGCCCATGTCGGGTAGTTGGACGGCGATGCTCGGCCAGCTGATTCCGCTGGCGTTGGTGGTTGCGATGTCGCCGCTGACGATCGTCCCGGCAATCGTTCTGGTGCTGCAGTCCGACCGCGCCCGGTCCACCGGCCTGGCCTTTATGTTCGGCTGGCTCATCGGGCTTGCAGCGACGACGGCGTTGTTCGTCCAGTTGCCTCGCCTGCTCGACGGGCTCAACCGGCCCGTCCCGACCTGGGCGGCGTGGGTGCGGCTCGCGGTCGGCATCGCGCTGATCGTCTTCGGTGTGTGGCGGTGGCTGACCCGTCATCAGGTCACCCGGCAGCCGGCGTGGTTGAACAGGCTGAGCAGGTTGACGCCCGTCGGCGCCGGCGCCGTCGCGGTGGGGCTGATTCTGGTCAATCCCAAGGTGCTCGTGATGAACGCCGCCGCGGGCCTGGTGATCGGCACAGCGTCGCTGGAGATGCCCGGCATCTGGGTCGCCGTCCTTTACTACACCGTCATCGCCGGTTCATCGGTGCTGCTTCCGATACTTGCGTATGCGATCGCCGGTCACCGGGTGGACCACCAGCTCGAGCGGATGAAGCAGTGGATGGAACGCCAGCACGCAGCGCTGATGGCGGGCTTCCTGGTCATCGTCGGTTTGTTGTTGGTGTACACGGGGATTCGCGCGGTTTGAGGCGCCCGGCCGCAGGGTACGCGGCGACAGTGACCGCGATCGACCGGCCAGACAGCCGCGAAGCGGGGCGCACGGCCCGCGTGGTGAATTGGGTCCTCGCCCTGGCCACGATTCCAGGCGCCATCGCGGTCGTCGTATTCCTCTATATGCAGATCCTCGGGACGGCGGGCTGCAACAAGCAGCCGTGCCCACGACAGGGCCCTGGTGAGCTGGGTTTCACGCTCATTCAATACGGCGCGCCCGCAGTCGCGGTCGTCGCCGTCATACTGTCGTTCTTCACCGCACGACGGCGAGGCGGGATCGTGGTTCCGGTCGTGGCGTGGTTGTTGTTGATCGCCGCCTTTGGGGTGCTTGCGTTTTCGTTCACCCCGACCGGATAGCAGCTATCGAATCGGCAGCCCGGTGATCGCCCTGCCCATGACGAGCCGCTGAATCTCGCTGGTGCCCTCGAAGATCGTGAAGATCTTGGCGTCGCGGTGCATGCGCTCGACGGGGTATTCGCGGGTGTAGCCGTTACCGCCGAGGATCTGGATGGCCTCATCGGTTACGTAGACGGCAGTTTCACTGGCGACAAGCTTGGCCATCGAACCTTCGGCGTTGGTGAACGGTTTGTTGTTGCGCGCCATCCAACCTGCGCGCCACACCAACAGCCGCGCGGCGTCGATTCGGGTCTTCATGTCGGCCAACTTGAACGCAATCGCTTGGAAGTCACCGATTTTGCGCCCGAACTGCTCTCGCTGTTGCGCGTAGTCCAGCGCATACTCGTACGCAGCGCGCGCCACGCCGAGGGCCATGGCACCGACGGCAGGGCGGGTGCGTTCGAACGTCTTCATCGCCGCTTGCCCTGCGGCACTTTGGCCTTCGCGGATGCGGGCGATTCGCTCGTCGAACTTGTCCTTGCCGCCGACGAGGAGACGGCCGGGCAGTCGCACGTCTTCGAGAATCACTTCAGCGGTGTGCGACGCCCGAATTCCGTGCTTCTTGAACTTCTGCCCCTGTTTGAACCCAGGTGTGTTCGGCGGGATGATGAACGTCGCCTGTCCGCGGCTGCCGAGATCGGGGTGGACAGAGGCAACGACGATGTGCACGTTGGCAATTCCGCCGTTTGTGGCCCACGTTTTCACGCCGTTGAGGACCCACTCGTCGTTCGCTTCGTCGTAGACGGCACGGGTGAGGATGGCGCCGACGTCGGACCCGGCGGCGGGTTCTGAGGAGCAGAACGACGCAAGCAACGGATCCTCGGGCGTGCCGAACATCTGTGGCAGCCATTCACCCAACTGTTCGGGCGTGCCGTTCGCGGCGAGAGACGCCGCGGCCAGCCCGGTGCCTAGGATCGACAACGCGATGCCCGCGTCGCCCCAGAACAACTCCTCAAACACGGTCAGCGTGCCGAGGCCCGACGGTTCGGCGGCCTGGGTGGCGAACAAGTCCATCGAGTAGAGCCCGACCTTGGCCGCCTCCTGGATGATCGGCCACGGAGTCTCTTCGCGCTCGTCCCATTCAGCCGCTGCCGGGCGCACGACGTCGGCCGCGAATTCGTGGACCCAGTCCCTGACCTGGATCACGTCCTCCGACAGTTCAAGAGAAAACGACACGGTTCACCCGCCCTTTCTACGATTCGGTGAACAACTGTACACCGATACTTACCGCTCGGTAAGGTCCATCTGCTGTGGGTTGCCTCACCACCGTCGACCAGTACATCGCCGCCGTGCGCGACGTCGAGTCGGTCTACTACGAGCAGATGGTCACCCACTGGGGCATCTGGGCCAAACTGCTCTTCAACAATTGCGTAGCCGCCCACGGCACCGACATCTGCATGAACTACCCCCGACCGACCAATCCGGGTGGAACTGGTAACGACCTAACGCAGTCCTCCTAGGGTCTGAGGCGTGGGTCGCCTCGATCGATTCTTCGAAATCTCGGTACGCAAGTCGTCGGTCGCCGCGGAGGTACGCGGCGGGGTGGTCACGTTCATCGCGATGGCCTACATCATCGTGCTGAACCCGATCATCCTGTCGAGTGCTCCAGATGTCACCGGCCACAAGCTGGAGTTCACTCAGGTCTCCGCGATGACCTCGCTCGCCGCGGGTGTGATGACGATCCTGTTCGGGGTCATCGCGCGGTTACCGTTCGCGTTCGCGGCGGGGCTGGGCATCAACTCGTTCCTGGCGACAACGGTGGTCGGCTCGCTGAGTTGGCCCGAGGCGATGGGCCTGGTGGTCATCGACGGGCTGATCATCGTGCTGCTGGCGGTGACGGGGCTGCGCAGAATGGTGTTCGACGCAGTGCCGATGCAGCTGAAGCTGGCCATCACCGCGGGCATCGGACTGTTCATCCTGTTCATCGGACTTGTCGACGCCGGCTTCATCGGTTCGACCGGAAAGCCTTCGCCGCCAGTCGGTCTGGGGCACGGCGGCATCGGTTCGATCACCACCGTTCCTGCAATCGTGTTCGTGTTCACGCTGTTGGTGACCGCCATCCTCGTCGTACGCCGGGTGCGTGGCGGCATCCTCATCGGGCTGGTGATCGGCACCCTCGTCGCTGTCGCCATCGAGGCGATCTGGCATCTGGGGTCGTCGACGAAGAATCCTGGCGGCTGGAGCCTGTCGGTGCCGACGTTGTCGGGCTCCCCGTTCGCGCTGCCCGACCTGTCTCTCGCAGGCGACGTCAGCCTCGGCAGCTTCGGACGGATCGGCGTGCTCGCCACGGTCATGCTGGTGTTCACGCTGGTTTTCGCGAACTTCTTCGATGCCATGGGAACGTTCACCGGGCTGGCCCGCGAGGCAGGACTGGCCGACGCGCAGGGCACCTTCCCGCGATTGCGTGCGGCGCTGATCGTCGAGGGTGCGGGCGCGGTCGTAGGTGGGGCGACATCGTCGTCGTCCAACACCGTGTTCATCGAGTCGGGCGCAGGCATCGAGGAAGGCGCGCGCACCGGTTTGGCGAATCTCGTTACGGGCGTGCTGTTTGTGGCCGCGATGTTCGTCTCGCCGCTCGCGTCGATCGTGCCGACGGAGGTGGCTGCGGCGGCGCTGATCATCGTCGGCGTGATGATGATGGCGCAGTTGCGCTACATCGACATCTCGGAGTTTTCCGTGGGATTGCCGGTCGTCCTCACGGTCGCGGTGATGCCGTTCTCGTACTCGATCGCCAACGGCATCGGTGTCGGCTTCATCGCGTGGGTCGTGCTGCGTTCGGCGGCTGGCAAGGTGCGCGAGATCAGCCCGCTGCTGTGGATCGTGGCCGCAGGTTTCGTTCTATATTTTGCGCGCAACGGGATCGAGTCGCTCATCGGCCTGTGATTAGCGGCCGCCGACTTCCGCCGGCAATGGCGGCGGCAACTGCGTAGTCGGAGTTGTGGTCGTCGGGGCGGGCGGGGCCGGCGCTGACGATGCTTGCTGCCCGTGCGAGTCAACCATCGTCTCCTCACGAATCACGTTGCCGCCCTGGCTGATAATCAGTGACGTCGCAGTGACGGTGTAACTGACGCCGTTGCTGTTCGCTACGAACCCTTCGCCAGTCTGCGAGGCGGACAGGATCAACTCGGCGCCGTCTCGCACGCGCACGCCGCGGTACTCGTACTGACCGTCAGGCGCTTTGCAGATCGCCACACGCGAGGAGTCTGTGCTGCCGAAGAGGACCACCACGCTCGGCGACGCGCATCGTGCGGTGGAGTCGACGTAGCCCTGAGGGTCAGTGCCGGGTGCGGCAATGGCGGAAGGTGACGCGAACACCACCGAACACGCCGCCGCAGCGGCGATCATTCGGGCTTTGCGCATCCGCGAAGAAGGCATCACCTCTCACGGCAGCACGGCGAACCGATGAAAGCGAGCGTCGACACCGAAACACGACACAATTGTTAGCTTCGGCGCTCCTTCTCGCTGTCGGCCAATTCCGCCAAACGGTCGGCCTGTGCAACCTTGCTTGCCGCGGTGTCGCGCTTGTCCTGAGCGTCCTCCAGTTTCGCATCGGCGGCTGCGGTGGCGTTTTGTTCGGCCGCGCGACTGATCGCCAGCTCCTCGCGCTTGGCCGCTTCGACAGCCCCTACTCGCGCGGTGGCCGCTTCGTCGGCCCGCTCCTTACCTGAGACGATGCGCTTTTCGGCGTTCGCCACCGCATCGCGTTTGCGGTTCTGCGCCTCGACGCGGGCGTTCTTGACAGCGGACTCCTTCTCGGCGTGTGCGTCTTCACGTTCTTGATCGGCCTTTTCGCGAGTAGCCCTGACGTTCGAGCCCGCGGCCTTGATGTTCTCGGATGCCGCCGCGTCGAGTCGGGCCGCGCGGCGCAGTGCGTCGCTGCGCGCGATCAACGCAGTGCCTCGCTGCTCGAATTCCGGTGCCCGCAGTGCGTTTCCGATCGTCACGTCGAGCATCCCGAGCGAACGCTCGAAGAACAGCCGCGCAGGTGCGTCCGACTCCATCCGGCCGAACACCGTTTCGTCGACCAACTGAAGCGGCAGCCGCGCTAGTCGATACTGAATCTTCAAAACTGCGAACGACAAATCGGTGATGCTCATCGGTCGCTCCTCGTGTCGGCCTGCTGCCTTAACCGGTCTGCTTCGGCGCGTGCCTTTGCGGATTCCCGCACCGCATCCTGGTGGTCATCAAGTGCGTCGATGACCTCCTCATCCGCAGCGCGGATGGCTTCGCGCTCCTGCGCCTTCGCGTTCTCGATGCGGCGCGCGGCATCGCGTTCGGCATCGGACTGTTGCTTGGCCAGGTCAAGATGCGCCGCCTGCTCGGTCGCTCGCTTTTGCGAAGCGCTTTCCGTGCGGATGGCGGTTTCTTCCGCCGCGGCCTCTGCGTTGACCGCACTCCGCTCAGCGGCACCTTCGAGCTTGGCGTTCGTGGCCTGCTCCCGAGCCTTCCTGGCCTCCGCGTCCGCGATCGCCTCCGCCGTACTGGCTTCCCTGCGCTTCTGCGCCTCGGTCTGCTCCAGTTGTCCCTCGGCGGTCAGCGAATCGTTGCCGGTCACCGCACCGATGACTTCCTTTGCCTTCCCTTTCACGGAGTCGATCAACCCGTGACGTGCCTGATCGGCTTTTCCAGAATCAGTCATCCCAGTCCTCTCGTGGTCGTCGCTTGCGGCACACATTCCACTGATCAGGCACCTCGAAACATGATGTGGTGGGAGCCGCGAGCACCGCCCCGACCCGGATATGGTCGGGGATATGAGCGGCGGAGAGCAGCGCGCCGGTGTCGACCTGACCAACCTCGATCAGCCGCTGAGCCCGGATGCCGGGGCCACGAAGCGGGATCTGGTCGACTATCTGGACGCCGTGGCAGATCGGATGTTGCCGGGTTTGGTCGATCGGCCGCTGACGGTGATGCGGGTGCTACGTGGGCAATCCCCGTTCATGCAGAAGAACGCGCCGAAGTACACCCCCAACTGGGTGAAGACCGTGCCGATCTGGGCTGAGGCCTCAAAGAGGGAGGTGCGTTACCCGCTCTGCAACGACCGGCGCACGCTGTTGTGGCTTGCCAACCAGCGGGCCGTCGAATATCACCCATCTTTGGGCCTGGCCGACAACATCTACCGCCCAACACATTTGGTGCTCGACTTGGACCCGCCCGCCGGCAACGACTTCCGCGCGGTGGTGGCCGTCGCCTCGCTGGTTCGTCAAGCGCTAGCCGACAGCGGTCTTGCCGGCGCCCTGAAGACCAGCGGCGCAAAGGGGGTGCATATTTTCGTCCCGGTCGACGACTACGCCCCGGCCGATGATGTCGCGGCAGCTACCCGCGCGCTGGCTGCGCGGGCCGAGGCGCTCGATCCTTCCTTGGCCACAACGGCTTTCATCGTCGAGGACCGAGCAGGAAAAGTATTCGTGGATTCGACTCGCTCCGGCGGTGCGACGATCGTCGCCGCCTACAGTCCTCGCCTGCGGGCGGGCGCACCCGTGTCATTCCCGTTGAGCTGGGCCGATCTTGACGACGTCAACCCCTCCGATTTTACGATCCACACAGCGGTTGACGCCCTTGCCGGGCGCGACCCTTGGTCGGACACGATGCCCGCACCCCAGCGGCTGCCGAGCGACCTCATCGAGCACGGCCGGACGATTCCGGTCGCTCGGGTGGCTGCCATGCACGAAGGAAAGCGCCGCGCCCGTGCGGCGAGGAGGCGTCCATGACGGTTAGCGAATCGGTGACGGTGTCGTCTGTCCTGGACGGGCTTCCGGTCACCCGGTGGCATTGGCGCCTGGTGGTGTTCGTCGGCCTCGGGTCGTTCTTCGATCTCTACGAGGTGTTCCTCGGCGGTGTGCTCGCGCCGGTGTTGGCCGCCGAGTTCAAGCTGGGCACCATCGGGAAGGCGATGGTGATCGCAGCCGGGTTCGCCGGCATGTTCGTCGGCGCAAATGTGCTGTCGATAGTCGCTGACCGGCTCGGCCGGCGTCGGGTATTCATCCTCAATCTGCTTGTCTACTCACTGTTTTCGCTGGCTGCCGCGTTCTCGCCGAACGTCGAGACATTTCTGGTGCTGCGCTTCCTGGCCGGCATCGGGCTTGGTGCCGAGCTCGTGCTGGTCGACACCTACCTGGCCGAGTTCGTCCCCGCCCGGGTCCGTGGCCGGATGACGGCTTGGGCGTACACGATCGGCTTTCTCGGCGTGCCGTTGGCGGCACTGCTCGGCGGAAAACTCGTTGCACACCACCAGCTGCTCGGCATCGACGGGTGGCGGTGGCTGCTGGTGTTCGGCGGGCTCGGCGCGGTGTTCGTGTTGGCGGTCCGGACGCTGCTGCCCGAGTCGCCGCGCTGGTTGGAAAGCCGCGGCCGCGACGCTGAAGCACGTCGGGTCGTCGCGTCGGTGGTGGCCAAGGTCGCACCGGGCACACCCATTCCGGAACAACTGCCCGCCAACGCTGCGCACGCCGGCGACGATGCCCGTAGCGTGGCCGAGGTGCTGCGGATCGCCTTTCGCGATTACCGCAAGCGCACCGTCATGCTGGTGATCTTTCAGATCCTGCAGACAGTCGCGTATTACGGCTTTGGCACATTGGCGCCGCTGGTACTCGTGAGCAAGGGTTTCGAAGTGACCCAGTCCCTTGGATATGCGGCACTCACCTTCGCCGGCTACCCCCTGGGCTCACTTCTTTCCATACCACTAGTGGAACGATTCGAGCGTAAGCACCTGATCATCGTCTCCGCATTGGGAATCGCCGTGTGCGGCATAGTATTCGCCGCGGCAGATCATGTCGTGGTGATCGTCGCTGCAGGGTTCCTGCTCACCGCCGTATCGAACATATTCTCCAATGCATTCCACATCTATCAGGCTGAAATCTTCCCGACGGCCATCCGCAGTACGGCGAGCGGCATCTGCTACTCGCTGTCACGAGCGACCTCGACAGTGCTGCCGTTCGTGGCAGTGCCGGCACTCGCGATGTTCGGCCCAGTGGCGGTGTTCTCCGGTTCGGCGGCGCTCGTCATCTTGCTGTGCCTCGATGTCGGTCTGCTCGGCCCGCGCAGCACAGGACGTCAGTTGGAGCAGGTCGACAAGATCGGTTGACACTCGCGGCCTCAAATTGACCGCCCATACGCCACCACTTAGGTGCGGCTGTAGACCGCCAAGTCGTCGATGTCGGCGCGCGACCGGTCAGGCAGGGCAAGACAACAGATCACCGTGACGACCGCTGCTACGACGATGTAGACCGAGATCGAATACGGAGTTCCGGTCTCGTGGAGCAGCCAGGTGGCCAGCAGCGGAGCGGGTCCGCCTGCAAACACCGATGCCAGCTGGTAGCCGAGACCGGCTCCGCCGTAACGCAAACGCGTCGGGAAGCTCTCGCCGATCAGCGCCGCCTGCGGTCCGTACATCATGGAGTGCACCACCATCGACAGCACGACCGCGATGAATATCGGTGCCTGCCCGCCATGGGTGAGCACAGCAAAGTAGGGGAACGCGCCAAGCCCGGCAATCACTGCGCCGGCGAGGTAAACCCGTTTTCGACCCACCGAATCCGACAGGTGCGAGAAGAACGGAATCGTCGCGAGCTCCACGACGGCACCGAGCAGCACCGCGGTCAGCACGAACGTCTTGCTGTAGTGGTGGCGCTGGACAACGAAGGTCAACACGAATGTGGTGAAGAGATAGAAAGGCATCTGCTCCGCGAACCGCAGACCGGCGGACAGCAGTATCTCGCGCCAGTGCCGCCGGATCACCTCAGCGACGGGCGCGGTTGCAGCCTTGCCTTCCTCCAGCACCTTGCTGAACATCGGCGTCTCGAGAATTTTCAGCCGGATCATCAGGCCCACGGCGACGAGGATCAGGCTGGCAAGGAACGGCACCCGCCAACCCCACGAGTTGAACGCATCGTCGGACATCGTCGCGGACAGCAGCGTCATGCCGCCGGTGCCGAGCACCAAGCCGACCGGCACCCCGACCTGAGCGAAACTGCCGAGCAGCCCGCGTCTCTTCTGATCGCCCCATTCCATGGTGAGCAGCACCGAACCGCTCCACTCACCGCCGACGGCAATGCCCTGCAGTACGCGCAGGGTAACGAGCAGCAGTGGTGCCGCAACGCCGATGCTTGCGGTGCCGGGCAGGAGGCCGATGACCGCCGACGCGAGACCCATCACGAGCAGCGTGATGATCAACGTGGTCTTGCGGCCGATCCGGTCTCCCCAGTGCCCGAAGATCGCCGCTCCGATCGGGCGTGCGGCGAAGCCGACGAAGTATGTCGCGAACGACTGCATGGCGCCGGCGTACGTGCTGGACGCGGGGAAGAACAAATGGGGAAAGACCAGCGCGGCGGCTGTGTTGTAGAGGAAGAAGTCGTACCACTCGATCGTCGTGCCGATTGCGCTGGCGAGCGCGGCGCGCCGTACCTGCACCCGTTGTGATCCCGGGTCGGCTTGTGCTGTAGCGCCGCCCCCGTCCTGTCCGGTAACCATGAGCAGCGCCTCCTGTTGACCGTTGTCAGCACTTAGAATGCGCCCCGGCGACGGGTTTTAAACCCAAAACGGAACTCGTGACAGTGGTGGCATCAGGTGAGCCCGGCAGATGCCACCACTGTGCAGTTCTCAAAGTTCGCACGGGACATGAACTTTCGCATGTCTCGCCGCTGTGCACACGGCCTGGCCGGGTGCAGCGATTGAAATAGCCGGTAAGCCTGAGGGTGACTAGGAAGACTTCTTCGCGTCCGGCTTGATGGTCAGCGTGACGGGCTTGCCGTCGCGGAGCACATCGACCGGCGCATCCTGACCGATCGTCAGCTGACGAACCGCGACGGTGAGCTCGTCGAGACTGTTGACCTTGCGGTCGCCGAGCTTGACGATGATGTCCTTCTCCGCGAGGCCGGCTCGTTGGGCGGCACTGTTGGGGTTCACCTTGGTCACCCTGGCCCCGCCTGTTCCGCTGTCGTTCACCGATTCCGCCATGATGCCGAGCGACGCGTGAGCGATCTTGCCGTCGCGGATCAGCACCTCGATGACGGATTTCACCTCGTTCACCGGGATCGCGAAGCCAAGGCCGCTGGCACTGTCGGACAGCGACTTGCTGGCGGAGTTGATGCCGATCACCTCGGAGTCCATGTTGACCAGCGGGCCGCCGGAGTTGCCGTGGTTGATCGACGCGTCGGTCTGCACAGCGTCGATGACGGTCTTGGTATCGGAGCCCTCACCGGACAGTGGCACCGCCCGGTGCAACGCGCTGATGATGCCCTGGGTATCCGTGCTGCGCAGGCCCAGCGGCGCACCCGCGGCCATCACCTGATCGCCGACGCGGAGCTTGCTCGAGTCGCCGAGCCGCGCAACGGTCAGCTTGTCGACGTTATCGACCTTGAGCACCGCCAGGTCGGTCTCGGGATCGCGTCCGACGAGATTGGCCGGCGTCTCCTTGCCGTCGTTGAAGATCACCGTCAGCTTGAACTTGTCAGGGCTGGCTGCCGCTTCGGAGATCACGTGGTTATTGGTGACGATGTAGCCGCGTCCGTCGACGACCACGCCAGAGCCCTGTGAACCCGCCGAATCGCTGATCGCTTGGATCGTGACCACCGAATCAGCAACGGCTGCAGCGACTTTCGCCATCTGACCAGCAGGTAGATGGCTGGTGTCGGTGGTGTTGAGGGTGACCTTGGGGGTGGTGAAGGCCTCGATGACCTCCGCGGTCTTGCGCCCGACCCAGCCACCGCCAAGGCCGATCACGATCGCCAAGGCAGCAAGGACCACCATCGCGGGACGCGACAGCCTGCCGCCGAACAGGATGTCGCGCACGCCGAGCTTCTCGCGTGGAACGGCGTGGACGACGGATGGCGGTGCCGCGGGGACAGTGGTCTCGGCGGCGGCGCTAGGCACGTCGGCCGGCTGAGCGTTGTCGTCGTCTTGGGGATCGGACACCAGTGTCGGGCCGAACGCCTCAGCGAGCACCGCCTGTGGCGCCTGGTTGGTCGGCGTGTATTCGCCCTGGTCGCGATGCTCGTCGGAACCCGAGAACGAGCTGTCGACGCCGGCGGGCCGGCCGAACGCGCGCTGCGTCGACGCGTCGACGGGTGGACGCGAAACAGCCCGCGGCGACGACTTGTCGCTGCTGGGCTGGTCGCGATTGGACACAGGAACACGCTACCGGAGCCACGGAGACAGCCGTTTCACCAGCACCGAGGCTGCTGAGGTGGAGAACCGAGCGCCCTGCGCAACCCTTTGACGTCTCTGCGCGTAAAGGGATTCTCGAAAATACGGCGGCCGCGCCGTGATGCGCTCGGGTGCGCGGCGGACGATCCGGTCGACTCAGCCAAGCAAGCCGTCCGATTCTCCCACTCTTGTCGGGCTTGCCAGGTGCTCGCCAATCGGTTACCTGCTGAGTGCGCTAGATCTAGACGGCCTCGGTCCTGGTGGTGCGTCGCAGGCGACGTTGAGATCCCCACGGCTGCAATTGGTTTCGAGCTAGCCGCGACACGTGCTGAGACGCCGGCCTTGGTTCGTCAGATCTATCAGCTCGGACGCGAATCCGCGGCGTAGGGTGGCTGAGCGCAAGACCCTTTGTGCCCTTTGCAGCTAACCGGATGCCCGCTCACAAGGCCCTCACAGGAAGTGCGTTTTCGAGGTGGTGTCGCGTAAATTGCTGTGCGGCAATAGGACATTGGCAAGGAGTGGGCATGATTGTGGACTGCGCGCATTACCTCAAGGGCGCCCGGCAAAGCGATGCGCCGCTCCCATTGGAAGATGCCGCCAGATTCTGTCTAGAAGGCGGATTCGTGTGGCTCGGGCTGTTCGAGCCGAGCAGCGAAGAGATGGAGCGGGTCCGGCATGCTTTCTCGCTTCACGAGTTGGCCGTCGAGGATGCCCGGACCTTTCATCTGCGTCCGAAGATTGAGGACTTCGAACCCAACGTCAAACTGGTAATCCTGCGGACCGCGCGTTACGACGACGAGTCGGAAGAAGTCGAATTCGGCGAGATCAGCGTTTTTGTTGGCCCCAACTTCGTGATCACGGTGCGCCAAGGCGTCGCCAGCGAACTGCACGCGGCCCGGATGCGCCTCGAATCGCATCCCGAGTTGATCGAGCTGGGCACCGATTCGGTTTTGTGGGCGATTCTCGATCAGGTTGTGCGGGGGTATGAGCCGGTGGTTGCGGGACTCGAACACGACATCGAGCAAGTCGAGGGCACGGTGTTTGCCGGCGATGTCGCGCCGACCGAACGGATCTACCTGTTGCGTCGGGAGGTGAGCAATTTCTATCGCGCCGCCCACCCGCTGCACGCCGTGTTGACAGCAGTCCAACGGGGCCTCCACTCCGCGGCACTTGTCCCCTACATTCGCGACGTTCACGACAGTTTGCAATTGATCAGCGAAGAGGTATCCGCGCAACGCGACTTGCTCGCCACCATCCTGCAGGCCAACATTGCGGTGATCTCGGTCGAGCAGACCAGGGTCAGTGTGCAGCAAAGCACCACGATGGAACGGCTGACGATCCTTGCGACAGTGTTTCTGCCTCTGACGTTCATCACCGGATTCTTCGGACAAAATTTCGACTGGCTCGTTGGAAATATCACCGGTTTGGCCCGATTCGTCGAGTTTGGAATCGGGGGGCTGTTGATCCCGCTCGTCTTGTTGTGGATCTGGCTGCGCAAGGCCCGCCTCGCCGATATCGGCCCACCTCGGCCGCCACAGACGGCCGCGAATCCGGCCAGCACCCGGCCGCGGCTCTCACCGCCGGAGTCCTAAGCCTTAACGCCGGCCGAGATCTGGTCATGCGTCACGTCCTTGCGCATCTGTCGGCTCCGCTTCCGAAGGTGAAGAGTTTTTCTTGAGTTCGCTTCGCCGCTTTGGCGAATCTTCGGCTTCACCCGCAAAACTTCGCCGTATGCGCTGCTGCCCAATGCTTTTCATCCGCGGCGATGGTTTAGCGCTCAGAGATCAACGACGATGCGCATCTCCTGCCAACGGCGGTATCGTCAGCCGTTGACGCCTGGCTTGCCCGCCGCGCCGGTGTTGCCCCCAGCTCCACCGGCGCCAGTGCTTGCTGACGCCCCTGGAGAATACGGACCAGCGGTTGATGATCGACGATCAGAGCCTGGCGGCATTTGAACGTTTGTGCACACAGTGATGTCGCGAGAGGGAAAATGTTTCGCTCATCGGGTACTGCGTGCAAGCGCGTGGAGCGCCTCGTGGAGGCGACACTTCACTGTGTCTTCCGGCAGCTGCTCCAGTCTGGCGATCTGGGGGACGGCCTGGGCGAGGTAGTACGCCCGAATGACCGCGGTGCGATGCTCGGCGCTGAGGGAGTGGAGAGCTTCAGAGACTGTCATCATGACCGGTAGAACGCCTAGTTGCACCTCCGAGTAGCGAACACAAGCAATCGCTCTTGTCTACCTGACGATTCGTCAAACCCTCGACGCCCGTTACGTTCGCCCGGGGGCAGAGGTCAGGTTAGCGGTTGCAGAGCGTCACGTCGGGGCTGCACGACACGGCGTGGCAAATCGCGGTTACCCTACAAATAGTGAGGTAACAGCGATGACGAGCATTGACGGGCGAGCTGGTGGAGGATCGCAAACGGGCGATCCATTCGCCATGTGGGACGCCGCCTACGTGCTCGGCGCATTGGGTGCCGAAGACCGACGTCAGTTCGAACAACATCTGACTCACTGCACTCGATGCCACGATGCCGTCGCTGACGTCAGCGGCATGCCTGCCTTGCTCGCAATGCTGGAGCCACACGAGGTCGCGGCCCTCGACGAGGGGGCCCCTGAGCTATGGCAGCCGCGGCCCGAACTGCTTACGTCGCTGTTGGCGAAGGTCGGCCGCCGACGGCGACGCACAAGGGCGCTGTCGTGGTCGATGGCCGTCGCAGCCGCCGCGGCGACAATCATCGCGTTGATCGTGGGAATCCATGTCGGAGGGACGTCACCATCCGCCGTCCCGCCCGCAACGTCGGCATCGCCACTGACCATGAATCCGGTGGCGCCAAACTCCATAACCGCGACGGTGAGCCTGACACGCCAGGCCTGGGGCACCGACATCGACATGAGCTGCACCTACCCGAAAGAAGCCGACAACGCCGGCCAGCGCGGGGACACGCTGGCAATGGTGATAGTCGGCCGCGACGGCAGCCATACCCAGCTGGCGACGTGGTTGGCGGTCCCGGGCGTTACCGCACGCCCCAACGGCAACACGCCGACACCCATCGACCAAATCTCTGCGGTGCAGATCGTGGCCGCTGATAGCGGCGAAGTGCTCTTGCAGCGCCCGCTGTGATGCCGTCACATCCGCTAGGACGACTGCTCTGCGACGCCGAGGCCATACGGCCATCGAAGAAGTTCTCGCCGATGGGCACCGCTCGACGCATCCGACCCCGTGGACAAACGGACGTAATTGACGTCCTAGCCGACAGCGAACCGTGCAGAAACATTCATCGATCAAGCAAGACAGCACGATTGCGGGTTTAGAGGGCGCGCAAGGCCCCCACCGGCGCATCCTGCTGTGGGCGGAGATCAGTGGGTGCCCAGTCCTGCGATCAAGTTGATCGTGGTCGCCAGGACCACGGCGCCCAGCACGTAGGACAGCAACGCCTGGCGCAGGGCTGTCGCGCGGATGGCGCGGGTTTGCAGATCGGTATCAGAGACTTGGTAAGTCATGCCGATGGTGAAGGCGAGATAAGCGAAGTCGACATACGTAGGCGGCTCGTCCTGGTTGAAATCGATCCCGCCGGTGGGCCCTAGGTAGTAGAGCCGGGCATAGCGCAACGTGAATACCGTGTGCACGATCAGCCATGCCGCGATGACACTGGCGATCCCGACGGCCGCCGCTGCCTCGGCTTCGCCGCCGTGGGAGGACGCAGCCAGCAACACATAGCCGACGCCGGCCAGGCTCGCGATGCTCGCCACGACCATGATCGTGCCCGTGGCGGCTCGAGTGGGGTCTTCGCCCGTCGCGTGCGACGCGGTTTGTTGAGATGTCATTCGCCCGACGGCAATCCAGGTCCAAATCAGATAGGCCGCCGAAGCTGTGATCCAGCCTGCTACCGGCGCATACCTCACCTCGATGACGAGACCGACCAGCAGTGCAACCGCCACTCCGGCCACCGCAGCCACTGCTAACCGAGTGGCGGCAAGTGCATCGGCCCCGAGCAACCGTGATGACATCTAGGCGGGCTCGGCGACGAAACTGACTAGACCGGATCTCATCGGACTAGTCCTTTTTACTGGGAATGATCGCGATGACGATGAGCGTCAGGATGCTGAAGAACAGTCCGAGGAGACCCCAACCCATCGGGTTGCGTCCCTTGGCGCCGGCGATGCTTGCACACATCATCGCAGCGATGATGCTGCCGATCGTCACGAAGATGCCCTTGATCCCCCTGAGGATGAATCCTGCGGCGTCGAGATCGTACTGCGCCGCGAAAAAGCAGCTGATGGAACATCAGTTCGTCTCCTGCGCCCGGTGATGGCTGTCACGGCCGAATACCCGCACGCGGGTAGCCACAACCGACAGGTTCTTCACAGACAGTATCGAGCTGAGGAGAGGGTCGGAGGTCGGCTGGTACTCAAATTCGTTGCCTGGCTAAGGAGTGGGATGGCGAGCCGCGAAGGCCCCGATCAGCGATGACGGCCCAGTGGAGGCAACACCGTGCTGATGAAACTTGATGAGCTGATCCGGGCTACCGCGGACGCCACGCCCGCCACGGTCCATCCAGGTTTCCGGCTTGCAAAAAAGCGACTCGTTGTCCTCACGCCGAGGCCGTCAGCGGCGGCCGCACACCTGACCAAACACCAAGCCGCTCAGGGCTACGGCTGCCATCGCCGGACCCTGCGATAGCACGATTTCTGTTCCGACGCAGCATGTTTCGCATCTGATTGTTCGACGGCGCAGAAGCTCGTCGAAGTCGCCGACGCTACACGACCTCGGAACTCAAGTCACTGGCGGACGTCGGCGGCGGCACCCGTTAGTCGCAAACGGAGCCCGTGGGCGATGCCGACCCTGATCGGCGAGGCCATTTCCAGGCGTGCTTGCACGTCTGCGCGTACTTGTCGAACGGCGGATCCCTGCTCACCTCAATGCCACGCAACAGCGTTTCTACAACGAGCTATCTGTCCGAAGCCGGGACATCTAATGTTTGCCATGGCAAGGCGCCGGGAATGAATCTGCAGATGAAGCGGGAGCTGCCGACGGCCTCAGAGCTCGCTGTGCCGATGTCGAGCAGGGCGCCTTTCGGTCGGTGCCGAGATGATCCGCGGCGGACTTAGCACCCACTGAAGCTCCAACAAGTGAAGCTGCACAAGAACGCATTTCATACAGCGCCCGTTGATTGATCAGCCAGTCACGACGGAATCCTGCCAACAAACGAACGCCCGCAATGAGCGTCGGTGACGGCTCCACGTGTAGCCCGTAGCGCCAGCGCAGTGCCTCAACGATCTGGCGAGTCCAGGCGCAAATCTTTTGAATTCACGGGTTTTCGAGCCTCTCTGCACGTACGACGTCGATAACTAGCGGTCCGTCGTCCGTCGCAACCAGGAAGTCAGGTGTGTGTCGACGGACCCGCCTGTCGACTGACGCAGACAACTGACGCAGACAATTGGAAGGGCTGGGCGATAATTCGGTGGCAGGAGGGATCGAAGTCAGCGAGCATCAAGACCGCCAGTTCCAGACGCGACTCGTAGATGACGCGACCACGTTCCGCTCACGACGGCTAAATCTTCTCTAAGGCAACGGTATTAGGTGTTTACCGAAGTTTCGACGTGATCATTTCGGCCGAAAGGTCAACAATGCCGGGCAAATCACGCGATACTCCTTGCGAATACGTCCCTACGCAAAGCACCACAACCTATGACCCCCCAACAGGGTGCAGCAACTCAGGATGGCGAGGGCACGTGACATTTACCTGCCAACATCACACGTTGCCTCAAGCGAGAAACTGGATGCCGACAATACATCGGCATGCGCTGCCCAGACGGCCGTCACGCATGACGTCTGCGTTGTGCTGGTGGTCGGGCCCGGCGCAAGTCTGACGCAGACGACCTCACCGCAGCCGTGACGGCCTCCATCACCACGCTATTCAACTTCCAGCACTGCCAATACAGCGGTACGTCGAGGTATGAATCCGCGGTCCGGACGAAGGAACCGTCCGCTAGGGCCGGCGCAGCCAGTTGCTCTGGAAACATGCCCCACCCGACTCCGGCTCGTACCGCGGCGCCGAACCCCTCGGCGGTCGGCACATAGTGGATAGGTCGTGAGATTGCTCGGCGGAATACCTTGCGCAGCAACACGTCCTGTAACGCGTCGTCACGATTCCATGCCAGCGACGGAGCCAAAGCGGCGGCATCCGATGTGAAACCACCATGTAGGTAGCGCTCGACATAAGTGGGACTCGCCACCGGTACATAACGCATTACGCCCAAGGATTCCACTCGGCACCCCGGTATTGACGATCGCTCAGTGGTCACAGCCCCCATGACCGTGCCGTCGCGCAACAGTCGGGCAGAGTGGTCCTGGTCCTCAATTCGTATGTCAAACAGGACATGGTCCAGTTGACCGAGCACGCCAGTGAACCACGTCGCCATCGAGTCAGCGTTGACCGCGATTGCCGCTCGCAATCGTTGCGCATCTGGGCGGCCGAGCGCGTCAAGCGCCTCTGACTCCAGCAACGAAGTCTGGGCCGCCAGTCGCACCAGCGGAACGCCGGCCGCCGTTGCCTTGCAGGGCTTCTCGCGAACAACTAGGACTTGGCCCACTCGTTGTTCGAGCGCCTTGATCCGCTGACTAACCGCCGACGGTGTCACGTGCAATCGCTCGGCAGCCGCATCGAAGCTGCCGAACTCAACTACCGCCGCGAGCGCCGCAAGCTGGTCGGCGCCTAACCGATTCTCAGAGTCGTGGCGGGTCCGCCAACTATCCGCCATTTGACCTGCGAACCCGCTCACCAACTTGAGAACCTACAGCGGCGAACGCCGCGAGCTGCTGACCGTCCGCTGCCACATTAACGATTCTAATGCATATGCAGAATCATTATCTGTACTGATCCGCCCAGCTCTCCTACCGTCGATTCCATGAGCTCGCCCCTGATCGTCGGCTTCATCGCCTCGTTCACGCTGATCGCCGCAATCGGCGCGCAGAACGCCTTCGTGCTGCGCCAGGGCATCCGCCGCGAGCACGTCCTAGCCGTCGTCGCGCTGTGCACGGTGTCCGACATCGTGCTGATCTCGGCCGGCATCGCCGGCGTCGGCACGCTCATCAGCGCCCACCCCAGTGCCGTGACCCTCGTCAAATTCGGCGGGGCCCTCTTTCTCATCGGCTACGGACTGCTGGCCGCTAGCCGCGCGTGGCGCCCCTCGTCACTGACTGCGTCGGAATCCGCGCCGGCGCGACTGCTCGACGTACTTCTCACGTGCGCCGCGATGACATTCCTCAATCCGCACGTCTACCTCGACACTGTGGTGTTGCTCGGCGCGCTGGCCAACGAGCATCGTGACCAACGCTGGCTCTTCGGTGTTGGCGCGGTAACCGCCAGCGCAGTGTGGTTTTTCAGCCTCGGCTTGGGGGCACGCCAATTAGCCGGACTCTTCGCCAAGCCGATGACATGGCGCATCCTTGACGGCTTGATCGCCGCCATGATGATCGCGCTTGGAGTGTCATTGGTCTTGTCCTAGGCCTTTTACATCGACACAATGGCCCCATGGGGGCCACTAATCAAATCCTTGGTTTGCGGGACCGTAAGAAGATCAAGACCCGCGAGGCCATCCGCCGCGAGGCTATGCGGCTGATCGGGGAAAACGGCTACGCCAACACCACGGTCGAGCAGATCGCGGAGGCGGCGGAAGTCTCACCGAGCACCTTCTTCCGGTACTTCCCGTCCAAGGAAATGGTGCTGATGGCCAACGATCTCGACCTCGTCACCATCGAGGCACTCGAACAGCAGCCGCCCGATCTGCCGTCCTTGCAGGCTTTTCGCCGCGCGCTCGAGATCACCATGGCGACCCTTTCCGAGGCCGAGTGGCGGTTCGAGCGAGCTCGGTTGCGAATGGTGCTGTCGATCCCCGAGCTAAAAGCCGCCCAGTTCGACGAGTATCGCCACACCGTTGCCGCGCTAACCGAAGCGGACTGTCGCCGGACCGGGCGCGAACCCGACGACTTCGAGGTGCGGGTATTCGTCGGCGCACTCGCAGGCGGCCTGATGGCCGTCCTCGATCACGCATCGGGGATACCTGAGCGAATGTATCGGGCGCTGGACTTCATGGAATCCGGTATGCCGTTGCGGTCGAACAACAGCCACTCCTGACATCTGCGCAATCACACATAATTGACGAGCCTGTCACGGTAGTTTGAGCGCGTAGTCGCGCCAGTGGTCACATGAATGCTGCTGTGCGTCCGTGGGTCACCACTGGAGTCGCCCTGGTCGGCGCCAGCGTCATCGCCGTGAAGCCCATGGCGCCACCGCCACCGACATTGCCACCGTCAGCGTCAAATTGACGGCCTCCGCAACAGGATTGGGCCAATCGATCGCCCGGCTCCCCCGACACCGGTAACGGTCATCCAACAAGTCCTCTCAGGCGATCTTCTCGGTGCACCACGTTGGTGGTCGGGTCATTCGTCGAAGGCGGCCAACATGTCGTGGACGGCATCGTCTCCGCGCAACAGACCATCGCGACGGCGCTGGCGGCCCAGCCCGATTCGCCGCTACCGCGGTGAGCGTGAAGATCTCGAGCGCTGAGGCGACCGACGTCCCCGATCTGTCACACAGGACAACGATGGCCGATGTCAGTCCTTCGACCGACAAATCCAAAGCCGACAAAGACTCTGCGAACGACGCGGATCAGTCCACGACGGCGCACACGGCCGACGGACCCGGCGCCCAATCAGCCAAGGGAGATACCCGACAGACGAAGAACGGCGACTCGCCGAAGCATGAAACTCCCAAGGCTGACAACGAATCTCAGTCCAAAGCCGCTGAAAAGAAGTAACGCTGCTCGACCGCTAGCCCATAGGTCCGTCGGGCATCAGCGCGTTGCAGCGATCCCGGAAGTCGGACGCCGGCTGCCTGACTGCGCGTATCTCGTCCTGCGCCTGAGGGTTCGCGTTGAAGTAGTTCGTGATTTCCGTTCGCATTTCATCCCTGGACTTGCCCTTGAGGCCGGTAAAGAACGTGTTCACGTCAGGATGAGTGAACAGGTAGGACGACATTGCAGCGTTGACGCCAGACATCACGCCCGCAAGGTCGGCGGCCGTACAGTTCGGCGGATCGGCCACCGCGGTCGCTGCGGAACCGATGAGCGTCGCGCCGGCGATCACACCGGCGCCGATCAAACTGCGAATGAACATATGAGACTCCTTGGTTTCGTGGGTGATTAAGGGAATTGACTCAACGGGGACCGATGCCACCGCCGCCGCCTGGGCGGCCCGGGCGGATAGGCGGCAGGACCACATCGACGTCCCAGCCGTTGTCGCAGTACCACGGGTCGGCACAGTAGGACGGGTAGTAGGGCCCGGCCGATGGCGCGTCAGGACCACCACCCCGGACCGTGCCCTGCGCACACACGGTGGCGTTGCCGGCATTCGTGCAGTCGGCCGACGCCGGTGACGCAGTGACAATGCCGACGGGAACCGCCACCACTGACAATCCCAGAATTAGGTAGCGCTGGCTTCTTCGCACGGCAGCTCCCCCTCTCCGAAGTAGGTGGCCCGCCACCGTAAAAGTCCCCCGACAACGGGCCGGATAGTTATGCGCGAAGCCTAATTCGAACCGCTCGGGTGCGGTGGATAAATGACAATCTTCATGATCATTATTTCTTGTGTTGGGAAACATCACGATCATCACCTTAGCTTCGCTATCTGGACAGCTGAGGTCGGCGTTCCCTAGCGTAAACGACCGCCACCACCCAGGTGGCGGTGTAGGTTTTCCTCTATCGGACTCGCGAATCTAGGGGCTCAGAATATGCCGGATCAAGACTGGACTAAACCCGCCGCGATGGCCATCCCGAAGGAAGGCTATTTCGAACTCGAGCGCGGTCGATATGGACCCGTTTTTCCGAGGACACCTGCCTGCTATGGCTTTTCGATCATCGCCAAAGTAAAGGAAGGCCGCGAAGAAGCCGTCCGTGCGTATGGCAAAACGATCGAGGACACGATCGCCAGCAGCCCCGAAGCCCTCGCGCCGCTGAGGCTGCACTACCTGCGCTGGGTGCTGTTCGACGTCGGATCGGGATTGCACTTTCAGTATCAAGGCATTTTCGACACTGACTTCGACAAGTACACCGAAGACGCAGTACAGCTATTCACCCAGACCGGCATCACCACCGTTTTCACGAATCTTGAAGGCTTCCCGGAGGATTGGAAGGAGAATCCGGAGGCGTTCGTGAAATTCGTTCGCGACCACCAGTGCCCCAGCTTCCTCGAGTACGGCGAGTACCCCTACGTGACAGCCGATGAGATCAAAAAAGCGTTGCGGCTCAAGGCCGCTTTCTCCACCATGCTCGATCAGATGCAATGACATCGACACCATTCGATGCCGTAAGGCGGCGGCGCGGGCATGGACGAAGGGCAGGCAATGACGACGCTCGAACTCGACGATATCCAACACATCCTGCTTACCCGCACACCGGCAATCACAGGACGCTATGAGTTTTTGACGTTCGACACGCCAGCTGGTGGCCGCGCCTGGCTCGCCGAGCTGCTCGACAAGGTGCAGTCCGCGGCCGACGTGCAGGCGACCATGGACGAGTCGGATCGCTGGGTTACGTTGGCATTCACGTGGAGTGGTCTTCGAGCGCTTGGTGTTTCCGACGAGTCCCTGGCCACCTTCCCCGATGAGTTTCGGGAGGGCATGGCGGCTCGCGCCAGCATCCTCGGCGATACCGGTCCTGCCGCTCCCGAGCGCTGGGTTGGCGGCGTAGCCGGTGACGATATGCACGCGATCGCGATCTTGTTCTCGCGCACCGAGGAGCAGTACAAGCGCTCCATCGATGAGCACGACAAGCTGCTGGCCCGAACTGACGGCGTGCGGTCGCTGTCGTATCTCGATCTCAATGCGACGCCGCCGTTCAACTACGCCCACGATCACTTCGGCTTCCGCGATCGACTCTCGCAGCCGGTAATGAAGGGGTCCGGTGAGGAACCGACACCCGGGTCCGGCGACGCGTTGGAGCCCGGCGAGTTCATCCTCGGCTATCCCGACGAGAACGGTCCTGTCGCCAATCTTCCTCAGCCCGAGGTGTTGTCGCGCAACGGCAGCTACATGGCGTACCGGCGACTGGAGGAGCACGTCGCTGCGTTCCGCGACTATCTGCGTGAGAACGCTGACAGCCCCGACGGCGAGGAACTGCTCGCCGCGAAATTCATGGGCCGCTGGCGCAGCGGTGCCCCGCTGGTGCTCGCACCGGACAAAGACGATCCCGAATTGGGCGCAGATCCGATGCGCAACAACGACTACAACTACAAAGAAATGGATCCTTTCGGATACGCATGCCCGCTGGGATCGCACGCGCGCAGGCTCAATCCACGCGACACTGCCCACTACATGAACCGTCGCCGGATGATCCGGCGCGGCGCCACCTACGGACCCGCGCTTCCCGAAGGCGCACCCGACGACGGCGCGGACCGCGGCATCGCCGCATTTATCATCTGCGCCGATCTTGTCCGCCAATTCGAATTCGCCCAGAACGTGTGGATCAACGACAAGACGTTCCACGAGCTCGGCAATGAGCACGACCCGATCAGCGGCACGCAGGACGGCACGCTGGACTTCACCGTCCCCAAACGACCGATCCGTAAGGTACACAAGGGGATTCCCGCGTTCACCACGCTCACCGGCGGGGCCTACTTCTTCCTTCCCGGGATGAACGCGCTGCGCTACCTCGCCTCGCTCGACAGCTAGAAGGATCATCATGCGGGCACGCACATACAACCAGAGCCACGTCACGCGCACCCACGACGGGCGCAGACGCATCAGCATCTACTGGACCTGGAGCTATCCCTGGGAATCGCAACGCGATCCGGCCGTGATCTACAACCGCTTCTCCACGATGACGGAGGTCCGCAATGTTGCGTGGCCCTCGTATGAGACCCCCGAATACGACGCCGCGAACTTCCTGCAAGGCATCGCAGGCACGCTGGAGCTGTTCCACAGGTCCACACTGCAATTCCAAGAACTGGCCGAAGAGGCAACCGGCCACCCCGTCGCAGTGTTCCAGCGCATCGACCAGGCCGGCTACAAATGCCCGATCGATGAACGCATCCTGGCCGACACCGACACGTTGATGGTGTTTGGACTCGACCATCTGCTGTCCGAACAGGAGGCCGCGCCCGAAGAGATCGCGGCGATCCGCGATTGGCTGAAACGAGAAGGCACCTGCTTGCTGCTGGCTCCGCACCACGACGTGGGCTTCACCGACGATCCCAATCAACAGCAGGTCGAATACCAACACCACGGCGACCGGCTCGTCCCGCGCCAGCAGCGCTTCGGCCAGTACACCCGGTCATTGATGACGGCCCTCGACGTGCCCGTACACAACACGTGGGGTCTTCGGCCCGCGGTCGTCGAAGGCACCAAGGAGATCGCGCCGCTGACCGGTTTCCGTGACCTCGACACGCCGCGGCTGCTCGACAACGTCACCACCTTCAACTTCCATCCGCATCTTCCGCACTACGAACTCACCGCGCCGGAAGGCAAGGACCTACACGTATTGGGACGTCAGCGGGTGGACCCGAACCGACCACATCCGTTCACCGAGGCAGGCAATACCGAGTTCAACGCACTCATCTGGATGCCACCGGCCGCTCAGCGGGCCGGCGACATCGTGCTCATCGACTCCACGCACTTCACGACGCTGTTCGGCGGTACCGACAGCCTGCGCAACCTCTGGCGCAACCTGGCCACGATGAAGTGAGGCAGATGGGCAATCATGGTGCATGCCCAATCGAACCGTGTTCATTACCGGAGCCGCCGCCGGAATCGGCCGCGCAACCGCGCTGACCTTCGCGAAGAAGGGCTACACCGTCGGCGGTTACGACATCGACGAGGTCGGCCTCAAAGCCTTGGCCGACGAGATGGACCAGCTTGGCGCAACCGCGATCGTCGGGCATCTCGACGTCACCGATAGTGACGAAATGGCGCGGCGGGTCGGCGAATTCGCGCAGGCGGCCGGCGGCCGGCTCGACGTGATGATCAACAACGCCGGCATCCTGTTGGCGGGCCGCTTCGAGGACATCGACGTCGCAAGGCATCTGCGAGAGATCGATATCAACGCCAAAGGCGTCGTCAACGGACTGCACGCCGCGTTCCCGTACCTGCGTGACACCGCCAACTCAGTCGTCGTCAATCTGTCCTCCGCGTCGGCGATTTACGGTCAGGCCGAACTCGCCAACTACAGCGCCACCAAGTTCTTCGTCCGCGGCATCACCGAGGCACTCGACATCGAATGGCAGCGGTACGGCATCCGGGTCATCGCGATGTGGCCGCTGTATGTGCAGACCGCGATGACGGACCACATCAAAACCGGCACCACCGAGTCGCTCGGGATCCGGCTGACGGCCCAGGACGTCGCCGACGCGATCGCCAAGGCCGTCGAGCCGTCGCGGCTGCGCCGGGCCATGCACCAGGTGCACTTCCCCGTCGGTTCGCAAACCAAGGCCATGGTGGCCGGTTCGCGGTTCTCACCTGCGTGGCTGACCCGACTGGTCAACAAGCGGCTCGCGCAGTCGGCGAGTTAACCTTCCGGTCAACCTGCTGCGACACGATGGCCGCGTGTTTGACATCGACTACTCCCTGCTGGACGTTCCGCGCCAGGCGCGGCCTGAGGATCCCGAGGCCTACCTGCGCACCGCGATCGCCTGGCACTTCGGCGCCGACACGGGTTCGCCGTTCTGGCTTCGTTTGGCGGCGACGCTTGATTTCGACCCGCTGACCGACGTGCGCACGTTCGCCGATCTGCGCCGGTTTCCCAACCTGGTCGACGAACTACGTAACGTCCCCGTCGAGGACCTCATCCCCCGCGGTTACGGCGCGCCCGCGCCGATCCCACGGATCTTCGAATCCGGTGGCACGACGGGCGCACCGAAACGCACTGCGCAGCTTCCGGATTGGGTCGAGCAGGTCACCCGCTGGCAGGTCGAAGACTTCACCGCGGGTGGGTTCGTGCCTGGCCGCGGACTGCTCTGCCTGATGCCGAGCGGTCCGCACGGTGTCGGGCACTTCGATCGTGTCGTCGCCGAACGGCTGGGCTCGACGTTTCATCCGATCGACCTCGATCCGCGTTGGGTGAAGAAGCTGGCCGCGCGCAATGCGACGGCAGAGATGGCTGCCTACGTCGACCATGTGCTGGAGCAGGCGCGGCATGTGTTGGAGACCCAGGACGTCGTAAACCTGCATGCGACACCGCCGTTGGTGGAGGCGATCACCCGCGACCTCGGGTTGGTCGAAATGGTGAATAGCAAAATCCGCTACCTGTTGCTCAGCGGCGCCCATGTGGATATCGACACCCTCGACTTGCTCCGGCAGATCTTCCCGGAGGCGACCATCGCCATGGCATTCGGCAGCACGATGGTGCTGTCGCAGGCGGCGACGCGGGTGGAAGGCGACGCGATTGTTTTCGATCCCCGGTCGCCGTACGTTTTCTTCTGGGTGATCGACCCGGACACCGGTACCGAGGTGCCGTACGGAGAACGCGGTCAGGTGGTGATGAACCACATCAGCAAGGGCATGTTCATCCCCAACAACCTCGAGCGCGACACCGCGATCCGACTCCCTTGCCCCGACGGGTACATTGGCGACTCGGTCAGCGAGGTTGCGCCCATCGCCGTCTTCGACGGTGAACCAGTCATCGAGGGCGTGTACTGACCATGGCCGACGGCCCGATCGATCTTCCCGCACTCGGCCCCGACGGGGACTATCGGACTCGAAAGCGCGAGATCATTTCCGACACCGCGGGTGTACCGGTGGCGGAATCAGCTCTTGTGCCAAGGCTATTCGTGACGCGGTCGATCGATGCCCAGCGCAAGCTGCGACTCCTTCCGCTCGTGGAGCGGGAGGCGGCTCTGACAAAGGCTGCGGCCGTGTTCGTGTCGTCGACGATTGCCGGACTCGACTTCGACCGCTACGTCGACCTGACGTGCCGAGTGACCGGCCTACCGATGGCCGCGGCGCGCGCCGGTGCGCACACCGTCGCCGAATCCCTCGCCACCGCATTCGATGCCGTGCATCCGGCCCGGCCGACGGGTGCGAGTGTCGACTGGCGTGACCTGAGCCCACGTGGCGGCGCCGTCTGGGCGCGACGTGGCACGGTGCTCGCCGTTCACGCGCCCGGGAACGCCCCCGGCGTGCACGGTCTCTGGCCGCAGGCGCTGGCGCTTGGCTACCGCGTTGCGGTCCGTCCATCGCGGCGCGAACCGTTCACCGCGCATCGGCTCGTTCATACGTTGCGGCAGAGTGGCTTTCGAGACGGCGATGCGCTGTACTTGCCAGCCGACCACACCGTCGCCGGTGACCTCGTTGCGGCCGCGGACCTCGCCATGGTCTACGGCGGCCAGGATGTCGTGGACAGGTACGCACACGACCCGAACGTGCTCACCAACGGACCGGGTCGCAGCAAGATCGTGATCACCGCCGAGTGCGACTGGCGCGGTTACCTCGACGTGATCGTCGACTCCATAGCCCACCTGGGAGGTATGGCGTGCGTCAATGCGACCGCCGTTTTGTACGAAGGTGACGCCGGGCCGCTTGCGCATACCATCGCTGAGCGGTTATCGGCGCTGGAGCCATTACCGAACACTGACGAACGAGCCGTTCTGCCAACAACTTCGATCGCTGCAGCGCACGCGCTCGCCAACCAACTGGCAGCAAGGGCTGCCGGGGCGGTAGCAGTGCTGGGCGCCGATCAGGTGGTCGCCGATCTCGGTGACGGGTTCGCCGCACTGCGCCCCGCCGTGCACCTGCTGCCTACACCAGACCCGGCCAAGCTCAACGTCGAGTTGCCGTTTCCCTGTGTCTGGGTTTCACCGTGGTCACGCGCGGACGGGATTGCGCCGCTGCGCAACTCGCTGGTGCTCGGTGCGATCACGACGGACGACGAGTTGGTCGGCGAACTGATCAGCGAGCCCACGATCACCAACGTGTACCGCGGTGTTCGCGCTACGCATCACAGTGCGCCGCACATTCCGCACGAGGGATTCCTGGCCGACTTCTTGATGCGCAACAAGGGCTTCGTCGGCGGTTAGGTCTGGCACACTGCTCGACATGTTTCGGTTGACGGTCGAGGACGTGTTCGTCATCAAGAATCGCGGGGTTGTCGCAACCGGCCGAGTAGAGAGCGGCACGCTGCGGGTCGGCGACACCGTGCAGATCGACGGGGCGCTCGCGGTGCGGGTCGACGGCATCGAAGTCTTCCGCAAGTCGATCGACGAGGCCACCGTCGGCGACAATATCGGCGTGCTGTTACGGGGTCTGGAAAAGAGCCAACTGAACCGCGGCTCCGTGCTCACCGCTGCGTCTTCCTCCTACGGCGAAGCGCCGCCGATCTGACTTTCGCTTCGCGGACATCGCGAGATCACCGGTGGTGACGCGCGATCTGCCTGTTTGCCGTACCGGAACCTTGTTTTGCAGAAAAGCGAGTTAAGCTCGCCGAGTGCGAGCTGCGTTGTCCCGCCGGGGTTTCCTCACGATGACTGCGGGCGCGGCGTTGGTTGCTGCCTGCAGTTCGCAGAAGCCGGGCGAAGTCGCCAAGGACGGCTCCGTCACCGTCAAACACATCTTCGGCGAGACCAAGGTCGCGGCGCCGCCCAAACGGGTCGTCAGCGCAGGGTTCACCGAGCAGGACGACCTGCTGGCCGTCGGAGTCGTCCCGATCGCGGTGACCGATTGGTTCGGCGCCGAGCCGTTTGGCGTATGGCCTTGGGCGCAGCCCAAATTGGGTAACGCGCAGCCGACCGTGCTCAACCTCAACGACGGCATCCAGGTAGATCAGATCGCGTCGCTGAAGCCGGACCTGATCGTGGCGATCAACGCCGGGCTCGATGAGGACACCTACAAGAAGCTGTCGGGCATCGCGCCGACCATCGCACAGTCCGGGCCTGACGCGTTCTTCGAGCCGTGGAAGGACCAGGCCACCGCGATCGGGCAGGCCGTGTTCAAGGCCGACGAGATGGCCGGCTTGATCACCGCGGTCAACGAGAAGTTCGCAGCGGTCGGCAAGAGCAACCTCCAGTTTGCGGGCAAGAAGGCGCTGCTGCTCGCCGGGACCTTGTACCAAGACAGCGTCCGCGTGACCGAGGCTGGCTGGCGCACCGACTTCCTCACCAGCATGGGGTTCACCATTCCCGACACTGGCGGCTGGTTGATTCCGCGCGACAAGATGGCGTCTGTGCTCGAGGACGCCGATGTGCTGATCTGGACCACCGAGAGCGACGAGGAACAGGCCGCGCTGCTTGCCGATCCGGTCATCGCAAAGCTGCGGGCGACGACACTGAACCGCAACGTGTTCACCGGCAAGGATCTCTCCGGTGCGATCGCGTTCGCATCGACGCTGTCCTACCCGGTGGTGGCCGACCAGCTGCCGCCGATGCTCACGAAGGCGCTCGCCTGATCTAATTGGCGTGTGACAAGCGACCAGACCACCGCCGAAGAACAGCACGCCGCGTTCGCGGAGGTCGGGTCGAAGTACTATCCGATCTTCGTCGCGGTCTTCACCGCCCTGGTGATCATCTCCAACGTCACCGCCACGAAGGGCGTCGCGTTCGGGCCGATCATCACCGACGGCGGGTTCATCGTCTTCCCGCTCACTTATGTGATCGGCGACGTGCTCTCCGAGGTGTACGGCTTCAAGGCCGCACGAAGGGCGATCTTGCTCGGGTTTGCTATGAACATCCTCGCCGCCCTCACGTTCTGGGTGACGATCTATCTGCCCGCGGCCGACTTCTATCCCAACCAGGAGCACTTCGAGAACGTCGTCCATGCGTACACCCAGCTGATCATCGCGGGACTTGCGGGCTTCATCGTCGGGCAGACCATCAACGCCTGGGTCGTGGTCTTCATCAAAGAACGCACGAAAGAGAAGCACCTGTGGGCACGGCTGGTCGGCTCGACTTTCGCGGGTCAGCTTGGCGACACCGTGGTGTTCTGCAGCATCGCGGCTGGGGCCATCGGCATCAGCACGTTCCGCGACTTCCTCACGTACACGGCTCTTGGCTGGTTCTACAAGACCGCCGTCGAGGTTGTCATGCTGCCGGTGACCTATCGCGTCATCGCCTACATCAAGCGCCACGAGCCGACGTACGGCGCCGCAATATGAGCTATCGCTAAGGCTCCTCTGGCAAGGCTCATAGAGCCGGTTCTTTCTTAGCTACCCGCGGGTAAGTTCCCCTTCATGAGCGTGACTGCGGATCTGATGGACGTGCGGGCTCTTGGCACCGTTCGTGACTATGGCGACCAGGCGCTGCTGCTGGAGTTCGACAGCACCGCCGAAGTATTGGCGTGGGCTGACGCGCTGCGCGAAGCCGAGCTGCTCGGCGTGCTGGACATCGTTCCGGCGTCGCGCACGGTGCTGCTCAAGCTCGCCGGACCGCGCTATCAGGCGCCGACCCGGCAACGGCTCGGCAAGCTGCGCGTGACGGCCGAAGCGCTGACCGAACCCAGCCAGGGGCAGGCCGATATCGAGATCGGCGTGGTGTACGACGGCGCCGATCTCGAGGAGGTGTCCCGGCTGACAGGGCTGACCACCGACCAGGTGATCGCCGCTCACACCCGCACGCCGTGGCGGGTCGGATTCGGTGGATTCGCACCGGGTTTCGCCTATCTGATCGGTGGTGACGAGCGGCTCAACGTGCCGCGGCAGTCAGAGCCGCGGACCAAGGTGCCCGCCGGGTCGGTGGCGCTGGCCGGGGAGTTCAGCGCCATCTATCCGAGGGAATCCCCTGGGGGCTGGCAGCTGATCGGCCAGATGGCCGACGACTCGGTCGCGTTGTGGGACATCGATCGCGACCCGCCCGCCCTGCTGAGACCCGGCATGTGGGTGCAGTTCCGGGAGGTGAAGGCATGACCACCGTTGAACGCGCGGCTCAGCCGCGCACCACACTCGAGGTGCTGCGCACCGGACCGCTTGCGTTGATCGAAGACCTCGGCAGGCCCGGCTTGGCGCATATGGGCGTCTCGCGCTCCGGTGCGGCCGACCGGCGCTCGCATCAGCTGGCCAACCGGCTGGTCGCCAACCCCGGCGATCACGCCACCATCGAGGTGACGTTCGGCGGGTTCTCTGCGCGCGTCCGTGGTGGCGACGTCGCGATCGCGGTCACCGGTGCCGACACCGATCCGGCAGTGAATGGAAAGCCGTTCGGCAGCAACAGCATTCACTATGCGCACGATGGCGAGGTGATCTCGCTGGGTGCCCCGCACACCGGCCTGCGCACCTACCTTGCAGTGCGCGGCGGCATCGACGTCTCCCCCGTGCTCGGCTCGCGTTCGTACGACGTGATGTCGTCGATCGGTCCGCTACCGCTGCAACCTGGCGACGTGCTGCCGGTCGGCGAACACAGCGGCGAGCTCCCCGAACTCGACCAGGCGCCGGTAGCTGCCATCGAGGACGAGGTGTTGGAGCTGCGGGTTGTCCCCGGCCCGCGCGACGACTGGTTCGTCGACCCCGACATCCTGATCCGAACCAACTGGCAGGTCACCAACCGCACCGACCGGGTGGGCATGCGGCTGGTCGGCATGCCGCTGGAGTACCGCTGGCCCGATCGTCAGCTGCCCAGCGAGGGTGCGACGCGCGGCGCAATCCAGGTGCCGCCGAACGGTTTTCCGGTGATCCTCGGTCCCGATCATCCCGTCACCGGCGGCTACCCGGTAATCGGCGTGGTGACCGACGAGGACATCGACAAGGTCGCGCAGATCCGTCCCGGACAGACGGTGCGGGTGCACTGGTCGCGTCCGCGCAAGCCGTTCGAGGAGTAAGCCGGCGAGTGTGAAGGCATGACACGCATTCGGCCGAAAACTGTGCAATAAGTTCACACTCGACGGGCCAGCGCGCGCCTGATCCTGGTAGACAGGCAGTGTGCACACGCACGATGCCGCCGCTCCTCGCGTGCGCGAGATCTATACCGCCCGCCTCGTCCACACCTCCGACCTCGACAACGAGACGCGCGAGGATGCGCGCCGGATGGTCAGCGAGGCGTTCGCCGGTGAGTTTTCCGACACCGATTGGGAGCACGCGCTCGGCGGCATGCATGCGCTGATCTGTCATCACGGCGCGCTGATCGCACACGCCGCCGTCGTGCAGCGCAGGCTGCTCTACCGAGACACCGCGCTGCGCTGCGGCTACCTCGAAGCCGTCGCGGTGCGCGAGGACTGGCGCGGTCAGGGCCTGGCGCACGCACTGATGGATTCGGCCGAACAGGTGATACGCGGCGCCTACCAACTCGGAGCGCTCAGCGCGTCCGAGGCGGGCAGGCACATGTACACCGCGCGTGGCTGGTCGCCGTGGCGCGGTCCGACGTCCGTGCTGGCGCCGACCGGCGTGACGCGCACACCAGACGATGACGACGGGTTGTTCGTGCTGCCGATCGACCTGCCGAACAACTCAGAGCTCGACACCACTGCCGAAATCACCTGCGACTGGCGCGAGGGCGACGTCTGGTAGCGGGCGTACGTTGGGAAGCGTGAGCACTCCAGCGTTTCGCCCCGACCCCGAAACCTTCGACAAGCTCTACCGCGGCGAGCCTATGGTCGAGGGCGGGCCGGCGCCAACCGGCGTGCCGTGGGACGTGCATCAAGCCCAACCAAGATTGATGGAACTCGAAGCGCTGGGCGGCTTTTCGGGTGAAGTGCTCGACATCGGCTGCGGTCTCGGTGACAACGCGATCTATCTGGCGTCGCGGGGACACTCGGTCACCGGGCTGGACGGCTCGCCCGCTGCAATCTCCGAAGCTCGTCGACGCGCGGAAGCCGCCGGCGTCAGCGTGACATTCGACGTCGCCGACGCCACCGACCTCAGCGGCTACGTGAGCCGGTTCGACACCGTCGTCGACAGCGCGCTGTATCACTGCTTGGACGAAGAAGGCCAGCAGGCCTACATCGCCGCGGTGTATCGCGCCACACGCCCCGGCGCCCGTCTGCACCTGTTCTGTTTTTCCGACGGCAACATCAACGGCGTGATCGCGCCGATGGGTCACGTGCCCGAGACCAACATCCGCGATACGTTGACTGCCAACGGCTGGCGCATCGACTTCCTCGGCCCCACTACCTATTTGGGCAACGCCGTCGGATTCCGGACGGGCGACGACGCTTTCCCGGAGGCGATGGCCGAGCAGATGCCACCCGAAGCACTCGAGCAGATGCGCGAAGTGACCGAGCGGTTTGCCAGGATCGCCGATCTGCTCGACGGCGACCGGGTGCACCTTCCGTTCACCGTCGTGCACGCTCACCGAGTCGACTGAAACTCACACAAGCGCTGGAAGCTACGTGAGCGGAAGTTCACGGCGGGGTTATCGCGGGGCGTTTTCGCGCAATAAAGCATTCCTAGCGTTGTCCGCATGTCGAAAACCATCACGGACTGGGATCCCGAGGACGTCGTCGCTTGGGAGGCAGGCAACAAGAACATCGCGCGCCGCAACCTGATCTGGTCGGTGTTCGCGGAGCATATCGGCTTTTCGGTGTGGTCCATCTGGTCGGTGATGGTCCTGTTCATGCCGGAGGCCGTCTATCACTTCTCCGCCGGCGACAAGTTCCTGCTCGGCGCCACCGCGACGCTGGTCGGCGCGGGCCTGCGAATCCCGTACACGCTGGCCACAGCGACCTTCGGCGGCCGTAACTGGACGGTGTTCTCGGCGTTCGTGTTGCTGATCCCGACGCTGGGCACCATGTGGCTGCTGGCCCACCCGGGCCTGCCGCTGTGGCCGTACCTGGTGTGCGCGGCGCTGGCCGGCTTCGGCGGCGGCAATTTCGCGTCGTCGATGACCAACATCAACGCGTTCTACCCGCAGCGCCTCAAGGGCTGGGCGCTCGGCATCAACGCCGGTGGCGGCAACATCGGCGTACCGATGGTTCAGCTCGTCGGCCTGCTCGTCATCGCTACCCTCGGAAACCGTCAGCCCTACTGGGTGTGCGCGGTTTACCTGGTCGCGCTGGTGATCGCCGGCATCGGCGCCGCGCTGTTCATGGACAACCTGGAGCAGCACAAGATCGATACGACCGCAATGGCCGCGATTCTGAAGGTGCGCGACACCTGGGTGATCTCGCTGCTCTACATCGGCACGTTCGGCTCCTTCATCGGCTTCGCGTTCGCCTTCGGTCAGGTACTGCAGATCAACTTCGCCGCCGGCGGCCAGAGCGCGGCGCAGGCATCGCTGCACGCCGCACAGATCGCGTTCATCGGCCCACTGCTCGGCTCGCTGTCGCGGGTGTACGGCGGTAAGCTCGCCGACCGCATCGGCGGTGGCAAGGTCACGCTGTGGGTGTTCGCCGGAATGATCCTTGGCGCAAGCGTTCTCGTCGGTGTCAGCACGCTGGACGACCACACCAAGGGTGCGGCGACGGGTGCCATGATGGCCGGTTACGTGACGGGTTTCATCGCCTTGTTCTTACTCTCGGGCCTCGGCAACGGCTCGGTCTACAAAATGATTCCGTCGATCTTCGACGCCCGCAGCCGCTCGCTGGATGTCCCGGAGGCCGAGCGCGTGGCGTGGGCACGCGCGATGTCTGGCGCGTTGATCGGCTTCGCCGGTGCTATCGGCGCCCTTGGCGGCGTCGGCATCAACATGGCGCTGCGGCAGTCGTACCTGAGCAGCCATTCCGCGACCACGGCCTTCTCGATCTTCCTGACGTTCTATGTGGTGGCGTGTGCCGTGACCTGGGTGATGTACGTGCAGCGGCCGGTCTCGGCACCCGTCACCAGCGCAGCACCCACCACGGACCTGGCCCGGACGTGACCTCCTTCGTGTGCGCCAGGGTGGACACGGTCAGGCAATGGCGAAGTAATGGGTTGGAAACATGCTTTTCGTAGACATGGAACATGAGTGAGCCCGACTGGGCACCGCTCACCGGTTTTCGGGTGGCGGTGACCTCTGCCCGACGTGCGGACGAACTGGCGACCCTCCTGGAACGACGCGGTGCCACCGTCACGTGTGCCGCGGCCATCGCGATGGTGCCGCTACCCGACGACGAGCAGCTGCGTGCACACACCGAAGGGCTGATCGCCCGACCGCCCGACATCGTGGTCGCGACCACGGGGATCGGGTTTCGCGGCTGGTTCGCCGCCGCTGACGGCTGGGGGCTGTCTGACGAACTGCTCGGAGCGCTCGGCAATGCGCGCATCGTGTCGCGGGGACCGAAGTCGACCGGCGCGCTGCGCGCGGCAGGCCTGCCCGAGGAATGGTCGCCCGAATCCGAGTCGTCGCGCGAGGTACTGCACTACCTGGTCGAAGGCGGCATCGCCGGCAAGCGCATCGCGGTGCAGTTGCACGGAGCCACCGATGACTGGGATCCGTTCCCCGAGTTCATCGACGAATTACGTTCTGCCGGTGCGGAAGTGGTGCCGATTCGGGTGTACCGCTGGCATCCGGCACCCCGCAACGGCGATTTCGATCAACTGGTGGCGGGTATCGCCGAATTCAAGTTCGACGCGGTCAGCTTCACGTCGGCGCCCGCGGTCGCCTCGGTCCTGATGCGCGCAGTCGAGCTTGGTATCGAAGACAAGGTGTTGTCCGCGTTGCGAACTGACGTACACGCGATGTGTGTCGGACCCGTGACAGCAAGGCCATTGGTCCGGCTCGGGGTGCCGACGTCGGCGCCCGAACGAATGCGGTTGGGCGCGTTGGCCCGGCACATCACCGATGAGCTGCCGCTGCTGCAGTCGCGCACCCTGCGGGTGGCGGGGCATGTACTGGAGATCCGCGGCACGTGCGTGATGGTTGACGGCGTGGTGAAGGCGCTGTCACCCGCCGGGATGGCGACGATTCGCGCCCTGGCCCACCAGCCCGGCGCGGTGGTCTCGCGGTTCGATCTACTTGGCGCACTGCCTGGCAGCGGTACCGACACCCACGCAGTTGAGACCGCAGTGCTGCGGCTCCGAACGGCGTTGGGCGACAAGAACATTGTGTCGACAGTGGTCAAGCGCGGTTACCGGTTGGCGATCGACGACGAATTTGCGCACTCGCTATGAGCTTGATGTTGGTTGCACACGGCACTCGCAAGCAGCAGGGTGTCGCGATGATCGGTGATCTGGCGGAGCAGGTGTCGGCCACACTCGGGCAAACCGTGCACGTGTCGTTCGTCGATGTCCTTGGGCCGACGCCGTCGGAGGTGCTGGCGCAGATGGACGGGCCGGCGATTGTCGTGCCCGCGTTCCTGTCGCGTGGCTATCACGTCACCAGTGATATCCCGACGCACGTCGACGCGAGCCGACACCCCGACGTCACCGTGACGGAAGCGCTGGGTCCTGGACCACAGCTGGTGCGCGTGCTCGCGGATCGGCTCATCGAATCCGGCTGGCGCCAAGATGATTCGGTGGTGCTGGCCGCGGCGGGTACGTCAGACCCCGGCGCCCAACGTGATCTGCACATGATGGCAACGGGACTGTCGGCGATCACGGGTTCGCGAGTGGAGTTGGCGTTCGCCGCGACGGGCACACCTCGGGTCCACGACGCCGTTGACTCACTGCGGCGAGGCGGTGCGCGCAGGATAGTCGTCGCGTCGTACCTGTTGTCGGAGGGCCTGTTTCAGGATCGCCTGCGCGACAGCGGCGCTGATGTGGTGACCGAGCCGCTTGGCACGCATCCAGGGTTGGTGCGGCTGATCGCGAACCGGTTCAGCCGCGCGCGCTATTCGGTGGCCGCCTAACTCGCTCGCAGACTCGCAGTTTGTTCAGGGCGGCGCGGGGGTACGCCGCGCTCATGACCAAGCATGTCGCCGCTGCCATCGCCTTGCTCGCCACTCCTGTCGCCGTGATGAGCGGGTGTTCGAACCAATCAGGCACGAATCCATCCGCAACCACCACCACCGGGCCAGCATCCAGCGCTCAGAAGCTGACCACGCAGCTCAATACTTCCGATGGCAAACACGTCGCCGATGCGACGATCGACTTCACCAGCGGCTACGCCACGGTGACCGTCGAAACTTCGGAAGCAGGTGTGCTGTCGCCCGGCTTCCACGGCCTGCACATCCACGCGGTCGGCAAGTGTGAGGGCGACTTCAGCTCCGCTGGTGAGCACTTCCAGGCGTCGGGGCATACAGGACAGCCCGCCAGTGGCGATCTGCCGCCGCTGCTGGTGCGCTCGGATGGCTCCGGCAAACTCGTCGCAACGAGTGACGGTTTTACCGAGGATCAGCTGAAGGGCCCGCAGGGTTCGTCGATCGTGCTTCATCAAAGCGCCAACCTCGACGGCGGGTCTGACCAACGCCTCGCCTGCGGCGTGCTCAGCCCTGAGAGCACCACCAGCACATCGGTGTCGGTGTCAACGTCGACGTCGACGGTCACTACCGGAGCGACGACGACCGCCGTTCCACCCGCGACCGTCACGGAGACCACGCCATCCCCGACGTCGGTCACCACGACCACCGCTCCGAGCATGAGCACCAGTACCAGCACCGTGACGGTGATCCAGCCGCCGTCCATCCCGCCGATCACCGTGCCCGGCGGCTGACGTATCGACTCGGCTAGTGGCGCATTGTGTCCCGGCAGCACCGCTGTGAAGAACGCGGCGTTGTCTGCAAGGAAGTCCTCAGTTTGTGTGGCGAACGCTTTGCCGAACGCGAGAGTTAGACGCCGACCTCGACCTGGCCATCCACGATGCGCGTCGCATAGACCGGGAGCGTGACCTCGGGATCATCCAGGCAGCTGCCGTCGTCAAGCGCGAAGGCCTGCTTCTTGATTGGCGTCTGAACCGTGGCGCGGCCGCCCCGGTCGCCGACGATGCCGCGCGACATCACCGCCGCGCCGGAGAACGGATCGATGTTGCCGACGGCATGCAGCGAACCGTCATCGAGGCGGAATAGCGCCGCCTGCACACCATCTGGCAGGAGCACGCCCACCCCGCGGTTAGGGATCAGGAAGTCATAGCGGCAGGCAGCCGTCCACACCTGAACATCGTTGAGAAGAGTCATCTCCTGCGTTACCCCCGTACCGTAGGTATGCCAATGGGAACGATGCGGCCCGACTGTTCGGTGAATTCGATCGTCGGATCCGCGACCTCCGGCGCATTGACGAACGACACGAACCGCGACAGCTTCTCGGGGTCTTCGATGACACCCTTCCACTCACATGAATAGCCCTCGACGTGGCGGGCCATTGCGTCCTCGAACTCAGCTGCGAGCCCGAGGGAGTCGTTGCAGACGACCTCGCGCAGGTGATCCAGGCCGCCGTCCATCGCCTCGAGCCACGGCGCGGTGCGCTGCAGCCGGTCGGCGGTGCGGATGTAGAACATCAGGAACCGATCGATGTAGCGGATCAGCGTTTCGTCGTCCAGATCGCTGGCCAGCAGCTGCGCGTGCCGCGGCGACATGCCACCATTGCCGCACACGTAGAGATTCCAGCCCTGTTCGGTGGCGATGACGCCGACATCCTTGCTCTGTGCCTCCGCGCATTCGCGCGCACACCCGGAGACGGCCATCTTGATCTTGTGCGGTGCGCGCAGGCCTCGGTACCGGTTTTCGATGTTGACCGCCATGTCCACGGAATCTTGCTGACCGTAGCGACACCACGTGCTGCCCACACAGCTCTTCACCGTCCGCAGTGCCTTACCGTACGCGTGGCCGGACTCCATGCCACCGTCGATCAAGCGACGCCAGATCTCCGGCAACTGATCCACTCGCGCGCCGAACATGTCGATGCGTTGGCCGCCAGTGATTTTGGTGTACAGACCGAAGTCACGCGCGATCTCGCCGATCAGAATCAACTGCTCTGGGCTGATTTCACCGCCGGGCGACCGCGGCACCACCGAGTAGCTGCCGTTCTTCTGGATGTTGGCAAGGAAGTGGTCGTTGGAATCCTGCAGCGAGGCCTGCTCGCCGTCGAGAATGTGCTCCGAACTGGTCGACGCGAGGATCGACGCCACCACGGGTTTGCAGATGTCGCAACCCTTTCCGGTGCCGAACCGTTCAATCAATCCCGTAAACGTACGGATCGACGTCGCGGCAACGATCGAGAACAGCTCGGCACGCGACTGGCTGAAGTGTTCGCACAACGCCTTGGACTGCTCGACCCCCTCGGCTTCGAGCAGTTGCTTGAGCAGCGGCACGCAGGAACCACACGAGGTACCCGCCTTTGTGCAGCTCTTGAGGGAAGGCACATCGCTGCAGCCACCCGCGATCGCGTCGCACAAGTCACCCTTGGTGACGTTGTTGCACGAGCAGATCTGTGCCGCGGCCGGCAGCGCACTGACACCGAGTCCCGTTGCACCACCGTCGGATCCGGCCGGTGCGATCAGAGCCATTGGGTCGCCGGGCAGCTCCTCGCCGACCATCGGCCGCAGCACGCCGTACGACGACGCGTCGCCCACGAGGATGCCGCCCAGCAGCGTCTTGGCGTCATCCGACAGCACCAGCTTGGCGTAGGTCTGGTTGACCGCGTCGTTGACGACCACGTCGAGGCAGTTCGGTGTGCGGCCCATCGCATCGCCGAAGCTGGCCACGTCGACACCGAGCAACTTGAGCTTGGTCGACATATCGGCTTCGGGGAATTCGGCGGCGCCACCGAGCAACCGGTCGGCGACGACCTCCGCGCTGGTGTAGCCGGGGCCGACCAGGCCGTAGCAGCGCCCCTCGATGGCTGCCACCTCACCGATCGCGTAAACGTTGGGATCCCGTGTCGCACAGGATAGATCGGTGAGTACGCCCCCGCGCTCGGCGAGTTCGAGGCCTGAGTCCCGAGCCAGTTCGTCACGGGGCCGCACGCCCGCGGCGAAGACGACAAGGCCTGCGTCGATGACCGTGCCATCCGAAAGTGTCACTCGCAGCGAGTCGTCATCCGCGGAGCGGCGCACGGGTCGGTTGCGTTGGGTGGGCTCGATTGACGACGTGCCGACGCCGGTGTGCACGGCGATGCCGAGCTCGCCGATCATCCGGCCCAGCAGTGCACCGCCCGCCTCATCGAGCTGTTGTGCCATCAACCGCGGCGCCATCTCCACGACATGCGGGGTCAAGCCGAAGCTTCGCAGCGCGTTGGCGGCTTCCAGACCCAGTAGGCCGCCGCCAATGACGACGCCGACCGGAGCGGTCCCGGATTTGAGAGCACGCTCGGCGTCGGCGCGGATGTCGTCGAGGTCGTCGAGCGTGCGGTAGACGTGGCAGCCCGGCAGGTCGTGGCCGGGCACTGGCGGCACGAAGGCGTACGAACCGGTGGCAAGCACCAATGCGTCGTAGTTGACACGGCTTCCATCTGCCGTGACCACCTGCCGTGTGGTGCGGTCGATCTCCGCGACGCGGCTGCCAAGTCGAAGCTCGACCTTGTCATCCCCGGCGTAGTCATTGCCGGGCAGCGCCAACTGGGCGCGATCCCAGTGCTCGGTGTAGCTGGTGAGGCCGACTCGGTCGTATGCGGCGTCGGCTTCCTCGGCGAGCACGGTTATCTGCCAGGCACCCTCGGCGTCGCGCGACCGCAGTGCCTCGACGAACCGGTGACCGACCATTCCGTGGCCAACGACCACAACGTTTGATGAAGACCGCATGCCGCCGAGGTTAACCAGCGGATATTGCCGCAATGTCGCCTGATGTGAACCCACCATCACGGACTTCTCACGGTCGTCGGCACACCCCTGTGAGCGTCCACAGACGGTAAACTCGCTGCTGGAACATCAGCGTCATCGACTCAAGTTCTTCCGGTAGCGGACCGCTGTGGCGCCGGTCACGACGCGAAATCCGGTGGGATCCAACAGGTTCCACCGGATTTTCAGCTACCCGCAGAACTGACCGAGTACGTCGACGCCGATCACCCGCAACAGGTTGGCGACCTTGCGGTCCTAGATGTGGCCGGCGTTGGTCGGTGTCGTCGTCGGGTACGGATTGGTGATCGTGGTGGACGTCGTTGTCTCGTCGCCGGAGCCGTCATCTGATGGCGTCGCCGCCGGCGGCCTGGTCACGATCGGATTGTCCTGACTGGTTTGCACACTCGGCACGGTGTAGCTGGTGCTCGACGACGAGCTCGTCGTGTATGTCGACGAGGTGGCCGACGACGGCGGCAGATCGGTGGGCCCGGGTGGACTCGACGAGTTGTCGGCGGTGCGGATCACCGCCCACGCCAGGATCACCAGAAGTACGACGCCCGCGACTCCGGCGGCGACTATCAGGGGTTGCTGGTCATGCCAACTGCCGTCGTCATCAGGGCTCACGCCGGAATGCTAAGCCCAGCGGGCCAGCATCTCATTGGCATGTGCGGAAAGTGCGCGCTGCAGGAATGGCCCAAAACTGATGCGGCCGACGCCAAGCGGCCCGAAGGACGCCGGATCATCCTGATCGGGCAACGCGATCGCATTGATCGGCAGCGGTAGCTCAGTAGCCAAGCGCCGCAACGTATCCGGGTCGTGACGGCCAACCGGATACAGCGAGTCTGCTCCGGCTGCGGCCGCCTCTTTCAGCCGCGCGATCGCCCGGTCCACCCGATCGGACTCATCTCCGTCCTGCCGGAGAAACAGATCCGTGCGGGCGTTGACCACCACGTGCACGCCGGCGGCGTCGGCAGCCTTACGCAGCGCGCCGACGAGCTCGGCGTGCTCGCTGGACGACCGCAGCCGCCCGCCTTCGCTGTGCACGGTGTCCTCGATGTTGAGGCCGACCGCACCGGCCTCGAGCAGGCCGGTGATCAGGCGGGTGGCCGGTTCGGCATAGCCCGACTCGATATCGACGGACACCGGCACGTCGACGGCCGAAGTGATCTGCTTGACGCGGGTCACCACGTCGTCGAACGACATGCCCTCCTGGTCGGCCTTACCCACCGAGTCGGCCATCGGGTGGCTGCCGACGGTCAGCGCGAGAAAGCCTGCATCGACCGCCAGTTGCGCCGACCACGCATCCCAGATTGTCGGCAAAACCACTGGATTGCCGGGCTGGTGCAGACCCAGCAATGTCTCGGCATGCTTCTTGAGGACCTCGCTTGACATGGACCTACCTCCGGTTCGCTGACGTGACCTGTCTCACTCCAAACCCCCTGATGTAACTAACATCGGGTGTCGTACTGTGATCCGAGACACCCTTCAGCCCAAGGAGGTCAAATGTCGAGCACTACCGAACTTACCGAGCTGCACGAGCTAATCGGAAGCCTGCGGCGGTGCGTGACATCGTTGGCGTCGAAATACGGGGACAGCCCCGCGACCCGCCGCATTGTCAATGACGCCGAACGCATCCTGAACGACATCGACCGACTCGACATCGATGCCGAGGAGCTGGAGCTCACCCGGGGCGTGACGCGCCATCACCATGGCACCGAGAAGATCACCATCCCTGACACCCCATACGACACCGCCTTCTGGGGCGATGAGGACGACAGAGGAGTCGCAGGCTAGCGCCGCGGCCATCTGAGCGGGACATAACCACACCGAAAGGGAAACGTGAGCGCACCCACCGCCGACCGCAAAGCGACCGGCGTCTTTTCACCGAGCCGTGCCCAGATTCCACAGCGCACCCTGCGCACCGACCGCTGGTGGCAGTCGCCGCTGATCGTCGACCTGGGCTTCGCCGCGTTCCTCATCTACGGGTTTGTGCGGGCGTTCCTGCAGAACAACTACTACGTCGCCGAGTACCACTACCTGACGCCGTTCTACTCACCGTGCATCAGCAAGGGCTGTCTGCCTGAGGCCAGCCACTTCTGGCCACAGATCCTGCCCGACGTGTGGTGGTTGCCCTATGCGGCGGCAACACTGCCATTCCTGCTGCTGTTCCGGCTGACGTGCTACTACTACCGCGGCGCCTATTACCGGTCCGTGTGGCAGGCCCCGACGGCATGCGCAGTCGCCGAGCCGCACGCGAAATACACTGGTGAGACACGCTTTCCGCTGATCATCCAGAACACCCACCGATACTTCTTCTACATCGCCGGCATCATTTCGGTGATCAACACCTATGACGCGATCGTGGCGTTCCAGTCACCGTCCGGCTTCGGATTCGGTTTGGGCAACGTCATTTTGGTTGTGAACGTGGTCCTGCTGTGGACGTACACGCTGTCATGCCACTCGTGCCGTCACATCGTCGGCGGGCGCCTCAAGCACTTCTCCAAACACCCCGTCCGCTACTGGTTCTGGACGCAGGTGAGCACGTTGAACACCAGGCACAAGACGTATGCGTGGATCACGCTTGGCACGCTGATGATCACCGACTTCTACATCATGCTGGTGGCCAGCGGCACCATCAACGATCTCAGATTCATTGGCTGACAGAACTTTTCAACAGAGACAGTAGTGAGGTTTATTTATGGCTGAAGTCGAACGGCACGAATATGACGTCGTCGTCATCGGTGCCGGCGGCGCGGGTTTGCGTGCGGTCATCGAGGCACGTGAGCGCGGTTTGAAGGTCGCCGTGGTCTGTAAGTCGTTGTTCGGCAAGGCGCACACCGTGATGGCCGAAGGCGGCTGTGCGGCCGCGATGGGCAATGCCAACCCGAAGGACAACTGGCAGGTCCACTTCAAAGACACCATGCGCGGCGGGAAGTTCCTCAACAACTGGCGGATGGCCGAACTGCACGCCAAGGAGGCACCAGACCGCGTCTGGGAGCTGGAAACCTACGGCGCACTGTTCGACCGCACCAAGGACGGGCGCATCAGCCAGCGGAACTTCGGCGGCCACACCTACCCGCGACTGGCTCACGTCGGCGACCGCACCGGGCTGGAAATCATCCGCACCCTGCAGCAGAAGATCGTCTCGCTGCAGCAGGAGGACAAGGCCGAGTTCGGCGACTACGAGGCCCGCATCAAGGTGTTCCACGAGTGCACGATCACCGACCTGATCAAGGACGGTGACCGCATCTCCGGTGCCTTCGGCTACTGGCGCGAAAGCGGACGCTTCATCCTGTTCGAGGCGCCTGCCGTGGTGATGGCCACCGGCGGAATTGGCAAGTCCTACAAGGTGACATCGAACTCGTGGGAGTACACCGGCGACGGGCACGCACTCGCGCTGCGCGCGGGCGCGACGCTGATCAACATGGAGTTCGTCCAGTTCCATCCGACCGGCATGGTCTGGCCACCCAGCGTGAAGGGCATCCTCGTCACAGAGGGTGTGCGCGGCGACGGCGGGGTGCTGAAAAACTCCGAGGGCACCCGGTTCATGTTCGACTACATCCCACCGGTGTTCAAAGGTCAGTACGCCGAGAGCATCGAAGAGGCCGACCAGTGGCTCAAGGACAACGACTCGGCGCGTCGCACCCCCGACCTGCTGCCCCGCGACGAGGTGGCCCGCGCCATCAACTCCGAGGTGAAAGCCGGGCGTAACTCGCCGCACGGCGGCGTGTTCCTCGACATCGCGTCGCGGCTGCCCGCCGAGGAGATCAAGCGCAGGCTGCCGTCGATGTATCACCAGTTCATGGAGCTGGCCGAGGTCGACATCACCAAGGAGGCGATGGAGGTCGGGCCGACGTGCCACTACGTGATGGGTGGCATCGAGGTCGATCCCGATACGGGTGCGGCCAAGACGCCGGGGCTGTTCGCCGCCGGTGAATGCTCCGGTGGCATGCACGGCTCGAACCGGCTGGGCGGCAACTCGCTGTCGGACCTGCTGGTGTTCGGCCGCCGCGCCGGGCTCGGTGCGTCCGACTACGTGCGGGGGCTGTCCGAGCGGCCGACGGTGTCCGACGAGGCCGTGGCCGAGGCCGCCAAGCTGGCCCTCGCGCCGTTCGACGGGCCGACCAATGGCGACAGCGCCGAGAACCCGTACACCCTGCAACTCGACCTGCAGGACACGATGAACTCCCTGGTCGGCATCATCCGCAAGGCCGAGGAAGTCACCGAGGCGCTGGACAAGCTGACCGAGCTGCGCGAGCGGTTCAAGCGCGTGCAGGTGGAGGGCCACCGTCAGTTCAACCCGGGCTGGCATTTGGCCATCGACCTGCGCAACATGCTGCTCGTCAGCGAATGCGTGGCCAAAGCCGCGTTGGAACGCACCGAGAGCCGCGGCGGCCACACCCGCGACGACCATCCGTCGATGGAGGCGGGTTGGCGCAAGGTTCTGCTGGTGTGCCGCGCAGAAGGTGCCGCCGTCGTCCCCGACGTCAGCATCACCCGCGAGGATCAGGTGCCGATGCGTGAGGACCTCCTCGAGCTCGTCGACATCGAAGAGCTCGAGAAGTACTTCACCCCAGAAGAACTCGTCAACCACCCGGCAAGGAGAAGCTGAATGGCCTATCAAGCGAAGCTGCGGGTGTGGCGTGGCGATGACGACGGCGGCGCGCTGCAGGACTTCTCCGTCGACGTCAATGAGGGCGAGGTGGTGCTCGACATCATCCACCGGCTGCAGCAGACGCAGGCCGGTGACCTGGCCGTGCGGTGGAATTGCAAGGCAGGCAAGTGCGGCTCGTGCTCGGCCGAGATCAACGGCAGGCCGAAGCTGATGTGCATGACCCGGATGTCGACATTCGACCCGGCCGAGACCATCACCATCACCCCGTTGCGGACGTTCCCCGTCATCCGCGACCTGGTAACCGATGTGTCGTTCAACTACGAAAAGGCCAGGGAAATACCGTCCTTCACGCCGCCCAAGGATCTGCAGCCGGGCGAGTACCGGATGATGCAGGAGGACGTGAACCGGTCGCAGGAGTTCCGCAAGTGCATCGAGTGCTTCCTGTGCCAGAACACCTGCCACGTGGTGCGTGATCACGAAGAGAACAAGAGGGCGTTCGCCGGTCCGCGCTACCTGATGCGCCAGACCGAACTGGACATGCATCCGCTGGACACGAACGAACGCCGTGCGGTGCAGGCGCAGGACGAGAACGGCCTCGGCTTCTGCAACATCACCAAATGCTGCACCGAGGTGTGCCCCGAGCACATCAAGATCACCGACAATGCGCTGATCCCGCTCAAGGAACGGGCAGCCGATCGCAAGTACGACCCGGTGGTGTGGCTCGGCGACAAGTTGTTCCGGAGGGGCTGAGCGCGGGTACTCTCGCAGAAAGCGGCCAATCAACGCGGACGAGAGGAGCACCCCTCCGTTCAACCCCAGAAAGGCAGCGTGATGAACCTGCGAGAGCCCCATAGCATCAACGACATTCGCACCGCGATCCGTGAGCTGAGCGCGCGGGCGGATCTGGCCCGCAAAGAAGGCCGGCCGGAAGACGCTGAAGAACTCGAACAACGCATCCAGGGGTATCGCGAGGAGCTTGCCGCCCGCCCGTAATCAGGCGCCGAGTCGGCGAAATGTGCTGCGGTGAAAGACGATCGGCGGCACATCGGCATGCACGGTGATGTCGCTGACCCGCAGAATCACTATTGTGTGATCCCCTGCGGGGACCAGCTGCTCGATGGCGCTTTCCAACCAGACACTCGTACCCGAGACAAAAACCGCGCCGGACTCCCGCGACACCGTCTGCAGGCCCGCGAACCGGTCGCCGGTCTTGGCCGCCAGTGTGCGGGCCGCCTCATCGTGAGCTTCGCCGAGCACGCTGATCCCCAGCGCGGGCAGCCCCTTCAGCTTCGGCCACGTTTCAGAGGTGTTCTGTACGCAAAACGACACCAGCGGCGGATCGAGCGACACCGGGACAAAAGTACTGGCCGCCAACCCGATCCTGGTGCCGTCCACCTCCGCGGCGATCGCGATGACGCCGGAGGGGAAATGCCCGAACGCTTCCCGCAGCGTGGTCGGTGTCAGATCGGTATCGCTCATCAACTCCATCTTCACACGCAGCGGGTAGCGGTGGCCATCGTCGCTCCCGACGACCGGGACGATAACCTGACGCCCTTATGTGGATAACGCTCCTGGCGATGGCCATTGCGGTCAGCCTGGAGCCCTTCCGGATCGGCATGACCGTTCTGATGATCAACCGGCCGCGGCCGGGGTTGCAACTACTGGCCTTCCTCACCGGCGGATTCGCGATGGGCATCACGGTGGGCCTCATCGTGTTGTTCATCCTGCGGCCGGCCTTGGGGTCAGCGCATTTCACCCTGCCCAGGGTGCAGATCGTCGTCGGCGCAGTGCTGCTGATCAACGCTGCGCTGGTAGCGACGGGCGTATTGGGTTCACGGCGATTCGAACCGCTGGCGACGCGCACCCAACCACTACTCAACGGCCGATCGCTGTGGATGGCGGGCGTCGCGGGCCTCGGCATCGCGCTGCCGTCGGTCGACTATCTCGCCGTGTTGGCGCTCATCGTCGCCTCGGGTGCCGCGGCTTCTGTTCAGTTCGGCGCCTTGCTGCTGTTTAACATGGTGGCATTCGCGTTCGTGGAGATGCCACTGGTCTGCTACCTGGTGGCCCCGGACCGCACCCGCGCAATGCTGTCGGCAGTGCAGGACTGGCTGCGATCGAGACGCCGCCGCGCGCTCACCGTCCTGCTCGCCGCGGTCGGCTGCGTACTGCTCGTCGCGGGGCTCGCCGGGCTCTAGCCGCCCTTGTGATTCAACACGTACTGGGCGCCGGCAAGGATCTGCGAAATCGGATCGGCGCCGCCACCGAAGGCGGCCTGGGTTGCCGGGGCGGTGACAGCCGCGGGGTCGTAGCCGTTCACCGGATCCACTTCAAGCGGAGCAGTCAGCGGATTGTCGTTTCGCGAATATCCGGCATCCACATAGGGTTTCAGCACCCCGTCAAGCTGATTCAGCGTGTCCTCGGGCACCCCAAGGTATTTGAAGGGCAATACCAGCGGAAGGTGCTTCTCTGGGATCAGATACGTGGTTGTCTTCGCACCTCGTGAGTTGACGGTCGTTCTGATGTTCTGCGGAGGCACCATGCTCGGGTTGGTGAAGGCGACCGCGGTGTGACCGGTCGCGAGGCCTACGACTGCGTTGGCCAGCGACATCCAGTTGTCGGGGCGGTCCGGCCAGTCGGCGATGCTGTCGTACGCAGAAACGAATTGGTAGGTGTCGTACTGGCTCTCCACCGGGGCCGGCATGCGGAAGTCAAGCGCGGGAACGACGCTGCCAACGGGAAACATCTGCGTCAGGAAACTCTCGCCGAACGCGTGCTTCGCCAACGGGTCGCCGTACGTCGCGAAGCTCAATTGATCCGGCGGCGGCGCGGTCGGATCGTTGGCGAGCTTCGCTTGCAGGACGTCGAGCACCATCGCGCCCTCGGACAACCCGATCGCGGTGCCGGGACCGCCGTTGCGGATCGTCGCTTCCAGGTTGCCCTGACCCTCGTCGACCGACTCGCCGATGCTCGGGCCGTCAATACCGAGGCCGGGGAAGCCGTCATCCAGTCGGCCGATGCCCGGGAACATCCGCTCCAGGACATGGCCCTGGACCTGACCCGCGGGATAGTCGACGATCTGCCGGTTCAGCCCCGGGAACCAGTCGGCACCCGTGCGCTTGATGTACTCGTCGTACGGAATGCCCAGAACGTGCGCGCCACCCAGCGCGTAGCCCCGTCCAGGCGTCCCCAGCGGCGTCGGCCCATTGTCCGGCGCCCCGTGGTCTGGCGTCCAACCAGCAACCGAATCATCGGCTGCGGCGACCCCGACACCGAAACAGCCTGTGGCACCTACGGTTACCAGCGCGCTGACCGACGCGACCAGTCTCCGCATTTCCATTCTCACGACCTTACTCCGCCAACTCAGGCGTCCAGCCGGACGAATTGGTCCTGCCGGTACTGCTCGGCGCAGGCGGCGCGTCGGATCTTGCCGCTGGTCGTGGTGGGAATCGAGCCGGGCGGCACCAGAACGAGATCGCCGACATTGAGGCCGTGTGCATTGGATATCGCCGAGGTGACATCGGTCTTGACGGCACTGAGCCAGCGCACCGCGTCGTCGTTGAGTTCGCTTCGCTTCTTGAGCTCGATGACGGTGACCAGCTTCTCGGTGCTGTTCACCGGAACCGATATCGCGGCGACACGACCGCGGGTGATCTCCTGGACTGTTGCCTCGATGTCCTCGGGATGGTGGTTGCGCCCGCGGATGATCAGCAGATCCTTGATGCGGCCAACGATGAACAACTCGCCTCTGTAGATGAACCCGAGGTCGCCGGTTCGCAGCCACGGACCATCGGGAGTGCCGGGCGAAGGCTCGACAAGTGTTGCGCCAAAGCAGGATTGCTCGGATGGCGGTCTGCTCCAGTAGCCGCTCGCGACGTTCTCGCCCTGCACCCAGATCTCGCCGACCACGTCCTGCGAGGATTCCCGGCTCGTGTCGACGTCGACGATCCGCACCACCGGCGACTGCGGCAGTTCGTAGGAGACCAGCGCCGCCGCGCCCTTCCCAGCTGGGCATGGCCGAACGCGGCCAGCGCCGAGCTCGTCGACATCGAAGTGAGTCGCCGGCGACGATTCACTCCAGGTGCCGCTCGTCACGAAAACCGTGGCCTCCGCCATGCCGTACGACGGCCGCAGCATGTCGTCGCGAAAATTGAAGTGAGCGAACCGATCTGCGAAGCGTTCCAAGGTGGCGGGTTCGACGCGTTCAGCGCCGTTGATGATGCCCAGCACGCCGCCGAGGTCGAGGCCGGCGAGGTCACTGTCCTTGGTCTTGCGGGCGGCCAAGTCAAAGGCGAAGTTAGGGGCCGCCGAAAACGCGTGCGGAGTCTGCGCGAGTGCTTGCATCCATCTGGCCGGTTTCTCCAGAAACCCAGTCGGGCTCGTCAGCTCGGCACGATAGCCGCCCAGGATGGGTGCGCAGACGCCCAGCACCAGACCCATGTCGTGGTAAAAGGGCAACCACGACACGATCGAAAGGTCGGTTGTCGATTGGACGTGCGCACCCGCGAACAAGCTGCGCATTAACTGGTCGAAATTCACCTGGAGGTTGCGGTGCGAGAGCATCACGCCAGCCGGCTGGCGGGTGGAACCCGAACTGTATTGCAAATACGCAATGTTCGGCACGTCGGCCGGCGTCAGACTTGTCCCGGTGCCGGCATCCAGATTCAAGGAATCGATTTCGACGATCTTTGGCACGCTGTCCATGGGTGACTGATCGACATAGTCACCGACGTCTTCGGCGGCCGCGCACGTCGTGAGAACAACCGCGGGCTTGGTGTCGCCAACGACCGCGCTGACCCGCTCATGACTTGAGCCGCGATGAGGCATCGGCAGCGGAACCGCGACGAATCCGGCTTGCATCGATCCCAGGAACGCCAGGATGTACTCCAGGCCCTGCGGGGCCAGGATCACCGCCCTGTCACCACGCGACCCATATGGACGGAGCTCGCGCGCGACATTCATTGTTCGGCGTGATAACTGCGACCAAGTCAGGCTCTCGCGAACGCCCGCCGCGTCGTCGGCGTAATCGGTGAACGTGAATGCCACATCGTTCGGCCGCAAGCTCGCACGGCCGTGCAGCATTGAGAGAATTGATGATTGGGGCTTCGGCGTCGTCGGTGTCACGTTCCGTCCGTATATTAACTCGTCGAGTTCCGTTTCGTAGCCTCACACACATCACGAGGCCGCGCTGACCTGGGCGCTGCCTGTGCGCCACATGCTCAATCGTGATGGCCACCAGTTCGCCCGCCCCACCAAGGTTGCCATGGCGGGCACCATGATGGTGCGCACCACGAACGTGTCTAGCAGGATTCCAACAGCGATCATGAAGCCGCCCTGCACCACGATGCCGATGCTGGAGAACAACAGACCGCCCACGGACGCGGCGAAGATCAGCCCCGCCGCAGTGATCACCCCGCCCGTCGAACTCAGGGTACGGATCACGCCAAATCGCGTGCCGTGCGGCGATTCGTCGCGCATTCGCGACACGAAAAGCATGTTGTAGTCGGCACCCACCGCGACTAATACCACGAAGGCCAGCGGGGGAACGCTCCAATGCAGTTGCTGGCCAAGGAGGTACTGAAATGTCAGCACGCTGATTCCCAGTGCCGCAAAGTACGAGATGACCACGGAGCCAACCAGGTAGAGCGGCGCGACAATCGCACGCAACAACGCCATCAGAATCAGTAGGACGACGATCAGGGTCACCACGATGATGAAACGGATGTCGTGTTGGTAGTAGTCGCGGGTGTCGCGCAGCGCAGCGGGATACCCGCCCATCGTTATCTTGGCGTCCGCCAGTTGGGTATTCGGTTGCGCGCTGCGGGCGGCGTTGGTGATCTCATTCACCTGATCCATCGCTTCGGCGCTGAACGGATTGAGTGTGGTTTGCACCAGGTACCGGGCGGAGTGACCGTCCGGCGAGATGAATACCTTCGCGGCCTTTTTGAAGTCGTCGAGTTGGAGGATCTGCGACGGAATGTTGAATCCCGCCATCGACGGATCCGCCGCATCCTGCCGCATCGCCAACAGAAACGCCGCCGCTTCGTCGAGTCCGGCGCCCATCAGCTTGACCTGGCCGACGAGTTGATCGACTCCGCCGGCCACCTGCTGACTCCCGTCAGCCAACCGATTCGCGTTCTGTTCGACCTGCGTCAGCCCCGCCTGCAAGCCTCCCGGTCGGTCGAGACCCATCGAGCGCACCGCCGAGCTGAAGTTCGACATCGCGTCATTGAGTTGCTTCACCGTTGAGTCGAGGGACTGCTTGTCTCCGAACCCCTGCAGTTGTCCGGCCAGAGTGTTGATCTGGTCGAGGCTTCCGTTGTTTCGAGCATCGACCAGCTTCTGAAACTGGATGCGGGTGTCGCTGCACGAGGGATTGGCATCGCAGATCGCGTTGCCGTTCAGCGCGGCCAGCACCGGACCCACCCACGCGAACATGTCCCTGACGGCGGAGAAATTCACGCCCATGGCGTTGCCGAGCGCGTTGATGCTCTGCACCAGCTGGGCGGCCGTCTCGACCTGCTTGACCAACTTGTCGCCGCCGAATTGGCTTCGCATCGACGAGAAGGAGTCAATCAGACGCTGCATGCTGGGAGCGATTCGGTTGATCTGAGCGCGCACATCACTGAGGCTGTCGGCCAGCGTGCCCGCCCCGTTCGCGAGTCGGTTCAGGTCGCCGGCGCGCTGATCGATCTGGGCCGAACCGGTGGCCATCCGCTCGCCGACAATGCCGGCCTGATAGGTGGCTCTGAACTCCTGCGGCACAACGCCGGTGGGTCGGGTGATGCCGCTGACAAGGCCGATGTTGGGCAGTTGGCTGACCCGCTGCGCCATCTGCTCGAGGTCTGCGAGCGCCTGCGGTGTGCGCAGGTCGCGCGGTGACTGAACCAGGATGTATTCGGCGACGGCCTGGCTGATGGGGAAATGGCGTTCCAGCGCGGCATACCCGATCGAACTGGACACCGAAGGCCCGAGGGCTTGGCGATCGTCGTAGTTGTAGTGCACGAAGCTCGCACAGCCCGCGAGCACGGCCAGGACAAGGACGCTGGCAACCAGATGGGTCTTTGGCCGCCGGACGATGCGTATCCCAGAACGTCGCCACAGTCGGGCGGTCAGTTCGCGCCTCGGCTTCACCCAGCCGCGAGGCCCGGCCAAGACCAGAATGGGCGGCAGCAACGTGATCGCGGCAAGGAAGGCCACCGCGACGCCGATCGCGCACGCCACACCGACCGTGGAGAACACCCCCATCCGGGCGAAGCTGATCCCGACAAAGGTGATTGCGACCGTGGCGGCCGACGCAGTGATCACCTTGCCGACCGAGATCATCGCCCGCCGCACCGCATCGTTGAATTCTGCCCCTTGGCGCAGATAGTCGTGATAGCGGCTGATCAGAAAGACTGCGTAATCCGTTCCCGCGCCTGCGATCATCGCGCTCAGAAATATGACGGACTGGTTGGACACGCCAAGCCCGAAGAGTTCAGAGACTCGGGCCACTACGGCCTGAGCAACCACCAGGGACGTCCCGATGGCTGCCAATGGCAGCAGCATGGTGACAGGGTTGCGGTAAACCACCAGCAGTACGAGCAGTACCAGCACCGCGATCGCTATCTCGATGGGTAGCCGATCATGCTCGCCCGCGACGGTGAGGTCCGCGACGGTGGCCGCGGGTCCGGTCACGTGCACGGTCAGCGGGCCGTCGGCGGCGGCGTTGTGTCTGACGACGTCGGCAACCCGGTTGTAGGCGTCGAAGGCTCGCGGCGTGCCCAACTCGCCGGCAAGGCCGACGGGCAGCACCCACGTCGTCTTGTCTTTGCTTGTCAGAAAAGGACGCAACTGTGGTGTGGTGAAGAAGTCCTGAACCATCACGACGTCCGTCACGTCGTCGTGCAGCGCGTCGACAACCTTGCGGTAAGCCGCTTCGTCGGCGGGTTTGAGCCCGTTCTCGTTGATGAAAGCAACCACGAGAAGGTTGTCTGAACCCGATTCGTGAAACGCCTCGGTCATCTGCCGCGCGGCCACACTCGACGGGGCGTCGCTGGGGAGAAGCGCCAGCGGGTGCCGCTGCGCCATCTCGTTCAGGCTCGGTGACGTCAACGGCAGGGCGATCGCGATCGCGACCCACACCCCGATCACCGCCCAGGGCCACCGCACCACAAGATCGGTTAGCCGTTGCATATCGCCCTCACCCTCACCCGAAAATCGCGCCGCTTCACGCTATGCGACGCGTCCCCAGTCCCCGCTGTCAGCGACCCGCACGCACACCGACTTCATGGCCTCCATGTAGCGGGTAACTGATTTCTGGGCCACCGGGTTGTCGGGATGCATGATCGCCATGACCGTGCCCTCCCCGTACCTGAATATGTAGATCGTCAGCTGGTAGGAGTACCGGCCGTCGGGGTAGATCCCGATGTTGTTCGCAAGACCCATGTCGGCTGCCGCGAGGATGGCGTTGAGCGGAGCTGCCCCGCCGTGCAGAAAGTTCGACACCGGAAAATTCGGCTGGGGCCAGTTCAACCATGGCGCCAACTCCAAGACCCGGTAGTACGGCACTCGCGACAGGTCCAGGCCCGAATCGAATGACGCCTGCGCTGCCCACGCGGCCTCGCTGAACGAGGTCGCCGCGATCGGGACGGTGATCGGGATCAAGCCGGTGAACCAGCCCTGCGTCATGAAATTGTCGCCAGCTGTGCGGGAATCCCTCGGAGTGAGGCCGTAATAGGTGAGGGCACCGGTGAGCTCGTACTCCACCAGGCCCAGACAAGCGAACAAGCCGCCGACGAAACGCGCGCCGGCCGCGGTGCAGGCGGATTCGAAGTGTTCCGTCTGCGCCGTGTCCATCAGGATTTCTGAGGTCATCCCGCTGCTGGTCGACTCGTCGGGATTACCCAGCGGCAGCGGGAACTCGGGAAAGCTCCCATTGTTGTTCTCGGCGAAGTCAATCCACGCGCGCACGCCGGGCGAATCCAGCGTCAACTCTGATGTTTGCCCGCGCTCGCGGACACAGAAATCGTCGAAGCTGCCGGCATCGGGAAGCGTGAGGGCCTGAGCGCCGCCGCTCAGCGCCGAGTACATTCCGTTGGCTTCCAACATCGTTGTGCCAATCAATGTCGCATCCCCGTGCACGTGATCCATGGCGGCAAAGAATGTGAAGTGGTTCTCGTGCTGGGCTATCCCGAAAGTGAAGCAGCCCCACTCCAAGGGATTCGGGATGGCCACGACGTGAGCGCGTATTTCGTCGACCGTCATGTGACCCTGATCGATCGGCACGAATTCGATATCGGCCGGATCGGTGATGGCATGCCGGATGAACTCGCCGTCGCCGGTCTGTTCGAACCAACTGCGGAACGTGTCGTGCCGGCGGATGTATGCGTTGACGGCGTGATCCATCGCCGAGATATCGCATTTGCCCGCCACATCGCAGGCCGCAATGATTTGCCGGGAGAAGGTCAGCCCTGCGGATGTGCGATCACAATAGTTACGAAGGTGTTGGCTCTGCATGTAGCTGACGGGCACCGAACTCACCGGAGCGCGTCGCGCCGTTTCGGCAGCAGCGACGGTGGGATGCCAGGATGTGACCGAGCCCGAAGTCAACGACCATTCATCAAGTGCGCCAACAGTTATCTTGCCGATGCGCAAATCGTGTCATCCTTCCAGCTGGGCGGGCTCCGCTCCGGTATCACTCCTGGCGAAATCAACATACCCTCGGTTCGACAGCAGTCGTCCGGCGCCGGCCGAACCCCTGACAGCGACGCCGCACACGCATAGGTGCACATGCAATAGTGGGCGTCGGCGTTGGTTACCTGCGCTACATAAGTTGTGCTGCTGGGTGTAATTCCGACCGCTGAGCACGTTGAGCTGATTGCCGAGTAAGGAGAACAACGGCATGGGATCCGCCGAACATCCGACCGGGCCGGCCGCGCGCTTTGCCATCGTTGGCTACGCGGCGCGTTTTCCTGGCGCCCCGGATGCCGACGGGTTTTGGGACGTGCTGGGCGATGGCCGCGACGCGGTATCGGACGTGCCCAAGGACCGCTGGAATGCCGACGAGTTCTTCGACCCGGAACCCGGTGTGCCCGGCAAGGTCGTGACGCGCCGTGCGGGTTTCGTCGATGACGTGACGGGGTTCGACGCGCCGTTCTTCGGCATGTCGACGCGCGAGGTCAGGTCGATGGACCCGCAGCATCGGCTCTTGTTGGAGACGGCATGGCGCGCGGTGGAGCATTCCGGTACTGCGCCAACGGCTTTGGCCAACACCAACACCGGTGTGTTCATCGGGTTGGCCACCCACGACTACTTGGGCATGGCATCCGACGAGCTGACTTATCCCGAGATCGAGGCCTATATGGCCATTGGGACGTCCAATGCCGCAGCAGCGGGCCGGATCAGCTATCGGTTGGGCCTGCAAGGCCCCGCCGTAGCTGTCGACACGGCGTGCAGTTCGTCGCTGGTGGCAATCCACCAGGCGTGCCAAGCGCTGCGCTTGGGAGAATGTGACCTCGCGCTGGCCGGCGGTGCGAACGTCCTTCTCACACCGGCGACCATGATCACCTTCTCCAGCGCGCACATGCTCGCGCCCGACGGCCGGTGCAAGACGTTCGACGCGGCCGCCGACGGCTACGTGCGCGGCGAGGGTTGCGGCATCATCGTCATCAAGCGCCTCGAGGACGCGATCCGCGACGGCGACCGGATTCGGGCCGTCATCCGCGGCAGTGCGATCAATCAGGATGGCGCATCCGGTGGCTTGACGGTTCCGAACGGTGTTGCCCAGCAACGGGTTATCGCCGATGCGCTGAAGCGCGCCGGCGTCAAACCCAGCGAGGTCGGCTACCTGGAAGCACACGGCACCGGAACGTCGCTCGGCGACCCGATCGAGGCCCAGGCCGCCGGTGAGGTGCTCGGCGCTGGACGCGAGTCAGGCAATCCGCTGTTGATCGGCTCGGTGAAGACGAACATCGGACACCTGGAAGCGGCCGCGGGCATCGCGGGCGTCATCAAGGTCATCCTGTCGCTCGAAAACGAATTGCTGCCTCAGCACCTCCACTTTCAGAACCCGTCGCCGCACATTCCGTGGGATCGGCTTGCGGTGCAGGTTGTCAAGGAGGCGACCGCCTGGGAACGCAACGGCCGGCCACGCATTGCGGGCGTCAGCTCATTTGGTTTCGCCGGGACGAACGCTCACGTCATCCTCGAAGAAGCCCCAGTAGCGCCCGAGGTACCCGCTGCGGTCGAGCAACCCACTGATCGACGCTTCAGCATTCTTCCTCTTTCGGCGCGAACGCCGAATGCGTTGGCGCAGCTTGCCGATCAGTACCGCAACTGGCTGGGCGCACACCCCGAGGCCACCTTGGCGGATGTGTGCTTCACCGCGGGGGCGGGACGTGCACACCTCGAGCATCGGGCCGCGTTGGTGGTCAACTCAAAGGAATCCGCCATCGAGCTGCTCGGCGCGCTCGCCGAGGACCGCCCGGCGCCCGGGTTGGTTCGCGGAGAATCCCACGAGGCACCGAAGACGGCGTGGCTGTTCACCGGTCAGGGCAGCCAGTACCCCGGCATGGCGCGAGAGTTGTTCGACACCGAGCCATTGTTCGCCGAGGTGCTGATTCGTTGCGCGACCGCAGTCGCTGACGTCCTCGAAAAGCCGCTGCTTGACGTGATTTTCGATGCCGACAGCCCTGACGGCGAAGAGCTGCTACGGCAGACCTCATACGCACAGCCCGCCTTGTTCGCAGTGGAGATGGGTTTGGCTCGCCTGTGGCAGTCGTGGGGTTTCGAGCCGGACGTGGTGCTGGGACACAGTGTCGGCCAGTACTCGGCCGCGTGCGTCGCGGGCGTGTTCAGTCTCACCGACGGCGCGCTGCTGATGGCCCAGCGCGGCCGTCTCTTCGGCAGTCTGCCTGCCGGCGGCCGGATGGTCGCGGTGTTCACCGACTCCGAGCGTGTCGAGAACCTCACCGACGAGTTCCCACGGCTGTCGGTCGCCGCCTACAACGGTGCCAACACCGTATTGTCCGGTCCTGCAGAGGATCTGGAGAAGGCAGTGGCTGGACTGGCCGCCGCCGGTGTTCGGTGTGACTGGTTGGACACCAGCCACGCGTTCCACTCGGCGCTGCTGGATCCGATTTTTGACGAATTCCAGTCCTATGCCGACCGATTCGATTTCATGACGCCGCAACGGATCCTGATCGACAACCGTACCGGCGCCCCGCTCGGCAGGAGCGTGAAGCTCGACGGCGCATACTGGCGCCGTCACGCGCGACAACCGGTGGAATTCGCCAAGAGCGTGCGCACCCTTGCCGATCTGAACTGCAAGCTGTTGCTCGAGATCGGGCCGCGGCCGGTGCTGACCGCCGCGGCCCTTGGCACATGGCCTGATCCGGCCACCGTACCGCGGGTGATCACTTCTCTGCGCCGAACCGCCGCCGACCACCGGCAAATCACCGAAGCAGTTGCTGATGCGTATGTTATGGGCCACCAACCGAACTTCGTTGCTATCCAACAAGGTCCAGCACGAAAGGTCGACCTGCCCACCTATCCGTTCGAGCGCCGGCAGTACTGGTTCCTCGACAATAGAGATGAAGGTGAGCAGCAAGCCGACGCGCAACTTCCCGTTGCCGCGCGGACCCAGGCCCTTCGCCTGCTCGAGGACGGGCGGATCGAGGAACTCGCGACGCTGCTCGACGGTGGCAGCGGCGACCAACAGACCCTGAACGTGCTTACTAGGCTTGCGGCACAACACAACCAGCAACGTGCGACGCAGTCGATTGCGGATGACTGCTATGAGATCCGCTGGGAGCAATCCACCACTCCCCACTCCAGCTCGCCAGCCGGCGACGGATCCACCTGGATCCTGATCGGCGAGGACACCGAGGAAACCCAGCCTCTGGTCGAGGCGCTGACTGCACGCGGCCACCGGCACCGGATCCTCGGATTGCCAGCGTCGGATGCGGATGGGGAAAAGCTCGCGGACGCGTTACACGCTGCGGCATTGGATGATTCGACGCTGCGCATCGTGCATGTCGCGGCGCTGGACTCCTCTACCGCTCCGTCGATGCGGTCACTTTTGCGGATGCAGCACAGGATCCTTGGCGGAACTCGGCGGCTCTTCCGCGCCGCAGCCGCCGCGGAACTGCGCAGACCAATCTGGGTGGTCACCCGTAGCGCACAGCGCGCCACTGAAAGCGACACCGTGGCACCGGATCAAAGTTGCCTGTGGGGGTTCGGCCGTGCCGCGTCGCTGGAGCTTCCGCACGTGTGGGGCGGGCTGGCGGATCTGTCCGAAGGCACCACGGAGGAATGGTCACGGCTCATCAACCGCATCACGATGCCGCGCGGTTCGGAGGTGATCGAAGACCTTATCGCGGTGCGTGGTCAGGCGGTCTACGTCCCTCGACTGGTTCGTCGGGATGACGAGCTGACCGGCACCCAGCTGAAAGTTCGTTCCAACGCAACGTATTTGGTGACCGGCGGGCTGGGAGCCATCGGCCTGGAGATCGCCGGGTACCTGGCCGCACACGGCGCCCAGCATCTGGTGCTGACCAGTCGAGGCGCACCGAGTGAGGCCGCACAACAGCGCATCGATTCGCTGGCCGAACAGTACGACTGCGAGATCCGGGTCATCACCGCCGATGTCGGGGACGCGCATGGGGTCGCACGCCTGTTGGCAAGCGTGCGGGCCGAGCTGCCGCCCCTGACCGGCATCGTCCATGCCGCGGGCGAAATCGGCACCACCCCACTGAGTGATCTCGACGACGCCGAACTGGATCGCGTATTTGCCGGGAAGGTCTGGGGCGCTTGGCATTTGAGTGAGGCGGCAGCGGACCTGCAGCTCGACTTCTTCATCTGTACCTCGTCGATTGCCTCGGTATGGGGCGGATTCGGTCAAACCGCCTACGGCGCCGCGAACGCGTTCCTCGACGGACTGGCTTGGCGGTTGCGCGAGCAGGGCATCTCCGGGGTCAGCGTCAACTTCGGACCCTGGTCGGTGGGCATGGCCGACGCGGAGTCTCGTGCGCGACTGGATCAACGCGGGGTCGCGACGTTGTCACCTGCCGATGCACTGGCTGGTATGGCCAACGTGGTGACAGCGTCTTCAGAGCAGGGAGTGGTCGCGAGGATCGACTGGGCCCGGTTCCTGCCGCTGTACCAGCAAGCCGGGCGGCGGGCATTCCTGGCCGAGTTGGAGCGCGAGGTGCCCACCCAACTGACGGCCACCGCGCCGGCCGCATCCGGGAAGAAGACCCAACTCGTCGAGCGGCTCGCGAGTGCCCCTGTGCAGCAACGAAAGCGGCTCTTGACCGATTACCTGCGCGATGCGGTCGCAGAGGTGACGCGCGTCGATGCCGCGGAGATCCGCGAGGATGCCGGGTTCTTCGACCTCGGCATGGATTCGCTGATGGCCGTCGAATTGCGGCGCCGCCTCGAACAAGCAGTTGGCCGCGAGATTCCCGTCACACTGGTGATGGATCACCCGCGTCTGTCCGACGCCGCCGACTACCTGCTGGGCGAGGTGCTCGGACTCACCGAGCAGGCGTCCCCAGCGCCACCGCAGCCCGTGGTGACCACGGGCATCAACGAGCCCGTCGCGATCGTCGCGGTGTCGTGCCGATTCCCTGGCGCGCCTGATCCCGAAGCGTTCTGGGACGTGCTGTCCGGCGGTGTTGATGTGATTCGGGAAGTCCCGGACGACCGCTTCGACATCGACGAGTTCTACGACCCCGATCCAGAGACGCCGGGCAAGACCTATACGCGTTTCGGCGGATTCCTCGACGGCATCGACGGATTCGATCCCGAGTTCTTCGGCATCTCGCCGCGCGAAGCTGTGTGGATCGAGCCGCAGCAGCGGCTGATGCTGGAAACGGTCTGGGAGGGTCTCGAGCGGGCCGGCTACGCGCCAGGGACGTTGCGCGGCAGTCGAACCGGAATCTTCGTCGGGGTGGCCGCCAACGAGTATGCGCATCTGCTGTCGTCGGAGTCGATCGACAGAATCGAACCCCACTTCATCACCGGCAATGCGCTCAACGCCATTTCCGGTCGGGTTGCCTTCGCGCTTGGACTCGAAGGGCCTGCGGTGGCGGTCGATACCGCATGCAGTTCGGCGTTGGTCGCCGTCCATCAGGCCTGTCAGGCATTGCGCTCCGGTGACTGCGACTTGGCGTTGGCCGGCGGTGTCAACGTCTTGCTCAGCCCGGTGACAGCCGTCGCCGCGTCCCGGGCCAGGATGCTTTCGCCCGTCGGGCGGTGCAAAACCTTCGATGCCTCCGCCGACGGCTATGTGCGTAGCGAAGGCTGCGGAATCCTCGTCCTCAAGAGGCTGACTGACGCGGTGCGCGACGGTGATCGGGTATGCGCGGTCATTTCCAGTAGCGCGGTCAACCAGGACGGCGCCTCCAGCGGTTTGACCGTCCCCAATGGCGGTGCACAGCAACGGCTTATCGGGGCGGCGCTGGCACGCGCCGGACTCGCAGGCGGCGATGTCGACTACCTCGAGGCACACGGCACGGGCACCCCCCTGGGTGATCCCATCGAGGTACAGGCGGCCGCGGCCGCCTACGGAGCCTCGCGCGACGCGGACCGTCCGTTGCTGATGGGTTCGGTGAAGTCCAACATCGGCCACCTCGAATCGGCCTCCGGGGCAGCCGGTCTGATCAAGGTCGTGTTGTCGCTACAGCACGAAATGCTGCCCAAAAGCCTGCACTTCGAGACCCCGTCTCCTCATATCCCGTGGGAGTCGTTGCCGGTGCGGGTGGTGGACAAGGCGATCCCGTGGCAAGCCAACGGCAGGCCCCGGCGTGCAGGTGTGAGCTCCTTCGGGTTCACCGGCACGAACGCGCACGTGCTGATCGAGGAGGCGCCACCACAGCCGGCGGCCCCGGAGTCGGACACCCCCGAGCGGCCGGTCCACGTGCTGCCGATGTCTGCACGGTCACCGGAAGCACTGTCGGAGTTGGCGCAGCGTTACGCGACTTGGTTGAGCGCCCACCCCGATGTCGACCTTGCCGCCGCATGCCTGACCGCTGGGACGGGTCGTTCGCATTTTGAACACCGCGCCGCACTCGTCGTGGATTCGGTCGAAGGCGCGCGCGAGGGCCTGGCCGACCTGGCCGAGAACCGGGTCCGACCCGGTGTCATGCGTGGCGAGCACACGCACCATCCGACCACGGCTTGGTTGTTCACCGGACAGGGTAGCCAGTATCCGGGGATGGCACGCGAGTTGTTCGGAGCTGAACCGGTTTTCGCGGAGACCGTGACACGATGCGCGGACGCCGTGGAGGGCATCCTGCCGCGTCCCTTGCTAGAGGTGCTGTTCGCCACCGACCGCGAAACCGGAGAAGCACTGCGGCACACATCGTTTGCTCAGGCGGCACTGTTCGCGGTCGAAATGGGGCTGGCCCGGCTGTGGCAATCGTGGGGCATCGAGCCTGATGTGGTGTTGGGGCACAGCGTCGGCCAGTACGCAGCAGCCTGCGTGGCGGGCGTCTTCAGTCTCGAGGACGGCGCACGGCTGATGGCGGAGCGCGGCCGGATGTTCGGCAGCCTGCCCCAAGGCGGCCGAATGGTGGCGGTATTTGCCGACCCCAAACACGTCGAGGAGACCAGCGGCGAGTTCCCCCGAGTATCGGTCGGCGCCTACAACGGACCAAACACCGTGCTTTCGGGTCCCGGTGAGGATCTCGAACAGATAGTCGCCAAATTCGGCGAAGACGGGATCCGCTGCACCTGGCTGGACACCAGCCATGCGTTCCACTCGGAATTGCTGGATCCGGTGCTCGACGAATTCGAGTCGTACGCAGCCCAAATGCAGTTTGCTGCGCCGACGTTGCCTCTGGTCTGCAACCGCACCGGCGCTGTGCTCACCGCACAGACCCCGCTCGACGCCCAATACTGGCGACGGCATTCGCGCCAGCCCGTGCAATTCGCGGAAAGCGTGCGGACGGTGGCGGCGCTGGGCTGCTCGGTGCTGATGGAGATCGGTCCGCAACCGGTGTTGACCGGGGCCGCAGTGCACGTATGGCCGGAGCACCTGGCCGCGCCGCGGGCAATCGTCTCGCTGCGCAAGGGCGTTGGTGACCGACGCCAAATCGCCGACGCGCTGGCCGCGGCCTACGTCGGTGGCCACCACCCCGACTTCGGCGTGCTGCATCACCAGCCCGGTCGCAGGGTCGAACTGCCCACCTATCCGTTCCAGCGCCGCCGGTTCTGGCCCAAGACATCCGCAATTACGATGGACGGCCCATCGGCATCCGGAATTCTCGGCAGTGCAAAGGATCTCGCTTCCGGCGACTCCGTCTACACCAGCCGGTTGTCCGTGAAGTCGCAGCCATGGCTTGCCGATCACGTCATCTACGGCACCGTTGTCGTCCCCGGCGCGACATACGCGGCGATGGCCTTGGCCGCAGTTGGTACACCGGCGCGGGCAAAGGAAGTCTTCTTCTACGAGCCGATCATCCTGCCGGAGAAGAGTTCTCGCGAGGTGCAGCTGACCTTGCACCCGCTGGAGCACCCGAGCGGGACCGATGGCGAGTGGAAATTCCAGGTGCACAGCCGCCCGTACGGTGACCGCGGCGCCGACTGGTCATTGAACGCCGACGGCACCGTCGTCACCGGTGTCGATGACGAGCAGTCGCCAGCCGACGCCATCGACGAGGTGATCGAGCGGTGCAACCGCATGCGCCCGCAGGAGTTGTTCGAGACCTTCTCCGACATGGAGTTGGCGTGGGGGCCGACCTGGTCCGGCTCCCTGAAGTCACTATGGCTCGGTGAGGGCGAGGCGATCGGCGACATCTTCGTCGGCGAAGAACTGGCCGAGCAGCTCGGAAGCGAGCCGATGCACCCCGTGCTGATGGACCTGTGCACCGGCGTCGCATTCCCGGCGTTCCCCGCATTACTCGCGGCCGAGCAGGGCGTGCACGATCTGTTCTTGCCGCTGCGGTACGGCCAGGTGATGCTGAAGGAGAAGATGCCTCGGCGGTTCTATTGCCGTGCAAGCTGGCGCAGCAGCGAACTCAACAGCGAAACCCAGGTCTTCGACCTCGATTTCGTCGATCGGGATGGCCGCCAGCTCGGCGGGATTCGCGAGTTCACTGTCAAACGCGCACCGCGTGAGGCATTGTTGCGCGGCCTCGGCGGCGACGCCACCCGGCTGCTCTACACCCTTGGCTGGCACGAGGTTCCGCCGCCGGCGCCAAGCGACGTAAATGTCAGCGGCACATGGCTGATCGCCAATTTTGATGGATTGGCCGACATGGTGCCTGGCTGCATCCCGTTCGACCGGACTGTCGATGCAGAGCTCTTGGGCCAGGTACTCGCGCAGGCACACGAACGCGGGGTGGGGTTTTCCGGCGTCGTGTGGCACGGTAGCGCGCCGAGGCCAGACGAATCGACCGCCGACGCCACAGCGCGACTCGAGACCGAGATCGCCAACCTGCTCAGCGTCGTGCACACCGTGCAGAACGGCACGCTGAAACTTCCGAATGGTCTGTGGATCGTCACCGAGCGGGCGGTGGCCACGGAATCCGGTGAACCGGTCGACCCGGTGCAGGCGGCGCTGTGGGGATTCGGACGCACCACGATCAACGAGGAACCGGCGCTGCGCTGCAGACTGGTCGACAGTGACGGATCGCCAGAAGCCGTGCATGCACTGGCGAACCTCATCGCCACCCAGGACCCGGCCCCACACGAACCGGAACTTGCGCTGCGACAAGGAAAGCTGCTGGCCTCACGGTTGTTGCCATGGGCGCGCAGCGGTCATCTCACCGTGCCAAGGTCAACCGATTACGTCCTGGCGCCCACCGAACGCGGCGCCATCGACAACCTGCGTCTCACCGAGTCGGATGTGCCGGACCCGGACGTGGGGTACGTGCAAGTGCGGGTGGAGGCCGCGGGCCTCAACTTCCGCGATGTGCTCAACGTCCTTGGTCTCTACCCTGGCGACCCAGGACCGATCGGCGGCGACTTCGCGGGCACCGTCACCCAATTAGGTAGCGGCGTAACCGGACTCGAGATCGGTCAACGCGTCTACGGCTTCATGCAGGGCGCGTTCGCCACGCGGTTCAACGTGCCCGCGCAGTTGCTGGCACCGATTCCCGACGGGGTGAGCCCGGTAGCGGCTGCCACCATTCCCGCTGCGGCGCTCACGGCCCGACTCGCATTCGACTGGGCGCAACTGAAGCCCGGTGAGCGTGTACTCGTCCACGCCGCGAGCGGTGGCGTCGGCCTGGCCGCCATCCAGATGGCACAACAGCACGGCGCTGTCGTCTTCGCGACTGCCAGCACGTACAAACGCGCGACGCTGCGCAAGCTGGGAGTGGAATACGTCTACGATTCGCGCAGTACGGATTTCGCCGACCAAATCCTTGCCGACACCGACGGCAAGGGCGTGGATGTGGTGCTCAACAGTCTGACCAACGAGGGCTTCATCGAAGCCACCGTGCGGGCCACCGCCACAAATGGCCGCTTCGCCGAGATCGCCAAGCGCGACATCTGGACACCTGAGCAGATGGCGGCGGCCCGCCCCGATATCGCCTACGAGATCGTCGCGCTGGACACGGTGACGTTCCAAGAGCCCGAGCGTATTCGTGGCTTGCTGACCGAAGTTTCGGACGGGCTGGCCAACGGCGAATGGACACCACTGCCCGCGGAGATCTATCCGCTGACAGAAGCAAGGGCGGCGTTCCGCCGCATGCAGCAGGCGCGGCACATCGGAAAGATCGTGGTGCAGATACCGAATCCGTTGCAGCCGCGGGCCGATCGAAGCTATCTGGTCACGGGCGGACTCGGTGCGATCGGTCTGCACACGGCGTCGTATCTGGCGCAACGCGGTGCCGGTGACATCGTGTTGACCAGCCGGCGGGCACCCGATGCGGCCGCGCAACAGGTGATCGAGGAGATCATCGAGCGCTACAAGTGCCGCATCCACACCTTCGCCGCCGATGTCGGCGACGAGTCCGAGGTTGCCAAGCTGCTGGAACGGATTCGGGGGCAGTTACCGGCCCTGGCCGGAGTGGTACATCTGGCGGGCGTGCTCGACGATGCGTTGCTGTCGCAGCAGAGCGTGGAGCGATTCCGAACGACGTTGGCGCCCAAGGCATTCGGTGCCTTCCACCTGGATCTTCTGACGAGGGATGACGAGCTGGACTTCTTCATCGTGTCGTCCTCCGTGTCCAGCGTGTTCGGTTCCCCGGGTCAGTCCAACTACGCGACTGCTAATGCGCTGCTTGACGGTGTTATCGCGCGGAGAAGCGCGCAGGGGTTGCCAGCCACGGGTGTGAACTTCGGTCCCTGGGCACAAGGCGGCATGGCCTCCTCGGAGACCGCCAGCGCCAATATCAGTGCCCAAGGCCTGATTCCGCTGCAACCCTCGGCCGCACTCGGTGCCCTCGCCGAGGTCGTCGCGAATGGAACGGGCCAGGCAACTGTCATCAATGCCAATTGGCAGCGTGCGGCGAAGGTGCTTGGCAGTTCGCGGCCGCCCATCCTCGACCTAGTGTTGCCCAGCGCCGTCGGAGAAGTGACCGGTGACAGTGAGTTGCTCAAGCGGCTGATGGAGATACCGGTGCCGCAGCGCGCTGGCTTCGTCACCGAATTCCTTCAGCGCGAGGTGCAGACCTTCCTGCGGCTGGCGCAACCGCCCGCCGCAACCAGTCGATTCCTGGACCTGGGTACGGACTCGCTGATGGCGATCGAACTCCGCAACCGGCTGCACAGCCAGTTCGGCGGCAAGTTCACGATCAATGCGACCGCGGTATTCGACTATCCGACCATCGGTGGGCTGGCCGAGTATCTCGTGGGCCAGCTACCCGATGCGGAATCTCCGTCGGACGAGGCAGAATCCGTCGCAGACGTCAGTCAGCCCAGCGCGTAGCTTCCACCTCAGGCGGCAGCGTTGACTGCATCGGCACGGCCAGCCCGTCGTAGATGCCCGGCTTTTGGTGCGCCAGCCAGTTGAGGGCTCCGAGCAGACGGTTGGCGGCGGTTGTGTTGCCGCCGTCGGCGCGGGTGCCGCCGGGGACGTCGGCGCGGCTGACGATGGTGAGTTGCGGATCGCCGTCGATGATCACCCGGTGGTCGCCGACACCTTCATCCGGCTGCGGCCAGTGCGGAGCGCACGACCGGTGGATCCGGGTGATGTGGTCGATGATGACGCGTTCCCGCCCCTTCGACTTGCCGATCACCTTAAGCCAGAACGCACCCTGCGTGCCCTTCTCGAACCGGCCCATCACGGTGTCGACGGACTCCTCGAGCGGCAGCCGCTCGACTTCCTCGGTGATCTCGTCGATCTCCAGGCCGAGACCGCGCGCGATCAATCGGATGTTGCCGCCCCAGACCATGGTCGGGATGGACGGCAGCAGCATCATCGGCACCTCTTCCATCGATCCGCCGAACCCGCACGACACCTTGACCGCATACGGCTGGTTGTACGTCGAGTAGTCGAAGATCTCTTGGCAGTTGATGGTCTTGATCCGGGTGCACAGCCCCGCGGCGATGATGGCCAGTGCGTCGTTGCCCCAGCCCGGGTCGACGCCACTGACTAGTAATGAGGCCCCGCCGTCCTCGGCGGCCGCGGTCAGGCGCTCGACCCACTCCGGCGGCGCGGACCGCGGGTCATAGAGGGAGTACAGGGACGGCGTGACGACGTGCTTGCCCGTCCGCAGGCAGCGGGCGATGTCGTTGACGGCGTCGTCGGGCCGGATGTCGCCCGACGCCATGTAGGCCACCGCGTCGCACGCGGCCAGTGCGGCGTCGACGTCGGTGGTTGCCAAGGCGCCGGTCGCGGTCTCGAGTCGCGCGAAGGTCGCGGCGTCCTTTTCCGCTTTATCCGGCGAAGACGTGATCACGCCGGATAGTCGCAAGCCCGGAAAGGCCACCGCGGACCTGATTGCTGTGGCACCCATATTGCCCGTTCCCCACACCGCGACGCGAAGCATCCGGACAGCCTATCTACAGGTCGTGATGAAGCTCACACCAGGGCGAATATGCAGTTCAGACACCTGTCAACTGCGGTTTTGGGCTCCCGGCCAACCACTGGGTTACTTAGCCATCGGAAATTGCTCCGGGAAGGTTTGAGTTGTAGTTACTGATGGGTATAGTTCGGTCCAGTTACTGGTGGGTAACTTAGCCAAAAGTACCCAACCACAAGTGGCTACTCGACGAGGAGGAACTGTGAGCCACTATAAGAGCAACGTCCGTGACCAGGTATTCAACCTGTTCGAGGTCTTCGGTGTGGACAAAGCGCTCGGTGAGGGCGCATACACCGACCTGGACACCGACACCGCGACCGAGATGCTGGGCGAGATGGCCCGGCTGGCCGAGGGCCCGATCGCAGAATCGTTCGTCGACTCAGACCGCAATCCCCCGGTGTTCGACCCCAACACCCATGAGGTGAAGCTTCCCGAGCCGTTCAAGAAGTCAATGCGCGCGCTGCTCGACGGCGGCTGGGACAAGATCGGCCTTGTCGAGGAGCTCGGCGGCATGCCGATGCCCCGCGCACTGCAGTGGGCCCTGATCGAGCACGTGCTCGGCGCCAACCCGGCCGCGTACATGTATGCGATGGGTGCGGGCATGGCCCAGATCCTGTGGAACCTCGGCACCGATGAGCAGAAGAAGTGGGCCGTGCTGGCCGCCGAGCGCGGCTGGACCGCGACCATGGTGCTCACCGAGCCCGACGCGGGCTCCGACGTCGGCGCCGGGCGGACCAAGGCAGTGCAGCAGCCCGACGGCACCTGGCACATCGACGGCGTGAAGCGCTTCATCACTTCCGGCGACGCCGACGACATCGGCGAGAACATCATGCACCTGGTGCTGGCCCGCCCCGAGGGTGCCGGTCCCGGCACCAAGGGACTGTCGCTGTTCTTCGTGCCGAAGTTCCATTTCGACCCCGAAACCGGCGAGCCCGGCGAGCGCAACGGTGTCTTCGTCACCAACGTCGAGCACAAGATGGGCCTGAAGGTCTCGGCCACCTGTGAGCTGTCACTCGGCCAGCACGGCGTGCCCGCCGTTGGCTGGTTGGTCGGCGAGGTGCACGACGGCATCGCGCAGATGTTCGACGTCATCGAGCAGGCTCGAATGATGGTGGGCACCAAGGCCATTGCGACCTTGTCCACCGGTTACCTGAACGCGCTCGAGTACGCCAAGGAGCGTGTGCAGGGCGCCGATTTGACCCAGATGACGGACAAGACCGCGCCGCGCGTGACCATCACGCATCACCCGGACGTGCGCCGGTCGCTGATGACGCAGAAGGCTTACGCCGAGGGTCTGCGCGCGCTGTACCTGTACACCGCGACGTTCCAGGACTCCGCGGTCGCCAAGGCGCTGCACGATGTGGACGCCGAACTGGCCGTGCGGGTCAACGACCTGATGCTCCCGCTCGTCAAGGGTGTGGGCTCGGAGCAGGCGTACGCCAAGCTCACCGAGAGCCTGCAGACCTTCGGTGGGTCCGGCTTCCTGCAGGACTACCCGATCGAGCAGTACATCCGTGACGCCAAGATCGACTCGCTGTACGAGGGCACCACGGCCATCCAGGCGCAGGACTTCTTCTTCCGCAAGCTCGTCCGCGACAAGGGTCAGGCGCTGGCCTACGTGGCCGGCCAGGTCGAGCAGTTCGTCAAGAACGAGGCGGGCAACGGCCGGCTCAAGGCCGAGCGCGCGCTGCTGGCCACCGCGCTGGAGGACGTGCAAGGCATGGCCGCCACGCTGACCGGCTACCTGATGGGCGCGCAGGAAAACCCGGCCGAGCTGTACAAGGTTGGCCTGGGTTCGGTCCGCTTCCTGATGAGCGTCGGTGACCTCGTTATCGGTTGGCTGCTGCAGCAGCAGGCCGCCGTCGCCATCGAGGCGCTCGACGCCGGGGCCAGCGGTGACGATCGCGCCTTCTACGAGGGCAAGATCGCGGTGGCGTCGTTCTTCGCGAAGAACATGCTGCCGCTGCTCACCAGCACTCGCGCGGTGATCGACACCCTCGACAACGAAATCATGGAACTCGACGAGGCGGCTTTCTAAACCCGCTTCGTACGCGACAGGCCCCGGACTCTTCCCGGGGCCTTTTGCGTTGGCGCGTCAGTGATTTGGGCCGACTACCGTCGCGCCGTTCGACATCTGATGCACGAACTGCGGGCAGTACGCCATCGCCGCGTCGACAACGATGACCAATGCGGTCTGCCGATCGACGCCGCCGTTCGCGGCCGCGATGTTGCTGCTGATGTCGCTTGGCTCCATGCCTGCATCGAGCGCGTCGCACGCGTGATGCGCGACCTTCATGGCCGAGTCCGGGCTGCCGAAGCCGATGCCCTGCTGTTGCAGGGCATCGAAGAACTGATCGTCGGCCGTCTGCGCGTTGGCCGTGCCCGCGGTGAGCAGGGTGGCCAGGCCGATCATGCCTGCCGCGATGGCGGGCTTGGCGATTCTTGGGCTGAACATGTGTTGGTTTCCTTACCGGTCGGTGTTTGCGTTGGAAACACCATTCACGGTGGCGCTTGACGAATTCTTGGCGGCCGCAAAGCCGCGATCATGGGGAAAATTTCCCTATTCAACCCGGCCTGACGTGCGACGCACACTACGTACGACACAGCACCAAGAAACCTCCAAGGCCGTCTCGGCACTCTTGCCGCAACAAAGACACATTCGTTGGAAGGACATCGCAATGACCCCAGCTTCGCCGCCGGTTCGGCGGACGAACCGTGGCGTGAAGGTCGCACTCGTTATCGGCCTGCTCGTCATCGTGGCGATCGCCGCTGCGATGAGCATCAAGGCGATGGTTTCGGCTCGCGCATCCCAAACACGCGCCGTGTCGTACGCATCTCAGGCCGTGCTGCCGTTCGCACACGTTGACAAGCCCTACGGCGCAGCGGTCGACGCGGCCGGCAACCTCTACATCGCCGACCATGCCAGTCACCAGCTCTTGAAGCTCGCGGCGGGAGCCGACGCACCGACTCCCCTTCCGTCGACGGGCCTTTCGGCTCCCACTGGCGTGGCAGTTGACAGCGCAGGCAATGTCTACGTCGCCGACAACGGCAACGACCGGCTGTGGAAGCTTGCGGCGGGCGCGGACAAGCTGACTGCGCTGCCGCTGCGTGGTCTCACGGATCCCGACGGAGTGGCCGTGGACGCGGAGGGCAACGTCTACGTCGCTGACTACAGCAATCGCCGGGTACTCAAGCTCGCCCCGGGGGCGAGCATCGCAAGCGTGCTGCCGTTAGGCACATTGCACGGCCCCGCCGCGGTCGCCGTCGACGCTGCGAATGCCGTCTACGTCGTTGACCACGATGCCAACCGCGTGCTGAAACTCGCTGCGGGCGCGAGTGGCCCCACGGTGCTCCCATTCGGCACTCTTCACAACCCCATCGCCGTCGGTGTCGACCGACAGAACAACGTGTATGTCCTGCAGCCGAATCCCGATGCGGTGCTGAAGCTGACGCCGAACGCGACCGCGCCGACCAAACTGCCATTCTTCAGTTCCTCCAACGAGAACGCCGGTTTGGCCGTGAGTCCGTCGGGCGACCTCTACATCACCGACCTCTCCAAGCACAAGGTAGAGAAGCTGCAGGCGGGCGCCAAGAACTCGAGTGAGCTGCCGTTCACTCCACTCCGCTACGCCAACGGAGTCTCGGCGGACACCTCCGGCAACCTCTACATCAGCGGCGAGGGTGATCACCGGGTGTGGAAGCTCGCAGCAGGCGCCGATGCTCCTGCGCCGCTGCCCTTCTCGGACAAGACCGATGCCGGCAGTACGGCGGTGGACAGCGCAGGCAACCTCTACGTCACCGACTTCGACAACCATCAGGTGCTGAAACTGGCTGCCGGGGCGACGAATCCGGCTCCGCTGCCATTGGCCGGCGTCGAATACCCCACGAGTGTCGCAGTGGACGCCACGGGCGATCTGTACATCAGCGACTGGGATGGCAACCGCGTATGGAAGCTGGCCGCAGGGGCGGCCACCCCGATTGCGCTGCCATTCGATGATTTGCGCGATCCCCAGGGAGTCGCCGTCGACCCCGCAGGCAACGTCTACGTCGTCGACAGCGGCAACAACCGGGTGCTGAAACTGGCCGCCGCTGAAAACTCCGCCACCGCGCTGCCGTTCACAGGACTCGACGATCCCGCTGGAGTCGCACTCGACTCCGTGGGCGACCTGTACGTCGCCGACCGCGGCAACAACCGGGTGCTGAAACTGGCTGCCGGGTCGAACACCCCGGCCGCGCTGCCGTTCAGCGGTCTCAACCTCCCGCAGAGTCTCTCCGTTGACGCCAACGGCACTGTCTACGTGACCGACAACGGCAATGGCCGCGTAGTGAAACTTTCGGTGCAGCGATGAGCCGAAAAGCCTTGACCTCCCACCACATTCTTCGCAAAGGAACCAACGTGAAGCGATCTCGGATCACCGTCGGGCTCGTCGCCGCGGCGGCAGTGACGCTCGCCGGATGCTCGTCGTCGAACGGTTCGACGGCGGCGCAGAGCACGGCCAACAGCGCTGTGACGCCGACGTCGAAGGCCGCGTCCGCCGCACCTGCCGTCGCACACGGAACCGAGGCCGCGATCGGCAACGTGCCATGGGGGAAGGTCGGCCAGGGTTGGATGCTCGCGATGTGGAATCCGGTCACCCCGGTCAGGCCCGGCAGCGACCGGGCACCCAACGAGCCAGCTCCCGATGTGGCCACCACGACGCTGTATCTCGTTGACCCGCAAGGCAACCGCTACTCGATCACCAACTTCGCCCCGGGCGCGGACCCCCAGTTGGTCGACTGGTCCGGCGATGGCAGCCACGCGCTGATCAAGCCAGAGAAGTACGAGCCGGGCGCGTCGTCATCGTCACTCGTGTCGATCGATCTGCACAGCGGCGCACAGACCACACTTCCCATCACGGGGTACGCCCAATACACCCGCACCGACGGCAACGCTCTGCTGATCGCCACCGACAACGACCGAACCAAGCCGGGAACGCTGAAGCGGGTCGACCTTGCCGGCAACGAGCAGCAGTCGTATCCGACAGACCAGCTGGGCGGCGCGGGTCACTTCAGCGGCGGCTACCTCCAGTCGCCCGACGGCACGCTGCTCGTGCTCGGGACCGCGAACGTCGGCAGCGACGGCTACACCAAGGCCGACAACAGCCTCGTTGTGATGAGCAATGACGGAAAGATCACCCGAACGTTGCCGACGCCGGTGCCGAAAACCGAATGCACGCCTGTGCGGTGGTGGACCTCGACCGTGATCCTCGCCCGCTGCGAGAACGACGCGGGCAGCCAGCTCTGGAAGGTACCCGTCGATGGTGCGACGCCGACCGCGCTGACCGCCGTCAACTCTGGTCAGGAGGACGATCCCGGCTTCGGCGGGGACATCGGCGACGACGTCGCCTGGCAGCTGCCTAGCGGCACTTTCCTGCAGTCTGCTGGCGCGTGCGGCACGATGTTCCTCTCCCGCTTGACGCCCGACATGCACACCACGCGCGTACACATCCCCGGCGTGTCCGAGAGCGTCATCGTTGCGGGCGCGACCGGCGACAAGTTGCTCATACTCGGCAAGGTCGGCTGCGGTGGTACCACGTCGCTGCTGACGTACGATCCGGCGGCCAACACCTCCACCGTGCTTCTCGGCCCACCGATCAACGGCGGCGGCGTCAGCGACGCACAGCTCTATCCCGAGAAGTAACCGTCAACCACAATCAACAACGGGAAACCGATATGGCACCAAAGTTGCGTAACCGCAACCTAATAGCGGCGCTCGCCGTCGCGGCCGTCATCGCAATAGCGCCGACCCCCGCGGCCGGTGCGCAATCGGGGTGCGACGCACTCGGCGGAACGGTCGACGCCGACGGCATCTGCCAGGTCCACACCACCACCCCGGAATACACGCTCGGCATGAGTTTCCCGCTCGACTACCCCGACCAGCAGGCAGTGAGTGACTACCTGACACAGGACCGCGCTGACTTCCTCGACTGGCTTGCTAAGTTCGCGCCGGACGGCCGCAACCGGCCCTACATGCACGACGTCAGCGCGAAGACGTACCGGTCGTCCGGCACCGTGAGCCTCGTGCTGGACATCGACGACGACACCGGCTTTTCCCATGAGGACCACCCGAATACCTACTACAAGACATTCAACTACGACTTGAGCAAGCGCGCGCCGATCACCTTCGACGCGCTGTTCAAGCCGGACACCACCCGCTTGGCGTGTTGAACCCGATCGTGCAGCGCGAGTTGGGGAAACACCGGTCTACTCCCGTACGCGACGACCTGGACGCCAACACGTACCGGAACTTCGCGATCACCGACGATGCGGTCATCTTCTTCTTCGGTGAGGATGCGGTGGTCCCCGACAACAGCGGACCGCATCAGGTTTCAGTGCCGCGCAGCGAGCTCGCGCCGCTGCTGGCCTAGCTGCAGCAACCTGGACGGCCGAACCGCCAACCCCGAGTGTCTGGCGGATGTCAGGTGGGGCTAGCCACACCGTCCTACAGACAAAAAGGGCGGGTTCGGGAGGACACTTGAGGGCGTCTCATTATTCTCGCGCGTCCGGCTTTCACCTCTTGCCGGCACTTTGGATTGGTCACTCCCGAACCCGTCGTGCGCTCGATCGTACGCCTGTGATTGCGGCCACACCAGAGGAAATTTGGGCCTCACCTGTCCCTGGTTCGCAGCAGCGCGCGGGTGCGTGCACGCCCCTCCGGAGAGGGGTCGAAGGTGACGGCCGCGAACTCGTCGACGCCTGATGCGGCGACTTCGTCGAGGCGGTCGGAAACCGTCTTCTCGTCGCCGATGATCGCGGCGTCCTCCGGCCCCGCATAACCCTCGCGGTCGAGCATCGCGCGGTATGACGGCAGCTGGCCGTAGATCGCGAACTCTTGTGCGGCCCTTGCCCGAGCCTCGTCGACGTCGTCGGTGACGGCCACCGGCAGCGACGCGGCGACACGCACATCTGACTGCGCACGTCCCGCCTCCTCTGCGGCGTCGCGCAGCGTCGGGCTGACATGTTCGGCGAGCGTCTTGGGGCCCGTCATCCACGTCAGCGTGCCTGCTGTGCGACGGCCCGCGAGCTTCAGCATCTGCGGGCCCAGCGCGGCGATGTAAACATCGGGCACGGGCGCCCCGGGAATCTGCAGCGACCCGCGCGTGGTCACCGTCTCGCCTACCGCGTCCGCGGGTTGGCCGGAAAGAAGCGGCAGCAGGCCGTCGAGGTACTCACGCATCCGCCGCAGCGGCTTCTCATACGAGATGCCCCACATCTGCTCGGTGACCATCTTGTGGCTCATCCCGACCCCGAGGCTGAAGCGGCCACCTGCGATCGCATTGAGCGTCAGCGCCCGCTGGGCCAACGACGTCGGGTGCTGGACCTGAATCGGCACCACGCCGGAGCCCACCTCGATGGTGTCGACCTCATGCAGGGCGACCGCCAGGATGGTCAGCAGATCCGGGTCGTAGGGCAGCTGGGCCATCCAGACTCTGCGGAACCCCTCGTCGCGCAGCAGGGCGAGGCTCTTGATGGTCGCGTCGACGGGCGAGCCGCCGGTATCGCTGAGTAATCCGACGAGGCTGAGGCTGATTTGCATGTCCCCATCGAAGCACTCGGGCCCAGAAAATAAGAGCCCCGTGTTGCCGTCGGGTCGGGGGGTCAGACGGCAACACGGAGCTATCGGGTCTATCGACCACTGCCGGGGGCGCGTTACATGCCTGCGAAAATTATTTTCTAGGCCTCGAGGATCGCCGCGACGCCCTGCCCACCCGCTGCGCAGATCGAAATCAGACCGCGGACCGGCTGACCGGTCTCCTTCTTCTTCTCCGCCAGCTGCTTGGCCAACTGCGCCACGATTCGTCCGCCTGTCGCTGCGAACGGGTGACCCGCCGCCAGCGACGAGCCGTTGACGTTGAGCTTCGACCGGTCGATCGAGCCGAGCGCTGAATCCAGACCGAGGCGCTCCTTGCAGTACTCCTCGGACTCCCACGCCTGCAGGTGGGCGAGTACCACCGACGCGAACGCCTCGTGGATCTCGTAGAAGTCGAAGTCGCCCAGGCTCAGGCCGTTTCGGGCCAGCAGCCGCGGCACCGCATAGGTGGGCGCCATCAGAAGGCCGTCCTTGCCGTTGACGTAGTCGACCGCTGCAGTCTCGGCGTCGACGTAGTACGCCAGCGGCTCGATGCCGTGCTGCGCGGCCCACTCGTCGGTAGCGAGCAGGCTCACTGAGGCGCCGTCCGTCAGCGGCGTCGAGTTGCCCGCCGTCATCGTCGCGTCGCCGGCCTTCACGCCGAACACCGGCTTCAGCTTCGCGAGTTTCTCGACCGACGAATCGGCACGCAGATTGTTGTCGCGGTACACGCCGAGGAACGGGGTGACCAGATCGTCGAAGAATCCGCGGTCGTAGGCGGCGGCCATGTTGCGGTGGCTGGCCGCGGCCAACTCGTCCTGCTCGACGCGCTTGATGCCCATTTCCTTGGCGGTGATGGCCTGGTGCTCGCCCATCGACAGCCCGGTGCGCGGCTCGCTGTTGACGGGGATTTCCACGCCGAGCGCCGCGGGCAGCTTGCCGACCAGCTTGAGGCGGTCGACGTTGGACTTCGACCGGCGCAGCCCGAGCAGTACGCGGCGTAGGTCGTCGCCGAACGCGATCGGCGCATCCGACGCGGTGTCCACGCCACCGGCGGCGGCCACGTCGTAGCGGCCTGCGGCGACCCCGTCGGCGGCCGCGATGGTCGCCTGCAGTCCGGTGCCGCACGCCTGCTGAATGTCGAACGCGGGCGTGTACGACGACAGCGAGCTGCCGAGGACGCACTCACGCATCAGGTTGAAGTCGCGGCTGTGCTTGAGCACCGCGCCGCCGATCACCGCACCGAGCTTCTCGCCGTCGAGGTTGAAGCGGTCGATGAGCCCGCCAAGCGCGGCGGTGAACATGTCCTGATTGGAGGCGTTTGCGTACGCGCCATCCGACCGTGCGAAGGGAATCCTGTTGCCGCCGAGAATGGCGACGCGTCGGTGGGTATCACTAGCCATGCGCCCCATATTACGCACCCTTCTTACTCTGGAGTAAGTTCGTCCCATGGCTACGGATCTGTACTCGCAAATCGTCCACTCGGCGCCCGGATCGTTCCTGGCCAAGCAACTCGGCATCCCGCAGCCCGAGACGTTGCGTCGCTACAAGGCCGGCGATGCGCCGCTGGCAGGCACGCTGCTGATCGGCGGCGAGGGCCGCGTCGTGGAGCCGCTACGCGCCGCGCTGGCCGAGGACTACGACGTCGTGTCCAATAACCTCGGCGGCCGCTGGGCCGACTCTTTCGGAGGTCTGGTGTTCGACGCCACCGGCATCACGGAACCCGCGGGGCTGAAGGCCTTGTACAAGTTCTTCACCCCGCTGCTGCGCAACCTCGGTGCGTCGGGCCGCATCGTCGTCGTCGGCACGACACCCGAGCACGTCGACAATGCCCACGAACGAATCGCCCAGCGGGCGCTCGAAGGGTTCACCCGGTCGCTCGCCAAGGAACTGCGGCGTGGTGCCACGGTGAACTTGGTGCACCTGTCGCCCGATGCCAAGCCCGCGGCGACCGGGCTGGAGTCGACAGTGCGGTTCATTTTGTCCGGCAAGTCGGCCTACGTCGACGGGCAGGTGTTCCGCGTCGGGGCGCAGGACTCGGCACCTCCGGCCGATTGGGACCGCCCGCTGGACGGCAAAATCGCGCTCGTCACCGGCGCGGCACGCGGCATCGGCGCTACCATCGCCGAGGTGTTCGCCCGTGACGGGGCCAGCGTGGTGGTCGTCGACGTCGAAGGAGCCGCCGACGCGCTCGGCGAGACCGCGGCCAAGGTCGGCGCGACCGCGCTGACGCTCGACGTGACAGCCGACGATGCTGTCGACCGGATCTCGGAACACTTGCGTGAGCACTACCACGGCAGCGGCCTCGACATCCTGGTCAACAATGCCGGCATCACCCGTGACAAGCTGCTGGCCAACATGGACGAGGCGCGGTGGGATTCCGTCGTCGCGGTGAATCTGCTTGCGCCGCTTCGGCTTACCGAGGGTTTGGTGGGCAACGGCACTATCGGCGAGGGTGGCCGGGTGATCGGGCTGTCGTCGATGGCGGGCATCGCGGGCAACCGCGGCCAGACGAACTACGCGGCCACCAAGGCCGGCATGATCGGGTTGACGGATTCACTGGCGGCCGCGTATTCCGACAAGGGCATCACCGTAAACGCCGTGGCGCCCGGCTTCATCGAGACGAAGATGACCGAGGCGATCCCGGTGGCCACCCGTGAGGTGGGCCGGCGGCTGAACTCGCTGTATCAGGGCGGCAAGCCTGTCGATGTCGCCGAGACCATCGCGTATTTCGCGAGCCCGGCGTCGAACGCCGTGACCGGCAACACGATTCGGGTATGCGGCCAGGCATGGTTGGGGGCGTGAGAGCGTGACGCAGCCGTCAGGTTTGATGAACTTGGTGCGCGCGGCGGCCGGAGCCCTGCCATTCGTTCCACGCGGCGACACCTTGCCCGACCGCACGTTGACGGTCGACGAGTTGAGCATTGATCCTGCAAACGTGGCGGCGTACGCGAACGTGACGGGGTTGCGGTTCGGCGATGCGGTGCCGCTGACGTACCCGTTCGCGTTGACGTTCCCGACGGTGATGTCGCTGGTGACGGGCTTCGACTTCCCGTTCGCCGCAATGGGTTCGGTGCACATCGAAAACCACATCACGCAACATCGGACGATTCTGGTGACCGACACCGTTTCGGTGCGTACGCATGCGGAGAACCTGCGTGAGCATCGCCGCGGGCTGTTGGTCGACATCGTCACCGATGTCAATGTCGGAAACGAGACGGCGTGGCATCAAGTGACGACGTTCCTGCATCAGCAGAAGACCAGCCTGTCGGATGAGCCGAAGCCGCCACCGCAGAAGCAGCCGAAGCCGGGACCGCCCAATGCGGTGCTGCGCATCACGCCGGGACAGATCCGCCACTACGCCTCGGTCGGCGGAGATCACAATCCGATCCACACCAATGCGATCGCCGCAAAGCTGTTCGGCTTCCCCAGCGTCATCGCCCACGGAATGTTCAGCGCTGCAGCTGTTTTGGCGAACATTGAGGGTCAGTTGCCGGATACCGTGAAGTATTCGGTGCGGTTCGCCAAGCCGGTGGTGCTGCCGGCGCAGGCCGGTTTGTATGTCGATCGGATCTCCGACGGCTGGCAGTTGACGCTGCGCAACCTGAAGAAGGGCGACCCGCACCTCACGGGAACGGTGACGGCACTATAGCGACGGGGTACCGACGCCGATGGTGATTTCCGGTGATGCGGCGGGGTCGAGCCAGTTCAGCACCGAGCGCATCTCATCACGGCCGATAGCCACACATCCCCATGTGGGACTGCCATCTGTCACGTGCAGAAAGATGCCGGACACCCGCCCGGGCACGCGTTGCGGATTCACCGCGATGTTCACCGCGTAGTCATATACCGGACCGGAGTCGTACAAATTTTCCGCGATGGACGAGGGGCTGCCGGATCGACGCACGTGGGTGTTGTAGCTAGGTGATCGAGCGTCTTCATCCCACCAGTCCTGTTGAGTCGCTTGGAAATACGGCATCTTGGTTCCGGGATTGGGTCGACGGCCGAACGCCTGGTCGAATCTGAATGTTCCCACCGGAGTGCGGTGGACACCGTCCCCTGGAGCACCGACACCGAGCTCGCCTACCTTGGCGGGCACCGGTCCCAACGCCACCTTCCACTGCTGGCCGACCCGTTGGAACGCGGTAAGGGTTCCGGATGTCGCGTGTGCATCTGGCACACCGACGATGATCCACTGTGCCGGCTGACCGGCGAGCGGCGTTGCGGTATCCGCCCACGCGGGCGCAACGACCGGCAGGCTCAGGATAACCAATCCAATCCCCAGTGCTAGGGGGAGTCTCACTAGCTCGTCGAGGCTCAGTCGCGCACCGTCCCAGCGATCTGCAGGCGCTCGGGGGTCAGCTTCGCCGACAGCCAGTCATTTATGGCGTCTTGGCCGATCTGATGAGCTTGCACGGCGTGTGACGCCGACCGTGGCCGTCCGGTGCTGTCGAAGTGCGACTGCAACACGCTCAAAATCGACGAGTAAAGGTCTTTCTCGGTCACTGCGTCCTTTCCGTCCAGCGGCGCTTCTATCGCATTCTTGCGATGCGACGTGTCGCAGAAGGCAAGGTCTGATAACAATTTAACGGCGACGCGGAAGCACTCAACCTTTTGCCCACCAATGGCGCGCTACGCCAACGCGTCGGCGGCCGCGAGGTCGAAGTCGCCGTGGTCGCTGCCCAGTCCCTGCGCGACGAGTGCGGCTACCGCAGTGCCGAGGACCGCCGCATCACGCGGCGCCCTTCCGAGTCCCATGCCGTAGACGAAGCCAGCCGAGAATGCGTCGCCGCATCCGGTAGTGTCCACCACATCGATGGCGAACGCCGGAACATGTTGTGTTCCTTCGGCGTTGACGATCAGCGCGCCGTCGGCACCGCACGTTATCGCCAACAGTCCTGCACCTGCGTCGAGGAGTTTCCGTGACCCTTCGGCAAGATCTGTGGCGCCCGTGAAGCCGAGTACCTGATCCTCGTTCGGCAGCAGATAGTCCGTGTATTCCATCGCAGGCGCGATGAGATCAAAGGTCCCCATGCCGCCTGGTGCGATCAGGTCGACCGAGGTCGTGACGCCATTATCCTTGGCGTGCTTGAGGACTCGCTTCGCGAAGTCCGGCCCCAGCATCTCCGTTCCACCAAGATGGAGGTGATCTGCCGCCGCGATCGCATCCCGGTCGACGTCGTCGAGCGTGTACGAAAGATTGGCCCCGAGCAAGTGCAGGGCAGGCCGTTCACCGTTTGGTCTGATCGGCAGTACCGACATCGACGTCGGCGCATCAGGTTTGCGGACCACCAGGCCGGTGTCGATGCCCGCGCGGCCCAGCAGCGACAGCAACAAATCCCCCGCGGGGTCCACCCCAATCGCCCCCGCCGTCCGCACCGCCGCCCCCAGCTTGGCGAACGTCAGCGCCGTTCCCGCGGCCGTCCCCGCCGCCGTCATCCGGATCTGCTCGACCAGCGCCGTGTCCTGCCCCGCCGGAATGTCGCTGACGGGACGGACAAGCACATCGAGAATGTGGGCCCCCATGCAAACAACAGATGCAATGACGTTCATCGGGCGAGAGCCTAGCCGCTCGGATAGACCAGATCGGGATCGACATTCTGCGCCTCGTACAAGCGCTTGTAGAGGCCGCCTTCGGCGATCAGCGTGCGGTGATCACCGACCTGAGCGATGCGGCCGTCCTCGAGCACCAGAATTCGATCAGCCACCGCGGCAATGAAGTCCATGTCATGACTGATCACCAAGCACGTGCGATCTCGGGCATACTCGCGGATCACTCCGGTCAGCCTGGCCCGCTGGTCGGCGTCGAGGTTCTCCGTCGGTTCGTCGAGCAGCAACACCTCGGGCCTGCGCAATAGGCAGCGCGCCAACGCGATCAGTCGCTTCTGCCCGCCCGATGGCACCTGCACATCCACCACGGTGTCGTAGCCGTCGTGCATCTTCATCGGATCGGTGATGACCGTGTGCACATGTGCCTGCTGACACGCCTGCTCGACATCTGCGTCGCTGGCGTCCGGTCGCGCCAATCGGATGTTCTCGCGGATCGTGTCCTTGGTGAAGAACGGGAACTGCGCAAGCTTGGACACCTGATCGCGCAACGACGCGGTGGTCACCCCCGCGATGTCGTGGCCGTCGAGCAGAATTCGGCCTCTCTGCGGATCGAGGAACCGCAGCATGAGGTTGAACACCGTCGACTTGCCGGACCCGATGCCACCCACCAGCGCCACCGTTTCGCCTTCGGCGATCGAGAATGTCAACCCCTCGAGAACCGTTTGGCTGTCGGTGTATCCGAACGTCACGTCCTCGAACACGACGTTGCCGTGCACCTCGCCGAGCGTGACGGCCTCAGGGCTGTCCTGAACTGTCGGTCGGGTGTCGAGCAGTTCGTAAGTCGACGTTGCGCTCGGCAGTACCGAGTGGTAGGTGGTGTATGCGCCCATCACCCGTTGCGCTGCACCAAACATCGTCGGAACCATTCCCGCGAACACCATCAGGCCGGCGAAGGTAAGGCCAAAGCTCGAGCTGAACCCGACCCCGACCAGCAACACCACCACGGTGCTGAGCGCTACGAAAATCTGAGACCCGTTCGCGGTGGCCTGCATCCAGACCACGCTCGTCGCGTCGTTCTTCGCGGCGGTCTCCGACGCTTCGTGAAATCGCTTGCTGCGAATGGATTGCGCGTTGAACGTTTGGATCTCGGCGATCCCGTTCACCGTCTGCTCGAGCTCGGCGGACATCAAGCGATCGGCTGTTATCACCCGGTGGATCGCTGCCTGAACATGGCGACCGGCGAACCTCAGGGTGAGCAGCGCCAGCGGTGTGAGGGCCAATGCGGCGATGGTCATCTGCCACGAGAGCGCCAACAGATAAGCGATGGCCGCGACCAATACGAAGGCATCGATCAGTGGTGCCAGTAGGCAGTCCATCAGAAGACGTTGTACGCCAGCGGATTCCGTCGTCACCCGCGGGATCAGCGCACCGCTGCTCGACCCGCTGAAGAAATCAAGAGATAGCGTCTGGATGTGGTCGTGCACCCGCTGCCGGATGTCCGTGACGAGCTTCCGTTGGGCCGTCACCCGCACGGACGCGTTGACCAGATACATCAACTGCGTCAGAACGAGAGAAACCCCCCACGTTCCCAACAGCACCCCGAACGGAACGGGGCCCGCGAACGCACGCAACAGGCCGTCCTCGCGCGCGACCAGCGGGCCCTGCAGATCCCATACCGTGCTGAGATTTCCGCTTGCGCCCGCATCGGCAACCACTTGCATCATGGGGCCGAACGCGGCAGCGGTGACATACGGCAACGCCGAAGCGACCATGCCGAGGAGCACAAGCGCCCCAATTAGGCCGCGCACCGATCGCAGCATGCCGAGGCTGCGCCACACCAGACGGCTGCTCAATGCAGTGCTACCCGGTGGCCGCTGGGTGTGCAGGCTGATCTGCGGGCGCGCCCTTCAGACCGCGCCAGAACAGGTTGATCATCAACTCGGCGGCTTCATCGACGTCGGCGTCGCCGGTGCTCACCCGGGCGGCGACGGCCTCACCCGCACCGACCAGTGCCACGGCCATCATGTCGAAGTCGGTGTCCGGCTCGGGATGTCGGGTGCCCGACCGCAGCAGCCTGCCGACCAGGTCGATGATCCGCTCGCGGCCCTCACGCACCGTGTGCGCGAATGCTTGTGAGCTGGTGGCCTGCGTGTAGAGCACCATCCACGACGCCCGATTCGCGTCGATGTAGGTCAGGAATGCGAGAACGGCGTTGCGCAGCAAGTCTTTTGGGCTCTGTGAGAAGTCGATATTGCTGCGCACGTCGTCGACGAATCGCGTCAGCTCACGGTCAAGGCACGCGCCGAACAAGTCCTCCTTCGAGCCGTAATACAGATACAGCATCGGTTTGGAGATCTCGGCCTCGGCGGCGATCGCATCCATCGAGGTCTCGTGATAGCCGTTGACAGAGAAGATTTGCACCGCGGCGTCGAGCATCTGCTGTTCGCGCACGGCGCGCGGCAAACGCTTGGTGCCTCCGGCCATCAGTCCAGGGTAAGCAATAGGTGACGCTGCGGCGCCGAGAGCGTGAATTTGTCCACGTCAGCCCAGTAGTTCGGTGCGGCGCTGGTCCTCCCACAGCGCCATCCGATGCGTGCGGATTCCCCGACCGCATCCATCACGAGGGGCACGAGTAGTTCGGTCAGCAGGAAACCCGGCGGCCACGCTCTGGTAGACCGTGCCCACCGTCTCTAGCGCTGATCTTGAAGATTGTGAAACATTTATGACTCGCGATTCGCCGCGCAGGTGGTCTATCGCGCCTGGGAGCTTGGGGGTGGTGTACTACGTCGGTGGCAACGTTCTGGAAATCACGCCGCCGCTCGTGTTGACCGAAGCGGAAGCAGATACCGCAGCCCAGATCCTCGGCGACGCGATCGCCGACGCAGCCGCCGGGAAAGTCGACGATGCGGAAGTCGCGCGGTATGCCGGCTGGTGAACCACCCGATGTCTTCGCCGGCGTGCACGCCGACGTGCCCGAGGCATTGGCAGACCATCTGCGCGGCATCCAGCTGATCGACCACCACGTCCACGGCGCCTTCGACAAGCCCGTTGACAGAGCGGGCTTCGAGGCGTCGATCAACGAGGGGTCCATCGATCCGGTGCCGTCGTTCATGACGCAGTTCGACTCGCCGCTCGGCTTGGCGATCCGGCGCTGGTGCGCACCACTGCTCGGGCTTGAACCGCATGCCGACGCCGATACGTATTGGCGTCACCGCAGCGAGCTGACGCCCGACGAGTTGGCCCGTGTGATGCTCACCCCGGCGGGCGTCGCCCGATGGATCGTCGATACTGGCTTCAAAGGCGATCTCATCACCACCCCCGAGCGGCTCAGCGATCTGTCCGGCAGGCCGTCGTCGACGATCCTGCGGTTGGAACGGCTGGCCGAGGACCTGCTGGAGTCGGGGACAGACCCCGGGTCGTTCCCCGACGCCTTTCGTACCGCTCTGCAGGACGCCGCGGACTCGCCGGACACGGTGGGCACCAAGACAATTGCGGCCTATCGCACCTCCTTCAACATCGATTGGTCGCGCCCAACCGACCACGAGGTGGTCACGCACGCCCGCGAACTTGCGGAGCGGCCGACGCCGTTACGCTTGGACAGCCCTGCGCTGATTGCGTTCGCGGTGCATGAGGCCGCCGATCATGGACTGCCCGTGCAGGTACACGTCGGATTCGGTGACCGGGATCTGGATCTGCACCGCACCGATCCGATGCTGTTGCTACCGCTGCTGCGGACGATGACGCCGGTGCCGGTGCTGTTGTTGCATTGCTACCCGTTCCAGCGCCAGGCCGGCTATCTGGCGCAGGCGTTCGATCATGTGAATTTCGATGTGGGACTTGCCATCAACTATGTGGGTGTGCGATCGACCGCGGTGGTCGCCGAGGCGATGGAGACGGCGCCGTTCGCCAAGCAACTGTTTTCCTCTGATGCGTTCGGACCGCCCGAGCTGCATCTGCTCGGCTCGGTGTTGTGGCGCCGCGCCATGGGTCTGGTGCTTGGCGGCTGGATCCGCACTGGCGATTGCGCGGAGCAGGATGCGATCCGGATCGTCGACATGATCGGCGTCCACAACGCCGAACGCGTGTACGCGCTGTGAAGCACGACCGCACCGCTTTTCGATGCGTTGCGCCGATTCGTGGACCGCGGGCAGGCTCCGTCAGCAGCGCGGATTGCGGCCCTTGACCGCGGCCATCCGCAGCACCGATGCGTCGACCCTCGGCATCGTCAATTCGCCTGCGGCCAGCGCCTTTTCCAGCCGGTCCAGCACCGCAGGCACCTCGTCGGTGGTCACCCACAACGCGATGTCCGCACCGGCCTGCAATCCGCGCAAGGCCGCCTCGGCGACGCCCATCCGGTCGCTGATGGCCTGCATGCTGGACAGGTCGTCGGTGAACACGGGGCCGGTGAAGCCAGGACCGCCGTAGTCACCCGAGCGCAGCAGCGCGTAGGCCGCAGGGCTCAGGCTGGCCGGGTCACTGCCGGTCAGCCCGGGCACCTCGATGTGGCCCACCATCACGCCGACCGGACCCTGGGTGGTGAGCGTGCGATACGGGATCAGATCACCTGCCTGCAGATCAGCCAGCGGCGGGGTGACGACACTTCCGGTGTGTGTGTCGCCCGAACCGTGGCCGTGGCCGGGGAAGTGCTTGAGTACAGGCAGGAGGCCGGCGTCGCGCAGCCCGCGGGCGTAGGCGCCCGCGTAGTCCGTGACGGCCGCCGGGTCGGCGCCGAACGAGCGGTCACCGATCACGGTGTCGTCGGGCGCGTTGGTGACGTCGACGACGGGTGCGAAATCGATGGTGATGCCGAGCTTGCGCATCGCCTGGCCTCGCGCAAGCGCGATGTTGTAGACCTCTTCTGGCGTGTGGCTGGCCGCGAGCACGCGGGGTGACGGCTGGCTGCCGATCAGCGATGAAAGCCGGGCCACTCGGCCGCCCTCCTCGTCGACACTGACCGCCAGTGGCAGCGGACCCGTCTCGGCGATATTGGCGATCGTGCCGTCGGACAGCATCGACAGGTCGGTCCAGCTACCGATGAAGATGCCACCGACGTGGTGGTTCTCGACGACGGCGCGAGCGTCGGCCGCGCCGGTGACCCCGACCATCAACAGCTGGGCCAGCTTGTCGCGGGTGGTCATGCTCGCCAGCAGCGCAGGCCCGTCGCCGCACGCCGGCGCGGCAGGGTCGGCCGCCGGCGCAGGCGCAACGGTCGCAGCAATTGTCGGAGCCGGTGTCGTCGCAGACGGCGCAGGTTGTGGGGCCGGCGACGAACAGGCCGCCATTAGCGTGGTCAGCGCCGCCAGGACACACAGTCGACGAGGCAAGGCCATCCCGCCATGCTGTCATGCGCGACAAACCGCCGCGTCGTGGGTATTCCTCGCATATGTCATGCCACGCGTTCGTGCTGGGCGGCGGCGGTCTGCTCGGCGCCGCCGAGGCCGGCATGGCGAGCGCACTGCTGGACGCCGGTATCCGACCCGACGTGGTGTGCGGCACGTCAGTCGGCGCGATCAACGGCGCGGCGCTCGCGGCAGACCCCACGCCCGCCGGGGCGAAGGAGTTGTTGGGGTTCTGGGACGCACTGCCGAACGAGGGCGCGTTCGACGGTTCGATGCTTCGGCGGTTCGCCGAAGTCGTTCGGCGCAGAACGTCGTTGCACGACAACGCCGAGCTTCGCCGGATGTTGCGCAGCTGGCTGCCCGCGCAAACCTTCGAAGAGCTCGCGGTGCCGTTCGAATGCGTCGCCGCCAGCATCGAGCGCGCGCGTGAGCGTTGGTTCAACACCGGCGATCTGATCGAGCCTGTTCTGGCGTCCTGCGCGCTACCCGGCGTTTTCCCGCCGGTGCGCATCGGCGACGAGCACTTTTTCGACGGCGGCCTCGTCAACAGCATTCCGCTGGATCGCGCGGTGCAACACGGCGCGGACACGATCTGGGTGTTGCATGTCGGGCGGCTCGAAGAGGAACTCGCACCGCCGCGTTTTCTCTGGGAGGTCGGGTTCACCGCGTTCGAGATATCGCGCAGGCACCGCTTCCACAGCGATCTGGAACGGGTCGGACCCGAGGTGGCTGTACACGTCCTGCCGAGCGGCCTACCGCAGCGGGCCGCCGCAACCTGGTCGAATCTGCGCTACCGCGACACCCGCCGCATCGCCCGGCGCGCCGAACTCGCATACGACGCGACCCGTGAGTACCTGGAGGCGCTGCCATGAAGCTGCTGCGTCGAGTCGTGACGGTGCCGGTCGCCACCGCGGTGATGATCGGCATCCTCGTGGCGTGGCCGGTGCTGCTGGCCATCGGTGGCGTTGCGGGATTAATCGCCAGGTCGACTCTGCCAGTGCGGACTCTGGGCGTACTGATGGCATATGCGTTGCTGGAACTGCGGGCGATGGGGCAGCTGCTGCGCGGCGGTCAGGACTGCGACCGGTTGGTGCGCGACGTGCTCGACAGGGCGCACACCGTCGGGCAACGCACCCTCAACCTCGACGTGCAACTCGACGATGCGTCACCGACGCCGGAGCAGATCCCGCGCGAGGAGCCGCTGATCGTGCTCTCGCGACATTGCGGACCGGGAGACACCCTGCTGGTGGCGTGGCTGCTCAACATTCACTACGGCCTGCAGCTACGCATCGTGCTCAAGTCGCTTCTGCGCTGCGAACCCGTCCTGGACCTCGTCGGCGACCTCGGCTGCCTGTGCTTTCTGCATCATCGAGGCGCCAAGGCGCGCAAGCAAATTCGCGATCTGGCCGGATCGATGGTCGGCGGGCAGGCACTGCTGTTGTTCCCCGAGGGTGGGAACTTCACCTGGGCGCGGTGGCGCGAGGCGGTCATCCGGCTTCGTTCGACCGGCCGGCTGCGTGAGGCCCGGCGGGCATGGCGCCAGACATACACGCTGCCCCCGCGCACCGGCGGCACCGCCGCGGCGTTGTCCGGAGCGCCTCGGGCGAATGTCCTCGTGCTCACGCACACCGGATTCTCACCTGACGGGCGCGCCCGCGTGTGGTGGCAGCTGCCCATGAACCGACGGCTGTTGGTCCGCACGGTTATGGTCCGCGCCGAGGAACTGCCCCCACCCGATCGACTGGGCCCCTGGCTGGAGGAGACGTGGAGCCAAGTGGACGCCTGGGTGGCCGGCCACGTCACGCGCTGATCGCAGCCACACGGTGCACGTTTCGGTGCGCCACCAGACTCGTTCGCCGGCAGGCACGCAAAACAATGTCTGCTACCTTGGCCGCATGGATCGGTTCATCGTTCCCGCCGCAGCCAGCATCGTTGTCGGCCTGCTGCTGGGAGCGGCCGCCGTCTTCGGCGTGACGTTGATGGTGCAGCAGGACAACAAGCCTGCGGTGGCGCCGGGTGATCCGGCGTCCTCGGTGCTCAACAGGGTCGAGTACGGCGACAGAACATAACGTGACAGCGCCGCTACAGCGGCGCTGGCTGTGGTTGGCCGCGGCGGCGGCGCTCATCCTGACCTTCGCCCAGTCGCCCGGAAAGATCTCGCCCGACACCAAGCTCGACCTCACCGCGAATCCGCTGCGGTTTCTGGCGCGCGCCTTCAACCTGTGGAACAGCGAGCTGCCGTTCGGACAGGCGCAGAACCAGGCCTACGGCTACCTGTTTCCGCACGGTGCGTTCTTCCTCGCCGGCGACGTGCTTGGCCTGCCGGGCTGGGTGACGCAGCGGCTGTGGTGGGCCCTGCTGCTCACCGTCGGCTTCTGGGGACTGCTGCGCGTCGCCGAGGCTTTAAACGACGGGCGGGGCCTCGGCTCGCCGACGTCGCGCGTGATCGCAGCGGCTGCGTTCGCTCTGTCTCCGCGGGCGCTCACCACACTCGGCGCGATCTCGTCGGAAACGCTGCCGATGATGCTGGCGCCGTGGGTGCTGCTGCCGGTGATCGTCGCTCTGCGAGGGGACCCGCGGGTCCGGGTCCTGGCGGCCCGGTCCGCAGTGGCGATCGCGTTGATGGGTGCGGTCAACGCCGTCGCGACGCTGACGGGCTGCCTGGCCGCGGCGATCTGGCTGGTCTGCCACCGGCCGAACAGGCTGTGGTTTCGCTTTGCCGCGTGGTGGGCGCTCTGCATCGTGCTGGCGGTGCTGTGGTGGGTGGTCGCGCTGTTCATGCTGGGCCGAGTCAGCCCGCCGTTCCTCGACTTCATCGAGTCCTCCGGCGTCACCACGCAATGGATGTCGTTGACCGAGATGCTGCGCGGCACCGATGCGTGGACGCCGTTCGTCGCGCCGACCGCGACGGCGGGGGCCTCGTTGGTGACGGGGTCGGTGGCGGTGTTGGCGACGACGCTGGTGGCGGCCGCGGGCCTCGCCGGGTTGGCGATGCGTGCGATGCCAGCGCGCGGCCGGCTCATCGTGATTCTGCTGACCGGTGTGGTTCTGCTCGCCGTTGGCTATTCGGGTGGGCTGGGATCGCCTGTCGCGCACCATGTTCAGGCGTTCCTTGACGCGGGCGGGACGCCGCTGCGCAACATGCACAAGCTGGAGCCGCTGCTTAGGCTGCCGCTCGCGCTCGGGCTGGCGCATCTGATGGGCCGAATCCCGTTGCCCGGCAGCGCACCTCGACGCGAGTGGCTCCATGCGTTCGCGCATCCGGAACGCGACAAACGGGTGGCGGTCGGCATCGTGGTGCTGGCGGCGTTGGCCGCAGCCACATCGCTGGCCTGGACAGGCAGGCTCACACCGCCAGGGTCCTTCGACGCGATCCCGCAGTACTGGCACGACACCGCCGACTGGCTCGACGAACACAACACCGACGGCGGGCGGGTGCTGGTGGCGCCCGGCGCCCCGTTCGCCACCCAGGTGTGGGGCAACAGCCACGACGAACCGCTGCAGGTGCTCGGCGGGAGCCCGTGGGGGGTGCGCGACTCGATTCCGCTGACCCCGCCGGAGACCATCCGCGCGCTCGACTCGGTGCAGCGGCTGTTCGCGGCTGGCCGGCCGTCGGCAGGTCTCGCGGACACCCTTGCCCGCCAAGGCATTTTGTATGTCGTGGTGCGTAACGATCTGGATCCCGAGGCGTCGCGGTCGGCGCGACCGCTTCTGGTGCACCGGGCGATCGAAGGATCTCCGGGTCTGACGCAGGTGGCGCAGTTCGGCGAACCCGTCGGTCCTGGCACGCTTGCCGGCTTCGTCACCGACAGTGGGCTGCGGCCGCGGTTCCCCGCGGTCCAGATCTACCGCGTCGACGCCTCACCCGGCATGCATCCCTACCTCGTCGACACCGATGCGATGGCTCGCGTCGACGGTGGTCCCGAGGCGCTGCTGCGCCTCGACGAGCGCCGCAGGCTGCTGGGTCAGCCGCCGCTCGGACCGATGCTGCTGACCGGCGACGCGCACCGCGCGGGTCTCGCGGCACCCCAAGTCACCGTGACCGATACGCCGTTGGCGCGCGAGACTGACTACGGCCGCGTCGACGATCATTCGTCGGCCATCAGGACCCCCGACGATCAGCGGCACACGTTCAACCGTGTGCCCGACTATCCGACCAACGGCGCAGACACGGTCTACGGACAGTGGAACGGCGGCCGTATCACGGTGTCCAGCTCGGCCGCGGATTCGACAGCGCTGCCCTACGTTTCGCCTGCGACCGGGCCCGCCGCCGCCATCGACGTCGATCCGTCGACGAGTTGGGTGTCGAATGCGCTGCAGGCAGCCGTCGGCCAATGGCTGCAGGTCGACTTCGATCATCCCGTCACCAACGCCACACTCACCATCACCCCGAGCGCCACCGCGGTCGGCGCTCAGGTCCGCCGCATCGAGGTGTCGACCGTCAACGGCACCAGCACGTTGCGCTTCGACCAGGCCGGCAAGCCGCTGACGATCGCGCTGCCGTACGGCGAGACGCCGTGGGTGCGGATCACCGCGGTCGCCACCGACGACGGGTCGGCAGGGGTGCAGTTCGGCATCACCGATTTTTCCGTCACACAGTACGACGCGAAGGGCTTCGCTCACCCCGTCAACCTGCGTCACACCGTCGTCGTCCCTGCGCCGCCTCCGAATTCGGCTGTCACACAGTGGGATCTGGGATCGGAGCTGCTCGGCCGACAGGGTTGTGCGCGAGCTCCCGACGGCACCCGGTGCGCAGCGTCGATGGCACTGTCGCCGGAGGAGCCGGTGAACATGAGCCGGACGCTGACCGTCCCTTCACCGACAGAGGTAGTGCCGACGGTGTGGGTGCGTGCCCGCCAAGGCCCGAATCTGGCCGACTTGATCAGTCAGCCCGGCACGGCGCGGGCGCTTGGCGGCGCAGACCCGATCGATGTGCTCGGTTCGGCCTACGCCGCCGCGGACGGCGACCCCGGTACCGCGTGGACCGCGCCGCAGAGCGTCGTGCAGTACAGGACGCCGCCGACGCTGACGTTGAAGTTGCCCGCCCGTACGCAGGTCGCCGGATTGCGGATCACGCCGAGTTCCTCTGTGCTGCCCGCACATCCGACGATGATCGCGATCGACCTCGGGGCCGGACCCGAGGTGCGCCGATTGGCAGCTGACGGTGGGACGCAGACGGTGAGCCTGCGCCCGGTCGTCACCGACACCGTCAGGGTGTCGCTGCTGAGTTGGAACGACGTGATCGACCGCACCGCTCTTGGCTTCGATCAGCTCAAGCCGCCTGGTCTGGCCGAGGTCGCTGCGCTCGACGCCAAGGGTGCGCCAATCGCGGCCGCCGACGCTGCGCGCAACCGCGCCAGGACCGTCGACCTGCCATGCGGCGAGGGGCCGATCATCGGGGTGGCCGGACAGTTCATCCAGACCTCCATCGCCACCACCGTCAGTGCGCTGCTCGACGGCGAACCCGTCGCGGCCAAGCCGTGCCGGTCCGAGCCGATCACGCTGCCCGCCGGTCAGCAGGAACTGTTGATCAGCCCCGGTGCGGCGTTCGTGGTCGACGGCGTGCAACTAACAGTCCCGCAAGAAAACCAATTACCCACGGCTGCAACAGCTCCCGCCACGGTGGGTCGTTGGGCCGCAGACCACCGCGAGTTGACGGTCGCACCCGCGCAGACCTCGCGGGTGCTGGTGGTGCCCGAAAGCATCAATCCGGGCTGGACCGCGCGCACCGCCGACGGGTCCGCACTGAGGCCGATCACAGTCAACGGGTGGCAGCAGGGCTGGGTGCTGCCACCGGGCACCGCCGGACCGATCACACTGTCCTTCGCATCGAACACGCCGTATCGCGCGGGACTGATCGGCGGGCTGGCGCTGCTGCCGCTTCTTGCGCTGCTGGCCTTCCTGCCGGTCCGGCGTCCCCGGCCCGCGGACCCGGCAGCACAGCCGTGGCGGCCGGGCCGGGTGACGACAAGCCTCGCGGCGGTGGCTGCCGCAGCGGTGATTTCCGGGTTCGTGGGCGCTGTCGTTGCCGCCGCGGCACTCGGCATACGTTACCTGCTGCGCAGACGCGAAAAGCTTTGCGAGGCAGTCACTATCGGTATCACGGCAGGCGGGCTGATCGCCGCAGGCGCGGTGTTGAGCCAGAATCCGTGGCGGTCGGTCGAGGGCTACGTCGGCCACTCCTGGGGTGTTCAGCTACTGGCGCTGGCGTCGGTGGCGATGCTGGCGGCGTCGGCAGTGCCGATTGCGCGACGCGCGAAAGGCGGGGCCTCCGCCGATTACAGCGACTCGTCCAACTGGCCGAGGGTGTCGGTAAGGCGCAGGTTCTCCGAATAGTCGACCGGGCACGCGATCAACGAAACCCCGTCGTCAGCCAACGCTTTCTTCAGGGTGGGCAGCAACTGATCGGCCTCGGTGATTCGATACCCTTTTGCGCCAAAGCTTTCTGCGTAGGTGACAATATCGGGATTGGAGAACTTGATGTAGTGATGCTCGCCCAGCTCCAGATCCATCTTCCATTCGATCAGGCCGTAGCCGCCGTCCTCCCAGATGAGAACCACCAGCGGGATTTTTTCACGCACTGCGGTTTCGATCTCCTGCGAGTTCATCAGGAACGCGCCATCGCCGACTACGGCCAGCACTTTGACATCGGGCTTGGCCAGTTTTACGCCGATTGCGCCAGGTAGCGCAAAAGCCATCGTGGACAGGCCGTTCGAAATCAGGCACGTATTGCGCTCATAGGTCGGGTACAGCCGCGCCATCCACATCTTCGAAGCGCCGGTGTCGACCAGGACCACATCGTCGCGTCCCAACGCGGCCCTGGTATCAGCGACGATTCGCTGCGGAGCGAGTGGAAACCGCGAATCTTGTTGCCCACGTTTCAATTCGTCGTCCAACAGGTCGCGTCCGGGAGCCGCGCCGGCGTCGTCGAAATGGCACCCACTCAGCGCGTCACGCAGCGCATCGACTGAGGCGCTGATATCGCCGATGATCCCGACGTCGACGGGATAGTGCATGTCGACCTCGGCCGGAAAGCGGTGGATGTGAATCACCTTCTTGTCGGCATCAGGGTTGATTTTCGCCGGGTCGAATTCCTGAAGTTCGTAACCGACGGCGATGATCGCGTCCGAGTTGTCGAAGCCGAAGTTGACGTAGTCACGCCGCATGAAGCCGATGGTGCCGATGCTGTTGGGATGGTCGTCGGGCATCACGCCCTTGCCATGGAAGGTGTTGGCGACCGGCACGCCGAGGTCCTCGGCGAACCGCACCAGCGCTGCTGTCGCGTCTCCCCGTGCGGCGCCGTGACCGGCCAACACGACCGGCCGCTTTGCGTTGCGCAGCACCTCGACAGCGCGCTGCACCTGCCCGGGCGACGGCGCCTCGGCGCGAACCACGTTGCGCGGCAACGGCTGCAGGTCATAGTCCGTTTCGTCGGCATCGATGTGCTCGGGCACTGCCAGATAGACAGCGGCGGGTCGTTCTGTTTCGGCAACCTTGAACGCCTTGCGGATCATCTCGGGTATCGCCCGAGACGTCGGGACGCCGTCGGACCAGCGGGTGATCGGAGCGAACATCGACACGAGGTCGACGTACTGGTGCGACTCCTTGTACTCACGGTCCTGGCCGACTTGAGCGGATATCGCGACCAGCGGGGTGCTGTTGGTCGTCGCGTCGGCGACACCCAACTGCATGTTGATGGCACCGGGACCCAGTGTCGCCGACACCACGGCGGCGCGCCCGGTGACGCGGCCGTACATCTCGGCCATAAAGGCCGCCCCCTGCTCATGGCGGGTAAGCACATAGCGAATCGGCGACGCGGCCAGCGCCTGGATGAAGCGGATGTTCTCTTCTCCTGGCAGACCGAAGACGATTGAGACGCCCTCGTTTTCCAGGCACTTGACCATCAACTGGGCGGCTCTCGGCATCTGGCACCTCCATTCGCCACGATAGCGCCGCGACGAAATCGCGACCCACCTAGCATCGGTCCAGTGCCCAACCTCAACACCGCTCGGGGAGCAATCGACACAGCCGACCTAGGCGTAACGCTGATGCACGAGCACGTGTTCATCCTGTCGCCCGACATCACCCACAACTATCCCGAAGTCTGGGGTGATGAGGCCAAACGCGAAGCCGACGCGATCACGCGGCTGAACGAGCTGAAGTCGGTCGGCGTCGACAGCATCGTCGACCTCACGGTGATTGGGATGGGGCGCTACATCCCACGGATAGCCCGAATCGCGGCGGCCACCGACGTCAACATAGTCGTGGCCACCGGCATCTACACCTACAACGACGTACCGATGTACTTCCGCCTCACCGGGCCGGGCAGCCCGCTGGACGGCGAAGAGCCGATGGTCGAGATGTTCATCCGCGACATCGACCACGGCATCGCCGATACCGGAGTCAAGGCCGCAATTCTCAAGTGCGCGACCGACGAACCCGGCGTCACGCCCGGCGTCGAGCGGGTGCTGCGCGCGGTTGCCAAGGCGCACCGGCACACGGGCGCTCCGATCTCCACCCACACGCATGCGGCCAGCCGCCGCGGGCTCGAGCAGCAGCGCATCTTCGCCGAGGAAGGCGTCGATCTGACCCGGGTGGTGATCGGCCACTGTGGGGACACCACCGATTTGGACTACCTCGAGGAGCTCATCGGCAACGGTTCCTACATCGGCATGGACCGATTCGGCGTCGATATCTTCCTGCCCTTCGAGGACCGGGTGAACACCGTTGCCCGGTTGTGCGAACGCGGCCACGCCGACAAAATGGTGCTCTCCCACGACGCGGCCTGCTTCATGGACTGGGTACCAGAAGTAATTTTGCCGGCCTTGCCGAACTGGCACTACCTACACATCCACCACGACGTCATCCCCGCGCTCAAGGAGCGTGGTGTCACCGACGAACAGCTGACGACGATGCTGGTGGATAACCCACGCAAGATCTTCGAGAACCAGGGCGGCTACTGATGACCGCACCCATCCCGTCGATCGGTGCGGAGTTCTCACGGCTGGCCGGGCTGTCCCCGGACGAGGCCGCCGTCACCTGCGAGGGGCGCACGCTGACCCGGGCAGAACTCGACAAGTCCACCAACCGGCTGGCGCGCGCCTACGCGGAACTTGGTGTGCACCAGGGTGACTACGTGACCATCGTGCTGCCGAACTCGATCGAATGGATCCAGGCCGCGCTGGCCGTGTGGAAGCTCGGCGCGGTGCCCCAGCCGTTGTCGGCGCGGCTGCCCGACGCCGAACTCGAGGGTCTGCTCGAGCTCAAGCCACGTGCGCTGCTGGTGGGCCGCGACGACCCGCGCGGGGTGATCCCCAGTGTGCCAGGCGATTTCACCGGTGACGCCGGCTTGTCCGACGCGCCGTTACCGGAGGTGGTGTCGCCGAGCTGGAAGGCGCTCGGCTCGGGCGGCAGCACCGGTCGGCCCAAGCTGATCGAGGCGGGCGGCGACAGCCGGTTTCCCGGCGCGCTGGCCGGCTACGGAATGGGTGCCGCCGAAGGCGACATTCAACTGATCGCGGTGCCGTTGAGTCACAACACCGGCATGACCACCGCGACGATCGGCTTGTTGATGCGTCACCATCTGGTGATGATGCCGCGCTTCGACCCCGCCGAGTTTCTGCGGCTGATTGGCGAACACCGGGTCAGCTTCATGGTGGTGGTGCCGACGATCATGCAGCGGCTGCTTCCCGTGTATCGCGCCAACCCGGACGCCTACGACCTGTCATCGGTTCGGCGGCTGTGGCACGTCGGCGCGGCGTGTCCGCCCGCGGTCAAGGAAGCGTGGATCGAGATACTCGGGCCGGAAGCAGTGTGGGAGTTGTACGGGGGCACCGAACTTCAGGCCTTGACGTTCATCAGCGGCACGCAATGGCTCGAGCATCGCGGCTCGGTCGGGGTTGTCGTTGCGGGTGAGATGAAGGTGCTCGACGACGACGGTAATGAGTGCCCGCTCGGCGTGGTTGGTGAGATTTACATGCGGCCGGCGCCGGGTAGCGCGCCGACGTACCGTTACGTCGGCGCCAAGGCCAAGAGCCGCGACGGATGGGACTCGCTCGGCGATCTGGGCTACTTCGATCAGGACCGCTTCCTGTATCTCAATGACCGGCGCGTGGACATGTTCACCGTCGGCGGCCGCAACGTCTACCCCGCCGAAATCGAATCAGCATTGTCAGCCCACCCGAATGTGTTGTCGTGCTTGGCTGTTGGCGTTCCGGACGATGACCTTGGCCAGGTGCCGTATGTCATTGTGCAGGCCGACGGGCTCGACGAGGCAGACGTCATCGCGTTCCTGTCCGAGCGCATCGCGTCCTACAAGGTGCCCCGCACTGTGGAGTTCAGCGAGACGCCGTTGCGCGACGATGCGGGCAAGGCCCGCCGCTCGGCGGTGCGCGACGAAATCATTGCGCGGCGGGCTCAGGCACGTTCCTGACGGCGCTGTCCAGCGGCGGCACCGGACGCTCTTTGCGAAACTCCCAGCGCCGCAATGCGACTCGGCATGGTGACTCGACCAGCGCGTAACTGACCGCCGCGATCGCAAACCCGAACACCACAGTCAGCACCAACACCACCGGCATGTGCCCGTTGAACATGAACTCGCCGATCAGCGGGAACACCATGGCCAGCGCGGCCAGGTGCCAAATGAACAGCCCGTATGACCAGCGGCCCAAGGTGACCATCGTCGTGCTGCCCAGCAACCGGTGCGGAGTGTCGGGGCGGTCCAGCACCAGCGGGGCGACCAGCGCCCCCGCGACGACCGCCCCCGTCGCGATCTTCACGATGAATTGGCTGACGGTGCCTGGCGTCAGCCCCTCGGGGCCTGCCAATGGCGAGGCGCCGACGAGGAACGCGACTCCCGCGATACCCGCCATCAGCAACCGGCGCCGTGCCAGTCGATGGAACCGGCCGACCTCGGAAACGGTCAACTCGGCCAACAACATTCCCGCGGCGAACCACGAGAAAAACGCGGGCGGCCAGTTCAGCGGATTAACGCCGAACGGCGCGGGGATCGGGAGCAGCGCCCACCCGAGACTGGCCACCCCCACCGCCGTGATCAGAGGTATTCGGGCGCGCACCGGCAGTGGTCGCGCCATTAATGCGAGCAACGGCAGCGCCAGGTAGAACGCGACCTCGACGGAAAGGCTCCACATCTGGGTCAGCCCTGGTGTCAGCGTGAGCGGCACGTAGACCTGGGTCAGCGACAGGTTCGCCAGCCACACCGTCAGGTCGGCATGCGCGTCGGGCAGCAGCGTCAAAATCACCACGACCGCAACCAGGTAGCCGGGCATGATCCGGACGATGCGGGATCGCAGGTAGTGCCCGGTCGGCGGGCGTGACCGCAGGCCGCGCGCTGCGGCGGCGTGGCCGCGCCACAGCAGGAAGCCCGACAGCGCGAAGAACACCGCGACGGCCAGGTCGAACCGGCCGAACAGCCGACCCGAGATGCCCCCGGTATGCGCAGTCTGAAATGCGACGTGCGTCACGACGACGCCGACAGCGGCGCAGGCGCGCATCCCCTCGAGGGCAGGCAGGAAGGAGCGCGTCCCGCCAACAGAAGAGGATTGGGCCACGACGACCAGTGTGCCGTGCTGGTCGATCGGCCGGAAAACGGGTAGTCAAGCGGCCATCGGCGGATGCCTTCGTAGTAAGGATCGACTTTAGTTTGTGCTGTTAGGGTCGAACGGGTTTGCCGCCCTCCCAGGTCGGGACGGTGGTGGAGCGTCTGCAGGCAGACGGTGAAGGAGGCACGGTTTGAACCGCGCAGTGGCGCTGCGTCTGGCAGCGTGCGGAATCATGGGGCTCGGGGCCGCCCTTCTGATCGCCGCGCTGTTGCTGACCACCTACACCAAGGGCAAGATCGCGAAGATCCCGCTCGATCTGGACACCACACTCAATGCCGATGGCACAGGCACGGCATTTGACCCGGAGTCACTGAACTCCGACAAGTTCGTGATCAACAAGAATGTCCCGATCGCCCAGCAGCAACAGATCAGCGTAGAAGCGCCGTCGAACGCCGAGGCCGTCACGCTGCAGGTGGGCGATTCGGTACGCCGCACCGACAAGCAGGGTGACGCCGGACTGTTGCTCGCGCTGGTGGACACCGTCACGGTCAACCGCAAGACAGCCGAAGCGGTCTCCAGCGAAAGCAATCCGGGTGGCGCGGTGCAGAAGCCGCGGGCCATCGACGCCACCCAGCCGCCGACCAACATCGCCCTGCCACACGACGGGCTCACCTACCGATTCCCGTTCGGAACCCAAAAGCAGACCTATCCCGTCTTCGACCCGATCGCGCAGAAGGCTTACGACGCCAACTACGACGGTGAGGAAGACGTCAACGGGCTGACCACCTACAAGTTCAGCCAGAACGTCGGCTACGACGCCGACGGCAAGCTGGTCGAGCCCATCAAGTACGCGTCGCTCTACGACGACGACGCCGACGCCCAGGTCACCGCGCGGGCGTCGCTGTGGGGGCTGCCCGGCAACCCGGACGAACCGATCACGATGACGCGTTACTACGCGGCGCAGCGGACCTTTTGGGTGGACCCGGTGTCGGGCACCATCGTGAAGACGAAGGACCACGGCTACCACTTCTATGCGCGCGAGCCTCTCAAGCCGGAGGTGACGTTCGTCGACTACACCGTGACGTCCACCGAGGGCACGGTCGAGTCGCAGGTGGCCAGCGCGCATGACGAGCGGGACAGGCTCGCGCTGTGGGGTCGCATCCTGCCGATCACGTTCACCGCTGTTGGTCTGGTCGCGTTGATCGGCGGCGCATTGCTTGGCTCGTTCAGCCTGCGCGCCGAGTCGGCGTTGATCGATCCGGGACTGGACGAAGCCGATCACCGCTTTTTCGGGCCACGCGGCGCCGAAGGCGAACGGGTGCCAGGGGCGGAGGCGCAGACCGAAAAGCTGCCTGCGTCTAGACCAACCGACCTTCCGCCGGACAGACCCGTCTGATCGCGCGACTCCCCACGCCAACCCTGGCGCGGTCGTTCATCGCGCCCGGCTACGCGCTGGCGCTCGCTCTGCTGGTGACGGCGCCACTGCTGTCGCCGGGTTATCTGTTGCTGCGCGACGCGGTCTCGACGCCGCGCCCGTATCTGTCCGATGCGGCTCTGGGGTTGTCGGAGGCCGCGCCTCGCGCCTTGCCACAGGACTTTGTGATCGGGCTGGCCAGCGCGCTCGTCGACGGCGGCCTTCTGGTCAAGGCGCTGTTGGTGACGGGGTTGTTCCTGGCGGGTTGGGGCGCGGCCCGATTGGCGGCGGCCGTCGTGCCCGAGGCGGGCACCTCCGGTCAACTGGTCGCGGTCACCGTCGCGATCTGGAATCCGTATGTCGCGGAACGACTTCTGCAGGGGCACTGGAGTCTGCTGGTCGGCTACGGCTGTCTGCCATGGGTGGCGGCGACGATGCTGCGGTTGCGGACGTCGAATGTCGCAGCGTGGTTCGAGGTGTGTGCGCTGGTCTTCTGGATCGGCGTCGCGGGGCTGACCCCGACGGGGCTCATGCTGGCCGCGGCGGTCGCGTTGACGTGCGTGTTCGTCCATGGATCCGGCCGGCCGCGGTGGTGGTGTGCTGCGGTGGCGCTCGGCACCTCGGTGTTGGTGGCGCTGCCCTGGCTGACCGCGGCGGTGATGGCCGATTCGTTGTCGTCGACACAGGCTGAAGGTGTTCGCGCGTTCGCGGCGCGCGCCGAACCCGGCCTCGGCACGCTGGGCAGCCTGGCCAGCCTGGGCGGGATGTGGAACGCTGACGCTGTACCTGCCTCGCGCACAACGGGTTTCGCGATCGCCGGGGCCGTGGTGCTTCTGATTGTCGTCGCGGCGGGACTGCCAACGGTGGTGCGCCGCTGTACGGCCGTACCGCTGCTGATCCTCGCGGCAGTCGCGGTGGTGGTGCCTGCGGTGATGGCCACCGGACCGGGACTGGCTCTTGCCGAGGCGGCGATCAGGACGCTGCCGGGACTTGGCGTGGTACGTGATGCACAGAAGTGGGTCGCGCTGGCCGTGCCCGCGTATTCGCTGGCCGGTGCGGCCGCAGTCGTCACGATGCGGCACCGGATTCCGGCTGGGGCGAGCGCGCTGATCTGTTGTGCGGCACTTCTTGCAACGCTGCCCGATCTCGCGTGGGGCGTCGCCGGACAGATGTCCGCAGTGCACTACCCGCCGGGATGGGCCAAGGCTTCGGCTCTGATCAACGCCGACCCGCGCCCAGTCGCGGTGTTGCCGGTCGACAGCATGCGACGGTTCGCGTGGGCCGGTGACGCACCCGTGCTCGATCCGCTGCCCCGATGGGTCCGTGCGGATGTGCTCACGACGGGTGACCTGACAATCGGCGGCCGCACAGTGCCCGGCGAGGGTGGCCGAGCCCGCGCGGTTCAAGAGTTGCTTTTGACGGGTGCCTCCCGTGAGGAGCTCGCGGCCGCAGGTGTGGGCTGGGTCGTCGTCGAAAACATTTGGAAGACAGGCTGGTCCGCTCCCGCGCTGTCCTTACCGGTCGTCTATCACGACGACGACCTCACGGTGTACCGGGTGGGCGGCGACCATCCGGCCGCATCGGGCCGGGCGGTCATGCTGGCTGTGCATTGGGTGTGGCTCGGCACGCTCATGCTGAGCGGTGTGCTGGCATTGGGGTTGGCGCTGCGGGCTAGAGCACGCCACTGATGACGCGGCCCGCGTTTACGGAGTCCAGCACCGTGCGCATCGCGTCGGCGCTTTGCTGCCAAGAGAATTCGCCACTGCGGGCCTGGGCCTTGGCCCCGAGTTGTTCACGAAGCACCCCGTCGGTCAGCAGGCGGTCAAGCTGGTCGACCAGCTCATCGTGGTCGTCGACAAGCAACCCCGTCACCCCGTCGACGATCGAATCCGTCAGGCCACCCGAGGACCGGTACCCGATCGTCGGCACGGAATGCTGGCCCGCCTCGGTGACCGCCAGCCCCCAGCCTTCTTTACGTGACGGCAATACCTGAACCCAAGACTGTTGCAGCACATGATGTTTGGTGTCGTCATCGACGTGGCCGTGGAACGTCACCGCATCGGAGATGCCCAGCAGGGCGGCGTGATCGACCAACCGCTGCTGCCACCAGCCGCCGCCGAGGATGTCCAGGTGCAGGTTGGGGATCCGGGGGTGCAGCGCGGCGACCGCCTCGAGCGCGTCCTCAATCTGCTTGTGCGGCACCAACCTTGACAGCACAACGACTCGCGGTGTGGCCGACCGCGGCACCGTCAGCGTCTGCGCAGGCGCCTCGTCGAGCCCGTTGCGCACCACCGCGATTCGTCCGGGCTGCACGCCAAGGCCCGTCAGGTCACGCGCCGACGGCAGCGACACCGTGACGTACTGGTTGCGGCGGTGCACCCGTGGCGACAGTTTCGACTCGACGAACCAGCCGATCTTGCTCATCACCGGTCCCGCCACCGGCCACTGTTCGCGATGGCAGTGGTGCACCAACACCGCTACCCGGCGACCGAACGCCCACCTGGCCATGAAGGGCAGGCCGTTCTGGGTGTCGATCACGACGTCCGGGCGCGCATTGCGGAGCGAGCCCAGCCCGATGCGCGCGAGCACCATCGCCAGCCCGGCCCAGATGTAGACGGAGTACGGCCCTCCGGCGCGGCTGATCTGCACGCCGTCCTTGAACTCACGTCGCCGCGCCCCTGGATAGCGGGCGGTGCGCAGGGTGACCCGCACGCCGGATTCAGCCAGTTGGGCGCCGATGCGTTCGAGGTAGGCCTCGCTGCCGCCGCCTTGCGGGTGTCCGGTGTCGCGCCAGCACAGCAGCAGCACGGAACGCACGGGTCGGGCAGACATCGGTGACCAGACTAACCGCTGGCTAGGGTCGGTCCGTGGGCGCCACAGATCAGTTCGCCTCGCAGGCGACGCTCAGGCGGTCGCTGCGGCTGCTCGGCCTGTTCCGCTACGAGCACCCCGAGCCGGCGCGGTTCTACGGCGCGCTGGCCACGGACACGGCCGCGATGGTCACCGACCTGTGGCGGGGAATCCACCGCACGACGCCCGCTGGGCGAACCGTGCTCGACGTGGGCGGCGGGCCAGGTTTTTTCGCGAATGCCTTTCAGGCTGCCGGTCTGCACTACATCGGCGTCGAACCTGACCCCACCGAGATGCACGCCGGTCCCGCGGCTGTGGATCGCCAGACCACCTACGTGCGGGCATCCGGCATGGCGTTGCCGTTCGCCGACGCCAGCGTGGACGTCTGCCTGTCGTCCAACGTCGCCGAGCACGTGCCGCAGCCGTGGCGGTTAGGCCGCGAGATGCTGCGGGTCACCCGGCCCGGTGGCCTGGTCGTGCTGTCGTACACGGTGTGGCTCGGCCCGTTCGGCGGCCATGAGATGGGCCTGTCGCACTACCTCGGCGGCGCTCGCGCCGCCGAACGCTATACCCGCAAGCACGGGCACCGACCAAAAAACGACTACGGATCGTCGTTGTTCCCGGTGTCGGTATCCGACGGCCTCGAGTGGGCGGCCAGCACCGGCGCGCTGGTCGCCGCATTTCCCCGCTACCACCCGCGATGGGCGTGGTGGCTGGCGCGGGTGCCGGGCCTGAGGGAATTCGCGGTGAGCAATCTGGTGCTGGTCCTGCAGCCGTCCTGAAAGCCTGACTGGAACAGGTTCTCGTTTTCCTGATCTATCGGTAATGTGACGCTCATGACACAGACTGTGGATACGGCCTACAAGACCGAGTACGACAAGTTGTTCATCGGTGGCAAGTGGGTCGAACCGTCGACCGCCGACGTTATCGAGGTGTTCTCGCCTGCGACGGGGCAGAAGGTCGGGCAGGTGCCGCTGGCGGCGGAGGCCGACGTCAACGCCGCCTGCGCGGCAGCGCGCAAGGCGTTCGACGAGGGCCCGTGGCCCCAGACTCCGCCCGCCGAGCGCGCCGCGGTGATCGGCCGCGCGCTCAAGCTGCTGGAAGATCGTGCTGATCTGTTCAAGCATCTGCTCAAGCTGGAAACCGGCCAACCTCCGACGATCGTCGACATGATGCAGTACGGCGCTTCGGTCTCGACGCTGCAGTACTACGCGGGTGCGGCCGACAAGTACACGTGGAACGAGATCCGCGACGGCATCTACGGCCAGACGCTCGTCACGAAGGAGCCCGTCGGCGTGGTCGGCGCGGTCGTCGCGTGGAACGTTCCGCTGTTCCTGGCCGTCAACAAGCTCGGCCCGGCGCTGCTGGCCGGCTGCACCGTCGTGCTCAAGCCCGCTGCCGAAACGCCGTTGTCCACCAACGCTTTGGCCGAGGCGTTCGCCGAAGCCGGTCTGCCCGAAGGGGTGCTCTCGGTGGTGCCCGGCGGGGTGGAGACCGGCCGCGCGCTGACGTCCAACCCGGAGCTGGACAAGTTCACCTTCACCGGCAGCTCCGCGGTGGGCAAGGAGATCGGCAAGCTGGCGGCCGAGAAACTCAAGCCATGCACGCTCGAACTCGGCGGCAAGTCCGCGGCCATCATCCTCGAAGACGCCGACCTGGACTCCACGCTGCCGATGCTGGTGTTCTCGGGCCTGATGAACTGCGGTCAGGCGTGCGTTGGCCAGACCCGTATCCTCGCGCCGCGGTCGCGGTACGACGAGGTGGTCGAGAAGGTGTCCGCCGCGGTGGCCGCGATGCCCGTCGGCCTGCCCGACGATCCCGCATCGATGATCGGCCCACTGATTTCGGAGAAGCAGCGTGAGCGCGTCGAGGGCTACATCAAGAAGGGCGTCGACGAAGGCGCGCGCATCGTGACCGGCGGCGGCAGGCCCGAGGGCCTTGACGGCGGCTGGTTCGTGCAGCCGACGGTGTTCGCCGACGTCGACAACTCGATGACCATCGCGCAGGAGGAGATCTTCGGCCCTGTGCTGGCGATCATCCCCTTCGACACCGAAGCGGACGCGATCCGCATCGCCAATGACTCGGTGTACGGCCTGGCGGGCAGCGTGTTCACCACCGACTTCGGTAAGGCCGTCGAGATCGCCAAGAAGATCCGCACCGGCACCTACGCGGTGAACATGTACGCGTTCGATCCCGGCGCACCGTTCGGTGGCTACAAGAACTCGGGCCTTGGCCGAGAGAACGGACCCGAAGGTATCGAGCAGTACTGCGAAGCCAAGAGCATCCTGCTGCCGTTCGGTTACACGCCAGAGGTCTGATCTTCACGCGCCCACCTGGTGGGCCTAAGGTCCGTTGGCTACGGTGGCCCTCCCGTTCACCAAATGAGGAGGGTCACCATGGCGGTATCCGTTGATCTGGCCAAGTCGCTCGACAAGGCATATGAAGACAAGGCGCTCAAGGAGATTCTCGACGCGTCGCCCGCCGCCCTAGCGGGAGTGACGGACAAGGACGCTGAGTTGCTAGCGGAGGCGTTCGGCATCAAGACGGTCCGGCAACTGGGCGAGAACAAATTCTTCACTGTGGCGGCGGCGCTGGCCGCGGTAGAGAGGGCCGGCTAGAAGGACTCTTCGCGCAGATCCATCAAGGCGAGGTCGACGGCCTCGACGATCTTGCGTTCGGCGGTCAGCCGTGGCAACACGTTTTTCGCGAAAAACTTTGCCACGGCTGCCTTTCCGGTATAGAACGCGCGGTCACGATCGGAGATTTCGCTGTCTAGGGCGTTGAGTGCGATCTCGGCCTGGTGCAGCAGCAGCCAGCCGATCAACAGATCGCCGACTGCGAGCAGGAACCGAACCGACTCCAACCCGAGGCGATACAACTCGCGCGCGTTCTCCTGCGAGGACAGCAGGTAGCCGGTCATTGCCGCAGCCATCGCCTGCATATCGGCCAGCGCGGTAGCGAGAAGCGTTCGCGCATCGGCCAACTCGGGCCGCGCGGCGTCCCTGCCGAGGAACTCCTGGATCTGCGCGCTCACGTGTTGCAGCGCCCGGCCCTGGTCGCGGGCGATCTTGCGGAAGAAGAAGTCCTGCGCCTGAATCGCAGTGGTGCCTTCGTAGAGCGAATCGATCTTGGCGTCGCGGATGTACTGCTCGATCGGATAGTCCTGAAGAAAACCGGAACCGCCGAGCGTCTGCAGTGATTCAGTCAGGCACTGATACGCACGCTCGGAGCCGACACCCTTCACGATCGGCAACAGCAGATCGTTGACCCGCTCAGCCATTTCGGCGTCAGCGCCGGACACGATGTCGGCGACGACGACGTCTTGATGGGCGGCCGTGTAGAGATACAGGGCGCGCAAACCCTCGGCATACGCCTTCTGCGTCAGCAGGGCGCGCCGCACGTCGGGGTGATGGACGATGGTGACGCGCGGCGCCGACTTATCCGTCATCCGGGTCAGGTCGGCGCCCTGGACGCGCGTCCTCGCATAGTCGAGTGCATTCAAATAGCCGGTGGACAGCGTCGCAATCGCCTTGGTGCCGACCATCATTCGCGCATACTCGATCACCTTGAACATCTGCGCGATCCCGTTGTGGCTGTCACCGACCAGCCAGCCGACGGCGGGGCGACCGTGTTGCCCGAAGGTGAGCTCACACGTCGGCGAGGCCTTCAGCCCCATCTTGTGCTCGAGGTTGGTGACGTACACGCCGTTGCGCTCACCGGGTTGGCCTGTCTCGGGATCGAACAGAAACTTCGGCACCACAAACAGGCTGAGACCCTTGGTGCCTGGCCCGGCGCCCTCGGGTCGCGCGAGCACGAGATGGATGATGTTCTCGAACAGGTCGTCAGAGTCGCCGTTTGTGATGAAGCGCTTGACGCCATCGAGATGCCAAGTGCCGTCGGCCTGTTGGATCGCCTTGGTGCGGCCCGCGCCGACGTCCGAACCGGCGTCGGGCTCGGTCAACACCATCGTTGCGCCCCAGTTGCGTTCCACTCCCATTGTCGCCCAATGCCGTTGCTGCTCATTGCCGACGACGTAGAGGATGTCCGAGGACTTGGGTCCTGACAGGATCATGAACACCGGGGGCTGTGCGCCGAGCACGAACTCGTTGATCGCCCACTCCAGGATGGCCGGGGCGGGCACACCGCCGACGTCGTCAGCCAGGCCGACGCGGAACCACTCGCCCTGCTGCCACGCGCGCACTGACTTCTTGAACGACTCCGGCAGGTGCACCGTGTGCGTCTCGGGGTCGAACGTCGGGGGATTGCGGTCGGCGTCGGCGAACGATTCCGCCACCGGGCCTTCGGCAAGTCGCGCCGCCTCGTCGAGCATCTCCCGCACCGACTCACCGTCGAGATCGCCGAACCCTCCGGTGGCGAGCGCCTTCTCCAGGTGCAACACCTCGAACAGGTTGAACTCCAGATCGCGGACATTGCTCCTGTAGTGGCCCATGCCTTGCCTTTCGTCACGGACTCACGGTCGGACTGTGACCGACCGTCGCACGCGGCCGGTTGGGCCTCGGCTGGTTCTGCGCGAAGCCGGTACAGGTGCCGAGATGTCCTGCGACGCACGGCACGCCATTCATCGTCGGTACCGGGCCGCCGGAGACCGGCGTGGGCGCGCCGTTGTAACCGTTCTGGTCCAGCGGTGCGGCACCGGCGCTGGGAGCAGCGAAAAAGCCGGCAGCGCAGACGGCGACCAGAAGTGACCTGCGCAGATGCCAGCGCCCGGCCATCGCGGCCCCGCTTTCCTCGGTTTCGCCGCCAGCCTACGGCTCCAAATTAGCGCTGAGCTGGGAACTCTCAATTATGGTAATTACCATAATCGTGTGGATCGGCCAGATCACTGATGCCGGCTAAGGCTGCCCGTTCACCTGCTGTTAAACGTGCTGCATGTGTGACGGGGAATACATTGATTGCGCGTGTGTGTTGCCGGTTCTATGCTCTTTACCATAGACAGGGAGGCACCCGATGTGGATCGTTGAGGTCAACTTCGCCGGCCGCAGGTTCACGCGCGAGGTGCATGGACATCGGCGATCGGTCTTCCCGTTCAGCCCGCGCAACTTCAGCTGGCGGTCCGCACCACTGCGGGACCCGCACGCCGCCTGATCACCGCCGGAGGTTAGTTCTGTCCACCCCGACCAAGACCAGGACCAAACGCGGTTCGACGCGAATCAAGATGTTGGTCAGCGCCGCGGAGGTGCTGCGTGAGCGCGGAGCCGCCGGTGTCACGATCGACGAAGTGCTCACCCGTAGCGGCGCGCCGCGCGGTTCGGTGTACTACCACTTCCCCGAGGGCCGCAATCAGATCCTGACCGAGGCGTTGCAGTACGCCAGCGGCCTCGTCACCGACGTCATCGACGCCGCCGCCGCAAAAGGCGGCATGTATTTGGTCCGTCGGTTTGTCACGTTCTGGGAAGACCTGCTCGCCGAGAGCGATTTCACCGCCGGTTGCCCTGTGGTGGCCGCGGCGATCGGCTCCGCTGAGGACGAACCTCAGCTGACCACTGTCGCGGGCAGCATCTTCGCCCGCTGGCGCGACGCGCTCACTCGAGCGTTTGTCAGCGACGGCTTCGACGAACCTTGCGCCGCATCGTTGGCCATCATGTGCATCGCTTCTCTGGAAGGCGCGGTGGTGCTGTGCCGCTCCACCCGCAGCGTCGACCCGTTGCGCGAGGTGGCCGAGCAGCTCGAATTCCTGATCAAGTCACGGGAATTCGTCCGTGTCTACGGTGTGCCCGAGCACCGTTAGGCCTTGCGCCACCGGGCGCAGACGAAGTCGCCGTTGACGGCGGACTCGACGAGCGCCCATTCGGATCTGATCGGCAGCAATCGTGAGCCGGCGCCCAACGAGCACGGCGCATACGAGACGATCATTTCGTCGATCAAGCCGGCCGTCGCGAACTGTGCGGCCGTCTCACCGCCGCCGACCACCCAGACGTCCTTACCCGCCGCTACCGACACCAACTTCGGATGCACCTCCGCTACGTCGCCGTCGAACGTCTGCACCGGATGTCCTTCGGCGATGATCTGCGGGCGATGCGTCAACACCCAGGACGGCAGCTCATACATCCAGTCGCCCGGGTGATTGTTCACAATCCATTCGTATGTCGCAGAGCCCATCACCAGTGCGCCAATGGTTTTGATGAACGCCTCATACCCAAACGGCCCGTCGGCGTCGACCGTGCGTGATGTCAGCCAGTCCAGACTGTCGGCTTCGTCAACGACGTAGCCGTCGAGGCTGGATGCCGTGAAGTAGACGGTGGCCATGTCGGCGACGCTACGCAACGGCACCGACAAGTCTGGTTCGTCGCCTCACTAGACTCTGTTGCCCAGTGAGCGAATTCGATGCGCTGTGCGCCAACGACGCCGAGCTGGGCCAGCTTCGGACGTCGATCCGCGAGTTCCTTGCCGCCGACCGCGCCGAGTTCGGCTGGGAGCCTGCCGTCGACTGTTGGCTGGCCAAGTGGGACCCCGACTTCTCCGCCCGGCTGGCTGGCGCCGGGTTCGTAGGCCTGACGATCCCCACCGAGTACGGCGGCCGCGGGCTGGGTTATCTGCACCGCTACGTCGTCACCGAGGAGCTGTTGGCGCACGGCGCGCCCGTCGCCGCGCATTGGATCGCCGACCGGCAGGTAGCACCCGCATTGCGGTCGTACGGCAGCGAAGAACAGCGAAACCGGCTGCTGCCTCGGATCGCCGCGGGCCAGCTCTACTCGGCGATCGGAATGAGTGAGCACGGGGCCGGCTCCGACTTGGCTGCCGCGCAGGCGCGGGCCACCCGCACCGACGGCGGCTGGGTCCTCAACGGGACAAAAGTCTGGACGAGCGGCGCGCACGTCGCGCATCAGATCGTGGTCCTGGCCCGAACGAGCCCGCTGGACCCAGAGCACCGGCATGCAGGGTTTTCTCAGTTCATCGTGGCGACGTCGAGTCCGGGCATCATGATCGAGCCGATCGTGTTGATGAACGGCGAACACCACTTCAACGAGGTCATCTTCACCGACGTGTTTATCCCCGATGAGGACGTGCTGGGGCAGATCGGCGATGGTTGGCATCAGGTCACCGCCGAATTGGGTTTCGAGCGGAGCGGTCCCGAGCGGATCTTGTCGACGGCCACACTGATCTTCAGCGCAATCCGCGCTTTGGGCGACGTCGACGACGGAGTCGCGGCCGACGTCGGAGACCTTGTAGCCCGGATGATTTCGCTGCGCCAGCTGTCGATCTCGGTGGCGCGCACGCTGGCCGACGGCCGCGACGCGGCCAGCCGGGCGGCATTGGTGAAGGATCTCGGCACACGCTTTGAGCAGGATTCGGTCGAGTTGGTCGCCGACCTGTTGGACTACGTCGAGGAGCCCGAGCCGTTGCGCGCCCTGCTCGCCACCGCGCGGGTGCACTCGCCCTTGTTCACGCTGCGAGGCGGGACGAACGAAGTGTTGCGGGGCGTCGTCGCAAAAAGTATGGGCGCGCGATGAGCGCTTGCGCGAAGAGCACAAAACGATGAACGAACTGGCGCAACTGGTCGAGGATCTCTGCAGCCGATCGACGGGCGACGAACTGTGGCGCAACCTCGATGAAACCGGGCTCGCCCGGCTGACCAGCAGCGGGGATGGAGGGCCTGCGGAGGCCGCAATCGTGTTGTCCGGCTTGGCAAGACATGCGGCGGCGGTCCCAGTTGCGGAGACCGATCTGCTGGCCGCGTGGCTTGCGAACAAGGCGGGTTTGCCGCTGCCATCGACGGGCCCCTTGACTGTGGCGATCGCCGACGCCACCTCGGTCGATGGCCGGCTCACAGGCACTGCCCGCGAGGTGCCATGGCCTGCAAGCACGGTCGTGCTGGCGGCACGCACAGCCGAGGCCCTGCATGTCGGACTGGTCGGCGATGCGGCCGCGGTGCACGGCCACAACATTGCGGGTGAGCCGCGCGGGTCGTTGACATTCGACGTGGCGCTCAGCGAGACGCGCACCGTCGATATGGGTATCGCCGATGAGCTGACCCGTCGCGGAGCGTGGGCGCGCTGCAGTCAGATCATGGGCGCCCTCGACGCGGCGTGTGAGATGTCGGTGGCGCACACCGGGCAGCGCGAACAGTTCGGCCGTCAACTCAACAAGTTCCAGGCGGTGCAGCATTCGTTGGCCGCGATGGCCGGCGAGATCGAACGCGCCCGCGCCGCAACGGCTTTAGCGGTTGCGGCAGCAGCGGATTACGGGTTCGATTATCCGGCAACCGACTACGCGGTGACGGTGGCGAAGGTGGCAGTCGGGCGTGCTGTCGAACCGGTCACGACTATCGCGCACCAGTTGCACGGGGCAATCGGGGTGACCTCTGAGCACCGACTGTGGTTGGCCACCATGCGGGCCCGAAGTTGGGTCGACGAATTCGGCTCGACCGGGCACTATGCGCGGCGACTGGGCCGGCTCGCGCTGGCCGCCCACGACCCGTGGGACGTGGTGGTCAGCTATCCAGCACCCCGTTAACACGCGCCTCGAGGTCGGCATGGTTACCGAGGTCGGCCAGGTTGATGCCAAAGCGCTCGGTCAGCGCGTCGAGCACCTCGGCGGCGGTGTCGAAGCGGATCTTCTCGGTTTCGCCCGCGCAGTGGATGGCTAGATTTCGGCCACGCATGTTATATCGCGCCTCATCGGTCACCAGAGCTGCCGTCAAACCGGTAACGAAGAACGAGTCGGGATGCGTCGACACATACCAACTTCCGACCTCGAGATCGATTCGCGGTTGCGGCCGCGTGGTGAAGATGTACAGCGGTTGCCACTCGCCGCGGACCTCGGCTTCCAGTTGGAGGAACTCCCCACGCTCTCTGAGGCGGTACGGCTCGTGGCGAGTCTCCTGCACCGGACCCGCCTCCAGGCGGATGGGTGACGTCAAGGTCTGCCCACCGAATCCGACGTCGACCAGAAGCGGGCCATCGACGTCGGGCACGGTCACCGACAGCACCTGATGCGTTTGCGCGGGAAGCGGACCGTCGGGGTTCAGCCACACCACGCGACCGGCAAGCCGTTCGACACCGAAGCCCAACTGCTCGAGCACATATCCCATCAGCCCGTTGTGCTCGTAGCAGTAGCCACCGCGGCGGCGGTGCACGAGCTTGTCGGTCAGCGCGGCGACGCTGAGGTCGGCGACGGGGATGCCCATCAGCGGGTCGAGGTTCTCGAACGGGATGGATCGGTTGTGCACAGCCACCAGCGCACGCACGGTCTCGACGGTCGGTTCCGCGCCGCCGCGATAGCCGATTCGGTCGAAGTAGGCGGCCACATCCACAGCATCGGTGACTTCGGTTGTCATGACGTCATTTTGCGACCTCAACGGGGCTTTCGGGTCAACCCTGGCACTTGAGCTGCTGGAGTCGTCTCCGATTCGGGACGAAGTTGCCCGGCTGGTACTCGTCACCAAGACGCGCCAGGTACCGGCAGACGACACAAATGGCGCGCTGCTCAGCGGGCTGACTGCTTGCCGACGAAAGTTCGGGGATGGCGTCCGCCTGACGTGTATGCGATGCTCCGAAAATGGGGGTGTCATATGAAGAATTCGCAGCTCAACACCGGACTCAGCACCTCACGCCGTTCAATCGGTGGTGCGCGGTCGTGGGTAATTCGCTGGTGCCCGTCGCGGCAGTTACCGCGCTGAAGGGTCGGGTCAAGGCCGGCGCAATGCTGTTCGCTCTGGCGAACGCGACGCTCGTCGCGGGGCACATCGCAGAAGGCAACTTGGCGCGCGCCACGCGCGACTTGCGTGACCATCCGGTCTGGGGGGTGCGCGCCGACGTCGAGGTCGCGGTCGCGACCGTCAAGTCTGCCCTGGGATAACGACTAGGTGCGGCCACGCGGCAACGGGGCGGCGGGATCAGCGGCAGTCGCTTCGTTGACCGGCGAACCGTGCGGCGTATGTGTGACGCCCGGTGCGTTCGCAGGATCTCCCGACGACGGCTCGGCGCCATGTGTGAGCTCCCGCAAGCGAGCGTGCAACAACTCCAGCACCGGGATGCGATTGCCGTGAGACTCCTCGTGGTCGAAGAGGCCGCGCAGCTGTCCCTCGTCGAGGGAGCGAATCCGGTGTCGCAGTTCGGTCAGCGGCAGCTGGTCGTAGTCAGCAATGGGCAGTTCGTCGGCCATAGCTGTCGGTTGCCCACGATCGCGCGACCGAAAACCGTCAGCTTCCCGTCCACTTTGGCGGGCGCTTCTCGGCGAAGGCGATCGCACCTTCCTTGGCGTCGTTGCTGCTGAAGACGGGCATCAGGATGCGGGTCTGCTTCGACCACATCTCGTCCGGGCTCCAGCCTCGCGATTCGACGATGATCTGCTTGGTCGCCGCGACTGCCAGCGGGCCGTTGGCGGTGATCCGCTCCGCGAGTGCGATCGCAGCGTCCAGCGCCGCGCCCGGTTCGGCGAGGGCGTTGACCAGGCCCAGCTCATGGGCCCGTGGCGCCGACAGGTTCTCACCGGTCAGCGCGAGTTCCATCGCGACCGCATAGGGGATGCGCTGCGGCAACCGCAGCAGCCCCCCGCCGCCGGCGACCAGGCCCCGCTTCACCTCGGGAATGCCGAACGCCGACTCCTTGGACGCGACGATCAGGTCGGTGGCCAACGCCAATTCACACCCGCCCGCAAGGCAGTAGCCCTCCACGGCCGCGATCAACGGCTTGGCAGGCGGGCGCTCGGTGAAGCCCATGCCACGGCCCTCCACGATGACGTTCTCCCCGCGGGCGAACGCCTTGAGGTCCATGCCCGCACTGAATGAGCCGCCGGCCCCGGTCAGCACACCCACCGAGAGGCCGGCGTCGCCGTCGAGGCGGTCCATCGCGTCGGCCAACCCGCGGCTCACCGCCGCGTTGACGGCGTTCTTCGCCTCGGGACGGTTGATGGTGATGACCAGGATCCTGTCCCGCTGCTCGACGCGGACTACATTTTCGGTGTTATCTGTCACGCCGGTGATCGTATCCGCCGTCGCTGCCGACATTCGGCGGTAGCCTGCGGGCGGTTATTCGGGCATTGGCTGACCGGCCCCGGCCATGTACCATAAATTAGAACACGTTCTAGTTTTTCTCTTCAGGGGGACCTTTGACCTCGACCGATATCGAACCGTCGGAACTCACCAAGTGGGATCCGGGCCTCACCGCGCGCGTCATGGGCCTCACGCGGCCGTTCCTCAAGCGCTACTTCCGATCAGAAGTTCGCGGGCTGGAGAACATGCCGGCCGGTGGCGCGCTGCTGGTCAGCAACCACTCAGGCGGCATGCTGCCGATGGATGTGCCGATCCTCTCGGCGCATTACTACGAGAAGCACGGCTATGACCGGCCGATGTACACGCTGAGCCACGACATGCTCTCCGTCGGGCCGACCGGTGACTTCTTCAAGAAGATCGGCTACATCAGCGCCAACCACGAGAACGCCGATGAGGCGCTGCGCTCCGGTGGGCTCGTCGTGGTTTTCCCGGGCGGCGACTACGACGTCTATCGGCCGACGTTCTCGGAGAACAAGATCGACTTCGGTGGGCGCACCGGCTACGTCAAAGCTGCACTCAATGCAGGCGTGCCAATTGTGCCGACTGTCGGCATCGGTGGCCAGGAGACGCAGATCTTCCTGTCCCGCGGGACGTGGCTGGCGAAGCGGCTCGGGCCGATCGCGCGCCTGGCCCGCACCAAGATCGTGCCGATTTCCTTCGGATTCCCGTTCGGCTTGAGCATCGTGGTGCCACCCAACATTCCGCTGCCCGCCAAGATCGTCATGCAGGTACTGCCGCCGATCGACATCATCGCCGAGTTCGGTGAGGACCCAGACATCGACGAGGTCGATGCTCACGTGCGCCATGTTATGCAGCGCGCCCTCGACGAACTGGCCGAGGAGCGCACGCTCCCGGTGCTTGGCTAAGTCCCATGGCCATCACCGACCGGCTCACCGAAACGCTCGGCGTTGTCGCGACGATGGCCCGCGCCCGCTTGCTCGCGCCGATGCGGCCCGACAAGTATCTACGGATCGCCGCGGCGATGCAGCGCGAAAACATGGGCATCACATCGGGATTCGCCGCCGCGGCGCAGCGCTGCCCCGATCGGCCCGGCCTCATCGACGAACTCGGCGCCCTGACGTGGCGGGAAATCGACCAGCGCGCCGACGCATTGGCCGCGGCCTTGCAGGCCCTGCCCGGAGCGGCTCCGAAAGTGCTTGGCCTGATGGCACGAAACCACCGCGGCTTCGTCGAGTCACTGATCGCCGCCAACCGGGTCGGCGCCGACGTGCTGCTGCTCAACACCTCGTTCGCCGGACCCGCGCTGGCCGAGGTCGTAAGCCGCGAAGACGTGGACACGGTCATCTACGACGAGGAGTTCACCGAAACCGTTGACCGCGCACTGTCCGATAAGCCCGGCGCGACGCGGATCATCGCGTGGACCGACGGCCCCCAGGACGGGCTGACGGTCGAGAAGCTGATCGCCGACCACTCGGGGCGAGAACCCAAGCGCGCTGACAACAAGAGCAAGGTCATCCTGCTGACGTCGGGCACCACCGGAACTCCCAAGGGCGCCAAGCACTCCGGCGGCGCCGACGGCGGGCCCGGCATTCTCAAGGCGATCCTGGACCGTACCCCGTGGCGCGCCGAGGAACCAGTCGTCGTCGTCGCGCCGATGTTTCACGCATGGGGGTTCTCCCAGTTGGTGTTCGCGGCGTCGCTGGCGTGCACGGTCATCACCCGCCGCAAGTTCGACCCCGAGGCCACCCTCGAGCTCATCGACCGTTACCGCGCCACCGGGCTGTGCGTGGTGCCGGTGATGTTCGACCGGATCATGGAACTGCCCGACGACGTCCGCAACAAATACAGCGGGCGGTCGTTGCGGTTCGCCGCCGCGTCGGGCTCACGGATGCGGCCCGACGTCGTCATCAAGTTCATGGATCAGTTCGGCGACGTGATTTACAACAACTACAACGCCACCGAAGCCGGCATGATCGCCACGGCGACACCGCAAGACCTGCGGGCCGCCCCCGATACCGCAGGCAAGCCGGCCGGTGGCACCGAAATACGGATTCTGGACTCCGATTTCAACGAGCTGCCCACCGGCGAGGTCGGCACCATCTACGTCCGCAATTCCACGCAGTTCGACGGCTACACCTCCGGCAAGACGAAGGACTTCCATGAGGGGTTCATGTCGTCCGGTGATATCGGCCGCTTCGACGAGGCCGGACGGCTTTTCGTGGTTGGCCGCGACGACGAGATGATTGTCTCCGGCGGTGAGAACATCTACCCGATCGAGGTGGAGAAGACGCTGATGTCACATGCGGATGTGGCGGAGGCATCGGTGCTTGGGGTGGACGACGAACAGTACGGCCAGCGACTGGTGGCGTTTGTGGTTTTGAATGGCGGCGCCTCGGCTACCCCCGACGTACTGAAACAACACGTCCGCGAGAACTTGGCGAATTACAAAGTACCCAGGGAGATCACGATTCTCGACGAACTACCTCGCAGCAGCACCGGCAAGATCGTGCGCCGCGAATTGCAGGACCGCGCGGCTCGTGCGTAGACGCTGGCCACTACTGCGCGCCTGCGCGGAGCTGCTCAACGCTGTCAACGGGGTGCGCCCGATCGCCCGCGAGGGCTACATCACGCTGCCTGTGTTCGCCTTCGGTTGGCCGACCACCGAGATGTCGGCTGTCTATCTCGCCGGATCGATGTTCGACGCGGTGCGCCGCGGTGTTCGCGGGGACTTTCGCGGTGCTCGTGGCCGAATTGCGCTGGTGCTCACCGGCATTGCCTGGGGCCTGCTGGTGCTGATCCAGCGCCGCAACATCGCGTCCAAACCGTATTTCGAAGAGCCGCTGCGCGAGGTGCTTGGCGACGACTACGAGAAGATCGCAGCGCAATCACAACCGGTGAGGCGCCGCAGGATGATCGGCGTGTGGCCCACCGATTTGGTACGTCGCCGTTATGTCGAGAAGGCAAGCACGGTTCAGTACGGTCCCCATCGTCGGGTCAACCGGGCAGACATCTGGCGGCGCAGTGATCTACCCCGCGACGGCAAAGCCCCCGTACTGCTGCAGGTACCCGGCGGCGCATGGGCCATCGGCATGCGACGGCCACAGGCCTATCCGCTGCTGAGCCATATGGCCGAGCGCGGATGGATTTGCGTATCAATCGATTACCGGGTCAGTCCCCGGAACACGTGGCCGGACCACATCGTCGACGTCAAACGAGCGCTCGCGTGGATCAAGGAAAACATTGCCGACTACGGCGGCGATCCGGATTTCGTTGCGATCACCGGCGGTTCGGCAGGCGGTCATCTGTGCGCGCTGGCCGCGCTCACCCCTGACGACCCGCAATACCAGCCGGGTTTCGAGGACGCCGACACCTCTGTGGTGGCTGCGGTCCCGATCTACGGCCGCTATGACTGGGTCTCCGGCAACGGCAACGGCCGCAGGGAGTTCATCGCGTTCTTGCAGAAGTACGTGGTCAAGAGGCGCATTGTCGAGCGTAAGCAGGTATACGTCGACGCGTCGCCGATCATGCGGTTACGGCCCGACGCACCACCGTTTTTCATCTTGCACGGCGAAGACGACTCGATCATCCCGGTGCCCGAGGGCCGCGCTTTCGCCGCCGCGATGAAGGACACGTCGACTTCGGTCGTCGCGTACGCCGAGATACCGCACGCCCAGCATGCCTTCGATTTCTACTACGGGTCGCCGCGTGGCCACTACACCGCTCAGGCGGTAGCGACGTTCCTGTCCTGGGTGCACGCCACGCGACGCGAGCAGGCGTCGAGTGGCCACTTATCGCACGCCGAATCGCGCGAAGCGTGACATAACTGGCCACTGCCGGTAAGGCTATTGCGCCATCGCCTTCTCGACGATGGTCAACGTCTCGGAAAGCCCTGCGGCGCGGCGTATTTCGACGAATGCATCGAGCAACGCGTCGGTCAGTTCGTGCGGGTCCGCCAATGTGGCGCCGTCGGAAAGCACCGAGATGTTGAGCTGGTCGACGTAGCTCCACACCGTGATGTTCAGGCCCGCGCCCGTGGTCAGTGGTCCGACAGAGTAGATCTCCGTCACCAATGCGCCCCCGACACGACCCGGCTCACGCGGGCCGGGCACGTTGGAGATCGGGATGTTCAACACCTTGTTCTGGCCATCCTTGTCCGCGAGCCAGCGGAACAACCGCTCAGCAGGCGCGGGCGGGAAGTACGCCGCCCACCTGCTGACCAGTTCGGGGCCGAGCAGATTGTGTGTCTCCTTGGCTTCCACCGCGGCGTCGTGCACGGCCTGCACCCGTTCGAGCGGATCATCGAGCTGGATGGGCACGACCATCATGACGCCCGAGAAGCGATTGCCGGAGACGCGGTCCGGTGAGAAGTCGAAACTCACTGGGACAGAGGCCAATAGCGGATGATCGGCGTGGCCGTCGTATTTGAGCGACAGCTGACGCAGCGCCCCTGCGGAGATCGCGAGCACCATGTCGTTGATCGTGACGCCCAGCTGCTTGGCGGTTTGCTTCACGTCGGCCAGCGCGAGTGTCGCGGTGGCGAACCTGCGCTGCGCGTCCACACGGTGGTTCATGAACGACGGCGGCGGGGTGAAGGGCCGCGTCAGCTCGGGCGACAACTTCCGCGAACTCTTCCTGACCCGCTGGATGCCTTGTGCGGTATAGCGCACGACACCCGGAAATCTGCCGATGTGCCGCACGTGGTCGGCGAACGCCGAACGCAACAGCTCGCCGCTGGTCGGCGCGGGATCGCTCGCATAGCAGTCCCGGTCGGTCTGCGGACCCGTCTGCAAGTCCATCCCCCGCGCCAGCAGGTTGGCCGATGCCACTCCGTCGGCCAGCGCGTGGTGGATCTTGCCGAGCACTGCGATCCTGCCGTTCGCCAGCCCCTCGATGAAATACATCTCCCACAATGGCTTACTGCGATCCAGTGGGGTACTCGCGATCCTGCCGACGGCGTCGTCGAGTTGGCGACGGCCACCTGGCGCGTCGACCCGGAACGGCCGAACGTGGTATTCGAGGTCGACCTCGCAGTTCTCCCGCCACATCGGGTGGTGGACCTTGCCCGGCACCTCGATGAGCTGGTAGCAGAAAGGCTCCATCTTGTGCAGCCGGCCTTGGATCACCTTGCGGAACTCGTCAATGCCGAAGTTGCGGCCACCGAGGTCGTCGAACTCGATCACCGCCAGCTTGAGGGTGTGCATGTGCACCGTCGGGGTCTCGCTGTACAACAGCACAGCGTCCCACCCGCTAAGCCTCTTCACCAGCCTCCTCCCGTTGGGGGAAGCCTAGATCACCTGCTTGGCGCGCGTCAGCGATCGGTTGCGGTGAATTTGGTTGAGGAACAGGCCGATTGCGGTCGCCATCGATCCGGTTCGGGCGCCGTCTATCATGTCGAACGCGTGACCGGCACCTGGCAGCTCGATGTAGCTGACCACCGAGTGCGACGCCTTGCGTAGGCGCTCGACGAAACTGCGGGCCTGCTCGACGGGAATGACGCTGTCACCGGTGCCGTGAATGACCAGAAATGGCGGAGCGTCCTCGTGTACCCACGCCATCGGCGAAGCCTTGCGGAATACATCCGGGTGCTTGGCCGCCTTTCTGCCGACCACCACACGCTCCAGGAAGTCCATGAAGCGAACGCGCTCGGCCGTCGACCGGTCTTCCCAGTCGTAGCGGCCGTAGATCCCGACCACCGCGTCGACGGAGGTGTCCGACCCCTCCGGCAGATCGCACTGCATCTCCGGGTCGTTCGCGGTCAGTCCGGCCAGCGCTGAGAGGTGTCCGCCCGCCGAACATCCCGCTACTGCAACGAAATTGCGGTCGCCGCCGTACTTGTCGACGTTGGCGCGGGCCCACGCGATCGCAGTCTTGACGTCGGTGATGTGCGCCGGCCAGCGGTGGTGCGGCGCGCACCGGTAGTCGATGGACAAGCACACCCAGCCCATCTCGGCCAGATGTGACATCAGCGCGTAGCCCTGCAACATCCGGCTGCCGTGCACCCAGGCACCGCCCGGCACGAAAAGCAAGACGGGCGCCGGCTCGACTGGTAGTTCCTTGGGCCGCCACACGTCGAGCAGCTGCGAGGGGAGTGGACCGTAACGCACCGAGGTGCGGTGCACGCTGCGGCGATGCTGGCGGAACTTCCACAGTGGCGGCGAGCTCTCCGGCGCAGGCCACTCGATTGCCAGATCATTGGCAGGCACGATGCCGTGCAGTGCGGCTTCCGTCACGGAGTTCGTGGCGTCGCGTTCCTGTTGCCGCAACTCTGCGTTGCCCGGCTCAAACCAGGAGCGTGCGGTTGCGCCGAGGAAATCCGGCATGTGGCGGTAACCCCAGATGCCCATTGCCGTCGCAGCCCCAAGCGGCTCAAGATGTTTCCCGATTACGGGCAGGGAGGCCGACGCCACGCTCATCGCCAGCATGTAGTCGGCGGGACCCGCCTTTAGTAACCACCGGGCACGTGACCACATCGTCGGTCCGGGATACCGGGTGTCCGGTCGTACCGTCATTGCGCGAATGTACCCCGAGGATGGATTCCCAAACGACAACATCCGCGACTTGTCTACTAACGTCATGATCAAGATCAAATGTGGGGGCCGTCACATATACCGTGACCAGGGCCGACGCGATAGCTTTACTTGACGACCGTCAAACGTAAAGAGGACTTCCACTGTGAGTAAGTCGGCTCTCGCCATCACCGAAGAACACATCGACCTGGCCGATTCAGTCATCGGGCAGCTGAATCGCCTGGATAGCCGCGGCGCGGCGCGCGCGACGTTGGAGGACGGCGCCGCCCATCCGTCGGAGATCTGGTCGGCAGGCACGGGGCTCGGCTGGAACGGGCTGGCGATCGCCGAGGGCCACGGTGGTTCGGGGTTCAGCCTGGCCGAGCTGGCGGTTGTGCTCGAGTTATTGGGACGTGAGCTGTCACCCGGCCCGTTCCTGCCGACGGTCGCGGCTGCCGTCGTGATCGACCGCTGCGCATCGGATTCTGTTCGCGCGCAGTTACTTCCGAGGTTGGCCGACGGGAGCGCGGTCGGCGCGCTCGCATTGTCGGGCAATGTCACCGGCGGCTCTGACCTGGTGCTCACCGGCGAAAGCCCCGCGGTCCTTGGCGCGCCTGACGCCGACGTGCTGGTGATCGCCGCTGGTGAGGACATTGTGATCGTCGACGCGAAGGCCGACGGTGTGACAATCACGGCGCTGGAGTCCCTGGACACCACTCGCAGCGTCGGATCTGTCGCGCTGCGCGGCGTGACACTCGACGAGGACAGGGTGTTGCGCGGCGCCGCCCGCAAGGCGCGGACGGTGTTCCGGATCCTGGCCTCAGCCGAGGCGGTCGGCGTCAGCTGGGCCGCCCTGGACATGGCGGTCGAATACGCGAAGGTGCGCGAGCAGTTCGGCCGCACCATCGGCACCTTCCAGGCGGTCAAGCACCATGCGGCCAACATGTTGGTCAACGCCGAGGAGACCACGGCGGCCGCCTGGGACGCTGCGCGCGCCGACGACCTGGACAGTGCGTGGTTCCCCGCCGCCGTTGCCGCGGCGCACGCCATTCGCACCCAAGTCTTCAACGCGCAGTACAACATTCAGCTGCATGGCGGCATCGCCTACACCTGGGAGCACGACGCGCATCTGTATCTGCGGCGCGCCCGCACCTTGGCCGCGCTGATGGAGGAGGGCGGCGACCCGCTGCTCGACGTCGTGGAAGGCCAGCGCAGCGGTCAGGCGCACGGGGCGTCGTTCACGCTGCCGCCCGAGGCGGACGCATACCGCAGCCAGGCCCGCGAGGCCGTCGGCCAGCTGCAGTCCCTGCCCGAGGACAAGCAGCGGGACTATCTTGTCGACTCCGGCTATCTCGTGCCGCACTGGCCGAAGCCGTGGGGCCGGGCCGCCGATGTGCTCGAGCAGTTGGTCATCGAGGAGGAGTTCACCGGCATCGAGCGACCGGACATGGGCATCACCGGGTGGGTGGCGCTGACGATCGCGCAGGCGGGCACGGATGACCAGCGGGAGCGCTGGGTCGAACCCGTGCTGCGGGGCCAGGTGATGTGGTGCCAGTTGTTCTCCGAGCCGGGCGCGGGCTCGGACGCTGCCGCGGTGCGCACGGCAGCCAAAAAGGTGGACGGCGGCTGGCGGGTTACCGGGCAGAAGGTGTGGACCAGCCTGGCGCAGTACTGCCAGTGGGGTCTGGCGACGGTGCGCACCGATCCCGATGCGCCCAAGCATGCCGGTGTGACGATGATGGCGATCGACATGAAAGCCCCTGGCGTGACGGTGAATCCGCTGCGCGGCATCACTGGCGATTCACATTTCAACGAGGTCTTCTTCGATGATGTCTTTGTTCCTGACGCCGATGTCGTCGGCGACGTGAACCGCGGCTGGCTGGTGGCGCGCGCGACGCTGGGCAACGAGCGCATCTCGATCGGCGGCGGCTCCGGTGGCGCATCCGGCTTCAGCCCCGACCACCTCATCAAGCTGCTCGATGCCTCCCCGTCGGCGGCCAACTACGTGCGGCGTGCGGGCGAGTGCATTGCGGAGACGCACACGCTGCGGCTGTTGAACCTGCGCCGGGCCAGCCGGGCCATCGCCGGTGCGGAGCCGGGGCCGGAGGGCAACGTGACCAAACTGCTGGTGGCCGAGGCAGGGCAGCGGATCACCGAGTTGGGCATGGAATTGGCCGGTTCGGCGGCGGTGGTCGGCCAGGCGCCGAAGCTGCTGCGAAGTTACCTCGGCAACCGGGCCATGACCATTGCCGGAGGAACATCGGAGATCACCCGCAATACCATCGCCGAACGCATCCTCGGCCTGCCGCGGGACCCGCTGCTGAAGTGAGCGCGGATACTGGTCGCATGCCGCCCGCCGAGTTTCATCCCGATCTGCGCCGCGCCGCGCGCCACCTCCCCAAGCAGATCGTCACACCCGCGACGGTGCCGTTTCTGCGCGCAGCGGAGCGCCTGCTGTGGCGGCGCCGGCCGCCGAGCGATATCGAGGTGCTGACGCTGCCGTCCGGTGTCGGGATTCGACTGTTCCGCCCCACCGGAGTGACGGGCCACGTGCCGGCGCTGTTGTGGATCCACGGCGGCGGGTACGTCATCGGAAGCGCTGCACAGGACGATGCGTTATGTCGCCGGTACGCCCGCGAACTCGGTGCGGTTGTCGCGTCGGTGGACTACCGGCTGGCGCCCGACCATCCGTATCCGGCGCCGCTCGAGGACTGCTATTCGGCGTTGCAATGGCTGGTTCGGCTGCCGTCGGTCGACCCCGCACGGGTGGCGATCGGCGGAGCAAGTGCAGGCGGAGGGCTGGCCGCGGCGTTGGCACTGCTCACGCGCGACCGCGCCGAAATCCCCCTTACCGCGCAGCTATTGGTCTATCCCATGCTCGACGACCGCACTGTGGGCAGGCATCTCGACAATCCGGGGCTTCGGATGTGGAACCAGTCCAGCAATAAGTACGGCTGGTCGGCATACCTCGGCGGTGCGGACCCAGAGGTCGCCGTGCCCGCGCGGCGCGAAGATCTCAGCGGATTGCCGCCTGCCTGGGTGGGTGTCGGCACGTTGGACCTGTTTCACGACGAGGACCTGGCCTACGCCGAGCGGCTTGAAGCCGCCGGTGTGCCATGCGAGGTCGAGGTCGTTCCCGGAGCGTTCCACGGCTTCGACGGCGTTGTGCCGAAAGCCCATGTGTCGCAATCGTTCTTCAAAAGCCAGTGCGCGCTGCTGCGCAGGGCGTTCGCCCCCGCCGCGGCTTGACTGAGAGACCGTCAACCGCGTTCGAAGACGACCTGGCCCGCGATGACGGTCGCGGCAACCATGTTCGCGTCGAGTTCTTCGAGTACCTCTGTTGGCGGGGCTGCCAGCAGGCACAGGTCGCCGGGCTGGCCCTTCGCTATGGCTCGTGCCTCGGTGGGCGTGCTCGATACGCCGAAGAACATCGTCAAAGCCTCACGCGCCGAAACACATTCATCGGCGTTGAGGACTGCGCCGCTCGCGGTGGTCCTGTGAACGGCAGCCCGGATGGTGGCCCACGGGTCGCTTTGGCCGAACGGCATATCGGTGGAGAGCGCGACCTTCACCCCCGCTCTGAGCAGTGACGCCAGCCGCCACAGCTCGTGGTGCTCCTCGGCGGGGACGTCGGTCAGATACTGGTCGCCACGCTCGGCGACAAAGTTGGGCTGCGTGATGACGGTGACGCGCAGGTCTTTGAGTTCGGCCACGACGTCGTCAGGCACGACGGCCGCGTGTTCGATGCGGTCCTGCGGGTGCAGGCCCGCCTCGCGCAGCGCCGAAAGGGTCACGACGAGTTGGGCGGCGGTCACGCAGTGCACCGCGACGGGCGCGTCTTCTGCGTGGCGTCCGGCGATCCACTTGGTGAGATCGGCGAGGTTGAGATCGGCGTCGTGAAGGATGCGCTTACCCGGCGCCAAACAGTTCACGCGCTGCAGGAGTTCGCCGTGCCGGTGGGCCTGCATCAGTTTGAGGATGTCACTGACTTCGAAGTCGGGGGTGGCATCGGTTACGCCGGTGACGCCGTACTCGCTCAGCCGGCGGCTGATCTCGGCAAGCCCGCTTTCGTTGCGCTGCAACGTGTCTGACCAACTGCGGTCTGAACTGCGCAGTCGTCCGTCAGGGTGATCGGTCAGCCCCACCCTGGCCAGCCCCGCAGAGTTCAGTGTCCACAGCACACCGCTGCGGTGCTGCACGCGCACGGGCACGGGTGGCGACAGATCGTCGAGCGCGCGCCGGTCGAGCGGTCCCGCCACGGCCTCGTGGTAGCCGACCGCCCTGATCCAGCCGTCAGAGCCCACGGGTGCGTCGGCCAGCGCGCGGGCCAGGTCGTCACGGCCCCGCACCTCGGCGGGGCCGACGCGCGCCGAAGTCAACGCCGCGGCCGCCGAGCGCAGGTGCACATGGTGGTCGTGTAGCCCGGGGATGACCGTTGCGCCCGCGGCATCGAAGACCTGCTCACCCTTGTCCGGCTCTAGGTCGCCGACGTCGGTGATTTGTTCGTCGACGCGGATGTCGGTGGTGCTGCCGTCGAGCAGCGTGGCGCGCTGAATCAGCATGACACCCAGAGCCTTTCGACGGTCGCGTTGTCGGCACCCAGCGCGGCAGCGGGTGGAGACGGGGCCGGCGTTGCCTTGCAAGGGGTTTCGGCGGTCCGGTCATCGGCGGCGTAGGTGGCGGCGACGGCGGCCATCGACAGTTCAATCAGCTCGCCTCCGCCTTGGTGTAGTGACTCCGCGATTGCGAGCGCCGCGTGCAGACCCGTCAGTGGGTCAGCGATCGCGTCGCCGCAGAACACTGGATCGGCGTCGGCGCCGCCGACGAGACCGCCGGCTACCGCGGCGTCGTCACCGAAGGCGACCCAGTTCGCCCGCTCGCCATCGGTTCCGTGGCCGGTGATCCGCAGCCAGACCTGGCCGCCGTGCGACGTTGGGCCGAGGCTCCGATGCCTAAGCGCCGCGGGCCGTGAGGATTCGATGACGACGTCGGCGGCCTCGAGGAGCCGCCGCAGACCGGATGGCTCGTCGAAATCGGCGGCGTATGACAGCTTTCCGCTGTTCATCCAGTCGAAGAATGCCGGCGGGCCGGCGCGGGTGCCATCGGGCCTAGCATGGCTTTCGACCTTGACCACAGTGGCGCCCGCTCGCCTGAGGAGCTGGCCGCACAGCGGGCCGGCCCACATGGACGACAGGTCGGCGACCAAGAGTCCGTCGACGCCCCGCGGGGCGGCCGGGGCGCCTAGATCGCTGATCCGTGGTGGCGCGGCGGGTGTTTCGCCGAGTGCCGCGACTGGAAGGCCGAGCAGCCGGGCGCGCGCGGTGATGTCGGCGCACGCATGTTCGGCCACCCAGTTCTCAACGGCGTGCCAGGGATCGCTGTCGACGGATTCGGTCAGCGCGTGTATGGCGTCGACATCCTCTTGCCGTGACAACGTCAGCGCGCACCATCCGTCCCGACTGCGCATCAGTTGGGTGGCGCCCCCTGCCGAGACCTTCCCTCGAGGTGACAGCCCGAGCAGGGCGGCGCGTCCAGCGAGGAGTTCGGCAGCGTCGACCGCCACACCCGTGAGCTGGTGGAACGCATCGGCGGCCCGCCGCGCTCGCGTCAGCACGGCGACGGGAAAGGCCATCGGCGTCACAGGCCCATTGTGCTCAGAACTGGAGCGCGCTGAACCGCCAGTCGAGCACTTTACGATCGGGCTCGCCTATGCCTGTCCCCCCAGTCGCTGCGCTCCTACCCCCTGGGATGGCATAGACCTGCGAGCGCAGCTTCAGCACGCCGCCGCGACCGTTTGGCAGCGGTTCTGCGCCCTCGACATGTAGCTCGCTATGCAGCGTATCGCCCTCGTGGACGGGCCCGGTGTGGTCGCAGGACTCCCAACCGAGGACGGTGACCAGGTTGGGCAGCAGCCGCGTGGCCTGCGCCAACGCCAATCCGATGGTGTGGCCGCCGTAGACGAGACGTTGGCCGCCGACACGCCAATCATGGTGTGTCGCAGCGATATTGAGCGTGAGCCGGGCAAGCTCCGGCGCGCTGGTGACCACGTCGGCGGTGCTCTGCAGGACTGCGCCCGCGACGCCGGCATCGAAGTGCGCACCTGGTACCTTCTCGCGGTACACGTCGGCGTCCCAGTCGGCCGTGGGGTCGGGCGGTTTCGCAAGGTCGGCGCCGATACTCGAAAGATCGTCGTTGTGTCCGGTGTCGCGTTCGGCGCTGAGCGGAAGCATCGCACAACGGTAGAAGTCGAGCACCAGCCGGCCAATCTGATCGACGGTCGTCATCCGCAGCGCGGCCAGGCCGGTTGGCGCGCGGCCGGGTTTGGCCGAATTTTGCTTCAGCCCGACAACCTCGGTCCGGGTGAACAGGCTGTCACCGATGACGGGGAAGCGGTGAAACTCCAGACCGCGATAGAACAGGTTGGCCTTCACCCGCAGGGTGGCCAGCGTGCTCTGCCCGACCGCGACGTCGCAGACCAGCGCGGGATGCGCCAGCGCCGAGGTGGCGCCGGTTACGGCATAGGCGAGCTGGGCGTCCAGCGCGAGCCGCAGCCGGTCGCCGATGATCGCCTGATGCGCGCCTGCGGCACCCTGGCTCAAGGTCATTGAGGGCGCCGAGTCGAAGACCTGGCCCACCTCCAAGTCATCGAAGTATGGACCGTTCACAGCCGCCGATGTTGCCATTGGGCCGCACAAAGTGCAAATATGGCCGTACATAATGAATGCCGAAGAAATCATGCTGGTCGAGACGGTGCGGGCCTTCATCGACCGCGATGTGAAGCCGACTGTCCGCGAGGTCGAGCACGCCAACGAGTACCCGGAGGCGTGGATCGAACAGATGAAGCGCATCGGTATCTACGGCCTGGCGGTCCCCGAGTCCTACGGCGGCACGCCGGTGTCGACGCGCTGCTATGTGGAGGTCACCCAGGAGTTGTCGCGCGGCTGGATGAGCCTGGCCGGCGCGATGGGCGGCCACACCGTCGTCGCCAAGCTGCTGGCGCTGTTCGGCACCGAGGAACAGAAACGCAAGTACCTGCCGGTGATGTCCACCGGCGAGATGCGGGCCACGATGGCGCTCACAGAGCCCGGAGGCGGGTCGGATCTGCAGAACATGAAGACGACGGCGTTGGCCGAGGGCGACGGGCTCGTCATCAACGGCTCCAAGACGTGGATCAGCAACGCACGCCGGTCAGGATTGATCGCGCTGCTGTGCAAGACGGACCCATCGGCCAAGCCTGCGCACAAAGGGATTTCGGTGGTGCTCGTCGAACACAGAGAGGCCGCCCCAGGCCTCGACATCGAGGTCAGTGATGGGCTCATCATCTCGCGGGATTTACCCAAGCTGGGCTACAAGGGCGTCGAGTCCTGCGAGCTGACGTTCGACGACTGCCGGGTCTCGGCGTCGGCGATCCTCGGCGGTGAGCCGGGCATGGGCTTCGCGCAGATGATGAAAGGCCTTGAGACAGGCCGTATTCAGGTGGCCTCGCGGGCGTTGGGCGTGGCCACGGCTGCACTCGAGGATGCGCTGCGCTATGCGCAGGACCGCGAAAGTTTCGGCCAACCGATCTGGAAACACCAGGCCGTCGGACACTACCTGGCCGACATGGCGACCAAGCTGACGGCAGCGCGTCAGCTCACGCTCTACGCCGCCGACCGCTACGACGCGGGCGAGCGCGCCGACATGGAAGCAGGGATGGCCAAGCTGTTCGCCTCCGAAGTGGCGATGGAGATCGCGCTCAACGCAGTGCGAATCCACGGCGGCTACGGCTATTCCACCGAATTCGATGTCGAACGCTACTTCCGGGATGCGCCGCTGATGATCGTCGGCGAAGGCACCAACGAGATCCAGCGCAACGTCATCGCCAGTCAATTGGTGGCGCGCGGGGGAATCTGATGAAGCCCGCCTACCAGGTTCTGCGCGAACAACTGCGCGACGAGATCGCGGCGGGTCACTACAGCGACGGTGTGCGGCTGCCGACCGAGTCCGAACTTGTTGCGCGGCATGGCTTGTCACGCCAAACGGTGCGGCGGGCGTTTCAGGATCTGGTCGCCGACGGCGCGGTGTACCGGGTGCCAGGCCGCGGCACCTACGCCAGCGAACCGGGGCGGTATCTGCGCCAGCTCGGGTCGATCGAAGACCTGATGAGTCTGTCCGATGACACCACGATGGAGGTGCTGACGGGACTGCGACGCCGGGTCGACGTCGATGCAGCAAGTCGACTGCGGCTCGATGACGACGTCGTGTACTCGGTGGTGTTCCGCCGCCTGCATGACGGCGTTCCGTTCGTAATGACCATTGTTCACCTGGTGCCATCAGCCGCTCAGCCGATACAGGCCGCGCTCGTCGAAGGTGCGGTCGGCACGCACACCGTGATCGGCCTATTGGAGCCACACCTTTCCGAACCGATAGCCGAAGCCGCGCAATCGATTACGGTCGCCCCGGCCGACGACTCCGTCGCCAATGCCGTTGGGTGCGGGCCAGGTCATCCGATGCTGCGGGTGGACCGGTTGTACTCGGATTCCAGCGGAAGCCCGGTCGAGCTGTCGGTCAGTCACTTCCTGCCCGAGCAGTACACCTACAGGGTGACGCTGCGTAGATCTGGCTGAGCTGGCGGATAGAAGGTGCTTGCCCACTCGCGCATGTGCTGGAAGTCGTCGGCCTCCGAGGGCGCCAACGCGGGACGGTCGAGGTACTCCAGATGGGCCCAGATATCGATGTCGTCAGGCAACATTTGCTTGGCTGCAGCGAGTCGGTCGTCGTAGTCGAGGTCTTCAGACACCCAGTAGGTGGCGAATATATCGCTGGTTGAGTCATCAACCGGGGTGGGACAGATGGAAACGATTTGCATGCCGTCGCCGTTGTCCTCGCAGCTGAAGCTCAAACCCACACCATGCCAATATATTTCGACGGGATTCCCGGCGCCGAAGCCGATGGTGGCATGCCAGCTGGAGTTATCTGCCGTCGACGCGAGCAGGACCGGGCTCACCGGCACCTTATGGACGAATCGGTAATGCTGGCGATCGACCGAGCTCTCCGCCACCACCTGCGGATGCACCGTCACGCCTGCAAAGAACTGTTTCTCGTCGGGGCCCACGGAGCGGAACCAGTAACTTCCGGTCCGCTCTCCTAGGCCGCCCCATGCGTTGGGCGCCTGCCACGCGGGCGCGCGATGGCTGATGTCGTGCCAGACGTAGATGCACTCGTTGACTTCGGCGGTGGGCCAGGACTGAACGCGCCGGACGTCATCGGGCTGCGGCTCATAGGGGATGCGGACGTTGTGGCCGTCGTCGCCGCTCCACACCCAGCCGTGGAACGGACACTGGATACCGCCTTCGACGACGCAGCCGCCATGCGATAGGTCGGCGCCCATGTGTTGGCAGTGCGCGTCGAGGACTCGGACGCTGCAATCGAGGTCGCGGAAGGCCACGAGTTCGGTGCCGAAATAGTGCAGCGGCTTGACGTCGCCGACCTCGAGATCGGCGCTCCAGCCCACCTGAAACCAGCCGGTGGGTCGCATGGACGGCAACCCCATGCCTGCCAGCCTGCCACTAATGCGGTTTCGGCGTGGTGAGTCGCACCCAGGGCGACGAATCACAACGAAGTCACTGGATATCGTCGATCAGACCCCACCGCAACGCCGCGGCGGTATCGATCGTGCGGCCGGACAGCACCAGATAAGCCGTACGCCATCGGCCGATACGACGGGTGATGCTGACGGTGCCGCCCGCGCCGGGGATCAGGCCAAGACTCAGTTCGGGCAGGCCCAGCGCGGCGTCGGGATGTGCCCGCACCCAACCGCAATAGGCGGCCATTTCCAGTCCGCTGCCCAGGACCTGGCCGTGCACCTCGGCGCGGCAATTGCGGCCGAGGCGGGCGGTGATCTCGTCGAGCACCAATGCGGGCGAGTAGCGGGTGCGGGCCAGATGGGCGCTGGCCGGGTCGGCGAGGGTGCCGAACTCGGCCAGGTCGCCGCCGCTGCAGAAGGACGGGCCGTTGCCGGTCAGCACCATCTCAGTGATCGACCCGTCAACGCGAGCGACGTCCAGCTTTTCGAGCAGCGCTGCGCGCATGTCGGTGGAGAACGCGTTGTGCCGCTGCGGCCGGTTGAAGCGGATGTGCAGGCAGTCGCCGTCGCGGTCGGCCTGGACGGGATCGGGGATGTTCGGGACGGAAGCGGGCCCGCGCTCGGCAAGCCAGCGCCCGAACTCCGGTCCCGACTGCAGCGTCGAGTAGGCCAGCGATTCGGTGATGATGCCTGCGCGAGTGGGGGCGGCGGGGTCGAGCGAGCGGAGGACGTCGTCGCACACGGCGGCGGCTTGAGGCCAGCGCTTGCATCGGTCGGAGAGTTCGACGAGCGCCTCAGAGACGGATGGGACGGTGATGGCGCGACGGTCGTCGGTGTCGTCTTCGGTCAGCGTGAAAGTCGCGTCGTCGGAAGGTGATCCGACGGCGACGAGCACCCCATCCGCAAGCTTTCTCACGCGTACTTGTCTATCAGCCCCTGCTTGTAGAGCTTGCCGGTATCGGTGCGCGGCAGTTGCACCTCGAACGAGATCGACCGCGGACACTTGTAGTGCGTCAACCGATCCCGCAGCCAGCCAAGCAACTCCTCGGCGAACTCCTCGGTGGCGTCGGCTGGGTCGACGGTCTGCACGACACCCTTGACGCTTTGGCCCATTTCATCGTCGGGTATGCCGAACACCGCGGCGTCCATCACCTTTGGATGGGTCACCAACATGTTCTCGGCCTCTTGCGGGTAGATGTTCACGCCGCCGGAGATGATCATGTGGTGGCGGCGGTCGGTCAGGTAGAGGTAACCCTCTTCATCGAGATAGCCGATGTCGCCGACGGTTTTCCAGCCGTGCCGATCGCGCGACTTGGCCGTCTTCTCGGGGTCGTTGAGGTACTCGAAGTCGAAGCCGCCCTCGAAGTAGATCTCCCCTGCGTGGCCCGGTGGCAGTTCGTTGCCGTCCTCGTCGAGGATGTGCAATAAACCCATCATGGGCTTGCCGACCGAACCGGGGTGCGCCAGCCAGTCTTCGGCGGTGATCAGCGTCGAGCCGATGGCCTCGGAGGAGGCGTAGTACTCGTCGACGATCGGTCCCCACCAATCGATCATCTGCTTCTTGATCTCGACGGGGCACGGCGCCGCCGCGTGCATCACGCGCTTGAGGCTGGACAGGTCGTAGCGCTCGCGCACGGCCTCGGGCAGTTTCAGCATCCGGGTGAACATCACCGGCACGAACTGGCCGTGGGTGACGCGGTGGCGCTGGATCGCGTCGAGGCAGCCCTCGGCGTCGAACTTCTCCAGCACGACGGTTGTGATGCCTGCGCCCTGAATCTGCATCGACCAGACCGATGGCGCGGTGTGGTACAGCGGGGCCGGACTGAGGTAGATGGCCTCGGGATCGAGCCAGAAGCTGACCAACGCCGACATCAATCCGGGGACCTCGGCCGGCGGCAGGTGCGGCAGTTCGCGTTTGATGCCCTTCGGGCGGCCGGTGGTGCCCGACGAGTACTGCAGAAGGTCGCCTTCGATCTCGTCGTCGATCGGCGTATCCGGTTGATCTGCAACGCATTCCGGGTAGCGGTACCAGCCGTCCAGATCGTCGTCGGCGACGAGTTTCAGAGCGGGCTGCGTGTGTTGGGTGAGGTTCTCGCATGTTTTGCGCAGGGTTGCGGAGCCGACGACGGCTTTGGCGCCGCTGTTGTCGATGATGTACGCAGCCTCGGCGGCGGTCAGGTGGGTGTTGATCGGGACGTAGTACAGGCCGCAGCGGCGGGCGGCCCACATGACGGCGTGGAAGTGCTCGTTGTTCTCCATGATGATCGCGACGGCGTCACCCTCGTGCAGACCGTGCTTGCGAAAGAAGTGGGCGAGGCGGTTGGCACGGGCCTCGAGTTCGGCGAACGTCAGGACCGTCCCCGACGGATGGATGATGAGGGCGGGCTTGTCGGGGTTGGCCGCGGCGTGTTCGCGAATCTGCATGTGCCGACTTTACGACCTCTAACTTGACAGGTGTCAAGACCCCTGTGTTCACCCGGGTTGGCCTGCACGAATCTACGATTACGGCACCGGGGGAACGGGGGTACGTCGTGGTTGATGACCATGCGCCGCGCCCTGCCTCAGGCGTCCTGACCTTCCTGTTCACCGACATCGAGGGCTCGACCCGGCGGTGGGAGGCGGACGCCAAGGCGATGCGCGCGGCCTTGGAAACGCACAACCAGGTGCTGCGCGACGCAGTCGCGAGTCACGGCGGGACCATCTTCAACTACACCGGCGACGGAGTGTGCGCCGTCTTCACCACGCCGCGCTCGGCTGTCGATGCCGCGATCGCCGCGCAGCGATCCCTCGGACTGCCCGTGCGAATGGGCATCGCCACCGGCGAGGCCGAGTTGCAGGGGAACGAGTACTTCGGCACGGTGCTCAATCGCACCGCACGCGTGATGGCGGCCGGCCACGGCGGCCAGGTCTTGGTCGACGGCCCCACCGCAGGGCTGCTGGGTGGTTTCGATCTTCTTGACCGTGGCCCGCGTCAACTTCGCGACATAGCCAAACCTGTTGCCATATACCAAGTTCGCGCCGCGGGTCTTCGAGCTGATTTTCCCGCGCTGAAGACGCTTGACTCGACGCCTGGCAATCTCCAACATCCGACCACGAGCTTCATCGGACGCGAAGCGGAAATCGCCGAGTTGGCGAGAGCGCTGAAGGAGCACCGACTGGTGACGCTGACCGGTGTCGGCGGGGTAGGTAAGACACGACTGGCATTAGAGGTCGCCAGCCGCTCGGCCGCCGACTATCCCGACGGGGTGTTTGTGTTTGAGTTGGCGGCAGTAGGCGATCCCGCCGCGGTCCCCGAGGCAGTCGCCGCAGTGCTCGGCATCACCCAACAGGCGGGGATGAGCTTGGCGGACAGTGTGGCTGCCGCGTTGGAACCGCGTACCCGGCTGCTGGTGTTCGACAACTGCGAGCACGTCCTGGACGCCGCGGCCGACATGATCGAGGCAATTCTCGTCCATTCGGAGACCGTGAAGATACTCGCCACCAGCCGAGAGGGGCTTCGGCTCGACGACGAACAGCTCTGGCCCGTACCGTCTCTCGACGTCGACTCGAGTGCCAAGAGGTTGTTCACCGAGCGCGCTTCCGCGGTCGCCCCTGCCGCATCACTAGATGCGAACACAGTGAGAGAAATCTGCCGACGACTCGACGGGATCCCCCTCGCCATCGAGTTGGCCGCCTCGCGCCTGCTTTCGATGACCGTCACCGAAGTACGTGATCTCCTCGATGACCGATTCAGACTCCTCGTTGGCACACGCCGCGGATTGGAGCGACACCAGACGTTGCGACACGCTGTGCAGTGGTCATACGACCTACTGAGCGCAGATGAGAAGGCACTACTCAACCGATGCTCTGTGTTCGCGGGGGGATTCGACCTGAACAGCGCTCAAGCGATGGCTGATTCTCGCGACAAGTTCGCCACATTGGATCTGCTAGATGCATTGGTCCGCAAGTCTTTACTGGTCGCTGACCAATCGTCGGGGCGGACCCGATTCTCGATGTTGGAGACCATCCGCCAATTCGCAGAAGAGCAACTCGTGGCAAGTGGCGAAGCGGAAGATGCGCGCTCGACGCATGCGCGGTACTTCGCAGGGCGTGAGTCCGATCTGCTCACGCTGTGGGACAGCCCGTGTCAACGCGAAGCCTACGATTGGTTCGCGGTCGAACTTGCGAATCTGCGCGCCGCGTTCAGGTGGTCTGCCGATAGCGGTGATCTGGACACGGCCAGCGCCATTGCCGTATTCGCGACGTTCCTTGGCATGCGTATCGAAAACTACGAGCCCGTAGCGTGGGCTGAAGAGCTCATTGCACCTGCGCGCGAAGTTGAACATCGACGGCTTGCTCAGCTCTACGCCATGGCTGCACAGTGCTACGTAGCCGGTCGAATCGACGATGCAGTCCGCTACGCCGACGCTGGTCTCGCCACCATCGAAAGCGAGCGGTTCGATGACATCGTGTATGACGGCGAGGCGTGGTTAGGGGGAGGGTACATCGCGCGAGGTCAGCCCGAGCGGTGGGTGGAAGTGAGCCGAAGGATGACCACGGCGAACACGAATCAGACCTTCGCCCGGGCAAGCCTGGTGCTGTCCTTGACGATGGTTGGGGAATGTGACGAAGCGCTGGCGGTATCGGAAGGACTTCTCAGCGAGGCTGACGCCACCCGCAATCCCCAACAAGCCAGTTACGCGCTCCTGGCATATGGCATTGCCCAGCGCGATCAGAATCCAACGGCCGCCTATGACGCTCATCGCAGGGGGCTGCAGATCGCACAGGAGAGCGGCAACCGCCAAATCGAGTCGTACCACGCCGGCAACTTGGCGAGGCTCGCGGCCATCCACGGTGACCTCGAAGACGCTCTCGACTATGTGACCCTGGCGATTCGCAGATTCTACGATTCGGTCAGCTTGACGATGATGACGAGCGCGATCGCGGTAGTCGTCGATCTCTTGGACCGGCTCGGACGCTATGAGCCCGCGGCCAGAATGTGCGCATTTGCCGTTACCCCATTTTCAGACGTGACCTATCCCGAGTTGGTGGGGACGATCGCTCACCTCCGCGAGGTTCTCGGCTACGAGATCTACGAATCATTGTCTACAGCAGGCGTATCGATGACCAATGCGAGCATCGTCACGTATGCACTCGAACAGATTGACCTAGCCCGCGCCGTCTTCTAGAGGCGAGCAAGTCGCAATGAGCGTCGTCACTTTCCTCTTCACGGACATCGAGGGTTCCACGCGCCGGTGGGAGTCCGATGCGGACGCGATGCAAGTCGCTCTCGAGGCTCACAATCAAGTGCTCCGCGACACAGTCGAAGGCCATCGCGGCACTGTCTTCAACTACACCGGCGACGGGATGTGCGCCGTATTCGACTCTCCCCGTTCGGCTGTCGACGCCGCGATCGCCGCACAACGAACACTTGAGTTGCCCGTGAGGATGGGTATCGCGACCGGCGAAGCTGAACTACGTGGTCGCGAGTACTTCGGCACCGTACTCAACCGCACGGCACGTGTGATGGCGGCCGGACACGGTGGCCAGATCCTGCTCGACGGTGCAACGGCGGCGCTGCTCGCCGATGTTGAGTTGATTCCGCTGGGTTCCAAGCGATTACGGGATATCGCCAAACCAGTTGCGATCTATCAAGTCCAAGCGCCCGGACTGCGCGCCGACTTCCCTCCGCTGAAGACAGCTGATTCCGCTCCGGGGAACGTGCGTGCGCCGACGACGAGCTTCGTCGGCCGCGCCGCGGAAGTCGCCGAGATCGAGGCAGCGCTCAAGGCACACCGAATGGTCACACTGACCGGTGTCGGCGGGGTCGGGAAAACGCGACTGGCGCTGGAGGTCGCCATGCGCTTGGTAAGTGACTTCCCCGACGGCGTCTTCGTGATCGAGTTGGCTGCGGTCACCGATCCTGCAGCAGTACCGGAAGCTGTCGCATCGACGCTCGGAATCACTCAACAGCCGGGGCTCAGCATGACCAATAGCGTCGCTGCCGCTTTGGAAGGCCGTTCGCGTCTGCTCGTGCTCGACAACTGCGAACACGTCCTCGATGCTGCGGCAGACGTACTCGAGGCGATCTTCGACCACTCGTCGACGGTGAAGATCCTGGCGACCAGCCGAGAGGGGCTCCGACTCGATGACGAGCAGCTCTGGCCCGTGCCATCCCTTGACGTAGGTTCAGGCACGAACTCCTCCGCCGCAACACTATTCGTCGACCGGGCGCAAACCGTATCGCCCGGTGTTTCGACGTTCGCGCCTCCTCAAGAAGCGGCCGCGGTGGTAGAGATATGTCGCCGCCTCGACGGCATTCCCCTGGCGATCGAGCTTGCCGCTTCGCGCATGGTGTCGATGACGGCCGTAGAGGTACGCGATCGGCTCGATGACCGCTTCCGGCTGCTTGTCGGATCGCGACGGGCACTCGAACGTCACCAGACGCTGCGCCATGCCGTGCAGTGGTCATACGATCTGCTGGACGACGCCGAAAAGGCAGTGCTGACAAGGTGTTCAGTGTTCGCTGGCGGTTTCGAGTTGCCCGGTGCGTGCGCGGTTGCTGAGTCCGAGGACGATCTCGCGACTTTGGACCTGTTGGATGCATTGGTCCGCAAGTCGCTACTTGTCGCCAATCGGCCGTCTGGGCACACTCGATTCTCGATGCTGGAGACCATCCGGCAATTCGGCGAAGAACAACTGGTTGCTTCAGGTGAAGCGGAGGCAGCGCGGACAGCGCACGCGCGCTACTTCGCTAGGCGCGACGCCGAGGTCATGGCGCTCTGGGACAGCCCTCGACAGGCTGAGGCGTATGCATGGGTAACCGTCGAGTTGCCGAATCTGCGCAGCGCCTTTCGATGGGCCGCCGACCGAGGTGACGTCGACGCAGCCGTCGCGATCGCGATCTGCGCCACGTTCCTGGGTCACTGGGTTCAGCTCTACGAACCGGTCGTGTGGGCGGAGGAAATGATCGAACCGGCGAAGGCGATCGGCCATCCACGCCTTGCCCAGCTCTACATCATGGCAGCCGACTGCTACTTGGCCGGCCGCACCGACGACTTCCTGCGCTACATCGATGCCGCCTCGCGGGCAACCGAGAGCGGACGGTTCGACGCAGTGCCCGTGGCACTCGAAAGCGCCTTGGCCGGTGGTTACCTCACAACTGTCGGTCCCGACCGTTGCGTGGAATGGGCACGCGGAATGCTCGTGCGATATCCCGATGGTTACGCATACGCGGCGCCTGGTCTGGTCGCCGCACTGGTCTACGCCGGCAGGCACGAGGAAGCGAGATCCGTTGCAAAAGGACTGCTCGTAGCCGCGGAGACCGAGGTCAACCCCACCATCGTCTCGTCAGCGATGTACGCGTACGGCGCCAGTCACAGCGAGACGGAGCCCGAAGCGGCATACGCAGCGTTGCGCCGCGGTATTGCGATCGCTGTGGAGAACGGCGACAGACAAATGGAATCTGTTCTAGCACTCGCACTCTCAAGCTTGGCCGCCACGCGTGCTAAGCCCCTCGAAGGTCTCGAATACTCAGCGCTCGCAATACGCACGTACTACGACACGCGTGCCGTTCAGTTCGTCTCCGGACCGCTCGGCGTTCTTACTGCATTACTGGACCAACTTGGTCGTTACGAGGCAGCCGCCACCATCAGTGGCTTCGCTTTCGCGGACGTCGCCCTCGCGACGTTTCCTGAGATATCCACGGCGATATCTCACCTGCGCGAGGCACTCGGCGACGAGGCCTACGAGTCATTGGCCCGCGCTGGGGCCGCAATGACCAATGCCAGCAAAGCCGCGTACGCACTAGAGCAGATTGACCTCGCCCGCGCAGACCTTCAGTAAAAGTACGGCGTCCCTCGACCTGTCACTAAGCATCTGTGTCAACAGAATTGGCCCCCGGACGTGTCGGATCAAGTGTGCGCCTTGCCATCGCATCGATGCGCTAATTCGCGACGGCGAATATTCGCCATTCGTCGGGTACACCCTTGAGCACGTGAAATCCACGGTCTAAGAACTTAATTCCCGACCCCGCCACTAGATCCTTGACGGTAGACGACACGAGAACTTCAGCCGGTCCGGCGAGTGACGAGACACGTTGGCCGATATGTACTGCGATCCCGCCGATGTCGTCGCCGCGCAGCTCGACCTCGCCGGTATGAAGGCCCGCCCGCACGTCGAGGCCCAGCGACCGAACTCCCGCGCAAATCGCTTGCGCGCACCGCACGGCACGAGCCGGGCCGTCGAATGTCGCGAGCACGCCGTCACCCGTCGTGCTGATCTTCCGACCGCGATGACGGTCGATCTCTCGTGCGGCCATGGCGTCGTGGTGGTCGAGAATCCGCGTCCACTCATCGTCGCCGAGCGCCGCGACGCGCTGCGTTGACGACACGATGTCGGTGAAAAGCACAGTCGCCAATGCTCGATCGAGCGCGTGCACGGGACGAACGCCGGTGAGGAACTCCTCGACCTCATCGAGGATCGCATCCTGGTCCCCGAGGTGTGGAAAGTATTCGTCGCCTTGCAGCTCAATGACTTTCGCGCCGGGTATGTGCGCCCCGAGGTAGCGGCTGCCGGCGGCGTGGCCCATATCCGCGGTCCGATACACAACCAGGGTCGGGACGCGGATGGCGGGCAAGGCGTGGCGCACGTCGAGCTCGCGGACCATCTGCTGGATCGCGACGGCGGCCCCGGGGCTTGCCGACAGGCGCTCCCACCGCCCGTGTGATCTGCGGAACGCGGGGTCATCGGCTCGGCCCGGTGCGAGGGCCCAAAGAGGAAGTCCTCCCTCTTCTCCGCGGCCCCAGTTCTCCTCGAGATGTCGCAGACCATCGGCCCATACGTCGTCAGGGATGCCGTCCGGGTAGTCCGGCGCCCAAGCCATGCGGGGATATGCGCCGTATAGCGCGAGCGCTGAAACACGCTCGGGATACGTCACTGCGAAGAGGATGGAGAGGGCTCCGCCTTCCGAGCCACCGTAAATGGCGGCTCGCTGCGAGCCGGCAGCGTCCATCACGGCACGCAGATCATCCATTCGCTCCTCGAGCGTCGCGACGGCGACGCGATCGGACAAGCCGGTTCCGCGCTTATCGAACATGATGAGTCGGGAGAACGAGGCGAGACGCTCAAAGTATCTGCGCTCGGCAGGATCCTCCCACTGCAGTTCGAGGTTCGAGACAAACGGAGGAACGTAAACGAGGTCGAACGGTCCGTCGCCGACCACTTGGTAGGCGATGTTGACGTCCCCCGACTTGGCGTATCGGGTCTCCGGGACCTCGATCACATGGTCCAGTCTGACCGCGAACAGACGCAAACACCCCAAAATCCGAAGGATTTGGGGGTGTTTGCGTCTTCTCGGAAGAATTAGTCGGCTTCTGCCAACCGATGCTTCAGCGCGTCGAACTCGTCCTTGATGCCGGTCGGCAGCTTCTCACCGACGAACTCGAACCACTCCTCGATCAGCGGCAGCTCGTCGCGCCACTCCGCGACGTTAACGGCCAGAGCCTCGTTCACATCGGCGGGGTCGACGTCGAGACCCTCGAGATCCAGATCGTCGGCGGTCGGCACGGTGCCGATCGGCGTGGTCGTGCCGCCAGCCTTGTGCTCGATCCGGTCGATGATCCACTTCATCACCCGGCTGTTCTCACCGAAGCCCGGCCACAGGAAGCGACCGTCGTCGCCGCGACGGAACCAGTTGACGAAGAAGATCTTCGGCATCTTCGACTCATCGGACTGCTTGCCGATGTCGATCCAGTGAGCGAAGTAGTCACCGACGTTGTAGCCGAGGAACGGCAGCATCGCCATCGGGTCGCGACGGACGGTGCCCACCTTGCCTTCGGCGGCCGCGGTCTGCTCCGAGCCGAGCGTGGCGCCGATGAACACGCCGTGCTGCCAGTCGCGAGCCTGCGTCACCAGCGGCACCGTCGTCTTGCGGCGCCCGCCGAACAGGATCGCCGAGATCGGCACGCCTTGCGGGTCATCCCACTCGGAAGCCAGCGTCGGGCACTGCGACATCGGGGTGCAGTACCGCGAATTCGGGTGCGCGGCCTTCTGGTCCGAGTCGGGCGTCCAGTCGCGGCCCTTCCAGTCGATCAGGTGCTGCGGGTCGCCTTCGAGGCCTTCCCACCACACGTCGTTGTCGTCCGTCAGCGCGACGTTGGTGAAGACGGTGTTGCCGGCGTCAATGGTCTTCATCGCGTTCGGATTCGAGGACCAGTTCGTGCCCGGCGCGACACCGAAGAACCCGAACTCGGGGTTGACCGCGTAGAGCCGGCCGTCCTTGCCGAATCGCATCCATGCGATGTCGTCGCCGACGGTCTCTGCGCGCCAGCCCGGGATGGTCGGCTGCAGCATCGCGAGATTGGTCTTGCCGCACGCCGACGGGAACGCCGCGGCGATGAAATACGACTTGTTCTCGGGGGAGATCAGCTTGAGGATCAGCATGTGCTCGGCGAGCCAGCCCTCGTCGTGCGCCATCGCCGACGCGATGCGCAGCGAGTAGCACTTCTTGCCCAGCAGCGCGTTGCCGCCGTAGCCAGAGCCGTAGCTCCAGATCTCACGAGTCTCGGGGAAGTGGCTGATGTACTTGGTGTCGTTGCACGGCCACGGCACGTCCTTCTGACCGGGCTCCAGCGGCGCGCCGATCGAGTGCAGCGCCTTGACGAAGAAGCCGTCGGTGCCCATCTTGTCCAGCGCGGCCTGGCCCATCCGGGTCATCGTCCGCATCGACACGACGACGTATTCGGAGTCGGTGATCTCGACACCGAGCTTGGGGTCCTCGGCGCCGAGTGGGCCCATGCAGAACGGCACCACATACATGGTGCGGCCGCGCATGCAGCCGCGGTAAAGGTCGGTCATGATGCCGCGCATCTCTGCCGGAGCCATCCAGTTATTGGTCGGGCCGGCGTCGATTTCACGCTCCGTACAGATATAGGTACGGGACTCCACACGCGCCACGTCCGACGGATCTGACAACGCCAGGTACGAATTCGGCTTTTTCTTGTCGTCGAGGCGCTTGAAGGTGCCTGCCGCTTCGAGTTGCTCACACAGCCGCGCGTTCTCCTCGTCGGAGCCGTCGGCGAACACGACCCGGTCCGGCTGCGTCAGCTCCGCGACCTCGGAGACCCAGGCGAGCAACTCCTTGTGTTTAGTCGGTGCGGTGTCCAGACCTGGAATGGTCGCTGCTGTCATCAAACTCTCCTGCGTAGGTTTCCTGCCAGGACGCAGGCCCCGATCGCGCCAACCAAGCCTGATTTGGCGGCGCATTCGGTCGTCCCTGTACTGAGGTTAACGTCCGTGACATACCCGCGGTAAATCGGGAGTATGTCCGATCACTCACAGGAACGATTCAGAAAATCGATTTCCAGCGTTTTACCGATTCAGTTTGCGGACGGACGCATCCGAACCGTTCCTCGATTCCACCGACGCGGATCCGTACAGCTCGGCTCGCACCGCGTCGAGGGCCTCTTTCAGGGGCGGCAGCCGGCGGTCGCGAACGGCCGCGGCCTTAGCGGTGGCGACCGCATGCTCGCGCAGTTCGGTGTCGATCTCGGCGACGCGATCGGCGGCCGCCGCGCTCTCGGCCTCGTCACGGGCGGCCAGGTCGGACGTCAACGCCGCCTCTGCTGCCACCACACGGGTGGCGACCCGCTCCTCGACCACGGCGCGCCATGTCGCGGTGACGTCGGCGACCCAGCGGTCCAGCACCGCTCTGTCCTGCAGTAGCCCCCGGATGCCCACCACCCACACCGTCAGCAGCAGACCCACCAACCCGCCCGCCACCAAGCCCGCGATCGTCAGACCCGGCGCGAGACCCGCGAACAGCCGGGTCACCGCGAGCGCGACTCCGAACCCGAAGCCAGCGCCCACGACCATCGTCAGCTGCGTCTCCAACCGCCGCGACTTCAGCGGCGGCGACGAGACTTCGGGCCTGGGTACTGGTCCAGGATGCTCGGGCGCCGACAGCCCGAGCTCGGTCGCGACGTCGCCCAGGTGTGTGGTGATGCCCTGGTCCACCTCGTCCACGACTTCTCCCGCACGGGTCCGCACGTAGGCCTCGAATTCGCCGAGCTTGCGCCGGCTGGTGTTCGAGGCGTCCTCCTGCAGTTCGGCACGCACCGACGTGCAGCGGTTGCGCGCGAAATAGGTCAGCTGCACCCGCGCCTGCTGAATGTGGCTGCGCAGCGCGATGCTTCGCTCGGACTTCGACAGCCGCCGACCCCGCAGGATGTCTTCGCGGTTCTTGCGCAACGCCGTCACCCGGGCCTGGCGGTCCGACCCGGCGGCATCACCCTGATAGCGCTCGATGGCCGTCTGCAGTCGGACTTCCCACGCACGAAGTCGGTTGCGCCGCTGCACATCGGGGTCGGCCAGCCGCTGCCGAAGCACGCCGACCAGTTCGTCGACGCGCGGCTCCCCCAGGTCCGGCGCGGCCGCCGCGCCCACCCATTGCACGTGCTCATACCGCGGCGCGCGTGCCGCCAACTGAGCCCGATCGGCGGCAAGCACCTCGCGCCAGTTGCGATGAGCGTCGATCTTGGCCACCACGCCGATGATCAGATCTGTGTAGTTGGCGGCGAGATCGACCAGCGCACAATCGGATTCGGTCAGCGGGGTGATCGCGGACACCACGAACACCACCGCCGTCGGCGCATGCGCGGCGCCCAACTCGGCGGCCTCCACGAATGTGCGCTCGGGCATTCGCTCCCGCAGCGCCGCGATCAGACTGCTGGTGCCAGCCAGCCACGGGCCTGTCACGAGCACCACGTCGCGGCGCTCGACGCCCGGTGAACTCAGGCCCGTGTCGATGGCCGCCATTACGGCGTCCACCGCGGCTTCCGGTTCGGTCATCGCGCCTGCCCGAGCAGACGCAGTGAGCCCCTTGCGATGTCCGCGCCGCAACTGCGGTGCAACGCACTGACCGGCCCGCGGCTGTAGTGCCGCCAATGCACGGCCCGACGTAGATGCGCTGCCGCGTCGTCGCCCCGGTCCACCCGCACGCCTACCGCTTCGACCACGTCGACCGCCGCCGACATCACCGCCAGCACAGTGGTGTCTGTCGACAGAAAATCAGCGAGTTGTTCGGTGTCGGATAGTACTGCGAGAGAACGTAATTCGGTGATGGCCGTCTGCAGTCGACGATAGCGCAGCGGGGCGGCCACCGCGGCGATGTACTCGATGACCCGGTCGGCCTGGCTGGCCCGTCTCAACACCGTCGACACGTCTGCGCCCTCGCCCAGTGCAAGCAGCGCGCTGGCGATGCCAAACCGGTCCAACGTCGCCAGCAGTCGATGCCGGATCTCGAGCGGCACCGAATGGGCGCCGCCGACGAAAGCGTCGGTCGACGTCAGCGCCGCGGGCTCGGTGACCAATACGCGCAACGCCCGCATCAGCTCGTCGTCGAGTTCGGCGGTGGCGAGTAGGGCGATCATTGGCACCGTCGGTACCCCGGTCAGCGCCCGGCATTCGGCGGCGCGCCGGTGCGCCCGGGCCAGGGGACCACCGTCGCCCAGACCCGTCAGATCGGCCTTGTTCAGCACCATCACGCTGGGCTTGTCGTCGACGAGGAATGCTTGGTCCTCCGGCTTGACCGCCTCGGCGACCACCACGACCTGAACATCCCCGGCCGTCGCGTCGGCGGCGATTGTCACCCCCGACGCGGCGAGCGCCGCGGCGACCGTGCCGCGCCCCACCCCGTCGCGACCTAGGACAGCAACCCGCGTCGGGGCAGCAAGGCGCGCGATAACCGGCTGTAAACGCGGATCATTGCTGTGCTCAGCGAATCGCATCAACGAATCGACGAAAATCTGGCGGCCTTCCCGAGTGTTGGCGTAATGGTGACACCTTCGAGCGCAGGTCGCGAACGGTTGTCCCCAGTACCAGCCGAAGGCAACTGTTGGGTATCAATCTGTACCACGATGCGGGTACTCAGCTGTCTATGAGCGACCATGGACGGATGCAAACGCCCGGGCCGGACATCGCCTCGCCGCATTTGCACCCCAGGGTTACCAGCTTCCGGACCAGGCGTTCGACGCTTTCGGGCGGCCAACAGGCGACGTGGGAGCGGCTGTGGCCGGAGATGGGCATGCAGGCGCGCGACGCCGACGGCCCGGCGTCGCTGCTGGACACCGAGGCGTGGTTTGGCCGGTCGGCGCCCGTGGTCCTGGAAATCGGCAGCGGAACCGGCATCTCGACGCTCGCGATGGCCACGGCCGAGCCGCACCTCGACGTGGTCGCGGTGGAGGTCTACAAGCGCGGGCTGGCGCAGCTGCTGTCCGCGATCGATCGCGAGGGCGTCACCAATATCCGATTGGTCCGCGGTGATGGCGTCGACGTTCTCGAGCACATGTTCGGGCCGCACTCGCTGACGGGTGTGCGGGTCTTCTTCCCCGACCCATGGCCGAAGGCCCGACACCACAAGCGCCGCCTGCTGCAACCCGCCACCGTCGCACTGATCGCCGACCGGTTGCGCTCTGGTGGGGTGCTGCACACCGCCACCGACCACGCCGGCTATGCCGAACAAATCGCCGAGGTCGGCGACGCCGAGCCGCGGCTGCGCAGGGTCAGCGCGTCGGACCCGCTGCCGATCTCGGTGCAGCGGCCCGTCACGAAGTACGAAGGCAAAGCCCAGCATGCGGGCAGCGCCGTGGCCGAATTGCTCTGGGTGAAACAGCCATGAGCCTCACCGAAGACGACGACGAGCGGCGATCGCAGCGACGTACGAGCGAGGACCGGAGCGAGGAGGAGTCGAGTGAGCCTCACTGAAGACATCCGGCAGATAGAAGATGGAGCCCCGCCGCCGGTCATGCCTGCCGAGCCGACGGCTCGGGTGCTGCTGGTGTGGGACGCACCCAACCTGGACATGGGTCTCGGCTCGATCCTCGGGGGCAGGCCCACCGCCGCACATCGGCCTCGATTCGACGCGCTCGGCCGGTGGCTGCTGTCCCGCACCGCCGAGCTGTCCGCCACCCGCCCGGACCTCACGCTGGAGCCCGAGGCGACCGTCTTCACCAACATCGCCCCAGGTAGCGCCGACGTCGTTAGACCGTGGGTGGAGGCGTTGCGTAACGTTGGCTTCGCGGTCTTCGCGAAGCCGAAGATCGACGAAGACAGCGACGTCGACAGCGACATGCTCGCCCACATCGCGCTTCGGCGCAGCGAGGGGCTGGCCGGTGTGCTGGTGGCCTCCGCCGATGGGCAAGCGTTCAAAGCACCGCTGGAGGAGATCGCCCGCGAGGGCGTGCCGGTCCAGGTGCTGGGATTTCGCGAACATGCCAGTTGGGCGTTAGCGTCGGATACCTTGGAGTTCGTCGACCTGGAAGACATTCCTGGTGTTTTCCGGGAACCGCTACCGCGAATCGGCCTTGATTCGCTGCCTGAGCAAGGGGCTTGGCTGCAGCCATTCCGGCCGCTGTCCTCGCTACTGACCTCGCGCGTGTAGACAACTGGAAAAACGCGGGTAGCCACAGACTTAGAAGGAGCTTACGTGTTCGCCTGGTGGGGTCGAACGGTGTACCGATACCGATACATTGTGATCGGTGTCATGGTCGCACTGTGCCTTGGTGGCGGCGTGTTCGGCATCAGTCTCGGCAGCCATGTCACCCAGAGCGGTTTCTACGACGAGGGCAGCCAATCGGTGCACGCCTCGGTCGTCGGCGACAAGGCCTATGGTCGCGACACGTCCGGCCACATCGTCGGGATTTATACGGCGCCTGCGGGCAAGACCGTCGACGACCCGGACTTCAAGAAGAAGATCCTCGACAACCTCGCCAAGGTCGAGAAGGACCACCCGGACGAGATCCTGCGGTCCATCGGCTACTTCAAGAGTCCAGACGTGCTCAAGAACATGGCCGACGCGGACAAGCAGCACGCGTTCATGTCGATCCAGCTCAAGGGCGACAACGACGACGCGATCCTGAACAACTACAAGAAGGTCAAGGACGACCTGCTCAGCGTCAGGGACGAGGGTGTCGACTTCAAGATGGCTGGTCTGCAGCCGCTGGCCGCCGAACTGACCGGCACCATCGGCGACGACCAGAGACGCGCCGAGGTCGCCGCCATCCCGCTTGTCTGTGTGGTGTTGTTCTTCGTGTTCGGCGGCGTCGTCGCGGCAGCCCTGCCCGGCATCATCGGCGGCCTGACCATCGCCGGCGCGCTGGGCATCATGCGGCTGATCGCCGAATTCATCCCGGTGCATTTCTTCGCCCAGCCGGTGGTGACGCTGATGGGGCTTGGCATCGCGGTCGACTACGGCCTGTTCATGGTCAGCCGGTTCCGAGAAGAGATCGCCGAAGGCTATGACACCGAGGCCGCCGTGCGCCGCACGGTGATGACCTCGGGCCGCACGATCATGTTCTCCGCAGTGATCCTGGTGGCCTCGTCGGTGCCACTGCTGCTGTTCCCGCAGGGCTTCCTCAAGTCCATCACTTACGCGATCATCGCCTCCGTCATGCTGGCAGCAATCCTCTCGATCACCGTGCTGGCCGCCGCGCTGGCCATCCTGGGCCCCAACGTCGACGCTCTCGGTGTGCGCACATTGCTGCGCGTTCCGTTCTTCCGTAACTGGAAGCCGATGCGGATTTACCTGGAGTGGCTGTCGGAGAAGACGCAGAAAACCAAGACGCGCGAAGAGGTCGAGAAGGGCTTCTGGGGCAAGCTCGTCAACCGCGTGATGAAGCGGCCCGCAGCGTTCGCGGTCCCGATCATCATCGTGATGGTTGCGCTGATCATCCCGCTGGGACAGCTGGCTCTGGCAGGCATCAGCGAGAAGTACCTGCCGCCGACCAACTCGGTCCGCCTCGCACAGGAGGAGTTCGACAAGATCTTCCCCGGCTTCCGCACCGAGCCGTTGACCATCGTGATGGAAAGCGACAACGGGCAGCCCATCACCGACCAGCAGATCGCCGACGTCCGCAACAAGGCCATGCAGATCTCCGGCTTCATCGATGCGAACAACGACCCGACCAAGATGTGGCAGGAACGCCCGTATCTCGATGGCGCGTCGAAGGATCCGTCGACGCGGGTGATCCAGAACGGCTTGGTGAACCGCGGGGACGCCGCCAAGAGGGTCGCGGATCTGCGGGCGATCATCCCGCCGCGCGGCATCACAATGTCGATCGGCGGTACGCCTGCGCTCGAGCAGGACAGCATCCACGCGCTGTTCGACAAGCTGCCGTTGATGGTGGTTCTGCTGATCACCACGACCACGATCCTGATGTTCTTGGCGTTCGGATCGGTGGTGCTGCCTATCAAGGCCGCAGTGATGAGCGCTTTGACGCTCGGATCGACCATGGGTGTGCTCACATGGATGTTCGTCGACGGCCACGGTTCCGGGCTGATGAACTACACACCGCAGCCATTGATGGCGCCGATGATCGGGTTGATCATCGCGGTGATCTGGGGTCTGTCGACCGACTACGAAGTGTTCCTGGTGTCCCGCATGGTGGAGGCGCGTGAGCGCGGCATGTCCACCGCCGAGGCGATCAGGATCGGCACCGCCACCACCGGCCGCCTGATCACCGGTGCCGCACTGGTTTTGGCCGTCGTCGCGGGCGCGTTCGTCTTCTCCGACCTGGTGATGATGAAGTACCTGGCGTTCGGTCTGCTGATCGCGCTGCTGTTGGACGCCACGGTGGTCCGAATGTTCCTGGTGCCGGCGGTGATGAAGCTGCTCGGCGACGACTGCTGGTGGGCGCCGCGCTGGATGAAGCGACTTCAGGAGCGCCTCGGCCTCGGTGAGACCGAGTTGCCCGACGAGCGAAAGCGTCCCGCGGTGCGTGAGCCGGACGAGGCGCTCGTCGGCGCGGGCGCACCTGTGCCGCGGCCGAGACCGCCGCATGATCCGACGCATCCCGCCGTCGAGGGTTCGTCACGGCCGAGCGCGTCGTCGCGGATCGCTGCGCCGCCGCGGCCCAATGGTCCCTCCGGCGCAGGCACCACGCGGATCCCCACTCGCGGTCAAGCCGAGGAACCGCAGACCACGCGGCTGTCCGTTGCGAAGAACGCGGTGCGCAATGTCGTGCACAACGCCACCGGAGCCGCCCAGCGGGCGCACCGGCCCGCGCCCCAGCCGCCTGCGGCGCCGCGCGAGGAGCGCGAAATCGAGTCGTGGCTGGGCGAATTGCGCGGGACCAGTGCGGGCAGTCCGCCCGCGGCGCCGCCCGCACCCCCAGCGCCGCCCGCACGGCCGTCCGCGGACGCCACGCGCGCGATGCCCGAGCAACGCCGGCGGCAACCGCGTCCGCAGCCGGGCAACGAGCCGACCACCGCGATTCCCGCGCAACGTCCGCGGCCGCAGAACAACGATGCGCCCGCGACGACTGCCATCCCGACTCCACGCAAGCCCGACGCAGAGGCTGCCACCGAGAAGCTCAACACCCGTGACGACGAAGAGCCGAAGCGGCGCGGTGGCGGGGTCAGCGCGCAGGATCTGCTGCGGCGCGAGGGCCGGATTTAGTCTCGCCTGCGGACAGGAGCGAAGCGACTCGGGGATTTACTCCGTTGCTTCGACGTCGTCGGCTTCAGCCTTGACGACGGGTCCGCTTTGCGCCTCCTGAGCGGCTTCTTCGGCGCCGGGATCTCTGGCCACGAGCACGCGCACCGCGCTGTTCAGGAACGCCACCGTTGGCACAGCCAGCAGTGCGCCGACGATGCCCGCCAGCACGCCGCCGCCGGCGATCGCCAACACCACCGCCAACGGGTGGATCGACACTGCGCGGCCCATCACAAGCGGTTGCAGCACATGGCCTTCCAGCTGTTGGACGGCGATGATCAGGCCGAGCGTGATCAACGCGTAGACAAAACCCTTTGCAATCAGCGCCACCACGACGGCGACGAAGCCGGCGACCACCGCACCGACGAGCGGGATGAACGCGCCGAGGAACACGAGCGACGCCAACGGCAACGCCAGGGGCACGCCAATGATCGCCAGGCCCGTGCCGATACCGGTGGCGTCGACGAGCGCGACCAGAAACGTCGCGCGCACATAGCCGATCAACGAATGGAAGCCGGCCCGGCCCGCGTCGCGCACCCGGTCCCGAACGTCCTCCGGAAAGACCTTCGTGACAAACCCGTAGATGTTGCGCCCGCCATGCAGCACGAAGATCAGCGTGAAGAGCACCAGCAGCGCCCCGGTGACGATCTCGGTCAGCGTGCTGGCCGTCGACAGCGCTCCGCTGGTCAACTTCTCCTGGTTGTTCTGCAGTGCGTCGATGGCAGATTTGCGGGCGTGGTCGATCTGGTCCTGGTTGACGTGCAGCGGCCCATGCGTGAGCCAGTCGCCGACCCCCTTGATGCTGGCGCTCACCTGGTCGACGAGCGCCGGTGCGCCCTCGATGAACTGGGTGACGACAAAGGCCATGATTCCGCCGACGACAGCGATGCCGGCGAGCAGCACCAAGGCCACCGCTCCGCCGCGTGGGGCGCCGTGCCGGTCGAGGAAGTCGACGACCGGCAGCAGCAGCGCAGCCAGCAGCGTCGCCAGCGCGACCGGAACCACGAGCACCTCGAGCTTCTTGACTAGCCACAACAGCGCCACGATCGCACCGCCGATGACCAGCAGGCGCCACGCCCACGCGGCCGTCTTACGGACGAACGGAGTCACCGACTGGTCGGCGACGGTATCGATGGAAGGGCCCGCTGACATGCCGGTAGCGTAACGGCAGGTTCATGCCTCACTGGGTATCTCGCGAATCGACCTCGGCGCGCCTGCGATTGCGCCAATATCTGTGCAAACTGCACCGTTACCCTATTGGCGTGTCCCACGACGCGCCGGCGAGCGACGCCCGCAGCCAGGAGCGCCCTACCCGGGGCAAATACTGGTGGCTGCGCTGGGTGGTCATCGGCGTCGCAGCCATTGTGCTGGCGGTCGAGCTCACGCTGGTGTGGGACCAGTTGGCCAAGGCGTGGAAGAGTGTCTACTCCGCGAATTGGTGGTGGGTGCTGGTGGCCATCGTCGCGGCGATGTCGTCGATGCACAGCTTCGCGCAGATTCAGCGCACCCTGTTGAGGTCGGCTGGCGTCAAGGTCAAGCAGTGGCGTTCGGAGGCGGCGTTCTACGCGGGCAATGCGCTATCCACCACGCTGCCCGGCGGGCCGGTGCTGTCAGCCACCTTCATCTATCGCCAACAACGCATCTGGGGCGCGACACCGGTGGTGGCGTCGTGGCAGCTGGTGATGTCGGGCGCACTGCAGGTGGTGGGTCTCGCGCTCATCGGCCTCGGCGGCGCCTTCATGCTGGGCGCGAGCAAAAACCCACTGTCGCTTATCTTTTCGCTTGGCGGGTTCCTGGCACTGATCGTGCTGGCGCAGGCTGTGGCGACCCGCCCCGAGCTTATCGACGGCATCGGGGTGCGGCTGCTCTCATGGTTCAACTCATTGCGGGGCAAGCCTTCTGACACCGGCTTGAACAAGTGGCGCGAGACGCTGACTCAGCTGGAGTCGGTCAGCCTTTCGCGCCGTGAACTCGGCGAAGCGTTCGGCTGGTCGCTGTTCAACTGGATCGCCGACGTGGGCTGTCTGCTGGCCGCGTGCTATGCCAGCGGCGGTCATCCGTCAATTGCGGGAGTGTCGGTGGCGTATGCGGCTGCCCGCGCGGTGGGGTCCATCCCGTTGATGCCGGGCGGGCTGCTGGTTGTCGAGGCGGTGCTGGTGCCGGGCCTGGTGTCGTCGGGCATGACGCTGGCCTCGGCGATCTCCGCGATGCTCATCTACCGGCTGGTCAGCTGGATCTTCATCTCCACGATCGGCTGGGTGGTGTTCTTCTTCATGTTCCGCACCGAGAAGGACATCGACCCCGACGCCGTCGTCGAAGACGACACCGGACAGCCGCCGCAGTTCAGTCCCGACCCTGATGCGCCCCATGATCCCGAGCCCGAAAACTAATGCGCGGCCAGACGTCAGCAGCACTCGCCCTGATCGCCGCGCTGGTCGTGGCATGCACCTCGCCGACTGAAAACCCGCCGGCATCAACCACTTCGGCTGTACCACGTACTGCTACAGACACAGGCCCGTCGGTGGTGACGCCGCTACTGGCGAACGTCATCGCCGCGCCTGTGGCCGTGCCTGCAACCGACGGCAAGGTGCACCTGGCCTACGAATTGCAGTTGACCAATGTGCTCGACCAGGAGGTGACGCTGAATTCGGTCGACGCGCGCGCTGGGGACCGAACAGTGCTGCACCTTGCGGGCGATCGGCTCGCGCACTGGACGCGTGTGTTGGGAAATCCCACGCCCACAACGAAATTCGGGCCGGGCCAGTCCGCGGTGGTATGGCTTGACGTCGCAGTGGACTCCGGTACAACAGTTCCGACAGACCTGCTACATGCGGTCGGCGTTTCGGTGACCCAACCGCAGCCCCCGCTGTTTCCCGCCACCGTCACCGAGACAGTCGCGCCTATCACCGTGCAGATGCGCAAACCTGCGGTTATTACGCCGCCACTACGAGGACGAAACTGGTTGGCCGCCAACAGTTGTTGCGACATGACGCCGCATCGGATGGCACTGAATCCACTGAACGGACAGCTATGGGCTGCCGAGCGATTTGCCATCGACTATGTGCAATTGCTTTCGGATGGACGGTTGTTCACCGGGGACAAGGCGAAACTGGACAGCTATGCCGGTTTCGGTGCCGACATCCACGCCGTGGCCGACGGTCCCGTCGTCGGCCTCCTGGACGGGCTACCCGAACAGGTGGCCGGCACCAACCCGACTGGTTTGCCGCTTGACCAATACGCGGGTAATCACATTGTGCAGGACATCGGTGACGGAAACTACGCGCTGTACGCCCATTTGAGCCCGGGCAGCATCAAAGTAAAGCTGGGCGACCGGCTAACCTCAGGACAGGTGATCGCCTTGCTCGGAAACAGTGGCAACTCCGATGGGCCACATCTCCATTTCCACGTCATGAGCACCCCAGATCCGTTGCGCTCCAACGGGCTGCCATTCGTTCTGTCGTCCTTCACCCTCGACGGTCGCATCACGTCGATCGACGCCGAAGATGGCTTCCAGGCCGGCCAACCCGCTGCGATGCAGCCCGGTTTCACCCCGCGCGATGAATCTGCCGTCAGCCCACTAGTGCTGGATGTGATGAGCTATGCCAACCGATGACACCCGCAGCGGGGTGGGTCGCGCGCTGATCGCCCTACTCGCTGACATCGTATGTGTGATCGTGTTCGCCACGATCGGGCGCCGAAGCCACGCCGAGGGATTGACCGCCGCAGGCATCGCGCAGACCGCGTGGCCGTTTCTGGCCGGCACCGGTGCCGGTTGGCTGCTGATCGGCGGATGGCGACGGCCGTTCGCGGTCATCCCCACCGGCGTCGCCGTGTGGATCGGTACGGTCGTGGTCGGAATGCTGCTGCGCAAGGCGACATCGGCGGGCGTGCAGACGAGCTTTGTGGTGGTGGCGTCGATAGCGACGGCGGTGCTGCTGCTGGGATGGCGCGCCGTGCCCGCGCTGCGGCACAGAAGTTAGTCCGAATCCGAAGGCAGCTCAGGCGAAGTCGAGATAGTCAGGGTTGCACGCAATCCGCCGAGCGGGCCGTTGGACAGTTCGATGCGCCCGCCGTGCAAGGCGGCCTGCTGCGCCACCAGCGCCAGGCCCAACCCGGACCCACCCGGTGCCGCGTTGCTGCCGCGGGAGAACCGGCCCAGCACGGCTTGATACTCCTCCTCCGGCAGGCCACGGCCGTTGTCGTCGACGACGATCGTCAGCATATGGGCAAATCTACGTGCCGCCAACACAATTCGCGTCGCCTGGCCGTGTGTCACCGCGTTGCGCACCAAGTTGTCGACTGCGAGCCGCAGTCCGCCCGGCCAACCCCAGATCGGCGCGAGATCGTCGGCGGCCTCGACCTCGATCTCGACGCCGCTCGCGGTGCGCATGTTCTCGCGCGCGACCCGGTCGAGCATGTCGGTGATGTCGATGAGCTCGCGGTCTTCGACCTGCGCCAGCTGACCGGATGCCAGCTGACCGAGCGCGGTGATGATCGCCTCAACGCGGCGTTGCGCGCGCGAAAGGTCTTGCACCACTTCGGCTCTCTCGTCATCCGGCAGATCGTGGATCCGCAGGGTGTCGAGGTCGGCGCGCATCGCCGTCAGTGGTGTGCGTAGTTCGTGTGCGGCATTGGCTGCGAAATCCTGCGCCGCCTGCAGTGAATTGGTGGTCGCTCGCTGAGCGGCGGCCAACCTGCTCAGCATCGCCGACATCGCCTCGGACAGATCCTCGGCCTCGCGCACACCGCGCACTTCGGGCATCTCCTGGGCGTCCTCGCCGAGCTGTTTGGTGTGCTCGGTCAGGCGGCGCAGCGGACGTATCGCGGGGCCGGCCAGCAGCCAGCCGAGACCGGCCGCAATCAACACGGTCACGACTCCGACGGCCGTGTACAGCGGAATCCTGGCGCGGTTCAACAGGATACTGTCCGCGCGAATGCCGACCGACATCATCACGCCGCCCTGTTGGTCGACGGCGACGGTGCGCACGCGGTACTCGACGCCGTTCACTTCGACGTTCGCGCTGCCCAGCGGTAAGGGCGGCAGTTGCAGGCCGCGCTGAAACATCACCTGGCCGGTCGACTTGGACCGCCCGGTGGTGAGCACGCCACGGCGGGGATCCTGAACTTCGTTCGGGTTGATACTGGCGTCGACGATCGAGTCGAGTCGCCGATCTAGTTGCGCCGCATCGTTATTCGCGAGCACCACCGAGGTGAGGATGGTGAACACGGCGACCACCGCGGACGCGGCAGCGGCCGACGCAATCGCCACTCGGGTGCGCAACGAGGCGGACCGCAGGAACCGCGGCAAACGCATTTCAGGGACTCACCACTGTGCCCGATGCTCGACTCACCTACGGCTCGTCTCGCAGCACGTACCCGATCCCGCGAACGGTATGGATAACCCTTGGCAGGCCGTCGCGTTCGAGCTTGCGCCGCAGGTAGGAGATGAACACATCGGCCACGTTGGTGTCGACGTCGAAGTCGTAGCCCCACACCAATTCGAGTAGCCGCTGCCGCGACAACACCACCCCGGCATTCTCGGCCAGCACCGCCAGCAGGTCGAACTCCCGCTTGGTCAGGTCGACTCGCTCGCCGTCGACGAACACCAGCCGGCGCGCGGTGTCGATGGTCAACGGCCCGACCGTCATCGTGTCGGACTGTTGATCCGAATGGCTGGCCCGCCGCAGCAGGGCGTGCAACCGCGCCACCAACTCGCCCAGATCGAACGGCTTGGTCAGGTAATCGTCGGCACCGGCCTCCAGGCCCGCGATCCGGTCGTTGACCGTGTCGCGAGCGGACAGCACGCAGATCGGGATGTCATTACCCAACGCACGCAACGCAGTCACCACCGCGACCCCGTCGAGCTCTGGCATTTGTACATCCAGAACCAGCGCGTCATGCGATTCGTTCGACAGCAGCCGCAGCGCCTCTTTACCGGTCGCAGCGACCCGGACGTCGAAACCCGAATGCCGCAGTCCGCGGGCGACGGATGTTCTTACGTCGGGGTCGTCGTCGACCATCAACACCGTGCGGCTCGCGCTCTCCTGCGCGGGCGATTCACCAACCCGCACGCGGATTACGGAATCGCTGGTGCCGGTGCTGAACCGCAGCGGTTCTTCAAATCGACCAGAGGCTGGCGGATCCCAGTCAGATCGGCCTTGGTCTGCGGATTCTGGTCCAGATAATTCTTCACCTCGGTGCGGACCTGGTCACGGGGCAGCCCCTCGAGACTGGTGAAGAACCAGTTCACATCCGGATGCGTGAAGAGGTACGCCGAGGTCGACGCCGAGACACCCGAAGCCACGCCGGCCAGGTCGGCGGCCGTGCAGTTCGGCGGGTTCTTGGCCGGATCGTCGGCCATCGCCGAGGGCAGGGCACCAAACAACATCGCACCGGCAATCGCACCGGTGCCGACCACGCCAGCTACCGCACGCCGCGCGGTACGGGCCGAGAGCAACATGGACAGGCTCCTTCAGACGAAGTGGAGAGGCGAGAACCACGAGCGGTTCCGACAATTCAAAAGCTAAGCAGAAAGGGTGCTGACTTTCTTGCCTTGCGCTCAACCAGTCGTGAGAAAGTCTGAAACCACAGGTCAACTCCGGTCTCTGAGTGTCGTCCTACGCTAACGCGGGGCGACCGTCGACGGCCCCGGCAGCGGTCCGGCGCCCTGCGTACCAGCCGATGCGGGCGACGGGTAAGTCGGCGGCGTCGTGCCGCCAGCGCCCATCGTCTGCGCCGTCTGCAGAGCTCCTGGCAAACCTGCGGGCAGAGCGCCGCCCTGCTGCTGCCCGGCCTGCATGAGGCCCATCAACTGCGGCAGGCTGATCGGAAGCCGGCACCTGGCGGATAGCGAGACCAGCGGCTGCTGCAACTGCTGCATGTCCTTGGCGGCCTGCGGGTTGGCGTCGAAGTAGCCCTTGACCGCGCCGAGTGATTGCGGGCCGGCCTGCTGCTGCGAGATCGTCGTCAGCGCCTGGTTTGTTTGGGGATGCGAGTCCAGGTAGTAGCCCGTCGAGGTGGCCACCGAACCGATGGTCTTCGCCAGCTCACTGGCCGCGCATGGATCTGTGGCCGCGGTTGCTGAGGGAACGGCCAGCGCTGCCACGACTGCGCCACCGGCTGCCGACGCAGCGAACACCGCATAAAGGCTGCGGCGCAACGTTTTAGCAGTCGAATTCATGGACAACTCCTTACGATTTGCGAACGCTTTCGACACATCCGCAAACACCGTGCAATCGGACAGTTGGGTTCCCGACCCCAAAACGGCCTGTCGCACATAGTGCCATCGACGCCACTACCGCTGCCAATCCAGCGAAGAAACATGCTGGTGAACACCAGGAAGTCCACAGCTTAAGTAACGCTTAGCCGATTAATTGCGAGAGCTGAGTTAGAGCTGCTTAAGGCGTTGCTCAGGGCGGGCCACCCTACACGACGCTGATATAGGCTCAGCTTCGCAACGCCGGGCAGAAAGTGGGAGTTCGCCATCCAGCAGTTCATGATGCGCTTGAGCAGCAACCTGCGCAGATATCGCTGGGCGGTCTTCGCGGTCTGGCTGCTTTTATTGGTTCCCTCCATTTATCTGGCGATGAACCAATCCGGCAACCTCACCGGCGGCGGATTCGAAGTCGAAGGATCCCAGTCGCTGCACGTTCAGCGCGAGCTCGAGCAACACTTTCCCGGCCAGGGCGCCTCCCCATTGGCCCTGGTCGCAGCCCCACGCGCGGATGCCTCGTTCGAAGACATGACCGCGGCCGTGGCCCAACTCGAGCGCATCGCCGCCGAGGTACCCAGCGTCAAGGTGGCACCCAACCCGCAGCAGCCACCGCCTCAGCCAGACCGCCCGTACGTCGTCACTCTGCAGCTGGACTTCAACAACACCGGCGCCGTCGACGTCGCGAAACAACTACGGCAGAAGGTCGGCATCACCGGCGATCAACCCGGCGAGATCGAGAACGGCAAGGTCAAGCTCTACGTCATCGGGCAGGGCGCGCTCGGCGCGGCCGCGACGCTGGCCACCAAGCACGACATTGCGCAGGCCGAACAGTGGAACCTTCCGATCGTCCTGATTGTTTTGCTCGCGGTGTTCGGCTCGCTGGCGGCCGCGGCCATGCCGCTGGTCCTGGGCATCTGCACGGTCGTGGTGACCATGGGGCTGGTCTATCTGCTGTCGATGTACACCACGATGTCGGTGTTCGTCACGTCGACGGTGTCGATGTTCGGCATCGCGCTGGCCATCGACTATTCACTATTTATTCTCATGCGGTTCCGCGAGGAACTGCGGGCCGGCCGCGATCCCCAACAAGCCGCCGATGCGGCGATGGCCACCTCCGGTTTGGCCGTCGTGCTGTCCGGCCTGACGGTGATCGCCTCCGTCACCGGCATCTATCTGATCAACACCCCGGTGCTGCAGTCGATGGCGACCGGCGCCATCCTCGCTGTCGCTGTGGCGGTGTTGACGTCGACCACATTGACGCCGGCTGTGCTCGCGACGTTCGGCCGGGCCGCGGCCAAGCGGTCGTCGTATCTGCATTGGTCACGCCGCGTCGAGAGCACGCAGTCGCGGTTCTGGAGTCGGTGGACCGGATGGGTGATGCGCCGGCCGTGGGTGTCGGCCCTGCTGGCCGCGGCATTCCTGTTGACCCTTGCCGCGCCGGCGTTCTCGATGGTTCTCGGCAACAGCATGCAGCGCCAGTTCGAGCCGACGCATGAGATCCGCGGCGGCGTGAACGCGGCCGCCGAGGCGTTGGGGCCCGGCGCGCTCGGACCGGTGCGTGTGCTGGTGACGTTCCCCGATGGCAACGCAGCCTCGGCGGCCGCGAAACAGCCGGCGCTCGAGGCGGTGCGCCAGAAGATGGCGCAGGGACCCCACGTGGTGACGGTGTCGCCGCCGGTCTTCGGCGACGACTACCGGCGTGCGCTGTTGTCGGCCGTGCTGTCGGTGGATCCCGAGGACATGGGCGCGCGCGACACCGTCGACTGGATGCGCGCCCAGCTGCCGCAGACTGACACAGGAGCGCGCATCGACGTTGGCGGGCCGACAGCGCTGATCAAGGACTTCGACGATCGGGTGTCGAAGACGCAGCCGATGGTGTTCGGGTTCGTTGCGCTGATCGCGTTCGTGATGCTGCTGATCTCGATCCGCTCGGTGTTCCTGGCGTTCAAGGGCGTCCTGATGACGGTGCTGTCGGTGGCCGCCGCCTACGGCAGCCTGGTAGCCGTCTTCCAGTGGGGCTGGCTGGAAGATCTGGGCTTCAAGCCGATCTCGTCGCTGGACAGCACGATTCCGCCGCTGGTGCTGGCCATGACGTTCGGCCTGTCGATGGACTACGAGATCTTCCTGCTGACCCGCATCCGCGAGCGCTTCCTGCAGACCAAGAACACTCGCGACGCCGTCGCGTACGGGGTGAGCACCAGCGCACGCACGATCACCAGCGCCGCACTGATCATGATCGCGGTGTTCATCGGCTTCGCGTTCGCGGGCATGCCGCTGGTCGCGCAGCTGGGTGTCGCCTGTGCGGTCGCGATCGCAGTCGACGCCACGGTGGTCCGGCTCGTACTGGTGCCTGCGCTGATGGCGATGTTCGACGAATGGAACTGGTGGCTGCCGCGCTGGCTGGCGCGCATCCTGCCGTCGGTGGACTTCGAGAAGCCGATCCCGAAGGTCGACCTGCCCGACCTGGTCATCATCCCCGACGACATCTCGTCGCTAGGGCCGACCGGCTCGGATCTTCGCATGGTGGTCAAGTCTGCGGCCAGACTGAAAAGCCTTGCGCCCGATACGATTACCGTCGCCGACCCACTCGCGCTCGGCGTCGCTCCCGTCACGCAGCCGATGCCTGCGATTGTCAACGGTGGCGCACCCCGCAACGGCGCGACGAACGGGAACGGTGTGAAGAAGAACGGAAAGCCCGGGCCGCACAGCCCGACCGAGATGCATCCGGTGACCATCTGGCGGGGCAGGCTGTCGGTGGCCCTGGATGCGCTGGAGACCGAGGCCGACTCCGAGCGCGCGCCGGTGGCGCGGAGCAGCCCGGTGGAGACCACCAACGTGCAACTGCCGACGGGTGACCGGCTGCAGGTTCCGACCGGCGCGGAGACGCTGCGGCTGAAGAGCTACCTGGTCATGTGCCGAAACACGACCAGGGATTTTGCCGAGTTTGCCGAATTGGTCGACTCCATGGAGACTCACACTGCCGCTGTGGTGCTCGCGTCAATGGACCGGTACTACTGTGGAGACCGCTCGAGAAAACAATGGGTCGCCACCCAGTTGGTACGCCGCCTGGCCGATCCGCAACCGTCGGACGAGCACGACACCAGGATGTCGGGCCCGGAGGCGGAGGCTGATTGGGCCAAGGTCAGAGAGCGCTGCCTGTCGGTGGCGGTAGCGATGCTTGAGGAGGCGAGGTGACGTTGGCACCCGACATTCGGGACGCGCACCGCGATGCAGTCGCCGGCCCGACGCGAGCCCCTGCGCCGAGGAATGCCCGCAAGCCGGCGATCGACGATCGGCCCGTCGAGTTCTGGCCGACCTCCGCGATTCGCGCGGCGCTGGAGACCGATGACTTGACGGTATGGCAGCGCATCGTCGTCGCGATCAAACGTGATCCGTACGGCAGGACCGCGCGCCAGGTCGAGGAAGTACTGGAAACCGCACGGCCGTACGGGGTTTCGAAGGCGCTGTCGGAGGTGCTGATCCGCACCCGCGAGCATCTCGAGGCCAACGAGCGCGCCGAAGTCGGCCGCCATGTGCAGGCATTGCTGGAGCGATCGGGTCTGGGCCCTAACGAGTTCGCCTCGCGCATTGGCGTGCCCGGCGAGGATTTCAAAGCATATCTCGAAGGAACGACGAGTCCGCCTGCCTCACTGATGATCCGGATGCGCCGGCTGTCCGACCGGTTCGCCAAGATTCGGGATCAACGCCACTGACCATGTCGCACGCGCCGGACATCGAACAGATCCTGCGCGACACGCGCACGGTCGCGATCGTCGGCGCGTCGGCCAATCCCATGCGGGCCAGCCATGACGTGTGGAGCTACCTGAAGTCGGCGAGCAACTACGAGCTGTATCTGGTCAATCCGACGATCGACGAAATCGAGGGCACACCGGTGTACCCATCCCTGGCCGACTTGCCCGTGGTGCCCGATCTCGTCGATGTGTTCCGGCGCCACGAGTATCTGCCCGGCGTGCTCGCAGACACCATCAAGGTGGGGGCGAAGGTGCTGTGGCTACAGCTCGGGTTGTGGCATGACGAGGTGGCCCACGATGGTGAGGCGGCGGGACTGCAAGTGGTGATGGATCGCTGCCTGAAGGTCGACCACGCCCGTCTGCTGCGCTAGCGCGAGTGGATCGGCGATACGTCGTCGACCATCCAGCGCCCGTTGGACTTCGACAGTTGGACGCGAAGGGCGAGGACTGCAGTGTCCGTCGGCTTGCCCGGCGAGCTCTGCGTCGCACGCATGATCACCGCGACGCTGGCGGCGTCTGGCCCGATCGCCTCGATGCCCGCCGAAGCCGTGCTGGCCTGGGCCGAGATGTTTCTGCTTGTCAAATCCTTTGCCACATCGGCGAATTCACGCTTGAACACCTCTGCGCTCTTCGCCGTCATCATGGCCGTAACCCGGTCCATCGATGCGTTCGGGCTTTGCGGCGTGAACGTGGCCGAAGCCTCCGAGACGCCGCTGGCGATGCCGACCACCTCGGCGGTGTCACTGTTGAGGGTGCGGTCGGGCACCGTCCACCTGACGTAGCCGATGATCACGCCGGCCGCCAACGCGGCGGTCGCGACGGCGACGACTGCGAGTCGCAGTCCGGGGCCGTCGTCGTCGGTGCCGAGGGTGACCGAATCGCGGCGCGCGAGAACGACGTTGACGACGACGGCCTCGACGATCAGCAGGCACAGCACCGAACACACCGACACCCACCACAGCGGCCAGGCCAACGCGATGCCGATGTAGACGAGCGCGGTGACCGCGGCTATGGGCGCCAACACGTCGAAAGCCAAGACCCGCAACAGGTTTCTCATCGGATTGGCTCCAGCCGCGAGATCAGCAGCTTGCCGTCCACGTCGGAGACGTCGAGGCGCAGATTCCAGCGCACGGTCTGCGGCTTGTCGGTGCCTGCGTTCTGGCTGATCGACGTCGCCACCACCATCACGGTGTCGGTGCGTGACGCGGCACCCGATAGTTCGGGCTGCTGCTGGGGTGGCGGGGCGCCGTTCGCACTGGGCGGCGCGTGGTGAATCGACTCTACGGCCACCGAGTCGACCTGACCGGTGGTCTTCGCTTGCAGCTTCTGCACCAGCGCGCGGTACGGCTCGACGGTGGAATCGAAGTCCGCGTTGAGCTGACCGACAGTGCCCTCGTGCAGTTTGTTCAGGTCCGAGTCGACGCTGTCCTTGTTCATGTTGATCAGCACGCTGGTCCAGTCGGCGGCGGCCTGCATGATGCGGGCGCGGTAGTGGAGTTCGCCGACATCGCTGCGGTGCTGGGTCCAGATCAGGACGCCGAGGACGACGGCTGCGACGGCCACCAGCCCGACCACAGCGGAACCGATGCCGTAGCCGCTGAAGACGGGGCCGTCGTCGGTGAGGTCCTGGCTCTGCTCGTCGGGCACAGGCGAGAGGCTACCCGGCGGCCAAAGTCAGCCCGGATTGCCCGCGGTTCCGGCGTTGCCGGTTCCGCCGGTGACGCCGCCGCAGCACAACTGAAAATCTCCTGAACAAGGAATTTACGAAGTCAACGGGCAGCCATCGATCAACCGACGTGCTTGCTTTCAAAAAAGAGTCGGTGTGCACGCGGCGAACAGTGCACTCGCGAGCTTCTGGAAGGATGTTGGGGTGACGGTAGAAGCCATTCGCTCCGGTATCGACCTCAGCCACGTCGACTCCGATGCGCGCCCTCAAGACGATCTGTTCGGCCATGTCAACGGTCGCTGGTTGGCCGAGTACAAGATCCCGGCCGACCGCGCGACCGACGGTGCATTCCGCTCGCTCTACGACCGCGCCGAGGAGCAGGTCCGCGACATCATCACCGACGCGGCCGCGTCGGGCGCGGCGCAGGGCACCGACGAGCAGCGTATCGGCGATCTGTATGCGAGCTTCATGGACGAGCAGACGGTGGCCGAGCGCGGTATGCAGCCGCTGCTCGACGAGCTGGCCGCCATCGACGCCGCCGAGACCCCCGAGGGATTGGCGGCGGTGTTGGGCGCGTTGCAGCGCAGCGGCGTAGGTGGCGGTACCGGCGTCTACGTCGACACCGACTCCAAGGACTCGACGCGCTACCTCCTTCACCTCAACCAGTCCGGGCTCGGCCTACCCGACGAGTCGTACTACCGCGCCGAGCAGCACGCCGAGATCCTCGCTGCATACCCACAGCACATCGCGGCGATGTTCACGCTCGTGTACGGCGGCGACCACTCCGAGACCGCCGCACGCATTGTGGCGCTCGAGACCAAGCTGGCCGCCGCGCATTGGGATGTGGTCAAGCGCCGCGACGCCGACCTGACCTACAACCTGCGCACGTTCGCCGACCTGCCTGCCGAGGCGCCCGGCTTCGACTGGGCGGGCTGGGTTCGCGCCTTGGGCACAACTCCGGATGCTGTTGCGGAAGTCGTTGTGCGCCAGCCTGATTACCTCACCGCGTTCGCTGCGGCGTGGTCAGGCGAAGACCTGGAGGACTGGAAGAACTGGGCGCGCTGGCGGCTGATCCACGCCCGCGCCTCGCTGCTCACCGACGATTTGGTGGCGGAGGACTTCTCGTTCTACGGCCGCCTGTTGAGCGGCACCGAGGAGATCCGCGATCGGTGGAAGCGCGCGGTGTCGGTGGTGGAAGGCCTCATGGGCGACGCCGTCGGCAAGCTGTACGTCGAGCGTCATTTCCCGCCGGATGCCAAGGCGCGGATGGACGAACTGGTGGCCAACCTGCGCGAAGCCTACCGCGTCAGCATCAACGACCTCGAATGGATGACCCCGGCCACCCGGCAGAAGGCACTGGCCAAACTAGACAAGTTCACTCCGAAGATCGGCTACCCCGCCAAGTGGCGGGACTACTCGAAGCTGGTCATCGAGCGCGACGACCTGTACGGCAACTACCGGCGTGGCCACGAGATCGAGTCGGATCGCGAGCTGGCCAAGCTCGGCGGGCCGGTGGACCGCGGCGAGTGGTTCATGACACCGCAGACCGTCAACGCCTATTACAACCCCGGCATGAACGAGATCGTCTTCCCCGCAGCGATTCTGCAGCCACCGTTCTTCGACGCCGACGCTGACGACGCCGCCAACTACGGCGGTATCGGCGCTGTGATCGGACACGAGATCGGGCATGGGTTCGACGACCAGGGCGCCAAGTACGACGGCGACGGCAACCTGGTTGACTGGTGGACCGATGAGGACCGGACCGAATTCGGCGCCCGCACAAAGGCGTTGATCGAACAGTACGAGGAGTACACCCCCCGGCAGCTGAGCGACGGCCACCACGTTAACGGCGCCTTCACCGTCGGCGAGAACATCGGCGACCTCGGCGGGCTGTCGATCGCACTGCTGGCCTACCGGCTGTCACTGAAGGGCAAGGACGCGCCGGTGATCGACGGCCTGACTGGCGAGCAGCGGGTGTTCTTCGGCTGGGCACAGGTGTGGCGCACCAAATCCCGGGATGCCGAGGCAATTCGGCGGCTGGCGATCGACCCGCACTCGCCGCCGGAATTCCGGTGCAACGGCGTGATCCGCAACATGGACGCCTTCTATGACGCGTTCGACGTCAGCGAGTCCGACGAGCTGTTCCTGGAACCACAACGGCGCGTTCGCATCTGGAGCTAAAGGCGATACTCGAGACGCCACCTGCGTAGCAGGAGGTCAAGAGCGGCGCCGTCGGTGCGGTAGGCGATCTAGAACATCTGCCAGTCGGACGCGCCGTCTGGCTGGTTGTAGAGGCCCTTCGAGTTCTTGATCACGATCGGATCGCCGCTGCCGAAGTTGTCATAGAACCACTTCGCGTTCTCGGGGCTGATGTTGATGCAGCCGTGGCTGACGTTGCGCTTGCCCTGGTCGGCCACCGACCACGGTGCGCTGTGCACAAAGTTGCCGCTGTTGTCGATCCGAACGGCGAGATCCACGTCGACCTTGTAGCCGTTGGCCGAATTCACGGGCACGCCATAAGTCGAGGAGTCCATCACGATGTGGGGGAACTTCTCGAGCACGTAGTAGGTGCCGTTCGGGGTCGTATGCCCGCCAGCCGACATACCCATCGACACCGGGATGGTCCTCTCGACCTTCCCGTTCCGCACGACCGTCATCTGATGGGTCGCGTCATCCACGGTGGCCACCAGTTGCTCGGGAACGGTGAAGCTCGACTTGGTGCCGCTCGCGTCGATGTTGACGACGGTGCCTGCCGGCCAGAAGTTCTGCGGCCGCCAGCGCACCTGCGTGTCGCTGGTCCAGTAGAACCGCCCAGGCACCGGCGGAACCGACGAGATGTGGATGGCCTGCTCGGCCATCGCGCGGTCGGCGATCGGCCGCGCGAAGTTGATGTAGATCGGCTTGGCAGCTCCGGCCTTGGCGCCGTTTGTCGGGTTGAACGTCGGCGGGGCGAACACCGGCGGGCCGGTGTACGGCGTCGGGTTCTGGCCCGCGGGCGTGCCCTCGGGGATCACAGCGGGCTGCGCGGCCAACGGATCGGCAGGCGCGAACGGGTTCGGCAACCCGAACGGCGGCGGAGCGGGCGGTGCGGCCGGATCGGCCGGCGGCGGGACTGCGAGCGGATCAGCGGGCGGCGGCGGTGCGAACGGATCGGGCGGCGGCACGGGCGCTGCGGCCGGATCGATCGGCGCCGGCGGCGGCGGAACGTCGGGGTCAGCCAGCGCAGATGGGTTGCCCAACGCCAGTCCACCAACCAGTCCAACCGCGATCATCGCGGTGGCCAGTCTGCCGCTCATCCGCGTACGCATACGTCACCTCCAGTCACACACAAACTTCGTCCAGTCTCGCACAGCGAAAGCACCGGCTACTTCGGCGAGGAAGCTGCCTGGTCCTGTGCAACCGCCCAGCCCAGGGCGCTGACCTGCAGTGTCAATCGCAGCGAAGCGGGGAATGTTACTTCCTACTGCTTGCCTGCGGAATTAAAGATCACCACAAATATCGAGCGGGGATGCGAATCGCGCCAGGGCGAGTTGTGAGCTCGTAGTGGATCGGCGCCAATTCGAGAGAGGAATCTGATGGTCGATATTCCGACGGGGTACGAAACGCTGCTGGAACGCCCGCTCTACGGGCATTTGGCGACGACGCGGCCCGACGGCAATGCGCAGGTGAACCCGATGTGGTTCGACTGGGACGGCGAGTTGCTGCGCTTTACCCACACCACCAAACGGCAGAAGTACCGCAACGTCACGGCGAATCCGAACGTGGCGATGTCGATCAGCGATCCCGATAACCCGTACCGCTACCTGGAGGTGCGCGGCGTGGTCGAGGAGATCGTCCCCGATCCCACCGGCGCCTTCTACCTTCAGCTCAACGACCGCTACAGCGGGCCGCTGACGGAACCGCCTGCGGACAAGGCCGACCGCGTGATCCTTGTCGTGCGCCCGACCGGATACAGCAAGCAATAACCGTGTGTTGAACGTGAGCCCCTCACCCCATTTCTCTTTACGATCAGTTGAATCGTTGGGACGAAGGAGCCATCGACGGCCAGTAGCGGCAAAACTCCGCCCACCGACCCGCTGACCAGCAGCGAGCGCCGGGGCATGTTGATTGCTGCGGCGATTCTGGTCGGCATCATCGCAGTCGGCACGACAGCCTGGACGGTCATCACCAGCAGATCGGCTTCAGTTCACCCAACCGATGCGTGTGTGACCGTCGCGCTGGCCAGTTCGATGGGAGGCGGGGTCGAACACGCTTGCGGTAACGCGGCGCGCACGTGGTGTCGGGCCGCCTACGCACAACACGACCCGCACGCGCAAGCTGTCCAGGTCCAGTGCCGGGCCGCCGGAATTGTTCCGTAGCAGCGCCGCGCGGCGGTCACTGCGGATGGTTGGTTGCATCACCATTGACGAAGTGCTCGATCTCGCGGTCGAGTTGTGCGCGGCGGATCCGGTCCAGCGGCGAGCGCACCACGGCGACGCCTGCCATCAGGCCCACGATCGCAGCGCCCCAGATGCCCGCCCCTACGCCGATGGCATCGACATCGGCCTGCATTACCGGTGTCGGTGGATCGACCTGCCTGCCATCGTCATTGAGCCAGAGGCGAATCCGATCGCCGTCGCCGACCGAGCGGCGGGTGGTGACCCACTCCGCGCGCTCGGACTGTGATTCGCCTCCGCGAGCGCCGTCGACGGCAGATGGCCACGTCGCCAGGACTGTCGAGGTGGCGGTGTGCTGCTGGTGCGGGTTCGCGGTCGCGGCAACCGTCGCGGTGACCATGTGGCGCATCCGGGCCTGCGCAGCGTAGAGCCTCGCGTGCGACTGGTAGACCACTGCACCCTGGGCGACACTGACCCCGCCTACGCCAAGCGCGAGCACCATCGCCGCGAGGATGACGCAGGCCTCAACCCGATCGGGCCAGCGCAGTAGCGGGTTTCGGCCGAATGCGCGCGCAACCCATCGATATCGGCAACGCAGGACGAATTTGCGCATTGCGACTCCTGTAGCCGTGACTGGCACATGCGTCGACGTTTGAATTCTGATCCGATTCCTGTCGTATTTCAACGGGCAAAATAACTTGCGTCGGAAAATTTCATCTGCGCTAGTCGCGTACCCGCATCGGCGCTATCAAATACGTTGTTCGCCAACATGATTGGTAAAGTCCGGCGATCGGGAGACTGTGCAGCTGAAGGATGGCTGCGAAATCGCTGTCCAGACGCGCCGAAAATGTGGTTAATAACCTGGGAGAATAAGGTCTCTCGAAATAAAGAATTAACAATAGCTAATCCACACGAAACGCGCTGAGCGTAAAAATTTGGCCAGCCGGTAGGCGGAATTACGACCAGCAAAGGCGGTCTGCATGAATCCCTATCCCGACTGGCTCGGCTCGGGCGACAATGCGTGGCAGTTGGTGGCGGCCACCCTCGTCGGCCTCATGAGCCTTCCCGGCATCGCGGTGCTATACGGCGGCCTGGTCCAGAAGAAGTGGGCCGTCAATACGATGTTGATGGCCTTCACTGGCTTCTCGCTGGTGCTCGTCGTCTGGGTCTTATGGGGCTTCAAGATGGGCTTCGGCGAGCCACTCAAACTCGGTCCCGGCGTCTTGCAGGCCGCAGTGGGCAAGCCACGGTCGATCCTCGGCACCGACAACCAGCACCAGGCGGTCATTCCTCTGCTCGACGGGTTGATGCCCCAATTCAAGTTTTCCGAGACGACGCTGGCCTACTTCCAGTTCGTCTTCGCCGCGATTACACCGCTGCTGTTCCTGGGCAGCGTGATCGGCCGGATCAACTTCAAGGTGTGGCTGATCTTCGTCCCGTTGTGGTCGACGTTTGCATATTGCGTCAACGCCTTCCTCGTGTGGGGTGGCGGCTTCTGGGCTCAGGCCCACGCCGGAGCCAGCAGCCTGTTCAGCACAGGCGTGCTCGACTACTCCGGGGGCTACGTCATCCACCTGGCTGCAGGCACCACAGGATTCGTCGCCGCCGCGGTGATCGGGCCCCGCCTGGCTCGGGACCGCGAGCGAGCGGTGCCGAACAATCTGCCCATGGCGGCCGTGGGAGCCGGCATTTTGTGGTTGGGCTGGAACGGATTCAACGGTGGCGATCCGTACTTCGCAGGCACTAACGCCTCTCTGGCCGTACTCAACACCAACGTCGCCACCGCGGTCGCGCTTCTGACCTGGGTGATCTGGGATATCTTCGCCAGTCGCGAGCGCAAGCCCACGTTCCTCGGCGGTGTCAACGGCATGATCGTCGGTTTGGTGGGAATCACGCCCGCCGCCGGTTACGTCAACACGTTTGGCGCCATCATCATCGGCGCGGTGGCTTCGTCGCTGGTCTGGATGTCCTGGAACTGGCTGGGCCGCACTCGGCTGTTCAGCAAGGTCGACGACACACTCGGCGTGGTCCACACCCACGGCGTCGCCGGATTGATCGGCGGGCTGCTGGTCGGTGTACTCGCCGACCCACACGTGATCATCTATCTCGGCAACGGCAAGGACGTCAGCGACGTGACCGCCTCGGGCTGGTTGTGGGGCCACCATCCCGCGCAGATCCTCGTGCAGCTCTGCGCGGCGCTCACGATCATCGCGTGGGACGCGCTGGTGACGGTGGCCATCCTGAAGTTCCTCGGCCTGTTCATGAAACTGCGCGCCCCCGAAGACGTTCTGGCAGAGGGCGACATCGCCGTGCACCAAGAGGAGGCGTACCCGGACGAGTCGCTCATCGGCGGGCGACTGGACTCCGAAGGCGCAAAGGTGGTGTGACGCCGTGAAGCTGATCACCGCGATCGTTCAGCCGTTCACCGTCACTGACGTTCGCGCGGCCATCGATGCGGCCGGTGTACACGGCATGACGTTCAGCGAAGCGCAGGGCTATGGCCGCCAGAAAGGCCACACGGAGGTGTACCGCGGCGCGGAGTATCGGGTCGACTTCATCCCCAAGGCGCGCCTTGACGTTGTGGTCGAGGAAGATCACGTCGAAACCGTGCTCGAGGCCATCATCGGCGCGGCACGGACCGGCAAGATCGGCGATGGCAAGGTCTGGGTGACCACGGTCGACGCCGTGGTCCGGGTACGCACTGGCGAACGGGATGTGGAGGCGTTGTAGCGAGGACTAGGAGCGAACTAAGCGGGCGATGGCCGCCGACGCCTCGGCCAGCTTGGCGTCAGCCTCGTCCCCACCCTCGGCAACAGCCTGGGTGACGCAATGGCCGAGGTGCTCGTCGAGTAGCCCGAGCGCCACCGACTGCAGCGCGCTGTTGACCGCGCTGATCTGGGTGAGCACGTCGATGCAGTACTTGTCCTCGTCGATCATCTTCGCGATGCCGCGGACCTGACCCTCGATTCGGCGGAGCCGTTTGGCGTAGTTCTCCTTTTGCTGCGAATAACCGTGTGCGGCAGTCATTTTCAGCCTCCCAGCATCTGTTTCATCTGGCCGATCTCGGCTTCCTGCGCGGTGACGATGTTCTTCGCCACTGATTTGGCATCCACATTGTCGCCGTTGGCGATCTCGGCCTTGGCCATTTCGATCGCACCCTGGTGGTGACCGATCATCGACTGCAGCCACAGCTTGTCGAACTCCGCGCCGTTCAGCGATTTCAACTTCGTCATCGTCGCCTCGTCGACCATGCCCAGCATCGTGTTGCCGTGGCCCGCATGCCCCGCGTTGTTTTCCGGGTTCTCGTTCCACTGCACCAGGAACACCTTCATCACTTGAATCTCGGGTTGCTGTGCCGCCGAGATCTGCGTCGCCAGCTGCTGGAGTGCTGCGTTGGTGGTGCGGTCGGGCACCAGCGCCGAGAGGTCGACGGCCTGTTGATGGTGCGGAATCATGTTGGTGGCGAATGCGACATCGTCGGCGTTGTAACCAGCGGGCTGCCCCGTTATCACGGGCTCGTCGGACTTCGGATGATCGGTGTGCCCGTCGCTCTTGGGGCTGCTGCACGAGGACAGGAACAGCGCTGTAGCTACCGCCACAAGCGCCGCGAGCAGACGAGTCATCGGGGTCACCCACCCAGGGTACCCCGAGGGGGTATTCGTAACGGTTTGGCCTGTCGAAACGCCGACGGCATACTGAAACGCATGCCCTCAAGCCCTGACATGAAGCCCCGAAGCCGCGACGTCACCGACGGCCTGGAAAAGGCCGCAGCCCGCGGAATGTTGCGGGCCGTAGGGATGGGTGACGAGGACTTCGCCAAGCCGCAGATCGGCGTCGGCTCATCGTGGAACGAGATCACGCCGTGCAACCTATCGCTGGACCGGCTGGCCAAGGCCGTCAAGGACGGCGTGTTCACCGCCGGCGGCTATCCGATGGAGTTCGGCACGATCTCGGTGTCCGACGGCATCTCGATGGGTCACGAAGGCATGCACTTCTCGCTCGTCTCCCGCGAGGTGATCGCCGACAGCGTCGAGACGGTCATGCAGGCCGAGCGCCTCGACGGTTCGGTGTTGCTGGCCGGATGCGACAAGTCGCTGCCAGGCATGCTGATGGCTGCCGCCCGGTTGGACCTGGCTTCGGTGTTCTTGTATGCGGGCTCGATCCTTCCCGGCATCGCCAAGCTGTCGGACGGCACCGAGAAGGAAGTGACGATCATCGACGCGTTCGAGGCCGTCGGCGCATGCTCTCGCGGGCTGATGTCGCGCGAGGACGTCGACGCGATCGAGCGGGCAATCTGCCCCGGCGAGGGCGCGTGCGGCGGCATGTACACCGCCAACACCATGGCGTCGGCCGCCGAAGCGCTCGGCATGTCGCTGCCCGGCTCGGCTGCACCACCCGCCACCGACCGGCGACGTGACGGGTTCGCCCGTAAGTCGGGCCAGGCCGTCGTGGAGCTGCTGCGCCGCGGCATCACCGCCCGTGACATCCTGACCAAGGAGGCGTTCGAGAACGCGATCGCCGTGGTGATGGCGTTCGGCGGGTCGACCAACGCGGTGCTGCACCTGCTGGCCATCGCGCACGAGGCGAACGTGAAGCTGACGCTGGAGGACTTCACCCGCCTCGGCGCGAAAGTTCCCCATCTCGCCGACGTGAAACCCTTTGGTAGCCATGTCATGACGGACGTCGACCGCATCGGCGGCGTGCCCGTGGTGATGAAGGCCCTGCTGGATGCCGGTCTGCTGCACGGTGATTGCCTAACGGTGACGGGCCAGACGATGGCCGAAAACCTCGCGCATATCAGCCCGCCTGATCCCGACGGCAAGGTGTTGCGGGCGCTGTCCAACCCGATCCATCCGACGGGCGGCATCACGATCCTCGGCGGTTCGTTGGCACCCGAGGGGGCGGTGGTGAAGTCGGCAGGCTTCGACTCCGATGTGTTCGAGGGCACCGCAAGGGTTTTCGAGCGGGAGCGGGCAGCGCTGGATGCTCTGGAGGACGGCACCATCACCGCCGGCGATGTCGTGGTGATTCGCTACGAGGGCCCCAAGGGAGGACCAGGGATGCGCGAGATGCTCGCCATTACTGGCGCTATCAAGGGCGCCGGACTCGGCAAGGACGTACTGCTGATGACCGACGGCCGCTTCTCCGGCGGCACCACGGGCCTGTGCGTGGGGCACATCGCGCCGGAGGCCGTCGACGGCGGGCCAATCGCGTTCCTGCAAGACGGCGACCGCATTCGGCTCGACGTGGCCAAGGGCACGCTGGACGTGCTCGTGGACCCAGACGAATTCGAAACGCGCAAGGCAGGTTTCGAGCCCCTGCCCCCGCGTTACACCACCGGTGTGCTGGCCAAGTACACCAAGTTGGTCGGCTCCGCGGCCGGCGGCGCCGTCTGCGGCTAGTGCAGCGCTTTCGCTAACAGCGGCGGTAGCTGGTCTGCCACGAAGGGCAGCGACAGGGGCGAACAGAACGCGATCGCACCGGCCTGCTCGTTGGTGGTAAAGACATTGCGGTTCTCACGCGTGGCCGGCAGATTCGCGATACCTGGAATGGCGAGCAGCGCATCGATATCGGCCTGGCTCTCCGTCTTCCAGATCAACACGTCGGCCTCGTCCAGCGGCGCGGGGTCGTTGGGATCCAGATACGCCCGGTCGTCGCCCCTGCTGTAGGCGGCGATGCCCGCGGGGATCACGAAGCCCATCTGAGTGAGGAACTCTGTCTTCCAACTCGGGATGGCCGCGATGACGCTGTCCTGCCAGAACGTATTTCCTGAGAGCAGGAAGACCTTTTTGCCTGCGAATTGCGGGTATTTCTTGGCGACCGCCGCGAACCGCCCGTCGACGCCGGCGATCACGGACCGCATCCTGTCCGCCTGGAACACCGCTTCGCCGATCGCGTTCGCCTGCAATTTCCATGGTTCGAAGAACGGTTCGGCGCCGGACTGGGGAATGGTCGGCGCGATGGCCGAGAGTTGTTGGTACGTATCCTCGTTCACGCCGGCGTTGGTCGCGACGATCAGGTCAGGCTTCAGCGCCGCAATCTGGTCGACCTGGATGCCGTCATAAATGCTGAGCACCGTTGGCTGCGCCCCGCCGAGTTTGCCTTGCGCCCACGGCCATACGGCGAACGGCTCGTTGCCGAACCATTCGGTCGTGGCGATCGGCACCACACCGACGGACAGCAGGTCGTCCTGTTCGGTGAAGCCGGCGCTGACGACACGTTTGGGCGGCGAAGGAACCACGGTCTGCCCGAAGGCGTGGTTGATGGTCACAGGACCTGTATTGGGTGCGGCCGTCGCGCGGCCCGCCGCATGAGTCGCTGTGATCGCCAAGCCCGCCGCTGCGGTCATCCCGAGGAAACTTCGCCTACTCCATTGTGGGTGCATCGCGCCAGCGTAAGCGGTGCGTACTCGAATTTCAGGCAAATTATCTATTCTGTCAATACGCTCAGTGAGATCCTTCAGGTGGATCGACCGGGCTCAGCGAGATCGGCAGCCAATGGGTGCCCGGACCCTCACCTGGACACCCGGCTCCTTCGATGACGAGGGTGCGCTCTCCGAAGAAGCTGCCGTCAGCGTTCGGGATCCAGTAGTCCGACCGTTGGGCTTGCACGGCGCTGCTGGGGTCATTGCGGTCACAGAAGTAGGGATACTGACCGCTGGTTTCCCAGCGATCGCCCGTCCATCGGTACTCGTAAGCCAACGGAGCGCCGGGATTGCGGGCGTGGTCGTCCTTGTTGTCCATGCGCACGAAGCAACCGTCCACGCCACATTGGGTGGTGAATTCGGCAGGCACCGTTATCGGATTCATCGGTGTCGGCAGCCCGTTGAATGTCTGTTTCGAAAAGTCGATGAACAGGTTGTAGGACCCGTACAGCGGCGGTGGTTCGGCTCGATCCGCATGAGCGACCGGCGACACGAGCAGCGCAGCACATGCAGCAAGCACGCCTATGGACAGAGTTTTCGACATAGCACTGAATTAACACACTCATACGGTCATTCGTTGGGGAATCGGCCGTACAACGCGGGCAGGAAGCCAGCGAGGTGGTTCATCTCCTACGCGCACTGCACCATCAGGTCAGGGGGGTCAGGCAGCTGACGCGCGCCGTGACCCGCCGAAGGGCCCTGTCCGCCAACGATATTAGAGCGCTCGGCGGCCGATACGGCACCGTGGTCGCTACAAGTCTTACTCGGGCTCCTTGACGATTGCCACCGCGAAGCCGTCCCAGCCCTTGGTGCCGACGGTCTGAATCGCAGCGGCGTCCAGCCGCGGATGCGCGCCCATCATCTCCAGCATGTCGCGTACGGCCCGCGCCTGCAGATCGTCAGGGGCGGGCTCGAGGACGCGGCCGAAGCGAGCGATGTTGTCCACCAGGATGATTGACCCCGGCGCCCCGAGTTTGATCGCCCACTCGACGTATGCGACGTTGTTCTCCTTATCGGCGTCGATGAAGATCAGGTCGAAGGTTTCGCCGCGGCCCTGCAGCGTCGGCAAGGTGTCCAGCGCAGCACCGACGATGACCTCGACGCGGCGGTCGACACCGGCCCGTGCCAGGTTCGTCCGCGCCACCTCTGCGTGCTTGGGTTCGAATTCCAGCGTGATGACGCGGCCGCCGGGCCCGACGGCCCGGGCCAACTGGATGGTGCTGTAGCCCGCGAGCGTGCCGATCTCGAGCACACGCGTGGCGCGCATCGCGGTCGCGAGAAGGAACAACAACTTGCCGTGTTGGGCGGACACTTCGATCGCCGGCATACCGGCCGCGCTGCCGGCTTCTCGCGCTGCCTTCAGCGCGTCGTCCTCGGTGTCGAGCACGCGGTTGAACAGCTCATCGAGCGCCTTGGGGTCCGGCTCAGTCACTCGACAAACGCTACCGGACACCCTCTTTGGCGTATACGACGCGCAACACATAGGCGACCTCCGCGCCCATCACCGCCTCGGCGAGCCCGCAGAACGTTGCGACGAAGTCCGGTCCATGCGGCGGCTCGGCGTCGCTGAGGTGGTGAGCGATCTCGTGCAACACCACCAGCTCGCGCAGCGCCCACGTCGAACGCCCGTCGGGCACGGCGATGGTGGCGTCGTCGTCGAGTCGCTCGTAGTGGGCGGCGGTCACACCGCGCCGAGCCCTGACCATCAACGGGCGGTCAGCACCCACATGTGCCAACACCTCGTCGACGTACCGCTGCACGGCGGCGACCGATCCGAAGCGCCCCTCCGGCGGCAGTGTGAGCTGCGTGCCGAAAAAGTCGACGACACGATTGCCCCGCTCGGTAGCGCGGTCGAACAGTGTCCGCACGAATTCCTCAGCGGCATAAACCTTTGCGCGCTGCGTGTCGCGTGGCGTCACGTCTCCAATGCCGAGCGGGCGCCCGCCAGCTCGGGGCTGTGGCCCAGCCGGGCCCGTTTTCCGGCCCGATCACCGGCGCGCCGGGCAGCCGACGAGTAGCCCGCCGTCGCGCTGGTGGCTCGCCAGGTGCCCCGCGCCTGGGACGTCTCGCGGTAGAAGTCTTTTAGTTCGATATCCTTGTCCCGCAACGCGATAGCCGTACCTGGCTGGCTGTCACGGCCCGCCGTGGCCTCGCGCTGCGCCTGCTCGCGCGCCTCCACCAGCCGTTTTCCGATGCGGGCGCCGAACGCCAGTTGGAAGTTGATTCGCGCGGTGATGGTGGGCGTTGGCCGGTGCGCGCCCGAGGAGATGTACGACTCCGACGCTCTGACCATCTGCAGCACCAGGCTGGCGTAGAGCGCATGGCTGGCGTCGATGTCCTCGGCGAATCCGTACGCGTATACGAACGTCGAGTTCGATGCGACGTCGCATTTCACGTCGTTGGCGTGGGCGATCGACGTGAACAACTGCACATAGGTGCGCAGTCCGCGGGTGCCCGCATTACCGATGGTGATCGTGCGCTGCACCGGCGCCTGCGCCTTGGTGCGCTTGTCGGAATGCGCGCGGGCAACCGCGAGGTCGATGGACGTCGCCGTGGCCAATCGCTGTGCGGCGGCCATGAACGCGTCGGCCTCGTGCTGGTTGTCGGTCCCCTCCGCCTGGCGAAGCAGCGCGGCGATGCGCGCCAGCATCTTGTCGTCTGTCACCCCGCCAGACTAGGGCTACTTTCCGACGAAGACGTTGAGCGCCGTGACCACCTGTGGAGAAAGTGGGCCTTGTTTGGTGAGGTTCGCGATGCTGTCGCTGGGGTCGTCGCGCAGCACGTGATTGACGCCGTGCAGTTGCACGACGGTGAGCGCGGTGTGCTTGAGCGCGTCGATCAGCGGTTGCTCGGCGTCGCACTTGGCCTGACTGTCGGTGTCCGAGCAGGTGAACAAGACCGGCATGCCCGCGGGCAGCTTCGCGGCCTCCGCGATCGGATCGATCTTGTCGGTCTCGACGACAGCCCTCACATTGCCGGGGTTGACGATGGCGCCCAGCCCTTCGGGCAGCTTGTCGGACACCGTGCCCTTGGTCCGGACCTCGTTGACGGCCGCCAGCCACGTCGCCAATGTCTGGGCGCTCGCGTCGCCGCGCACCCGGTTGGTGATGATGTCCAGGTATCGGCCGGGCAACGGCTGAAACAGGCCGAGCGAGTGGACCTTTGGCGCACCTCGCGTGGTGTCGGTGGCCAGCGCCATCGCGTGGATGGTGCCCTCACCGAGGCCGTACACCGAGATGCGGTCTTTGTCGGTCCCGGGCTGATCGGCGAGGTAGCGCACCGCGGCTTGGGCGCCCGCCGTGTAGACCGCGCTGACGACGTCATTCGGGCGGGCCTGGTAAGGGCCGAGGCCCGTCTTGCCGGTGCCGATCTTGTCATAGCGCAGGCTCGCGACGCCGTGGGACGACAGTTGTTCGGAGAGTTGTCGCATGTTGCCGATGGGACCGACGACCGTGTTGTCGCCGTTGCGGTCTGTCGGGCCGCTCTCGGAGATCAACAGTGCCGCGGGCGCGGGTCCGCCGCCTTGCTGGTGGTGATAGGTGCCGTGGATGGTCAGGCCGTCGGCCACGTCGAAGGTGATGTCATCGTCGACCCAGGGGTGGTCATCCGACGAGCAGCCGGCAAGTGCCAGCACCAGCGAAACCGCAAGGACAACAACGCCTTTCAAAGGCGAACCTCGATCCATGACGAAACGTCGTCGAGCACCACAGCGCGTTCGGGCTCATTGAACACCTCGTGGTACAGCTCGGGGTAGGCCTTCAGGTGCACATCCGTCGAACCTACGCATTCGACCAGGCGCCTGCTGCCGTCGACGGGGATCAGCTTGTCCTGCTCGCCGTGCACGACGAGCAGCGGCGCGGTGAGCGCACCCGCTCGCTGGGGCATGGTCTCTCCGACGCCGATCAACGCTCGGGCGATGCCTGCGGGCAGGTTGCCGTGGTGAACCATCGGGTCGGCGTTATAGGCGGCCACCACCTCGGGGTCGCGAGACACCGCGTCGGTGGGCAGCTGTTCGACGGGCAGCCCCGGCATGATCTTGCCGAGCAGTTTGGCGACGACGACCATCACCGGCGACACGCCCTCCTGCGCGTCGACGGCGGGTCCCGACAGCACCATCGCCGCGTAGTCGCCGGGATGCTCCACGCCGTAGGCGAAGACGATGCCGCCGCCCATGCTGTGGCCAAGCACGACGCGCTTCAGTCCGGGGTGATCGGCGGCCGCGATGCCGACAAGGGTATGGAAGTCGTCGGTGTATTCGGAGATGTCGCGCAGGTAGACGCGCTTGCCGCCGGAGCGGCCGTGGCCTCGATGGTCCAGCGCATAGGTGACGAGGCCGGATTCGCCGAATCGTTGCGCGACATGGTCGTAGCGGCGCGCGTGCTCGGCGTAGCCGTGGGCCAGCACGACGACGCCGCGCGGCTCGATATCCGGAGTCCATACGTCGTAGACGATGCGCACGCCGCCGACCCCGTCGAAGCTGCGTTCCTTGCGCGTAGTGGCCATCAAGGGAGAGTAGCGAGTGCATGTCGGTCGGTCTGCGTAAGCTCGGCAAGGTGACCGTCCTCGCTCATGAAACCGATGACGAGTTCCTGCTCAAGGCCGAGCCCCACCGGCGTGAACTGCTGGCGCACTGCTACCGGATGACCGGTTCGCTGCACGACGCCGAGGACCTGGTTCAGGAAACTTACCTGCGGGCATGGAAGGCGTACGGCGGCTTCAAGGGCCAGTCGTCGCTGCGGACATGGCTCTACCGGATTGCCACCAATACCTGTCTGACCGCGCTGGACTCGCGGCAGCGCCGCCCGTTGCCGACGGGCCTTGGCCAGCCGAGCTCGGACCCTGTCGACGACATCGCCGCCCGCGACGAGGTGCCCTGGCTGGAACCCCTGCCCGACGACTCCGCTGACCCCTCGACCATCGTCGGCTCCCGCGAGTCGGTGCGGCTGGCGTTCGTCGCGGCACTACAACATCTCTCACCGCGACAACGCGCTGTTCTGGTGTTGCGGGAGGTGCTGCAGTGGAAGGCCGCCGAGGTCGCCGACGCGATTGGTTCGTCGACCGCCGCGGTCAACAGCCTGCTGCAACGCGCGCGGGCGCAACTCGACGAGGTGGGCCCCAGCGAGGACGACCAGCTGGCCGAGCCCGACTCACCCGAGAGCAAGGATCTGCTCGACCGGTACATCGCCGCATTCGAGAACTACGACATCGACAAGCTGGTCGATTTGTTCACCGCAGACGCGGTGTGGGAGATGCCGCCCTTCGACGGCTGGTATCAGGGCCCGGAGAACATCGTCCTGCTGTCGAAGACGCACTGCCCCGCCGAGCGGGCGGGCGATATGCAGTTCATCCGCACCACCGCCAATGGTCAGCCGGCCGCGGCGCTGTACATGATCAACCGAGAGACCGGCGTGCACGAGCCCTTCCAGATGCACGTCCTCGCGGTCAGCCCGCACGGCATCTGCCATGTCGTGGCCTTCCACATGACGTCTTTCGAAAAGTTCGGTCTGCCTGCTCACTTGTAGGCGTCGCTCTGGGCCTGTTCTGTGCGCTTTGTTGCGCTCAGTGGCTGTTTCAGCACACAACGTGGTCTAGTCCGGCATAAACGCACTTCAGCGGGCTAGTTGACACCTGTTTTGGAACGTGTTCTATGATCGCGATTCATGAAGACCAAAGGGGCTCTGCTGTGGGAGCTCAATTCCCCGTTCCGCGTCGACCAGATCGAGCTTGGCGACCCCGTCGCCGATGAGGTGCAGATCCGCATGCATGCCGCGGGTATGTGCCACTCGGACTATCACCTGACTACCGGCGCCACCCCGATCGGCCTGCCCGCGCTCGGCGGTCACGAGGGCGCTGGCGTCGTCACCAAGGTCGGCAAGAACGTCAGGGGCATCGAGGAGGGCGACCACGTCATCCTCGCCTTCATCCCGGCCTGCGGTGAGTGTCCGCCGTGTTTGAAGGGCTACCGCTCGTTGTGCGACCGCGGCGCCGTGCTGCTCGGCGGCAAGGCCATCGCCGACGGCACCAGCCGCGTGCACGCCGGCACCACCGAGGTGTCGCCGATGAACCTGCTCGGCACGTTCGCCCCGTACATGACCGTGCACAAGGATTCCGTCGTCAAGATCGACAAAGACATCCCGTTCGAGACCGCCGCCATCATGGGCTGCGCGGTGCCGACCGGCTTCGGCTCGGCCACCAACGTGGCCCAAGTGCAGCCCGGTGAGACGGTCGCGATCGTCGGTGTCGGCGGCATCGGCATGAGCGCACTGCAGGGCGCCGTCATCTCCGGCGCCCGCAACGTCATCGCGATCGACCCGAACGAGTGGAAGCGCGACCAGGCCATCAAGTTCGGCGCCACGCATGTCTATCCGTCGATGGCCGAGGCCATCGCGCCGATGATCGACGTCACCCAGGGGCTGATGGCCGACAAGACCATCATCGCGGTGGGCGAGATGAAGGGTGAGTACCTCGAAGAGGCGATGATCCTGACGGCCAAGACCGGCACCTGCGTGGTCACCGGCATGGGCTCGATGATGGACGTCGACGTCAAGCTCAACCTGTTCCTGTTCACGATGTTGCAGAAGACGTTGAAGGGCAACATCTTTGGCGGCGGCAGCTCGCACATCGAGACGCCGAAGCTGGTCGGCCTCTACAAGTCCGGGCAGCTGAAGATCGACGAGATGGTCACCACGACGTATTCGTTGGAGAACATCAACGACGGCTATCAGGACATGCTCGACGGCAAGAACATCCGCGGCGTCATCAAGTTCACCGAAGCTGATTGGTAGCTCGGCTACCGAAGCCGACTGGTAACCAGCCCAATCCAGGAGCTCAGCGACCGCAGCTGCGCGGCGCTCACCCCGTCGAAGACGACTGAGCGGACAAGCTCGGCGTGTCCTGGCGCCGCGGCCTCCAGCGCTGCACGTCCCGCAGACGTGAGTTCGACGGTCGCGCCGCGACGGTCGACGCCGCTGCCATGGCGGTCCACCAAACCGCGGCCACGCATCCGCCGCAGCTGATGTGACAGCCTGCTCTGCTCCCATCCCAGCGCCTCGCCGAGCTCGTTGATCCGCTGCGGCCCCCGCTCGGACAGCGCCACCAGTACGTCGTAGTCCGCCAGCGACAATTCGCAGTCCTGCTGCAACTGACGGTGCATTGCGGTCTGCAGTCCGTTCGTCATCGCCAAGTACCCTCGCCAGATCTGCTGTTGCTCCTCGGTCAGCCACATGGAATACATGACACATCATGTATGTTGTCGCAGTCAAGGCTACCCACTTAGGCTGGCCAGGACCAAGGAGATGCCATGACTGTCGAGATCCGGCGTGCCGACGATCGCTTGAAGACCAAGATCGACTGGCTGGACTCCAAGCATTCCTTTTCGTTCGGCAGCCACTACGCACCCGACAACACCCATCACGGCCTGCTGTTGGTCAACAACGACGACCTGGTCGCACCCGGTACTGGGTTTGACACCCATCCCCACCGCGACATGGAGATCGTGACGTGGGTGCTGCGCGGCTCACTGGTTCATCAGGACTCGACGGGACACTCGGGAGTGATCTACCCGGGCCTGGCCCAACGCATGTCGGCCGGTCGCGGCATCCTGCACTCGGAGAAGAACGACTCGTGGAACCTGACTGGCTCTGAAACCCATGACGAGCCAGTGCATTTCGTGCAGATGTGGGTGGTGCCCGACGAGTCGGGCCTCACGCCGGGCTACCAACAGCTCGAGATCGACGACGAGTTGCTGCGCGGCGGCCTGATCACGATTGCGTCCGGTATGCCCGAACACAGCGACGACGCCGCCATCACCATCCGCAACCGCTACGCCGCGCTGCACGGCGCGCGCCTGCAGGCCGGCCAATCCGTCGAGTTGCCCGAAGCGCCCTACTTGCACCTGTTCGTCCCCCGCGGTGAGGTGACTCTGGAAGGCGCCGGGCCACTACACGAGGGCGACGCGGTGCGGTTCACGGCCTCCGGCGGCCAACGCGTCACCGCTACCGAACCCGCGGAGCTTCTGGTCTGGGAGATGCATGCGGGTTTGGCTGCGGCGTAAGCGAATTGGAGCCACGCTGATCGGCGTTGTGCTGATTGCGGCGTGTTCCTCCGAGCCGTCGACGCCAAGCACACCGACGGTGTCAGCCACACCCCCCGCCGCGGGCCTTGTGCCGGTGACCGTTCAGGTCGAGCCGAACCTGGCCCAAGCCCCATTCGACCAACCGCGCCAAGCTTTGGTGCCAGCGGGCTGGACGCTTTCGGTGTGGGCGCGGGTCCCCAGGGCCCGAATGGCGGCGTTTGCGCCGGACGGAAGCCTGCTGATCTCTGTGCCGAGCAGCGGGCAGATCGTCAGGCTCGAATCCGGCCGCGACTCCGTGCTGCTCGACGGCCTCGACCAACCTCACGGCCTGGCCTTCGCCGACAACACGTTGTACGTCGCCGAGAGCGATCAGATCGACACCTACGACTACGTCGGGGGCAAAGCCGGCAACCGCAGCACCGTCGCCGACCGTCTGCCGGATGCCAAGAGCCCCGATCTGCACGGCGCCTACGCGCATGCGCTGAAGAGCGTCGCGGTCGGCCGCGACGGCGCTGTGTACTTCTCCATCGGATCGACGGGCAACATCACCGCCGACGATCGCTCCGCGAATCCGCCGCGCGCCACCATCATGCGGATCCCGCCCGGCGGCGGCCCCGCTGAGCCGTTCTCGACCGGCGTGCGCAACGGAACGGGGCTGGCGATAGGGCCGGACGGTTCGGTGTGGACGGCGGTCAACAATCGCGATAACGTCGCCGACCCTGAAACCGGAGAGGCCACCGCCGATTACGTCAGCGGCCATCCGCCCGAGTCCGTCGCTCGGCTGACGCCCGGGCGCGAATTGGGTTGGCCCTACTGCAATCCCGACGGCGGGCCGGCCAACCTGCCGTTCATCCGCGACGTGCAGACCAACGCCGACGGCAGCAGGCTGGACTGTGCGGCACTGCCGCCGGTCGAACAGAGCCTCGGCGCACACGCCGCCCCGCTCGGCATGAGCTTCACTGTGGGCGTGCTGCCCTCCCCTTACACTTCCGGCGCGCTAGTCGGTGTACACGGTTCGTGGAACCGGCAACCGCCGTACCCGCCGGAGGTGACGTTCTTGCCCTGGGACAACGGCACTCTCGGTAATCCGCAGACACTCGTTGGTGGCTTCCAGGCCGATGACGGCACAAGATGGGGCCGTCCGGTCGCCGCGGTGGCGGGACCGGACGGAGCCGTCTATATCACCGACGACTACGCGAACGCGGTCTATCGGTTAGCGCCGCGCTAACGCGCGGGGGTGCCGGTACCGCGCCTGCCGGTGATGGCTAGGTAGGCCGCGATCAAGATGATCGCCACCACCACGCCAGCGAGGAACGGAATGACCGCCCACCCGCCGTTGGAGTTGGAGTAGCCAACTTGATAGGTCACCCACGACCCGATCAAGGACCCGAGGATGCCCAGCACGATGGTCATGATGACGCCGATGCTCTGCTTGCCCGGCATGATGAGGCGCGCAAGCGCGCCAACGATCGCTCCGACGACGATCGCACTGATGATTGTGCCGATCATTTCTGCTCCTCACGTTGAAAGTCCGACCAACGCGGGATTACCCGTTTCGGCGAATCCCACTCCGCGCAGCTGAGGGCGCGACCCACCCGACGCCCAACCGATGCTGAGCTGTTATCAAAGTTGACTGTGTGTCGGCTGTGATTAATGTTGTCTGGTCTTCTGCTGGTTCAGCAAAGGGGCGTCCGTGCCAATTCCACCCGCGATACTGCGACGATTCGTGGCGTGTGCCGTGGCGTTGTCGGTGTGCGCAGCGGTGGCGACGACGGCCAGCCCGGTCGCCCGCGCCGCCGACGGCCGTGAGTTGTTGGCAGGCGCCATCGCCAACACGCGCGGCTCCTACCTCGTCTACAACTTCGGCGGCGGCGCGCCAGCCCCGATGCTCAACGGGGCAGGCAATTGGTACGAGATGAGCAGTGGTGGCCACCTGATGATCATCAAGTCCGCCGCGCAACGCCTGGCGCCGCGCCTGCTCGTCGATTCGCACTCTGGTTATCAAGCCCGCTGTGAACGAGATCCGCGGGCGCGCACCGGCGAAGGCCTCTGGCAGGCCTCCGAGATCTACACGCCGCTGCAAGCGTGGCAAGCACTCGGCCAGCCGACGATCGCGATCAACGCCAACTTCTTCGACGTGCGCGGCCAGAAGGGCGGCTCGTGGAAGTCCACGGGATGCAGTTCTCCGCTGGGCGCCTACGTCGACAACACCCGGGGCCAGGGCCGGGCCAACACAGCGGTGACGGGCACCGTCCCCTACGCCGGAAAGCAAGGACTGTCGGGCGGCGGCGAAAGCTGGAGCGCGCTGTCGACGATGATCCTGCCCGTCAGTGGCGCACCTTATGTCGTATCGCCCAGTGGCCCACAGGATTACGACGCGGCCACGGCCACGATTCAAGGTCTGGTCGACAAGGGCACGCGGTTCGTGGCGGTGAGCGGCATCGGACTGCTGGCGCCCGGCGACACCGGACAGCTCAACGACGGCGGGCCCAGCGCCGCTCGCACTGCGCTCGCCTACTCCAAGAGCAAGGACGAGATGTACGTCTTCCAAGGCGGCAGCTACACACCGGACCAGATCCAGGACCTGTTCCGCGGCCTTGGCAGCGACACGGCGATCCTGCTCGACGGCGGCGGGTCGTCGGCGATCGTGTTGCGCCGCGACACGGGAGGTATGTGGGCGGGCGCCGGTGTACCGGACGGCAATTGCGACACCCGTCAGGTGTTGTGCGACTCCCGCGAGCGCGCTCTGCCAAGTTGGCTCGCGTTCAATTGACGGCTCGGCCGTTATCGGTCTTTGCCGGCACGCAGTGCACTCGCTGCGGCAAACGCCGTCTGGCGCGCATACCCGCCGCCGAACAGTGCCACGTGAGCAAGCAACGGGTAGAGCTGATGCAGTCCGACGCGGTCCCGCCAGCCCTCGCGCAACGGCCGCTGCGCCTGATAGCCCTCGATCACCGCGTCGAGATGTGGGCAGCCGAACAGCGCCAGCATGGCGAGGTCTGTTTCCCGGTGCCCGCCGTGGGCCGCCGGGTCGATCAGCACTGCGCCGCCGGGCGTCCACATCACGTTGCCGCTCCACAGGTCGCCGTGCAACCGGGCGGGCGGATCGTCGTCGTCGAACTCGCCCTCATCGCAGTGCGCCATCACAGTGTCGATGGCGTTGCACGTGGGCGTGTCCAGTTGGCTCGCCGCCCGTCCGGTCATCGGAGCCAATCGTTCGTTGGCGTAGAAGCTGCCCCACCGATCACCAGCCGTGTAGGACATGGGCAGCGGCTGCTGCAGCGGCCCGAAGTAGCCGGGGCCCGTCCATCCCTGCGGTGGCGCACCGAATGCATCCGCCCCGGCGTCGTGGGTGCGGGCCAGTCGACGGCCGAACTCATGCGCAGCGGTGCGGGTTGGCGCCGCGACCTCCAGCCTCTCCAACGTCAGGCTGACGTCGTCGTAGCCGATCACCTTGGCGCATGGCACGCCGTCGGCGTCCGAAAGCCATTGCAGCCCAGCGGCTTCGCAGGCAAAGAACCCTGCAGGCGCGCTACCGCTGCGCTTGACGAACACTACGGTTGGCCTGCCACGCGTCGCAACACCACATCACGCACGGCCGTTGGCAGGTTCGTCATCAGCGCCACCTGCAGCTTGTTGCCTGCGCCGACGAGATAGCGCGCACGCGGTCTGCGCGCGGTCAGCGCCTGCTCGACCACGGCGGACACCTTGTCGGCGGGCACGGCGAGCTTCTGGGATATCGGGATCGTCTTCCTGAATCCCGCGATGTGCTTTGCATACAGGGCTCGGTGCTCAGACGTCAGTGCGGCCTCGGTCTGTTCGACCATGTCGTCGGCGGTGCGCCACATGTCGGTGTCGGTCTGCGCGGGCTCGACGATCACCACGCCAATGCCCCAGGGCCGCAACTCCATTCGCAGGGCATCGGCGGCCGCCTCCAGCGCGAACTTGCTTGCGCAGTAGGCGCCGATCAGCGACATCGAGAGGCGACCGTTCACGCTTGAGATGAACACCACCCGCCCCCGCGATGCACGTAGCCGCGGAAGCACCGCCCTGGTGACGGCGAGCTGCCCGATCACGTTGATCTCCAGCTGCTTTCGCCAATCATCGGGCGTGAGGGCCTCCATTGGCCCGCTCACCACAATGCCCGCGTTGTTGACGACCGCGTCCAGCCGCTCTGGCAGCGACCGGTCGAGTGCGGCGATGTGTCCGGCATCGGTGACGTCGAGGAGAACCGAGGAGATCCGCTGCGGGTTCAGCGCGATCACCGCGGCGCCATCGGCGTCGCTGCGGACTCCAGCGATGACATCCCAGCCGCGCCCCGCCAAATGCTGGACGATCGACTTGCCGATTCCGCGACTGGCGCCGGTGACGAGTACTGAGGGCATGCGCCCGAGACTAGTCCGCGGTCCCCTCGCCTCTTCGCGGACCGAATCGGAAGACCACCGCCGCAACTGCCACCACGCCAGCGGAAAGCCCGATCACCGGCGCGACGAACCACCGCGTCAACGTCGCGCCCACGAACGCTCCTGCGCACATCGTCAGCACCACGCTGTAGCGCAGCTTCTCGCGATGTCCGGTGCCGCCGGCGACTCGGCTGTCGAAGCCGATGCCCACGATCGTCGTCGTCAGCACCGTGGTGGACAGCTCCTGGATGCCGAACTGCCGGGCCGTCGCGGCTTGGCTGCCGAACGTCAGCGCCAACCCGGCGATCAGGATCAGCTTGGTGTTGTCGTGGTAATCGAGCACACCCGCCCCGCTGAGTATCGCCAGCGTTGCAAGCATGGCGACTTCGACGCCGAGGGTCACGGTGAGCCAGCGGCGGACATTGCCGTCGAGGTGTCGCGACAGCCGACCGCCGAGTACCGCGCCTGTCACAAAGCTGACGAATGCGACCAGCGCTGCGGTCATGTCCACGACGGTGTGCGGTGCGAACCAGAATCCGAGGAAGATCACGTTGCCGGTCATGTTCGCGACGAAGACGTGGCCGAGCACCAGCACACTGATCGCATCGACGATGCCCGTCGAGAACGTCAGCAGCAGCAGGCCAACGACCGTCGTCCGCTCAGAAACGGGAGAGACGACCGGCATGCCCGGCTACAGCTGCGGCGTCAGATCGAACGACGTCACCGTCGACATCCGCGTGATCAACCACTTCGCATCGTGGCGCTGCAGGGTCAACCGGTAGGACAGGTAACGCAGGGACGGGATGTTCTTCGAACCCGGGCTGGTGGCAACCGAATTCGTGTACACCAGGGCGGTGGCCTCCTGGGGGCTCACGCTCTCGACGGCCGTGCCCATCACCTGCGTGGTGTTGGTGACCTGAGCCTGCTTGTTGGTAGCCACGATCGCGTCGATGTACTTGCGGTACTCATTTGCGAAGTCACCCCCCAGATATCCGGCAGCCCGCTCCGGCAAGGCGTCCATGTTGTCAGGGGTGTAGGTCCATAGCGTGGTGATCGCGTTTGCGGCCGTCCTGGCGATGTCCAGCTTGGTGTTCACCAGTGCCCGGTCGGCCAGATATGGCTGCAACATCGCACCGGCGAAGCCGGCCGCTGCGACGAAGAGAACGCTCGCCACGCCCGCCACAATGGTCAGCCGCTTCCCCGCAGGCCGGTGCGGCACCATCACCACGTCTTCCTGCGGCGCCTCGTCGCCGGAGTCCGTCTCCGGTTCGGCGGCCTCGTCCGTCGTCGCTGAAACCGGTTCAGCTTCAGTAGCTTTCGGCTTACGGCGGAACAGACCCCTGCGCCTCGGCATGGCGGCAGGTTCCTCGGCGACTTCGGGTTCGGGCTCCGGTTCGCCGGCGCTCGTCTCGGCCGCGTCCCCGCGGCTTGCAGCCAGCTGCTGACGCCGCGGCATCCGATGACGATGACGGGCAGCCTTGCCGGTCGGTGTCTTCACAGGCTCCGCGGACTGATCCGGCGGTTCAGCACTGGTCAGATCACCTGGATCAGGTTGCTGATCTTCCACTGCTGTCCTTCCTTGACCGCCGTTGCCACCCAACGGCTTCCGCTCTCGACTGTCTGCTTCCCATCCGGCGACTTCGTCGTAATCTTCGTCGCCACCAACACGTCAGCGCTGCCGTCGTCGCGCCACCGCTGCAGCCCGGCTTCGAGGACGCTTCCGGTGGTCGGCTCGGCGCGAGCCACCTGAAGCAGGATCTCGTTCTGCTTGTCCTTGAACATCTTCGCGAACTCACCGGTGCCCTGCGCCAGGACCCGGTCCGCATACGCGTTGGCGTGGAACGGGTCCAACGTCGTGTATTCGACCATGAATTGGCGCACGTAGCCCAACGCGTCCGCCTCTTTGGTCGCCGCCTGGGTGTCTTTCACATGCTGGATCAACATGAAGGTGCTGGCGCCGATCGCCGCGGCCATCACCAAAGCCGCCACGATAGCGACGACAGGCAGCCCCCACCGCCGCGGCGGCTTGGGCACCACCTCGAAGAAGTCCTGCTCGTCCGCGTCGAGCTTGCGACGCGGACTCATTGGCCTGCCTGACTCAGCTGGGGCTTCTTCAGCACAATGAGATTGGCGACGCGCCACTGCCCGTCGCGCGACTTGTCGAAATCAGCCCGAACCGTGGCGGTGATGAACTTGAAGTCGCTCGCGTTGGCGCCGCGCTGTCCCTGCATCGCCAACAGCATCGACATGTGGTCTGCGGTCTCCTGGGGAGTCCGTAGCACCGCGCTGCTGACCGCGAAGTACTGGTTCTTGGTGGCGCCAGCCTTGAGCACGGCCTGCTGCTGCGCGATCAGCTGTGGTCGATAGGCATCCGTCGTCAGCGACTGCGCGTGGGAGAAGTCTTGCTGCAACGTGTCCACGTTGTAACTCAGCAGTTGTTCGACGATCCGTGGGCCCTGCTCGGCGATCTGCTGGCGGGCCGAGACCACTGCGCGCTCATGCCCATACACCGTCAGATAGCTCAGGCCGACCCCCGCCGTACACAGCGCCGTCGCGGCGATGAGCACTGCGGCTACCGGGCGATGCATGTCTCGATGCGGCGGCTCGACCTTGTGCACCTCGGTGCGGAGCAACAGGTCGGCGAATGTTCGCCGACGACGATCCCACAGCGGCCACACCCAGCCGACGAACAACGCGGCGGTATCGAGCAGGTGAGCCACGTCGCGCCCGAGCAGCCTCGCCACGCCAACGGCCGAGCCGTCGCGCCCGCGCACGGCAATGCCGAACAGCGCACGGCCCAGCGACCATCCTGTAATCGTCGGCAGCAGTAGCCGGTTGACAGCCATCAACACGATTGCCACCGCGACAACGACTGCGAACACCCACCACGTCCAATCCCGCGGCGGCGCTGTTTTCCAGAGGAGCGCCGCCGTGGCGATCACGCCCAACCCCACAAAGATGTCCACCAGGAAGGCGCCAGCACGCGCCGCCCACGAGGCAGGACCTCCCGCAGCCGGCTCAACGGGTGCCTGAGGCGCCGCGTCGAGGGTTGCGGTCACGAGGCGACCTGCTTGATGTCGGCGATCTTGTAGGTGCCATCGGCCGGCGCCATCTGCACCCGGAGCCGATACCCTTGTTCCTGGTCTGCGGCCTGGGAGTTGGTCACCTTCGTTCGCAGCGCCACCAGCACGTCGATCGAGCCGTCGTCGTTATGCCGCTCCACCGCGGCGCGCAGATCCGTCACCTTCACTTGAACGTTTGCCGCTTGATATGCCTCGGCCAGCACGCTGCTGTACAGCGGCGCCTGCAAGCCGAACGCGCCTGTGGAGCATTCGATGATCTTGGACTGGCTGGCCAGCATCGCTGCCGTGTCCGGCGCCTGCGTGGCCGTCACACAATCCCTGGCCGCGGCAAGGGCGGCTGCCTCGGTGCGGGCAATGGCCTCACTGGCGTGGTGAGACCGCAAGGCCAGGTATCCCCCGGCGGCCGCACCGCCGGCCAGGATGACAAGAAGCGCGCAGATGGACACCACCGAGCCGACGCCAAGCCGCGACGGCCGGCGATCGTCGGTGGCGTCGTCGATGCCGTCCTCGACTTTCGCGAGCGATTCCTCGGCTTCAGAGGCGTCTGTCGATTGTTCTAGGGATACTGCTAACGACTCATCGGGCGTTTCATCAGCATCGGTGGGGTTCAGCTGGCGGGTGCCAGCATCTCCTTCCATCCGTCGTCTCCTGGGTTCTTCGAATTGCTGACGTTGTACTTGACGCCGTCAGGTCCGACCACCTCACCGCTCGACGGGCTGTAGATAGCCGTCGAACCCGGTGGCCCCTGTGCGGGAGTGTACGTACACGGGTTGGGCTGCTGCCCGCTGCACTGGACGCTACCCTGCCCCGGCGGCGACACCGGGTCGCTGGTCGGTGCAGACGCCCGCGCCGGTGGGGGCAACTGATCAGCCGGCAGCGGATTGAGGCCGTTGTTGACCGATGGCGCCGGTATGACTCCGCGCCCCGGATTGACTCCCTGATCACAGCGGGCCGCAGGAGCAGGGCAGGACAGAATCTGGTTCGGGTCGCCATACCAGGGGTTGGTACCCAAGGGCACATACGGCTCGTTACTGTGGCACTCCCTCGGTGTCGCCGCGCGCTTGCCCGGCACATCCGCACAGGGATAGTTGCGGGCGCCGCGAACGACGTTGCCCTGGAAGTCTTTCGGAATCTTGCAGTACGTGCCCGACGGCAGCGGCGCCATGCTGGTGTCGGCTGGTGACCGCCACTGCGAGGCGGGCAGGAACCCCGTCAAACACGGCGGAGGCTGGTTGATCCCCAGGGCCAAGGGCAGCTGACCGACATTGTCGAACAGTGTTCCGGCCTGCGCGACCGCAGCACCCTGCGGGAGGATCACCAGCGTCTGCTCGAGACCCTTGTGGTAGCGCTTGAGCATGTCGAAGACGACGGCCAGATTGGCGAGAGTCTGCGGTAGGGCATCGCGAACATCGCTGAACACGGCCGTCACCTGGTCCAACGTGGGCGCGGCCTGCTCAAGTCCGCTACGCAGGGCTGCGTCCTGCTCGGCTGATTGGGCCGCGATGATGTTGAGGTTGCGGGCCCATTGCTCGATGTTGTCGCCGGAGTCGGCTTGGCTCTGCAGGATCGGCGTCGAGTGCTCGATGATGTCGTTCAGCTCGGGCAGGTTGTCCTTGAAACCCTGCGCAATGTTCGTGGTGGAATCGACCAGCCGCTGCAAAGCCGGGCCCAATCCGCCGACCGCTTTCGAGGTTTCGGTGAGCAGCGTGTCGATCTTCTCCTTGGGCAGGACGGCCAGCCCGCGGTTGGCGGCGTCCAGCGCCGGACCGACCTCGCTGGGCACCGTGTTGTCGTTGATCGAGCCGACGTTCTGGCCGTCGGACAGGAAACGACCGGGGTTGCCCGTAGAGACGATGTCCAGGTACTGCTCACCGATCGCCGAGACGGAGTGCACGTTCGCGGTCGCGTCCGCAGGGATCTTGAACCGGCTGTCGATGCTCATCTCGGCCCGCGCACCACGCTCTGTGGGATCCACGGCGGTGACTTTGCCGATCTGGGTGCCCCGATATGTCACGTTGGCGGTCCCGTAGAGACCGCCGGACCGGGGCAGGTCGGCATAGAGCTTGTACTGCCCGATCCCGGCCAGGCTGGGCACCCGCAGGTAGTACCAGCCCAATACGACGATCGCGATGATCGTCAGGATCGTGAACAGCACCAGCTGGATCTTGATGAAACGGGTCAGCACTGCTCACTCACCCCTTTCAACCAGCGGACCGTTCGGCGCGTCATGCGGATTCGGGGTGAATCGCACATCGGGAATCATCGTCTCCGGGTCGCGGCCCCAGCTCTGCTCGAGCGCGCGCAGCATGCCCGAGATACCGGTACCCGACAAGAACCCGTTGTCCAGTCCCGACAGGGTGAGGTCGACCATCAACGACACGTTGAGGAAGTCGCCACGGACCACCTTCGGCACGTTCTCGATGGAGAACGGCGCGGTGAGCATCAGCTTCAGGGCACCGATCAGATAGGGCGACGCCCGGCCGAGCTGCTTGAGTGGCCGCTGGAGGTTCTGCAGGTTGGTGTGCAGGTTATCGCTGGACGGAGCCAGAGCATTGTCGGCGGCCCTGCTGATCCGGCCGAGCGCCTCCACCGCATTTGCGAACAGATCCCGGGTGTCGGCGAAATGCTTGATAAGCGGCGGGAATTCGGTGAGTACCCGATCGAGTGTCTGATCACGTTGGCCCACGATCGTCAACAGCCGATTGGTCGAATCAATGGCCCGCGTGATGTCCTGACGCTGCTGATTCAGTTGGTCGGTGAAAGTGTCCAACTTGTTGAGGAATGCACGGATCTGATCGGCCCGGCCCGTCAGCAGGTTGTTGACCTCGGTCTGGATCGTTTCGAGGTTCTGGACGCCGCCCCCGCGCAGGATCGTCGCGATGCTCGCCAGCACCCGCTCGGTGGTGGGGAAGGCTGAGCTGTTCTGCAGCGGGATGGTGTCACCGTTCTTCAGCTCACCCTGGGGGTTGGGCGGCGGATCGAGCTGCACGTGTTGACTGCCGAGCAGGCTGGTCTGGCCGATCTTGGCCAGCGTGTTCTTCGGTAGCTTCACGTCGGGTTGCAGCTCGAGGGTCAGTGTCGCGACCCAGTTCTTCAACTCGATCGACCGCACCCGGCCGACGTACACATCGGCCACGCGTACCCGGCTATTCACGTTGAGCGCCAACGTATCCGGCATCTGCACGTAGATCGTCGTGTTCCTGCTGCCGGTGCCCGGTCCGCCGGGCAGCGGCACATTGGCGATGCCCTTCCACGAACCGCACGCGCTCAGTACCAATGCGACCACAATCAACGCGACGCTGCGCTGGGCGATCCTGCTCCATTTACGTGCAGTCATCTAATGACCTGCCTCAGCGGGTAGTGGCGGGCCCGCAGGCGGCGGCCCGGCCGGGGCGGCGGGGCCCGGGCCTGGCCCGGCAGCGGGCGCGGACAGCGGCGACCCACCGGGGTCACCGGGTATCACCCCGGGTGCCGGGGCAGGCGGTGGCCCAGGCTGCGGATACCACGGCGGCGGCAGCGGGTTGTTCTCGTTATACGAGTCCGGCGGGCCGGGCAGGTTGCCCCCTGGCGGCGCCCCGAAGGCCGGTGGAGCTCCGGGGATCACACAGTCGGGTCCACCCATCAATTCTGCGAGGCACTCCGGCGTCAGCATGTTGGAGGTGAACGGTTGCACGTCGACACCCTGCATGCCGGGAGCGGCGACCCAGCCCGGCTCGTGGTTACCAAACGAGAACAAGGTATCGCGGGAGAAGACGCCGGGCACCGTGGTGTCCTTGTAGCCCCCCGGCGGGTGCAGACGCGGCTCTGAGTACGCGATCTCCTTGGGCAGCGTCATCGCGGTGTTGAACTCATTGATACCGATCGGGGGGAAGTTGAACTTGATCGCGTCGAGGATGGGCGCCAAGTACTGGGCACATAGTTCGGCAGATTCTTGGTACCCCAATCGGCTGCCGGCCTGAATAGCGCTGCACACAAACTGCATTGGGTTCGCGAAGTTGGCGATGGCGGGCAAGCCCATGACACCGCCGGTGACCGGCGACACGATGTTCATCAGGTTCGCACCGAGCGTCGGGAACACGTGCAGGGCGGTTTCCAGACCGTTGAGCGGCTCCGGTTGCAGAATCGCATTGGTCACGTCGGCCAAGTTGTTGACGTCGTGGGTCAGCACCTCGCCGTTCTTGTTGATGAACTGACGGGTCGTCGTCAACAACTGGTTGAGGTCCTGCAGCGCGTTGGCCACCTCGCGGTCGGTGTTGGTGAACGCGTTGGTGAATTGCGCGAGATCGTGATTCAGCGCGACGAACTGCTGATCGCTCTTGTACAGCGCGTTGACGAACAGGGCCAGACTCTTGATCACGCTGAAGAAGTCGCCCCGGCCCTCGTTGAGGGTGTAGAGCGCCTCCGACAGTCCTTTCAGGGTCTTGTTGAGCTGATCGCCCTTGCCGGCGAAGCCGTTCGCGGCCGATTCGATGATGTCGCCGAAGGGCCCCTTCGGCTGGTCCTTCGTCGGCCCGAGTTCGGTCAGGATCCGGTTGATCGAGTCGCGGAGCTGATCGTATTCGACGGGCACCTGCGTCCGGTCGATCGGAATGACCGCGTTGTCTTCCATGACGGGCCCGCCGGTGTACGGCGGCGACAGCTGGATATTGCGCGATGCGACCAGGCTGGGATTCAGGATCGACGCTGTGGCGTTGGCCGGGACCTTGTATTTGTTCTCGTAGGAGAAGGTCACCTTCATCTTGTCGCCTGCCGGCTCGATCTTGTCGATCGAGCCGACCTTGATGCCCATGATGTTCACTTTGTCGCCCGGATACAGCGCCAAAGTCTCCGGGAAATAGGCGACGACGGTGTTGGTGGTCAGCTTCTTGTACACGTTCCAGCCGACGATGGCAGCCACCAGTGCGAGAATCACGATCAGCGCACCGATGATCAGCGCCCCCCGAGAGATGTTGCCGGTCTTGATGTTTCGGATGTTGAAGACAGTCGACATCTAACTCAGCCCCCCTGCGATCCGGGCGGGAGGTACGGCGGATTGCCCGGCAGCGGCGGCGTGCCTGCCGGCCCGGCGTCGGGACCGGGCCCCGGCGGCGGTGGCGGACCGGTCAGGGCAGGCGGCAGCGGGGCGATACCCGGGGTGAAGTCCGGCGGCTGCGGCGGCAGCGGGCCCACCGGCACGGTGCGCGCTCCGGGCGGCCCCGGCGCGATCGGTACGGGCGCGCCCGGCATGTCCGGCGGCAGCTGACCCGGGATGGCAGCGGCAGGCACGCCCGGCGTGAAACCGGGCCCGTTCGGATTCGGATTCGAGGTTGCAACGTCGGGCGGAGGATACTCAGGACCGCCGAACGGCCCGGTCGTTAGGCCCGCGCACGGCAGGGGGTCTCCCGGCCGCGGCAGGCCCTCAGGAACGCCAGGCGTGTACGAGCACGGCGAGCCCTTCAGAACGCCGGGGCCGGGATGTTCCGGCGTACCTTCGAGCACCGTCGGCGCAGGCGCAGGCGCGCCATTCGGGAACCGCTGGCCGTTCGGATCGGGGAACCGGAAAGCCGGCAGGCCCGCATCGCCCCAGAACTTCTCCGGGTCGATACCGCGCTTCTTGAATGCGGCGTCAACGAACGGCTGCAGGATCTGGTAGGGCAGCAGATTCGCCAAAAAGACTTTGAAGAACGGGCCGGAGGCGACCGCCTCACCAAGGGACGCAACGAATTTCGCTACGGTGGTCAGCGTCTGCATCAGATCGAACTTGCGGTCCCTTAGCACGTCGCTGATGGTGCGCAGTTGCTCGAGCACGTGGTTGAGGTTCGGGTTGTCGTCGATGAAACCCTTCACCTGTTCAGAGAACGACGCGACCCTTTCGAGCAGCATGCTGACTTCGTAGTGGCGTTCATTGATCGCTGCCAACAGCGACTGGGCATTGACGAACAGTTGGTTGATCTGCGCGCTGCGGTTGCCGAGGACGCCCGCGATCTTGTTGGCGTTGGCGAGCAGTTGCTTGACCTCATCGTCGCGCTTGCCGATGGTGTCGGAGAACCGCGCCACCCCGTCGAGTGCCGCGGACAGATGCGGATACGTCTGATCGATGGTCTCGGACAGCACATTCAGCGACCGCTTCACCGTCTGGGTGTCCCAGCCAGAGGCCGCCTTGGTCACGTCGAAGAATGCGTCGTAAATCTGGTACGGAGTGGTGGTCTGACCCAACGGCAGAACGCCGTTGGCGCGCAACGGGTCAGTGCCGCGCGGTTCGATCTCCATATTGCGCCGACCCAGAATCGTGTCGGTGCGGATCGATGCGCGACTCGCGGTGCCGATCTGGGTGCCCTGCAGCGAGTAGCCGATCACTACCTTGTCCCCGTCGATTCGCATCGACCGAACTTGACCGACGTCGACGCCGGCAATGCGCACCTTGTCACCCGTGCCGATGCCGCCGGTGTCGGAGAACTGTGCGTAGTAGGTGGGTGTCGCGAAGAGCATCGGAACGCTCGCGAAGCTCTGGCCGACGCCGAGCACCAGAATCAGGATGATGATGCCCATCAACCCGTTTCGGATGCGGTCCGACCCCTCGAGTGTCCTCATTGCGGCGTGCACCTACCCGACGGCTGACTGGTGAGTTTGACAGTGCGAACCGGACCGCCGGGCTGCAGCCCGAACGTCTTCAGCGTGATATCGCAGGCGTAGAAGTTGAAGAAGTCGCCGTAGATACCACCGGCGCGACCGATGATGTTGAACGCCGTCGGCAGCCTGACCAAGATGTCGTTGAGCTGTTCCTTCTGATCCACAAGCGGCTGCTGGACTCCCTCGAGATAGGTGATCGTGCTTTGCAGCAGTGGCCGGTTGTCGGCGAGCAGGTCCGCGATTGTGCCCGCAGCGTCACTGATGTCCGCCACCGAGCTGGCAATCGGGTCCTTGCGATTCTTCAGACCGGTGATGAGCTTCTCGAAATTCTGGACCGTCTCGTCGAACTGCTGCTGGTGCTTGACGGTCGTGTCGAGCACGGTGTTCAGATTGCGGATCACCTCGCCAATGGCTTGGTCGCGATCGGCCAGTGCCGATGTGAGCGATGCGGTCTGGTCCAGGATGTCGTTGATGGTGCCCCCCTGGCCCTGAAACACCGTGATGATCGACTGGGCGATGTTGTTCACCTTGGCGGGGTCCAGTGCCCGAAAAACCGGACGGAAGCCGCCGATCAGCGCATCCAGATCGAGCGCGGGCTGGGTTCGCTCGATCGGGATGGTGCCGCCGGCCGGCAGGCGCTTGTTGCTGTCGCCGCGCTTGAGCTCCATGTAGCGGTCGCCGATCAGGTTCAGATACCGGATGGACGCCGTGGTCCCGTCGAACAGTTGCAGCGAGCGATCGACGCTGAAGTGCACCTTCGCCTGCGAGCCACCGTCCATCAGTTCGATTTTGGAGACCTTGCCGACCTCGACGCCGGAAGCGCGGACGAACTGCCCGGCTCGAAGGCCACTGACGTTGGAGAAGACCGCCGTGTATCCGGTGGTGCGGTCGAACCGCATCTGACCGAACACCACGATGATCATCGCGGTGAAAAGCAACAGCACCAGCGAGAAGATGCCGAGCTTTATAGCAGTACCGGTGATTTTCATGGGTTGATCGTGTACTCCCCGAACTGACGCCCCCAGACGTATTCGATCCCAGGAGCGATGACCGGAATCGGGGCCGGAAGCAGCGGAATGATGCACGGCGGCAGGCCGGCGCAACCGAACGGCGAGGCGAGTGCCAGGTGGTTGTACGGCGCAATCGATGCACCGGTGTCCATGACCAGGTACGGCGCGGGCCACAGATCGCGCGTGATCGGTTGCCAGCAGCCCGGCCTGCCCTCGGGGCCGCCCCTGGCGTTCACCCGAGGCAGATTGTCCGGATAGACGTAGGGGTTGCCCGGGCCGATCAGCTCGCTGGTGGTCCGAAGCGAATACCCGTTGCCACCCAGGGACGCTGCGACCTTTGGCTCCACGTCGTGGAAGTTGCGGATCGTGCAGAACAGCGCGGGGCTGTATGTGTCGAGCAGCTGCGAGGTGGGCACCAGGTCGGCAGTGCCACGGACCAGGTAGGGACCGCTGCGTTCGAAGATGTCGCCGCCGGTATTACCGAATCCGACAGCCGCCATCAGCGCCTGGTCGATGTTGCCCTGCTCCGCATTGAGCGTGCGCGCGGTGGTGACGGCGTTCTCCAGGCCGTCGAACAGGTCTGGCGCCGCGTTGGCGTAGACGTCACCCAGATCGGCGAGCAGCTGGTTGTCGCGGCGGATCTGGGGCATCAGCGGATTGACGTCGTCCAGGATCTGGTTGCCGTGAATGATCGACTGGCCGAACCGATCACCCAGCCCGCTGAGCGCTTCGGCGGTGGCGCTCAATGTCTGGTTCAACTTGATCGGGTCGACCTGCTGGGCCACCTCGACGACCGTCTCGAACAAGGTGTTGAACTCGGTCGTCACCGACGTCGCGTCAATCACATCCGACGGGGAAATGCGTTGCGGCGTCGGGTTTTTCGGCGACGTGAAGGATATGTACTTGTTGCCGAACACTGTGGTGGCGGTGATGGCGGCATTCACGTTCTTGGGAATCAAGTGCAGATATTTGCGATCTACCTTGAGCGTGATCCTCGCCTTGGGCTCGCCCCCGACATCGATCTGGTCGACGTTGCCGACCCTGCCGATCTCAACACCGTTGTAGGTCACCTTTGCGCCGGGATCCATCGAAAGGCCGGCCCGCGCCGCCATCATCGTCAGATCCTCGCGGTCGAGGAAGGTGCCGCGGAACTGGAGGAAGACCAGGACCATCGCGACGACGACCAGTAGCGTCAAGACCGCGCCCGCCGCCTTGAACGGTGGTGTGCGGGACTTGTTCACGGGTGCGGTCATCGGCTACACCGTCAAGTTGAAGTTGGGGTCGACGCCGTAGAGCGCCAACGCGACGAACAGAACCACCAACGCCACCGCCACCAACGACGCCCGCATGGCCCGCCCGACCGCCTCGCCGACACCGACGGGGCCACCGCTGGCGAAATAGCCGTAGTAGCAGTGGTTGAGCATGACGATCACCGAGATGATGATCGCGTCCATGAAAGACCAGAACACGTCCTCGGGCCGCAGGAACGTGCGGAAGTAGTGGTCATACGTGCCGGTCGACTGGCCGTAGAACAACGTGGTGGTCACTTGACCGGACAGGAAGGACAGGATCATCGCCATCGCGTAGAGCGGGATGATCACCACGAAGCCGGCCATGATTCGAGTCGAGACCAGGTAGGAGATCGACTTGATGCCCATCACCTCGAGGGCATCGATCTCCTCGCTGATCCGCATGGCGCCCAGTTCGGCCGTCGCGCCGGCGCCGACGACCGCAGCCAACGCGACGCCGGACACCAGCGGAGCAGCGGATCGCACATTGATCATCGCGGCGAAGAATCCGGTGAAGGCCTCGACGCCGATATTGCCGAGCGATGCAAAACCCTGGATCGCCACCAGCGACGACCCGGACAAGCTGACGAAGCCGACGATCGCCGCGGTACCGCCGATGACAGCCATCGCGCCGGTGCCCATGCCGATCTCGGCGATCAGCCGCAGCGTCTCCTTGCGGTAGTACCGCAGCGCATGACCGGTTGCGCCCAGTGCGGTGACGATGAACCACGCGACGTGGCCGACACTGTCGAGGAATCGCGCAGGCGCACCGGCGACTCTTTCAGCACGCGCGGTTCCCCGCGGGAATCGTGAGCGCAGAACGGCGCCGGTACTCATGTCAGCGCCCCGTTCCGAACCGCACGCCGATCGTGGTCAGAACCACGTTGACGGCGAACAGCGCGATGACGCACAGGACCAGCGTCTCGTTGACCGCAGTTCCGACGCCCTTGGCGCCGCCCGAGACCGTGAGTCCGCGGTAGCAGCCGACCAGCCCGGCGATCAGGCCGAAGACCGTGGCCTTGATGACCGAGATCAGCACTTCGGGCAGGCCGGTAATCAGTGTCAGCGTCGAGACGTAGGCGCCCGCCGACACGTTCTGCAGGTACACGCCGAAGACGAATCCGCCGACCAAGCCGATGGTCACCACGGCGCCGTTGAGCAACAACGCGACGAAAGTCGATGCGACCACACGAGGCACCACCAGGCGGTGGATCGGATCGATGCCGAGCACCTCGAGCGCGTCGATCTCTTCACGAATGGTGCGCGCGCCGAGGTCTGCGCAAATGGCTGTCGACCCAGCGCCTGCCACCACCAGCACGGTGACCAGCGGGCCCAACTGAGTGACGGCGCCGATTGCCGCGCCCGCACCGGACACGTCGGCGGCGCCGAACTCGGCGAGCAGGATGTTCAGCAGGAAGATCAGCAGCACAGTCAGCGGCGCGGAGACCGCGAGGGTCGGCAGGAACGACACCCGGAACAAGAACCAGCTCTGAAGGATGAATTCGCGCCACTGGAAGGGCCGGAACAGTGCCCTCCCGGTCAGCACGCACATACGAGTAAAACCGCCGACGGCCTGCAGGGCAGGTCTGGTCTGCTCTCGGACATAGCCGACCATGCCGGTCGACGCCGTCACCAGGTCGCTCCCACCACGAAACCGTGACGGTCGTGGCGCAGCGGCAGCCCGTGTCGCACGCCCCCTCCTTGCCCCAACCCCGTGTGTGTGATGTCCGTCTCCCTACTCGCAAGTAGTAAGACGGACCACAGGACTGTACCCGATGCTGTACCGCCAGTGCACCGCATCGGCAGGATTGTGCCCGTAACCGTTAGCAAACCCTCCCCCGTCCGTTAAATGTCTTGTGCCGCAGCAGAAACCGTTGGCGGAGTAGAACTTTCGCCAGCGTCAATGAAACTTTCCGCGCCGAACCGCGCTCGCAGTTCTGTTTTCAGGACTTTGCCAGCTGGGTTGCGTGGCAGCGCAGCGACGATCTCCAGCGCCTTCGGATGCTTGTACCGGGCCAGCCGCTCGGTCAGGAATCCGTCGAGATCGGAGAGGTAGAGGTCGCTGCGAACGGCCGCTACCGCCACCGGCACTTCGCCCCACCTCTGGTCTGGACGCCCGATCACCGCCACCTCGACGATGGCGGGGTGTGCGGCCAGCGCGTTTTCGACCTCAGCACAGTAGATGTTCTCGCCGCCGGAGATGATCATGTCCTTCTTGCGGTCGACGACCCAGACATAACCCTCGTCGTCCTGGCGGACCAGGTCGCCGGAGTGAAACCAACCACCGTGGAACGCCTCGGCGGTGGCCTTCGGGTTGTTCCAGTAGCCGGCCATCAGCGTTGGTGCCCGGTAGACGATTTCGCCGACCTGGCCGACTGGGACGTCGTTCATGTTCTCGTCGACGACGCGCGCGGCCACCGTCGGGATAACTTTGCCGACCGAGCCGAGCTTGCGAATTGCGTCCTGCGCCAACAACATACAAGTCACCGGCGACATCTCGGTCTGTCCGAACGCGGCATAGATCTGCGTACCGGGAAAGGTCTCGGCCATCTCGCGCAGCAGGGTGTCCGACGCCGGTGCGGCGCCCCACGACAGCACTCGCAGCGCCAGCTTTCGCGGGTTGGCCCGCTGCTCGGCGACCACCGCCTGCCACTGCGCGGGCACCAGGAACATCGTCGTCACCTGTTCGGCCTGGAGCACGTCGAGCAGATGGGCGGGATCAAAGGCGCCAAGGGGATAGATGACCGTCGGCAGCCCGAGCTGCAGCGGGGTGATCGTGTTACCGATGCCGGCGATGTGGAACAGCGGCACCCCGATGAAGCCGACATCATTGTTGACGTCGGCCGCGATCGTGAACAGATTGGTCATCGCCTGGCCCGCGATGTTGGTGTGGGTGAGCACCGCGCCCTTCGGCCTGCCCGTGGTGCCCGACGTGTACATGATCAGCGCGGGCGAGTCGTTGGGGATATCGACAACTGGGGCCGGGTCCCCCTGTTCTGCGATCACGTCGTCATAGCCGATGACTGCGTCATCGGTGGCGCCACCAGCGACGATCACGGTCTGCAGCGTCGGGTCGAGGTCCCGCACGGCGGTGGCCACGCCGGCCAGCACGGTTTCAGTGACCACGACGCGGGCCTGGCAGTCGCTGACCAGGAACGCGATCTCCGGCGGGGTCATCCGGAAGTTCACCGGTACGGCGATGGCGCCCAGTTTGTTGGCGGCAAGGAACGATTCGACGAACTCGGTGCGGTTGAGCATGAGGATCAGCACGCGGTCACCGAAACGGACTCCGCGCCTGCTCAGCGCAGCCGCCAGCGCGGTCACCCTGCGGTCGAGCTCACCCCAGGTCGTCGTGTGACCGAGGAACCGCAGCGCCGTGGCCTCGGGCTGCATCAACGCGTGCCTGGCGAGCTGCGTGATCCAGTTCTGCCGACGCGCCAGATACGGCTGGTCGGTAGGTGACGGCTCAGCGGTCAACAGCTAGTGCTCCCTCGGGCGGCGGGTTGCGCGGCGTTGATATTTGATCAAACATTATGTTGCCGTGGTCACACTAAGACCTCGGCGCCGCGGGGACAAGCCCACGCGAGACAACCGGAGAGAGCCATGAACGCACCCGCCAGACCCCGCTCACAGCGGCGGCTGGCGGTACGCCGCGAGCAGCTCTCCGACGAGGTCGCAGCACGGCTACGCACCGACATCATGACCGGCACGCTGCGGCCGGGGACCTTCATCCGGCTCGACGAAACCGCCGCTGCGCTGGGCGTCAGCATCACACCGGTCCGCGAGGCGCTGCGCACTCTGCGTGGCGAGGGCATGGTTCAGCTCGAGCCGCACCGCGGGCACGTGGTGGTGCCGCTGACCCGCAACGACATCGAGGACATCTTCTGGCTGCAGGCCACGATCGCTAAGGAGCTGGCCGCCACCGCGGCAGCACGGATCACCGACGCGCAGGCCGACGAGCTGGAGCGGCTCAATGAGACCCTCGCCGTTGCCGTTGACGGTGGCAATCCCGAGGAGATCGTCGCGGCGGAGTTCACCTTCCACCGGGCGTTCAACCGGACAACGGACCGAATCAAGCTGGCGTGGTTCCTGCTGCACGTCGCGCGCTACATACCCGGACAGATCTATGCCAGTGAACCGGCGTGGGGTGCAGCGGCGGTGGCAGGCCATCGCGAGCTCATCGCCGCGTTGCGCCGTCGCGACGTGGACACCGTCGTCCGGCTCACGTCACGTGAGTTCACCGACGCAGCACAGCGTTTGGTGGCCCGGCTCGAGGAGATCGGGTTGTGGAGCTGAGTTAGGGTTTGGCCGCCAGATGCTCGGCGCGCGTCTTGAGGTTGTCGGCCAGATAGTCCAGCGTGTCTCCGATCGCCTTCTTCACCATCGGCCCCGGGATCGGCAGCTTGGTCTCGACCTCGAAGTCGACGGTCAATAGAGAGGTCGCGCCCATCGGCACCACCGAGAACCGCTGCTCCTGCTTCTCGAAGAACTCGCCCTGCTGCAGCACGGTGTAGATCTGGTTTTCTGCCGGGTAGTAGACCGCGGTGATGAACGTGCCCGACTGGCCCTGGACGGTGACGTCGAGACGCAGCTGACTCGGTCTGCCGTCGTCATATCTGGCCAGCACCCAGCAGCCCTTGATCTCCTCGTTCCACTCCGGATACGACTCGAAGTCGGCGACGATCGCCATGATCTTCTCCGCGGGCGCGGTTACCTCAACTGTCTTGCTTACGAGCGGCATCCGGCGAGCATATCGACTCCAGCAGCGACCGAATCGGCCCCGGGATCGGCACCGGCCGCCTGCTCTCACGGTCGACGTACACATGCACCCAATGCCCGACCGCTGCCAGCGGCTGATAGGCCTGGAACAGCGCCAACCGATACGTGACGCTGCTATTGCCGAGCCGGCCGACGGCCACCCCGACGACCAGCGGATCGGGGAACTTCAACTCCGCGAAGTACTTGCAACCCGACTCCGCGACCACTCCCAGCCAGGGCACCGTCAGCGGATCGATGCCACACGTCGTATTGATCCACCCGTTGATCGCGGTGTCGAACAGTTCGTAGTACACCGCGTTGTTGAGGTGGCCGAACATGTCGTTGTCCGTCCATCGGGTCAGCACCGGCCAGTGCACCGGGAAATCCGCGCTGGTGAGCGATTGCTCGCTTGTCATGGCAGCAGTCTGGCAGTAGTTGGATTGCCGGCTCCGCCGGCGTCACGGCAGGCTGGTCCTCATGAGGATCCGCGGCGCCGTACTAGAAGAAATAGGAAGACCCCGGCCCTATGCCGAATCGCGACCGCTGTCTGTCGGCGAGCTCGAACTTGCTCCGCCCGGCGACTCCGAGCTGTTGGTCCGCATCGAAACGGCCGGGCTTTGTCATTCCGACCTGTCGGTGGTCGACGGCAACCGCGTCCGCCCGGTCCCGATGCTGCTGGGGCACGAGGCAGCGGGGGTGGTCGAGCAGGCGGGGTCGGCGGTCGACGACATGCCGGTCGGGCAGCGCATCGTGATGACGTTCCTGCCGCGATGTGGCCAGTGCCCGGCGTGCGCCACCAATGGGCTGACACCATGCGAGCCCGGCAGCGCTGCGAACGGCGCCGGCACCCTGATGGGCGGCGAGCGCCGACTGTCGCGCAACGGCCGGCCCGTCCATCACCACCTCGGGGTCTCCGGCTTCGCCACCTACGCCGTCGTCGACCGTCGGTCGGTGGTGCCGGTGCCCGACGACGTGCCGCCCGAGGTCGCATCGCTACTCGGCTGCGCCGTGCTCACCGGCGGCGGAGCCGTGATCAACGCAGGACGCCCGCAGCCCGGCCAGACCGTGATCGTCGTCGGACTGGGCGGCGTCGGCATGGCCGCGGTGATCACCGCGCTCGCCGACGACCACGTCACCGTGATCGGCGTCGACCAGCTGGCCGACAAGCTGGAGCTGGCGCGGACCATGGGCGCTCACGAGGCGTACACCCCCGACGAGGCTCGTGAGCGCGGGCTCAAGGCGGCGGTCGTCATCGAGGCAGCGGGCCACCCGCTGGCCCTACAGACCGCGATCGATCTGACCGCCCCTGGCGGGCGCACCGTCACCGTCGGCCTGCCGCCGCCGGATGCGCGAATCACGTTGTCGCCGTTGGGTTTTGTCGCCGAGGGCCGCTCGCTTATCGGCAGTTACCTCGGCTCTGCGGTGCCGTCGCACGACATCCCGCATTTCGTCGGGCTGTGGCGGGCAGGCCGACTGCCCGTCGAAAAGCTCGTGTCGTCGACGATCACCCTCGACCAGATCAACGACGGCATGGATCAACTCGCCGACGGACGTGCCGTCCGGCAGTTGATCAGTTTTGACTAGTCACCGCACCGGACGTCGCGATGCCGTTGCGACGGAACGACGACACGATCAGCGCCCGCAGCTCACGCCCGACCTCGAACTGCTTACCCGGCAGCGTGCGTGCCACCATCCGCAGATTGACGGTGTCGACCTCGATGCTCTCGACGCCCATCAGAGACGGCTCGTCGAGTAAGAGCTCCGGCAGGCCATCGTCCTGCATCGCGGCCTTCGCGACGTCACCCAGCACGTCGTTCACCTTGTTCAGGTCGGCCGAGGTGGGCACCGGCACGTCGACAACCGCGCGTGCCCAGTCCTTCGACATGTTGAGTGATTTCACAATCTGGCCGTTGGGCACGGTGTACATCTCGCCGTCGCTGGTGCGCAGTTTGGTGACGCGTAGTGTGACGTCTTCCACAGTGCCGACCGCTGAGCCACCGGCCGTCACGCTGAGCTCGACAAGGTCACCGAAGCCGTACTGCTTCTCGGTGATCAGGAAGAATCCGCTGAGCAGGTCCTGCACGATGCGTTGTGCCCCGAACCCGAGTGCGGCACCGAGCACCGCCGCCGGCGCCACCAGCGAACCAAGCGGCAGGCCAAGCTGATTGGCGATGTCGACGGCCACCACCACGTAGAGCAGGGCGATCGCCACCGACGAAATGACCGAGGCGACCGCCTGTCCGTGCTTGACGGTTTCCGAGCGCACTGTCGCGTCGCGATCGTCGCCCCTGGTGAGTCGCGTGCTGATCCGTCCCGCGACCCAGCGGATGACCCGCGTGACGATGATCGCGAAGAGCACGACGAGGACGATGTGCAGGCCCTTGGTCAGGACCCAATGGGTGAGGTCTTGAAGTGTTGTAGGCATACCCGCGGACGGCTTCCCACTGGGCGGGGGGATTCAAACACGGCAATCCAATTACTTGTCATACGTAAAAGCAGAGCGCGGATCAGAACCAGGCGTCGCGCATCTCCAGGGTCGTGCGGTCCAGGCTTTCCAGCAGGTCCAGCTGTGGCGCCGTCTTGGGCAGCTCGTAGCGGAAGAAGTACTGTGCCGCCTGCCGCTTGCCGTCGTAGAAGTCGCCGGTGCGTCCGTTGGCGGCAAGCAACTGCTGGAGCCATATCCACGCAACGACGATGTGCCCGAAGGCTTCGAGGTAGATGGCGCTGTTGGCCAGCGCGGCTTCGACGTCACCCGAGCCGAACATCCCGGTGGTCACGCTGACGAGGCGCTGCCACGACGAGTCGAGCTGGGTAGCGAGCTCGGCGGCCGCACCGCCGGTGGCACCGGCCGTGGCGACGGTGGTGTCTACGGCTTCACCGAGCGCGGCCAAGCTGGCCCCGCCGCGCTGAGTCACCTTGCGGCCCAACAGGTCCAGGCTCTGGATACCGTGCGTGCCCTCGTGGATGGGGTTAAGCCGGTTGTCGCGGTAGTGCTGCTCGACGTCGTACTCGCGGGTGTAGCCGTATCCGCCGTGCACCTGGATGGCCAGGCTGTTGGCCTCCAGACACCATTGCGACGGCCAGCTCTTGCCGACTGGCGTGAGGATGTCGAGCAGCAGGCCGAGCGCATCGCGCTCGTCGTCGGATTCAGCGCTGTGCTGTAGGTCGACGAGCTTGGCGCAATACAGCAGCAGCGCCATGCCGCCCTCGACATAGGCCTTCTGCGCCAACAACATTCGCTTGACGTCGGCGTGTTCGATGATCGGCACCTGCGGCGTCGACGGGTCCTTGGCCAGCACCGGCCGGCCCTGTGGCCGTTCGCGCGCGTACTCCAGCGACTTGAGGTATCCGGTGTAGCCCAGCGACACCGCGCCCATGCCGACGCCGAGACGGGCTTCGTTCATCATCGTGAACATGTAGGCCAGGCCGCGGTGCGGCTCGCCGACCAGATAACCGACGGCGCCCTCGAAACTGAGCACGGTGTTGGTGATGCCGCGCTGGCCCATCTTGTGGTTGAGGCCGGCGAGCACGACGCCGTTGCGCTCACCGATGGAGCCGTCGGCATTGACGAGGAACTTCGGCACGATGAACAGCGAGATGCCCTTGGTGCCCGGCGGACCGCCGGGGATCTTGGCGAGCACCAGGTTGACGATGTTCTCGGTCAGGTCGTGTTCGGCCCCCGAGATCCACATCTTCGATCCGAACAGCCGATAGGTGCCGTCGTCCTGCGGTTCGGCGCGGGTGAGGATGTCGGCGAGTGACGAGCCGGCCTGTGTCTCGGACAGGGCCATCGTGCCGGAGAACCGGCCGGCGAGCATCGGCTTGAGGAACGCTTCGACCTGCTCGTCGGTACCGAACTTGGCCAGCAGGTTGGCGTTGGCCATCGTCAGCATGAGGTAGCCCGTGGTGCTGACGTTGGCGGCGGAGAACCAAGCGAAGCCAGCCTCTGCGACGGTGGCGGGCAGCTGGGCGCCGCCGAGGTTTTCGTCCATCGACATGGCGATCAGGTCGGCTGCGGCGAACGCGTCCCACGCCTCCTTGACGTCATCGATGAGGGTGACCGTCTCGCCGTCGAAGTGCGGTTCGTTGGCGTCGCTCTTCTTGTTGTGCGGCGCGAAGTAGCGCGTGGCCAGCTGCTCGCACAGATCGAGAACGCCGTCGAAGGTCTCGCGGGAGTGCTCGGCGAAGCGCTCGCGTTTCGTGAGCTCGTCGATGCGCAGCCATTCATAAAGGAGAAAGTCGAGATCGCGGCGCGACAGCAGAGTGGACTTCACGTGTCCATCTTCGCCGAGACCGTGGACGATGCGCGAGGGCCGTCTTCTAGGCGGCGTGTACGTCTGGAGTATGTACATGTTCGGGGCGAAAGCCCCGTCCGACGACGATCGGCGGAATGAACTGCAGCGGTCCAAAGCCAACGATTTTCGGGATGCGGATTGGTGACAGATCACCGGCCAAATTGGGCTCGATCACTCTGTTCTGGGCCAACACTTGACCCGCCTGAATGATCCGGGTCGGCAGCTCACGGCGGCGCTGCACCTTGGCGAGGTCCGCGTCGGTCAGTCGACCTTCGCGAAGCGGCGGGCAGAGGATATTCGCAGCGGCCACCGCATCGGCCACAGCGAGGTTGATGCCGACCCCGCCGGCCGGTGACATGGCATGGGCTGCATCGCCGATGCACAGCAGACCCGTACGCCACCACGTCTTCAGCCGGTCCACCCGCACGTCGAGATGGCTGATGTCATCCCAGGAGTGCAGATCGTTGACGTGTTCACTCAGCTGCGGGCGCGCGGAGACCAGCCGCTCCTTCAACGCCTGAATCGACCCGTTCCGAGGGTTGGCTCCCTTCGGCACCGGATACGCGACCTGCCAATAGTCGCCGCGGTAGATCATGGCCAGGAGTAGGCCCCTACGGATCACCGCGAACAATTCCTGAGGGTCACCGGGACGCCATTTCAGCCGGAACCACAGCACGTCCATCGGGGAGTGCGCCGTCGCGATCTCCAGACCCGCGGCCGCCCGCACCGCCGAAGAGCGCCCGTCGGCGGCCACCACCAGTTCGGCGTGCACCTCCACGTCCGGCGTGCGCACCCCGACCACCCGATCTCGTTCGAAGATGAGGCCCGTGACCTCGGCACTCCGGATCAAGGTGAATTCCGGGTACGCAGAAGCCTTTTCGGCAAGGAAGTCGAGGAAGTCCCACTGCGGCATCAAAGCGATGTAGGGCTGCCTGAAGCCCAGCCACTTGAGTGCACCGAAGTCACCTACCGTGCGAAGGTCAACGGAACCGTCGGCATCGAAAGCCACGCGGTTGATCTTGGTGTGGGGTAGTCGCAGGAACTCATCGACAAACCCCAACTCGTCCATGATCCGCAGGGTGCTCGGATGAACAGTGTCGCCGCGGAAGTCGCGCAGGAAATCCTTGTGCTTCTCCAAGACGACAACCCGAACCCCGGCCCGGGCAAGCAGCAGAGCGTGAACCAGGCCCGCGGGACCGCCACCCGCAACACAAACCTGGGTCCGCAGAATTTGCGTCACGGCGCGAGAGTACTGGTGACCGCTCGCGCTCTAGGTTGACCGACTCGCGTTTTCTACGTCGATGCCCAACGGCGACTCGACGCGCGTCGTCTCATCGCGAATCAGCCCGCGTAACAACGCAGTGCTGAACTCCTCGGCGATTTCCTGCGCGGTGCGCCTGCCCTGCGGCCGCAGCCAGCGGTAGGAGCCCAGCGTCATCCCGATGTAGCCCAGCGCCAGCACATGCGAGTCGCAGTCGTAGAACTCACCGCTGGCGATGCCGCGGTCGATCACGTCGCGCACGTGCTCGTAGACCTGCGTTTCCTTCTCCCGGATGTAGCCGACCTGGTCCTCGGTGAACCACTCGGTGATGTACGGGCCCTCCTGGAAATACACCGCCGCGCGCTCGATGTTGCCCGCGATACCGACCAGCAGCCGCTGGGTGAAGTGGTAGATGGTCTCGCGCGCAGATGCCGTCGGGTCGTCGTGCAATGCATCGACCGTGAAGTCGGCGGCGCCCTTATAGATGTCGTAGAGGATCAGTGACTTGCTGGCGTAATAGTGATAGACCGTCGCCTTGTTCAGCCCCACCGCGTCGGCCACATCGTCCATCCGCGTGCCGTGGTAGCCCCGCGCGGCGAACAGCTTGGTCGCGACGGTCAACAGCTCCTCGCGGCGGGTCATCCCGTTGGTGGTGGCTGGGACAGCCGGGCTGGATTCGGACATGGCGACTCACTATATGCAGGCCCCGGGCGCGTCGGGGCGTCAATCAACTGGTTGGCCAGTTTAAGGTCTTCCGGCTGTTGCGACACTGGCAGCCGGTCTAGACTTCACCGAGAACCAGCCGATACGCGAGAGGGTGAGCACATGGATCCGAATCCGGACTATGACGCGAGCGACGAAATCGAGTACGGCGCCAACTGGTTCGCATGGATCCTGCGCGGCGTGTATCCGCCCCCGGCGTATCCCCCGGTCTAAGCCCTAGGCAGCCGCTGCTTTCACCGCGCGCCCGACTTCGGCGCGCAACTCGGTGTATTCCGCTGAGCGACGCAATTCCTCGGGGTCGACGCCTGTGCGCGGCAGGTCGACCGGCAGATCCAACGCCACCTGCCCCGGCCGCCGCGTCAGCACCACGATCCGCGAACCCAGAAACGCCGCTTCGTCGGCACTGTGCGTGACGAACACCGTTGTGCGGCCCGACTCCGCGCTGACCTGACGGACGTCCTCCTGCAGCCGCTCCCGAGTGAGCGCGTCCAGAGCTGCGAACGGCTCGTCGAGCAGGAACAGCGGTGTCTCGGCGGCCAGCGCCCGTGCGATCGCCACCCGCTGCTGCTGCCCGCCGCTGATCTCCCAGATCTTGCGGTCGGCGGTGCCCTCCAACCCCACGCGGGCGAGCAGCTGGTCGCGACGCTCCGCACGACGCTCCCGGGGCATGTTTGCGTATTTCAGCGCGAGGTCGACGTTGCCGCCGACCGTGCGCCACGGGAACAGGCGAGGCTGCTGAAACACCACGCCCGCCGTCACACCGGGCGTCGGCGCAGCGCCCGACACCGCGACCGAGCCTTCGCTTGGCGACTCGAAGCCCGCCAGCAATCGCAGCAGCGTGCTCTTGCCGCAGCCCGACGCGCCGACCAGAACCAGAAACGATCCCGGTTCGACGGTCAGGTCGACGGGGCCTAGCGCCGTGACCTCGCCGCGACCCCTGCCGTAGCGGTGCTTGACCGACCGCAGGTGCACCGCGCCGACATCTGAGCTAGGCCGGATGTCCGCTCTATTGGGTGATGGCACCGGGCAGCCCCCTCGTATAGATCGCGTCCTGGAACGTCTGCAGCGACGCCGCCGAGGGAATCTGCTTCTGGTCGGCGAGGAACTGCGAAGCACTCTGCAGGTTGACCGCGATGTTGCCCGGCTTGCCTTCTGCGCCAAGCCATTCCGGCGACGCGACCTGTTCCGGCGTCAAGTACACGCCTTGCTTCAGCTGACCGGCGACCTCGTCGGGGCTCAGGCCGATCTCGGCGGCAACGGCCTTGGCCGCCGCGGCGGGATCGTCGTGAATCAGCGTGAGCGCGCGGGCTTCCTGCTGGCGCCAGGTGTCGACGACGTCGGGATGCGCGTCGGCGAACTCATCGCGGACCGCACCGAGATCCAGCGTGGGCTTGCCGTTCTTGGCCAGCTGACGGCTGGTGATCAGGTCCTTACCGGTCTTGCGCAGCTGGTCGAGCGTGGGCAGCCACGAGTAGGCCGCGTCGATGTCCCCGCGGTCCCACGCCGCGAGGATGGCCTGCGGCTGCAGGTCGACCAGCTGAACATCCTTGGCGGACAACCCGTTCTGCGCGAGCGCCGCCAACAGGCTGTAGTGCGCAGTCGACGCGAACGGGGTGCCGATCCGCTTGCCCTTGAGGTCGGCGACCGTGTTGACGCCGCTGCCGTTGCGGGCCACCAGCGCCTCGTTGTCGCCCGCGACGTCGAGCACGAACGCGACCTTGTACGGAATGTTCAGCGGAGCCGAAAGTCCGCGCGCTACAGGGCTGGAGCCGAGCGCGCCGAAGTCCAATTCTTTCGCGATGAAGGCGGTGTTGACGTCGGCGCCGGAGTCGAACTTCGTCCACTTGATGTGGTAGTTCGGCAGCGCTTCCTCGAGCCACTTGTTGTTCTTCACGATCAGGTCGCCGGACGGAAAGCTTTGGTAGCCAATACGAATCGTCGGCTTGTCGGCTTGGTCCCCTGAGTGGTCGACCGAGCAGCCGGCCAGCGCCAGCGTCGACGCCGCAACTGCTGCGATCAGAACCTTGAGTTTCACTAGATTTTTCCTCTCCAGGGGACAGCGCGCCGCTCCACGGCGCGAAGCAGACCGTCGATGACAAGGCCGGAGATGCCGATGGCGAAGATGCCGACCAGCACGACGGGGGTGTTGTTGTAGTTGCTGGCGTCTTTGACGAGGCCGCCGATGCCTGGCAGCCCGTTGAACAGTTCGGCGGCGACCACCGAGGAGTAGGCCATGCCGACCGCAAGCCGGATGCCGGTGAAGGTCTCGGGCAGCGCGGACGGAACGACGACGTCGCGGATCACCTGCCGTCGCGAGGCGCCGAGTGCGCGGGCCGCCTCCTGTAGTCCAACGGGTGCGGCGACGACGGCCGCGGTGGTGGCCACGGCGGCAGGCGGCAGCGCGGCCAGCGCCAGCAGCGTGATCTTCGGCGCCTCGTCGATGCCCAGCCAGATGACCAGCAGGAAGAAGTAGGCCAGCGGCGGCAGCGCGCGCAGGAACGTCAGCCAGGGCTCGAGCACGCTGCGCACCCAGCCGACGGATCCCATCACCAGGCCGAGCAGCACGCCCAGCACGACACCGATGACCGCGCCTGCGAACACGCGGCGCAGCGTCATGTAGAGGTGCTCCCACAGCAGGTATCCGGCATAGCCGCGGACACCGTCGTGGGTGGTGGAGACGTCGAGGAATGCGTGCCACACCGCGCTGGGGTAGGGCACGAATGTCTGGTTCCAGATGCCGCTGGCCGCGACGAGCTGCCACGCGACGAAGAAGACGATGACCGACAGCAGTGGCAGCGCGGCACGCGTCGACCGCCCGCGCCACTTGCCTGACGGCACGACAGCCGCCGGCGAATCAGCAAGCGACTCGTCGGGTGCGATATCAACGAAAACGGACACCGCGTATTGGTACCGGGGTGAGACCGTTCGGTGAAGGTCTGCGCTCAGCGCGAGCGAAACTACGTCGACCAAGCGCTGCCGAACGTGGGTTACCCGCACGCTCTGCGCGACTCAAGCGTGTCGGTAACCCACGTTCGGCGGCTATCTCGGCGGCAGGTGACCGACAGGACACACGGTCGATTTGGCCCGACTCTTAGACTGACGTATTCCACTCGTCCACGACGAGCTGTGTCGGGGGGCCTTGTCGCGCCCCGACCGGACCGTGACAGAAACCTAGATCGGATCGAAATCGATGATCATCGGGATCCCGAGAGAGTCGCTGCCTGGCGAAACGCGGGTCGCCGCGACACCGCAGACGGTTGGCCAACTCATCAAGCTGGGCTACGACGTCGTGGTCGAGACGGGCGCGGGCGCCGCCTCGAGCTTCTCCGACGAGGCGTTCACCGAGGCTGGCGCCGAGATCGGTGAGGCCTGGAAGGCCGACGTCGTGCTCAAGGTGAACGCGCCGGACAACGCGGAGATCGCGGCCCTACGCGACGGCGCCACGTTGATCAGTCTCATTTCCCCCGCGCTCAAGCCGGAGCTCGTCGAGCAGCTGGCCACCCGGCCGATCACCGTGCTGGCCATGGACGCTGTTCCTCGTATCTCGCGGGCCCAGTCGCTGGACGTGCTGTCGTCGATGGCCAACATCGCCGGCTATCGCGCCGTGGTCGAGGCCGCCCACAGCTTCGGCCGGTTCTTCACCGGACAGGTGACTGCGGCGGGCAAGGTGCCTCCGGCCAAGGTGCTCGTCGTCGGCGCCGGCGTCGCCGGTCTGGCAGCCATCGGTGCGGCGGGCAGCCTGGGCGCCATCGTGCAAGCCACCGACCCGCGGCCCGAGGTGGCCGATCAGGTCAAGTCCCTGGGCGGCGAGTACGTGTCTGTCGACCCGGAGGCAGCCGAGGTCTCGGCCACCGGCTACGCCAAGGAGATGGGCGACGACTACAAGGCCCGCGAGGCGCAGCTGTACGCCGATCTGGCCAAGGACGTCGACATCATCATCACCACCGCGCTGATCCCCGGTAAACCGGCGCCGCGCATCATCACCGCCGAGATGGTCGCGTCGATGAAGCCCGGCAGCGTGATCGTGGACATGGCCGCGGCCAACGGCGGCAACGTCGAGGGCACCGTCAAGGACCAGGCGGTCGTCACCGACCACGGCGTGACGATCGTCGGCTACACCGATCTCGCCGGCCGACTGCCCGCCACCGCATCACAGCTGTACGGCACCAACCTGGTGAACCTGCTGAAGCTGCTCACCCCCGAGAAGGACGGCAAGCTCATTCTCGACTTCGAGGATGTGGTTCAGCGCTCGGTGACTGTGGTTCGCGACGGCGAGGTCACCTGGCCGCCGCCGCCCGTCCAGGTGTCGGCGGCCCCGGTCGTTGCCGCGGCCGCGCCGGCTGAAACGAAGCCGGCTAAAAAGCCCATGACCATCGGGCGCAGGCTGGGGCTGACCTTCACCGCGGCGGCGGTGCTCTTCGCGCTCATCGCGCTGTCACCGGCCGCGCTGCAGGTGCATCTGACGGTGTTCGCGCTGGCGATCGTGATCGGCTACTACGTGATCGGCAATGTGCACCACGCGCTGCACACCCCGCTGATGTCGGTGACCAACGCGATCTCCGGGATCATCGTCGTCGGCGCGCTGTTGCAGATCGGGCACGGCAATGTCGTCGTCACCGCGGTGGCAACTTTGGCGACGCTGCTCGCCAGTATCAACGTCTTCGGCGGCTTCTCCGTGACCCGCCGCATGCTGGCCATGTTCTCGAGGAGCTGAGAAGTGTTCACACTGGAAACCATCGCGACAGCGGCCTACGTCGTCGCGGCCATCCTGTTCATCCTCGCGTTGGCCGGCCTGTCCAAGCACGAAACATCCAGGGCCGGTAACACTTTCGGCATCGCCGGAATGGCCGTCGCCCTGATCGCAACGATCGCGCTGGCATTCGCCCGCCACATCGAGCCTGTCGGCGTCGCGCTGCTGGTCGGCGCCATGGCCATCGGCGCAGCGATCGGCCTGTGGCGCGCCAAGGTCGTCGAGATGACGGGCATGCCCGAGCTGATCGCGCTGCTGCACTCGTTCGTGGGCCTGGCCGCGGTGCTGGTGGGGTGGAACGGCTACCTGCACGTCGAAGCCGATCTCGCCGGATCCGAGGCAGCGCTGCTGCACAACCAGGGCATGCTCGGCATCCACTCGGCCGAGGTCGTCATCGGCGTGTTCATCGGCGCCGTGACGTTCACCGGCTCGATCGTCGCCAACCTGAAGCTCTCGGCCCGCATCAAGTCCGCGCCGATGATGCTGCCCGGCAAGAACTTCCTCAATGTCGGCGCGCTCGTCGTCTTCGTCGCGCTGACGGTGTGGTTCGTGATCAGCCCGCAGCTGTGGCTGCTGGTGGTGGTCACCGTGCTTGCGCTGCTACTGGGCTGGCACCTGGTCGCTTCCATCGGCGGCGGCGACATGCCGGTGGTGGTGTCGATGCTCAACAGCTACTCCGGCTGGGCCGCGGCAGCGTCGGGCTTCCTGCTCGGCAACGATCTGCTGATCATCACCGGTGCGCTGGTCGGGTCGTCCGGTGCCTACCTGTCCTACATCATGTGCAAGGCGATGAACCGGTCGTTCATCTCGGTGATCGCAGGCGGCTTCGGGATCGAGGCCGGGCCCGCCGATGACAAGGATTACGGCGAGCATCGCGAGATCAACGCCGAGGGCGCCGCCGATCTACTCGAGTCCGCCAAGTCGGTGATCATCACGCCCGGCTACGGCATGGCCGTCGCCCAGGCCCAGTACGGCGTCGCCGACCTGACCCGCAAGCTGCGCGACCGCGGCATCAACGTTCGGTTCGGCATCCACCCCGTCGCCGGCCGCCTACCCGGCCACATGAACGTGCTGCTGGCCGAGGCCAAGGTGCCCTACGACATCGTGCTCGAGATGGACGAGATCAACGACGACTTCGACAGCACCGACGTCGTCCTCGTCATCGGAGCCAACGACACCGTCAACCCGGCGGCGGCCGAGGATCCGGGCAGCCCCATCGCCGGCATGCCGGTGCTGACGGTGTGGAACGCCGCGCACGTGATCGTGTTCAAACGGTCCATGGCCTCGGGCTATGCCGGCGTGCAGAACCCGCTGTTCTTCCGGGAGAACACCCAGATGCTGTTCGGTGACGCCAAAGACCGGGTCGACGCGATCAACGCGGCGCTCTCGGAGACCGCGAAGGTGTAGCCCTCGATGCCCGTCGATCGTCTGTTACCCACCGAGGATGCGCGCGATCTGATCGAGTTGACCCGGGACATCTGCAACAAGGTGCTCGACCCGATCGTCGACGCGCACGAGAAGGCCGAGACGTACCCGGAGGGTGTGTTCGCTCAGCTGGGTGCGGCAGGGCTGCTGAGCCTGCCGCAGCCCGAGGCGTGGGGTGGCGGTGGGCAGCCGTTCGAGGTCTATCTGCAGGTGCTCGAGGAGATCGCCGCGCGATGGGCGGCCGTCGCAGTGGCGGTCAGCGTGCACAGCCTGTCGTCGCATCCGCTGCTGGCGTTCGGCACCGACGAGCAGAAGCAGCGCTGGCTGCCGGGCATGCTGTCCGGTGAGCAGATCGGCGCGTACAGCCTGTCTGAGCCACAGGCCGGTTCGGACGCCGCGGCACTGCAGTGCAAGGCTGTGAAGACGGCCGACGGCTACGTGCTCAACGGCTCCAAGTCCTGGATCACGCACGGCGGACGGGCCGACTTCTACACGCTGTTCGCCCGCACCGGTGAAGGCTCGCGGGGTATTTCATGCTTCCTGGTGCCCGGCGATCTGGATGGGCTGTCGTTCGGCAAGCCCGAGGAGAAGATGGGCCTGCATGCCGTCCCGACGACGTCGGCGTTCTACGACAACGCTCACCTTGAAGCCGACCGGCTGATCGGCGCGGAGGGCCAGGGCCTGCAGATCGCGTTCTCCGCACTGGATTCAGGCCGGCTGGGCATCGCCGCGGTTGCGGTCGGGTTGGCGCAAGCGGCGCTGGACGAGGCCGTCAAGTACGCGAACGAGCGAACGACGTTCGGCCGCAAGATCATTGACCACCAGGGCCTGGGTTTCGTGTTGGCCGATATGGCTGCCGCGGTGGCCAGTGCGCGGGCCACGTATTTGGACGCCGCGCGTCGACGCGATCTGGGCAGGCCGTACTCACAGCAGGCCAGCGTGGCGAAGCTGGTGGCCACCGACGCCGCGATGAAGGTCACCACCGACGCAGTGCAGGTCTTGGGCGGCGTCGGCTACACCCGCGACTTCCGCGTCGAGCGCTACATGCGTGAAGCGAAGATCACCCAGATCTTCGAGGGCACCAATCAGATTCAGCGCCTGGTCATTTCGCGAGGGCTCACCACGTAGCGCGCTGGCGTTTGGCCTTGCCTCGCCTCCGGTGCACGAGCACGGCGAAGAGCGCCCCCGCGGCGTAGCTCACTCCCATGGCCACGTCCGAGTCGAGCCGGCCTCGGTGGCATACGTTGGGTTGGCAGGGTCGGGGGACCCCACGGCGACTCCATCGGCTCATCGCGCCGCAGCGGGGGGGTGATCGGGCGGGGTTTCACGACGTAATCCGACCGTGGGCGGTAGACGGCAGTATCCGCCCGGCGTATAACCAGGCTCATGACGATCGAGACCACGAGCACCCGGATGTCGTCGTGGCAGCGCAGCGCGACTGCATCGAGGGTCACGTCGGAGGCGGGGCTGCCGCCTGGTCCTAGACTCCCGAGCATTGTCCAGTCGCTGCTGATCTGGACGCAGCGGCACCGGTTCGTCCCCGCGATGCACCGCCGATACGGCGACACGTTCACCGTCAACGCCGAACCCACGGGCTACGGAGTGGTGTTGCGCAACCCTGATGACCTCCGCACAATCTTTCGCGGTGACGCGGAGATCTACCGTGCAGGCGAAGCCAATTCGCTGCTGACACCGGTGGTGGGCAGTCAATCGGTGCTGACCATGGACGCGCCGGAGCATGTCGCCGAGCGCCGCCGAATGCTGCCGCCGTTCCACGGCGAACGCATCGCCCGGGCAGTCGCGCTGATGGAAGAGGAGACCGAGCGAGAGATCGCACAGTGGCCGATCGGCCGGGATTTTGAGCTGTTGCCGCGGATGCAGGAGCTGACGCTGCGCATCATCGTGCGCGTGGTTCTCGGCGTCGACGATGACGATCGCGCCGCGGCTGTCGGCGCAGCGTTGCGCCGGGTGCTGAGGTTCCGGTTGCGGGCAATGCTGGTCTGGGTATGGCCCGCGCTGCTGCGATTGCCGCCGTGGAGCAGCACCGTGCGCGACCTGGACAGGGCCGACGAGTTGATCTACGCCGAGATCGAGCGCCGACGAGCCGATCCCGGGCGAGCGGAGCGGCCCGACGTGTTGTCGATGCTGCTGGACGACGACCCCGATCCGGGGTTGGTGCGAGACGAACTGGTCACGCTGCTGGTCGCGGGGCACGAGACCACAGCGGTCGCGCTGTCGTGGACATTCGAGCGGCTACTGCGCCATTCCGGCGCGCTGGACAAGGTGCGGGCCGGCCTCGATGATCCCCGCGATCCGTACCGGGCCGCTGTCGCCAAGGAAGTGTTGCGACTGCGACCGGTGATCATGAATGTCGCGCGCCGCGTCACCCAGCCGGTCGAACTGGCGGGCCACACGATGCCGGCGGGCACTCTGCTGCTGCCGTCGATCATCGGCATCCAGACCGACCCGAAGATCTGGGGCCCGGACGCCGCATACTTCCGACCGGAACGCTGGCTGTCTGGCGAGCAACCGACCTACGCATGGATTCCGTTCGGCGGCGGCGCACGCCGTTGCCTGGGTGCGACATTCGCATTGACCGAAATCGACGCCGTGCTTCGGACTGTGCTGCGGCGCATCGAATTACGCGCCGACCGACCGCAGGACGAGGCACTGCGGATGCATCACATCACGCTGGTGCCGGCGCGCGGCGCGCGCGTGCACGTCACCGCGAAACGGTAGGTTCCGGCGGCGACGTCACCGTTACTTGCGTGCCATAGCCGGGCCGCGAGTCGATGTCCATCGACCCGCCCATCGCATCGAAGCGGGCCAGCAGGGAGCCCAACCCGATGTGCCCGTCGGCGACATACTGCGCGACAATCGCGGGGTCGAATCCGGTGCCGTCATCGTCGATCGTCAGGATCACCCGGTCTCCTTTCCGGCTGAGGCCGACGCGGACCGCCGTCGCCTTCGCGTGCTTGCCGACGTTGGTCAACAGCTCGCGCGTGGCGCGTTACAGCAAGGCTTGCGATTCCGGCTTGCCCACGTCGTCGAGGTTGGCCTCGACCGTCACGTCGTTGCGGGACTCGAACTGCCGCAACAGTTCTCGCACCGCTGGCGTAAGGCCTAGCTGGGCGAGCACCTGCGGGTGCAGCTGCGTCACCGTCGAGCGCAGCCCGGTGGCGGTCTCCTGCAGCGCCGAATGCACCATGTCGAGCGCGGGGTCGGAATTTCGTTCCCGCGCCTCATCGAGTTCCAGCCGCGCCGCCAGCAGCGTCTGCAACGGTTCGTCGTGCAGATGCTCGGCGACCTCGCGGTTGTGCCGCTCGTCGGACTGCATTGCCTCCGAGACGAGCTGACGCCGCATCTCCTGCAGCGCCCCGCACGCGAGCGGACCGACGCGCGAGCACGTAACACAGCGCTGTCACCGCGACGGCCAACCACAGCACGAAGCCGAAGTGCGTGTACACCATGTTCGGCAGCCCGACCTTGTCGTCGCGTTTGGAGTAGAAGATCCATACCGCGAGATAGCCTGCCGCCGTGACGGTTCCGATGATCGCCGTCAACCACGGCCGGTCCTGGAACGCCACCGAGATCGGCAGCAGGAAGAAGACGGGCAGCAGCGCCGCGGTCGCGCCACCGGACACCAGACACAGCGTGAGGATCACCAACAGATCGACGGACGTCGACGCCCAATCGCCCCACCGCGGCACCGGCCCCCTCAGCACGGCAATCAGCCACAGCAGCGCCGCTACCGCATAGACCCCGAGGATCACCGCGTACAACTCGGGCAGCCAGTGGTCGACCTCCCAGATCCACACCAACACCGCGATCAGGCCGATCAGCGGCAAGCGCAGGATCGCCGAGACGCGCACCGGCTCCGCGGCGAAGTAGTCGATGACTCCTTGAACGGGGCGCGGCACGCTACTCCAACAGCTTGCGGCGCATCGCCTCGGCGACGGCAGCGCCGCGGTCGCTGACGCCGAGCTTCTCGTAAAGCCGCTGCACGTGCGTCTTGACCGTCGACGGCGCCAGGAACAGCTCCTTGGCCATCGCAGGAATGCTGCTGCCCGCGGCGATCAGTTTCAGCACCTCCCGCTCACGCGGGCTGAGCACGGGGCCTTCCGGTTCGGCCCGCTTGCGGATCTCGCCGGCCAGGCCCGCGGCGAGGCTGGGCGCCACGACGTCGCGGCCCTTCGCGCAGTCCAGCACGGCGTTGATCAGCTCGCTGCGCGTCGACTCCTTCGGTAGAAAGCCTGCCGCCCCCTCCTGCAGGGCACGGAACACGATTGCCGACTCGTCGTGCGCCGACACCAGCAGCACCCGGGTCGGAAGCTCGTCTCGTTGCACGGCGGCCGCGACTTCCGCACCGTCCATGCCCGGCATGCGGTAGTCGAGCAGCGCGACCTGCGGGGAATGCGTGCGAATCGCGTCGAGCGCCGAGGGGCCGTCGTCGGCTTCTGCGACCACTTCGATAGACCCGCTCGACGTCAGCGCCCGCACGACCCCGTCGCGAAACAGCGGGTGGTCATCGCCCACCACCACACGCACCTTTTCACTCGTGATGGCTCGACTCCCGCTCGCTCCGGTGCTCACTCGCAGTCGTCTTCGCTGGTCATGCAGCCAGCGTCGCACAGGCGGCTCCCTTTGTTCCCCCGATTGGGGGACACGTGATTCATCCGTGTCGCCCTCCGATTACCGGACATACAACGCGGCCGCGGCACGGCACTCTTGAGTCAACGCCGGAACGCACCGGCAGACAAGACCAAAAGCAAACGGACACAGGAGAATTCACATGAACAACTTCGCACGCATCATCGCCCTTCCGATCGTCTCGGCCGGCATCATCGGCGGCGCGGCCCTCGGCCTGGCCGGCGCGGCCAACGCGGCCACCACCGATGCGCACCAGCCCAACATCGTGGCCACTCCGGAGGTCAAGGCGCATCCGGCGCCGGAGGCCCAGCCGGGCTGGCACTGGCACCACGGTGTGCAACACCTCGCCGACCTGCAGCCGAACTACACCCGCTAATCACCCCAGACCGGAACCCTCCCCGACGTAGCCCCGGGGAGGGTTTCTCAAAAACCCACCGCCACAGGAGAACTCAGATGACCATCACCCGCAGCTTCGCCCGCTACATCGCCCTGCCCGCCATCTCGGCAGGCGTCCTCGGCGCCGCCGCCCTCGGCGTGGCCGGCACGGCCAACGCAGGCACCTACTCTTACGAGCCGACGCCCCGCCCGGGCATCGTGGCCACCCCGAACACCATCGCCCGGCCACCGATCATCGTGATGCCCGGCCACCGCTGGCACAACCACCACTCGATCATCATCGACGGCACTGCCGGCGAATAACCCGACTCCCGCTCCTGAGGCCCTCCCCGATGACCTTCCGGGGAGGGCCTCTCCACTTCTAAAGTGAGGCCATGGCCATAGATCCGTTGCACGCGATGTGGTCCGCGGCGGCGCCGTCGTGGGGTGAATACGCCGACTACATCGACGACCGCGGCGCCGCCGTCGGCGAGGCCATGTTGACCGCCGCCGCCATTCGGCCCGGTGAGGCGGTACTCGAACTCGGGTGCGGGCCCGGCGGCGTCGGCTTCGCGGCGGCCGAGCTCGTCGGCCCCGACGGTCAGGTGGTGTTGTCCGATGTCGCCCCTGAGATGACGAGGATTGCCGCCGAGCGTGCCGAAAGCAGGGGACTGCGCAGCGTCGTCACCCGCGAACTCGACATGGAGCATCTCGACGTGCCGGACTCGTCCTTCGACAAGGTGCTGTGCCGCGAGGCGCTGATGTTGGTGGCGGATCCGACGGCGGCCGCTGGGGAGGCACGTCGCGTGCTGCGTCCCGGCGGTCGGGCGGTGTTCGCGGTATGGGGGACGCCTGCGGCGAACCCGTGGCTCAGCGCGCTGCTCGACGCGGTCGGCGCTCAACTCGGCGCACCCGTTCCGCCCCCGGGCATGCCGGGTCCGTTCGCCCTATCCGAACGCGGCGCACTCGACGGCGTGCTGCGCGGCGGCGGCTTTGCCGACGTCGACGTGCGCGAAGTCGCGGTGCCGATGCACGTCGGTTCCTTCGACGACTGGTGGCGCATGGTCCCGGCGCTGGCAGGCCCGGTCGCCGGGCTGCTCGCGTCGCTTCCCGACGACATGATCTCAATGATCCGCACCAACTCAGAAGAGGCCCTGCGGCCCTTCGCAACTGAATCCGGATACGTGGTTCCGGGACTCAGCCTCGTCGGGGTCGGTCAACACCAGGGAGTCCCCGATGCCCGGACGTGAGGGTGACACCAATGATTCTGTGGCGCAGCAGTTTCCGCAGGAATCCCGGCGGTTTCTCTACCTGAGCAGCGTATTGCAATCCGCATTGCGCGCTGTGCTGACCCTGTTCGCCGCTGCCACTCTGATAGTCGAGCCACCCCGCGCACAGCTGGGAACCTGCGCAGCCGTGCTGGCAGCGTACGCAGTGGTCGTAGCTTGCTGGGGCTTCTGGGCACTGCGGCCGGCGGCACGCACGGTCGCCGTGAGCAGAACGATCGTGACACTGCTGGTGCTCGCGTGCGACGTCGCCGCTGTATCCGTGCTTTCGGTGTTGACCGGCCTGACGTCACCCGACGAGTGGACCTCAGACGTGATGAGGATCGGCTTCTTCCTGATCCCGTTGATTGCGGCGGCCCAATTGGACCCGGTCATCAGCGGACTGGTGGCGATGCCCACCACTGCCGCGTTCGTAGCCACCTGCTGGATAACCAAGACCGCCAACCACGAGCCTTGGGCATCGATCGTGCTGAGCACGTTGGTGTTGGTCGGGCTGGCAGGCGGCTCCGTCCTCTTGTCGCTTATTCAACGCTGGAAGGTTGACACGATCGCCGACCTGGCACGGCAGCGAAGGCAGTTACTGCAGGATCTGCTCGGAGTGGAAAAGTATGAGCGGCAGTCGATTTCCGAGCGGCTTCACGATGGCGCGCTTCAGTGCGTGCTCGTCGCTCGCCAAGACATGGAGGACGTGCGGGACGGCTCGATGGCTGCCGCGGACCGAGTCGACGTGGCCCTTGTCGAATGCTCTCAGTTGCTGCGCGACGCAGTCCGCGAGCTGCATCCGGACGTGCTGGCGCGGATGGGTCTCAGAGCGGCGCTGTCTGCACTCACCGACAGCCTGACTTCCCGTACCGGCCTTGTCGTCGAGCTGGACGCGCGTTCGTGGCCGGATGGGGTGCGTACCGATGCCGACTATGTGCTCTACAGCGCCGCGCGCGAGACGCTGACCAACGTCGTCAAGCATGCCCGCGCCGAACATGTCTGGATCGACCTGGAACGCGATGACGGGCTGGGTTCGCTGCGCGTCGCGGACGACGGGGTGGGGATCTCGCGAGCCGTGATGGCCGAGAAGGCCCGAGCGGGTCACATCGGCCTGGAGTCGATCCGCGCGAAGGCGTTGGCGGCCGGGGGCCGATGCGACGTGCGCCCTACATCGCCCGGTACCGAGATCACGATTGCGATTCCGCTAGGAAAACGGATGAGCGACAGCGAGTCGGAAGCTGGTGGGCTTGCCGTCGGCTCACCATAACGGGATGTCGAGGCCGTACTCCGACTCCGGCCGCGGGCCGAAGTAGCGGCGCTCGGACTCGTCGATCTTCACGTCGTTGATACTGGCCTCCCGCCGCGCCATCAGGCCCTCCGGGGTGAACTCCCACAACTCGTTGCCGTAGCTGCGATACCACTGCCCGGTGGCGTCGCGGCTCTCGTACTGAAAGCGCACCGCCATCCGGTTCTCCCGAAAACCCCACAGGCTCTTGCGCAGGACGTAGTCGAGTTCGCGCTCCCACTTGCGGGTGAGAAGCGCGACGATCTGCTGCCGTCCCACCACGTGCTCGTCGCGGTTTCGCCACTGAGAGTCGACGGTGTAGGCCAGGCTGACTTTCTCCGGGTCGCGGGTGTTCCATGCGTTTTCGGCGGCCTGCACCTTCTGCCGTGCGGTCTCGACGGTGAACGGTGGGAATGGCGGTCGGCTCTCGGTCATGTCTTGTTTCTACGCCCCACCCACTGCCGTGATCCCCTCGCTCGACAGGTGTCATATCGTGCAGGCATGGACTTCGCGATGTCGGCCAAGGGGCAGGACTACTACGACCGGCTCAGCGACTTCATGGTCGAGCACGTGTTCCCCGCCGAAGCCGATTACGACCGGTATCGCGAGGAGAAGGGGCGCGACGACCACACCGTGCCCCCCGTGGTCGAGGACCTGAAGAAGCTGGCCAAGGACCGCGGGCTGTGGAACCTGTTTCTGCCCGCCGTCTCGGGCCTGACCAACCTGGAGTACGCCCCGCTGGCGGAGCTGACCGGCTGGAGCATGGAGCTTGCGCCCGAGGCAACCAACTGTGCCGCGCCCGACACCGGCAACATGGAGACGCTGCATCTGTTCGCCACCGAGCAGCAGAGCAAGCAGTGGCTCGAGCCGCTGCTGAACGGTGAGATACGCAGCGCGTTCGCGATGACCGAGCCCGCGGTGGCGTCGAGCGACGCGCGCAACATCCAAACAACTATTGAGCGCGACGACTCCGGCTCTGGGGACTACGTCATCAACGGGCGCAAGTGGTGGATCTCGGGGGCAGCCGACCCGCGCTGCAAGATCCTGATCGTGATGGGCCGCACTAATCCGGATGCAGCGAGCCACCAGCAGCAGTCGATGATCCTGGTGCCGGTCGACACCCCCGGCGTCTCGATCGAGCGGTCGCTTCCGGTGTTCGGCTGGCAGGACCAGCACGGGCACTGCGAGATCAGCTTCGACAACGTGCGGGTGCCGGTGGCCAACCTGCTCGGTGAGGAAGGCGGTGGGTTTGCGATCGCACAGGCCAGACTGGGGCCGGGCCGCATCCACCACTGCATGCGCGCCATTGGGGTGGCCGAGAGGGCCATGGCACTGATGATCGACCGCGTCAACAACCGCATCGCGTTCGGTAAGCCGTTGGCCGAGCAGGGCGTGGTGCAACAGCAGGTTGCGTTGTCGCGCAACGAGATCGACCAGGCCCGGCTGCTGTGTCACAAGGCGGCGTGGACCATCGATCAGCACGGCAACAGAAGCAAGGATGCTCAGCAACAAGTCGCGATGATCAAGGCTGTCGCGCCGCAGATGGCGTGCAACGTGATCGACCGGGCGATCCAGGTGCACGGCGCGGCGGGCATCAGTGACGACACCGTGCTGGCCCGGCTCTACGGCTGGCATCGCGCGATGCGGCTGTTCGACGGTCCCGACGAGGTGCACATGCGCACGATCGCCCGCAATGAACTCGGCCGCGAAAAGAGCGCCTTCGCTGCGGCGGTGACGGGCTAGTGGCGGTCGGCACCGGGGAACTGTCGGGGGCGTGGAACTTTCGTGATGTTGCCGAGGAAACCGGTGTGCGACCGGGGCGGTTCTTTCGCTCCAGCGAGCTGAGCCATCTCGACGACTCGGGCCGCGAGGCCATCCGCCGGTTGGGCATCACCGATGTCGCCGACCTGCGCTCGGCCCGCGAGGTGGAACGTCACGGCCCAGGACTGGTGCCGAGCGGAGTCGAGGTGCATCTGCTGCACTTCCACGAAGTGTCCGCGGTCGACGGCGAGGCGCCGCACGAGGCCGCGTTCCAGAGGATGATGGGCGAGAAGCCCGACGACGAAGACATCGCGGTGGCCGCGCGCCGATTCATGACCGAGGAGTATCTGCGCTTCCCGACGCTCAGCGGTGCGCAACGCGCTGTGCGGCAAGTCATTTCGCTGCTCGCCGACGAGCGACCGGTGATCGCGCATTGCTTCGCGGGCAAGGACAGAACCGGCTTCACGGTGGCGACCGTGCTCGATGCCGTCGGTGTCGACCGCGACGCCGTCGTCGCCGATTTTCTGCGCAGCAACGACGCGGTGCCGCGGTTGCGGGAGCAGATCCTGGCATCGATTCGCGACCGCACGGATACGGCGGAAGAGGTGACGTTCGCCGAGGCGAGGCTGACCGACGCGGTGCTCGGGGTGCAGGAGGACTACCTGGCCGCCTCGCGCCGGTCGATCGAGCAGAACTACGGATCGCTGCAGGGCTACCTCGAGGCGGCAGACGTTCCCCCGATCGACCTTGCGCGGGTGCGCACGGCGCTTCTGGGATAGCTCCCGAATTGAAAGTGCCTTTCCAGGCTGCGCGGTAGCGTCCTTGCCGACGATGATTCCCGAAACGCATTCGCTCGTGCTGACCACCGACTACCGCGTGCCGGACCCCAGCCGCGTGTGGCCGCTGCTGCAGCGGCGCCGCGACGGCCTCGCCGCGCTCGGGGCGCACCACGTGTTCGTCTACACCTCCACCACCGACCCCGAGCGGGTGCTGGTGACGATCGCGCTGCAAACCCGCGAACCGGTCGTCGAACTGTTGCGATCCCGCGCATTCTTCGAGTGGTTCGACGCGGTGGGTGTCGAAGATCTGCCCGCGGTATTCGCCGGCGAGATGATCGAACGGTTCGATTTCGTCGACGACCCTGCCGCTCCGCCAGGCATCATCGTTGCCGGTGTCATGTGCGTGGAGGATCCCGGTACCTTTCGACGCCACGTTCAGGAAACCCGAGATCTGTTTTCGAAAGCGGGAATTCGCCGAATGAGGATGTTCGAGGCCTTCGATGATCCTGATGAAATCATGTTCCTGCACGAACTCGCCGACGAGGAAAGCGCGCGGCGTTGGCTGGAGCGGCCCGATATTGCGGCCGAATGGTTTTCCAACGCCGGCGTCGGCGCCTATCCTCCGCTGTTCATCGGCAGGTTGGCGCACAGGATGCGCATCGAGTCCTGATGTACGTGTGCCTGTGTCTCGGAGTCACCAGCGACACCATCGGCCGGGCCGTGGCCGCGGGCGCGACAACGTCCAAAGAAGTAGCCGAAGCATGCGGCGCAGGTTCGGAATGCGGCCGCTGCCGTCGGACCGTGCGCGCGATCATCGCCGCTACTGAGTCAGATAAACACCCGCCACCCAAGCAGCCGTAGCGAGCAGCGCGCCGCACAGTTCAACGCCGACGGACAGCGCGACGCCCTTGAGCGCATGCTTGGTCGATGTCCACGCCACCCGTTGATCGTGCCGCTTAGCCAGTTCGGCCAGATAGATTCCGAGCACGAAGCCAATCACCAAGCCAAACACCGGAATTACGAAGAAGCCGACGATGCCGAGCACGGCACCCGCCACCAGGCTCCACGTGCTCACCTCGGCGGCCCGCATACGTCGCATCGGCCACAGGTACTTGATCAACGTCGAGACGGCCAACAGGGCGGTGACCACTCCGAGCGTCACCCATGCGGTGACGTTGTGCTCGGCGAACGCCCACACCGCGACGGCCCCGAACACCAGCAGGGTCCCCGGCAGCATCGGCACGACGATGCCCACCAGCCCGACGAAGATGACGAGCGCGACGAGGACTATGCCGCTGCTACTCACGCGCCGAGCTGTTCGGCCAAGTCGACGAAATCGGCTGCGACGACATCGAACTCGTCGGGCTCGACGCGGTTCGGTTTGCTCCCGGGTCCGTGCTCAAGCGGCCGATGGACGTACGCAGTCTTGACGCCGGTGGTGCGGGCCGCCCTCAGGTCGCTGGGATGCGCTGCGACAAGCATCAGCTCATCCGGCTCGATGCCGAGCAGATCGGCACAGCCGAGGTAGGCCTCGCGGTCGGGCTTGTAGTGATGGAACAGCTCGGCGGAGATGACGCAGTCCCACGGCAGGCCGGCCCGCTTGGCCATGTTGGTCAGCAGCGACATGTTGCCGTTGGAAAGCGTTGTGATGATGAACTTTTCCTTCAATCGCGTGAGCCCGGGGATGCTGTCCGGCCACGGGTCAAGGCGATGCCACGCGCGGTTGAGCTCGTCGACGTCCTCGACGCAGATCGACGTGACGCCGGCCGCACCCAACAGCTCCTCGAGAATCATCCGGTGCAGGTCGTCGATCCTGGTCCACGGCAGTTCGCCGCGGCGCACGCGGTCCATCGCCGGGGCATACCCGGCCCGCCAGTGGTCGGCGAACGTCGCCCAATCCTGTTGCAGCCCATGGCGTTGGCCAAACTGCTCGAGGTCACCGATGATGCTGGAGCGCCAGTCGACGACCGTCCCGAAGACGTCGAACGCCAGCGCCTTCACCCTCATAGCCCGATGTTCCTCGCGCAAGCGCTCGTCATCGCCATCTGTTCCTCGCGCAAGCGCTCGTCATCGCCATCTGTTCCTCGCGCAAGCGCTCGTCATCGCCCACTGTTCCTCGCGCAAGCGCTCGTCACGGCTCCAGCACGACCTTTCCGAGCACCCCGCCGTCGGCCAGGCTCTGCAACGCGGCGCTGCCTTCGGCCAACGGGTACCGGATCGGTGGCGGCGGCCGCAGCCCCGCCTTGACCAGTTCGTTGACGCCGTACTCGAACAGCGACTGCGCTCCCGGTTTGCGGTTGACGAATTCACCGTAGCCGACGCCGACTACGCTGATGTTGCGCAACAACAGCCGGTTGACCTTGACCGTCGGAATGCCGCCTGCCGCAAAGCCGATAACCAGCAAGCGGCCCTCGGTGTCCAGCGCCCGGATCGCGTCGTCGAACGCATCGCCACCAATGGGATCGACCACCAGGTCGACGCCACGGCCGTCGGTCACGTCCTTCACCGCCTGCAGCCAGCCATCCGACAGCGGTAGAACCACGTCGGCGCCAAGCGACTTCACAAAGTCCATTGCTTCCGGGCGATGCACCATCGCAATGACCCGCGCGCCAAGCGCCTTGGCGATCTGCACAGACGCGGTCCCGATGCCGCCACCCGAACCGAGCACCAGCACCGTCTCCCCCTGCCGCAGGGCGCCGCGCTTTGCCAGCGCGAAATACATCGTCTGGTAATTGCCAAGCAGCGCAACGGCTTCCGCGTCGTCGATGCCGTCGGGCGTCGGCTTGAGGTTCTCCGCCGGCACCGCGACCTGTTCAGCCCAGCCACCCAGCATCGACAGCGTCGTAACCCGTTGGCCCGGTTTGAAGTCAGACCCATCCGGCGCCGAACTAACCACCCCGGCGACCTCCATGCCGGGGATGAACGGCGGCTCGAGGCGAAGCTGATACTCGCCGCGCAGCAGCAGTAGATCGGGGAAGCTCACCCCCGCAGCACCGACGTCGATGACGACGACATTGTCGCCACGGACGTCATCGACGTCAGCGTACTTCAGTCCAGTCGGGCCGGAAAGCTCCTGCGCGACAAGCGCTTTCATCCGTGTCCGGTCAGCGCAGGCTGAACGCGGCCGGCTGCGCCCCGGACAGGTCGGTGATCTCGCCCCACTTGCCGGAGACCTCGTCGACGCTGGGCACGTGATCGAATGTGACGCCGTCTGTCTGGAACAGCGCCGCGCGCTGTACCTTGCCGCCGCCCACGATGAAGATCGACGCGGTCTCGGGCACCTCTTCGGTGCACAGGTACGCGACGACGGGAGCCACGTATTCCGGCGTCAGCTTCTCCAAAACTTCCTTCGGAAGGATGTCCTCGGTCATCCGGGTGGCGGCGATCGGCGCAACCGCGTTGGTCTTGATGTTGTACTTCGCACCCTCCTGGGCCAGCGTATTGATCAGGCCGACGAGCCCGAGCTTGGCGGCGCTGTAGTTGGCCTGGCCGAAGTTTCCGAACAGGCCGCTGGTCGAGGTGGCGACGACGACGCGGCCGTAGCTCTGCTCGCGGAAGTGCGGCCACGCCGCTCGGATCACGTTGTAACCGCCGTACAGGTGCACCTTGAGCACGGAGTCCCACGCCCCGAACTCCATCTTGTGGAAGGTGCCGTCGCGCAGGATGCCCGCGTTGCTCACCACGCCGTCGACCTTGCCGAACTCGTCGAGCGCGGTCTTGATGATGTTCTCGGCGCCCTCGGCCTCGGCCACGGAGTCGTAGTTCGCAACGGCGCGACCGCCTGCGTCCTTGATCTCCTTGACCACCTGGTCGGCCATGTTGTGGCCGGCGCCGGTGCCGTCACGAGAACCGCCGAGGTCATTGACGACGACGCTGGCGCCCTCCTTGGCGAGCGTCAACGCATACTCGCGGCCGAGTCCGCCTCCGGCCCCGGTGACGACGATGACGCGATCCTGCACTCCTGGCATGAGGTTCCTTTCTCAGAACAGCCGTCTAGCGAGCTTGAAAGCCTTCTCTGTATACGGGGGATAGATGAACGCGCCGACATCGGGTCGGGTCGGCTTGGTCATCACGGTCTTCTTGTGGCTGAACTGCTCGAAACCGAACTTGCCGTGGTAGGCGCCCATGCCCGACGGGCCGACGCCGCCGAAAGGCAGCTTGTTCGTCGAGAACTGGAACAGCAGGTGGTTGATCACCATGCCGCCGGCCGCGACCTCTTTGATCACGCGCTCACGGATGCTCCTGGTTTTGGTGAACAGGTAGGCCGCCAACGGCTTCGGCCGCGAGTTCACGAAACCGATTGCGTCGTCAAGGGATTGGACGGTCATGATCGGCAGGATCGGTCCGAAGATCTCGTCGGTCATCAATGGCTCTGCCGGATCGGGGTCGACGACGACGGTGGGCTGGATGCTGATGGTCGACGGGTCCGAGCCGCCGCCGATGACGACGTCGCCCTTGGTCGCGGCCAGCGATGCCGTCAGCCGATCGAAGTGGCGCTCGTTGACAATCCGCTTGCCGCCGGGGTTTTGCGACTCGAAGGTCGTCACTGCGGCCTTGATCTTGTCCACCAGCTCGTCACGGATCTTCGCGTCGGCGAGCACGTAGTCCGGCGCAATGCAGATCTGGCCGGAGTTGATCAGCTTCGTCCACGCAATCCGCTTTGCCGCCACATCGATGTCCGCGTCGGCGGACACGATCACCGGGCTCTTCCCGCCCAGCTCCAGGGTGACAGGAGTCAGGTGCGGGGCGGCGCCTTCGTAGACCTTTCGGCCGATCTCGGTGCCCCCCGTGAAGCAGATGTGGTCGAAGCCCTGCGCGATGAGTTCCTGGCTGACCGCGCCGTCGCCCTCGATGACCGCGATCGCATCGGGGTCCAGATACTTGGGCACCAGCTCGGCCATCATCGCCGACGAGGCAGGGCACACCTCCGAGGGCTTGAGTACGACGGTGTTGCCCGCGGCGATCGCCCCGACAGCGGGCCCGAGCGTCAACACGAACGGGAAGTTCCACGCGCCGATCACCAACACCGTGCCGTAGGGCTCGTATTCAACCCAGCCGCGCCCGGGCAGCTGCGACATCTCCAGCAGTCGGTAGCGGCGACGCATCCACTTCTTGACGTTCTTGGCGGCGTCCTTCGCCTCGCCAGCGGTGCTGGCGATGTCGGCCAGCCATGCTTCGAACGGGCTGCGGCCGAGGTCTTTCTCGAGGGCCTCGGCCAGGGCGCCCTCGTTCTCGACCATCATCTTCTCCAGCGCCAGCAGCTGTTGCTTGCGCCAGTCGACGCTGCGAGTGCGGCCGGTCTTGAAGGTCTCTCGGAGCCTGCGAACGGTACCGGGAATGTCTGGGGTGGCGGCGCTGGGCGTTTGGACTTCGGGCGCCACTGATTCGGTGGTCATGGTGGGTGTCCTTCCTGACCCGAGGAGGAATACCCGATCCTAACCAACCGGTTGGCTCGGCCAATAGGCCCACTTTCCCGCCGGTGACCGACCGTGTTTGTACGTGAACACGCCGCGATAACGCGTGCAAGAGCGGTCGCGCGCGGCGGTCGGTGGCTCACCCGGGGATGACCGGGAGAGTTATGGCGGACGGATGCGCCTCGTCATGCAAGATCGTCTGGGCCGCGGTCTGGACGGCTGCACTCTCGCCGAAGGGCGCACCGGTGTTGGGATTCGGCGCGAACTGCGGATAGTCGCTGCTGGAGACCTCGAGGCGGATGCGGTCGCCCTTTCGGAATTCGTAGCTCGTAGGCCAGATCTGGATCCGATACTCATACGGCCGGCCCGGCACCGTTGGCGTCGGGGCCGCAAGCGAGTCGCGGAACGCGGTGCGCAGGATGCCGTTGTTGAGGTTGATCACGCTGCCATCCGGTTTGGCCACCGTCAGCTTGGCCGTGAAATCGGTGTCGGCGGCGCTGGACTGCGCCCACAGCCGCACGGTTGTCGGCCCGGTGATCTCGGTGTCGTGCTCAAGCGGCGCACCGTCGTAGACAAGTACGTCGGAGCGTTGCTCGACGGGCACCTGGTCGAACGGACCCTGCGGGCCAGAGCGGGCGCCGCAGCACGAATGCCCACCCAAGCTGGGCGCCGGGAACGCGGGGTCGTACGTGTACGTGTCGGGCGGCTGCGCACCCGGTGCATTCGCGACGAGTTGGCCCTTGCGGTCGGCGATCCCACCGGCGCCCGACAGGTAGAACGTTGTCCATTGCGTCTGTGGCAGCGGCCAATTCGTCGCCGACTTCCACTTGTCGGCACCCATCACGAAATAGTCGACGCGAGGACCGGTCGCGGTGCCGTTGTCTTGCCCCTTGAGGAAGTGGTCGAACCACTCCAGCATCACTTCGTTGATGGGACTGTTTCCGATTGCGCCGATGTCGTGTAGCAGCGGCGCGGGCTCCGAGTCCGGGCGTCCCCAGTTGACGTGGTCCCACGGTCCGATCACCAGGCGCTGGTTGGAGCGGGCCGACTCGGAGCCGCCGTCGGCCACCATGCCGGTGAAGTTCTCCACGCCGCCGGCGAGGAACGCGTCGTACCAACCCTCGAAATCGAGCACGGGCACTTTCACCGAGGCGTAGCGATCGCGGATGCTGACGTTCGACCAGAAGGCGTCGCGCGTCGAGTGCCGGATCCAGTCGAAGTACCACGGCGCGACCGCGGGGTTTTGCGGCTGCATCGGCGGCAGGTCCTTGAACGGCCGGGAGTTCATCCACCGCGTTGGATCGGCGGCCGCCGCCGTCAGCTCGTCGACCGCCGCCTGATCGCCGCGGTTCTTCGCGGCGCTCAACGCGAGTGAGCCAATGGCCCACGGTTGTACGAACGCAAGACGGAACTCGCCGCCCTCGTAAGTCCATCCGTCGTAGTAGTCCGAGGCCGTGTTCGCGGGCACGATCGTCACCAGGTGCGGCGGCGCAGTGACGGCGGCCAGCCATTGGGTGGCGCCGACATAGGACGAGCCGTACATGCCGACCTTGCCGTTGGCGCCGGGCAGCGCGGCGGCCCACTCGACGGAGTCGTAGCCGTCGGCCATGTCATTGGTGAACTCGCTGAACGTGCCGCCCGAGGCGCCCTGGCCGCGGACGTCCTGAATCACGACGAGATAGCAGTGCGAGGCGAACCAGTCCGGCGGCTGATAGCGCTCGGGTGTCACCTGCGCACCCGATTTTCCGTACTGGGTGCGCATCAGAATGACCGGTACCGGATCGGTGGTGCGCGGCCGGTAGACGTCGGCCCGCAGCACGGTGCCGTCGCGCATCGTGGCGGGCACGTCCGTTTGTTTCGTGACGGCACACGGTCCTCGTCCGGCGCCCTGCGGGAATGGTAGCGACACACCGGCCTGCTGGTCGGCGCAGCCGCTCATGGCGACGGCAACGGCCGCGACGAGAGCGCCGATGTTGACGGCGGCTGAGCGCACGCCTCGAAGGTAGCGCCTGCCGGACGCGGCTACAGCTTGACGCCGCTGACGAACGTGGAGAACGAGTCGTCGCCGGTATCGACCGACTCGACGGCCCGGCCCAGTCGGCGCATCTCGTCCTGCGAGGCGACGACGCTGGACTGCCACCCATGCTGATCGAGCCAGACCGCGACGTCGGCGCGGTCGGGATCCTCGTAGGTCAGCTCGCCGACATCGATGGTGCCGTCGACTCCGAACTGCTCGGCGAGCTTGCCGAACCGCTCGCGCATCCGCTCGCGCCGATCCGCAGCGTGAATGCCGACGGTCTCGGCAGAAATGCCGCTGCCCGGCGCGGACAGTTCGGTGATGTTCTCGAAGAGCCGGTCCTGCGCGTCGGCGGGCAGGTACATCAGCAGCCCTTCGGCCAGCCACGCGGTCGGCACACTTGGGTCAAAACCCGCTTCGCGCAACGCTTTCGGCCAGTCGTAGCGCAGGTCCATCGGCACAGCACGACGCACTGCCGTCGGTGAAACACCGTCGAGCGTGGCCGCCTTGTACTCGAGCACCTTGGGTTGGTCGATCTCGTAGACCGTGGTGCCTGCCGGCCACTGCAGCCGGTAAGCGCGGGAGTCGAGGCCGGAGGCGAGGATGACGATCTGACGGATGCCCGCCGCGGCGGCGTCGGTGAAGAAGGCGTCGAAGAAGTGGGTGCGGACCGCTTGATAGGCGCTCATGTGCTCGACGATCGCGGCGACCTCGGGATCGGCGTCGCCGACCTTGGCGACGAACTCGCCGTCGAGCATGAATTCCCACAGGCCGGTTCCGGCTCCAGCTACCAGGTCCTTGGCGTAGGGGTCGCAGATCAGCGGATCGTCTCGGTCGGTCTCGGCGGCCCTGGCCGCTGCGACCATGACGGCGGTCGCGCCGACGCTGGTGGCGATGTCCCAGGTGTCGTTCTCTGTGCGCTGCGAACTCATCGGGCGTCTCCTTCAAGCCGAGCGTGCACAAAGACGCTGTCCATCGCGGTTGCAGCAAGGCCCAAGGCGGTTGCGCCGACACTCGCGGTGATGTCGCAGCTCTCGCCGTCCGTACGGAGGCGGCGTGCACTCGAATCAGTCATATCGTAAGCAATGCTATCTAAAAAGTTAGCAGTGCTATACGAAGTGTGGGCTACATCACCGCAGGTAGTACGTTACTCGTGCAGATGCCAGAGCTTGTTGGCCATCAAAAGCTCGAACTTGTGCACCACCGAGGAGAGGTCTTCGTGGCTGCCCACGAAGCCGGCGTAGAAGCCCATCCCCCACATCACCGCCACCAGCATTTCGACCAGGTGGTTGATGTCGGTGTCGGTAGTGAGCTCACCTCGCTTGATTGCGTCGTCGACAGCCCACGACATGAACTCACGCGATGCCCGCATGGAATCGTGCTCGTCGGTGCTCAGCTCCGGATGGCGCTGCGACTCCAGCACCGATGTGACGAGAAATGCTGCCGCAGAACGGTCTTCGGAGTCAGCCTGCATCACGACCGAGAAGAAGGCGGACAGCCGGCCAAGCAGACTGGTTTCCGCCTGGGCTCGCGACATCCCCGCGCTAACTACCAACGTGTTCGTTTGCTCGACGACTTCGCTCCACAGCACCCGTTTACTGGCGAAATAATGGTTAATGGCGGGACGCGTGAGATCGGCGCGGATGGCGATCGCCTGGAACGTGGCGGCGTCGTAGCCAAGTTCGCTGAAGACCTCACGAGCCGCTTGTACAATGCGCTCTCGCGTTTCGGCAGCCTTCGCTGCGGGGGGGCGACCGGGTCCTCGACTCGCGGTATGTTGCGGCACGGTCAAATTGTGCCACAGCTCACTTCTCTATTTACGCTTGCGCCCAATTCCGGCCACATTCGCATGTTGGCTCAGCAAATTCTCAGCGCCGGGCACGGCAGCCCATCGAGGTGCGACCTTCGCAATAGCCGTCCACCAGCGATACCCCGTAGAACTATGGTGCTGGGGTGGCGAGCGTCGTATCGCGGGAGTCCTACTTCGAGGTCGGCCTCGAAGTGCTGTCCGATTTGGGTTACGGCGGACTGAAGCTGGCCGAGGTCTGTCACCGGCTTGGCATCACGACCGGCTCCTTCTATCACTACTTTCCTGGCTGGCCCGCGTACACCAAGGAGCTCGTCTCGCACTGGATGCAGCGTCAGACGGTGCAGATCATCGAGGCGGTGCGCGCCGAACCGGATCCTCGTCGTCGCATCGACACGCTCATCCAGGAGGGGCTGTCGCTTCCCCATGGTGCCGAAGCCGCAATCCGGGTGTGGAGTTCGGTCGATCCGGAGGTGTACGCCATCCAGGCGGCGGTCGACCAGCAGCGCTTCGACATCATGTACGAGTCGGCCTTCGAGATCCTGGACAACAAGCGGCAGGCTGAAACCTTCGCGGCGTGGGGCGTGTACGTGCTTGTCGGTTACGAGCAGGCCGCGCTGCGACGGGACACCACGGCGTTGGAGTGGATCGCGGGCCAGCTCACCGACGCGCTGGACTCCGGCCGATTCGCGTCGGTGCCAGACAGTGAATAACGCAGCAGTCTTTTCAGCGCTGGGGGGCGCGATTCTTGCCTTCTGAAACGGCCGCGGTGCTTCGACACGTGCTGGACCGTCTTCGCGCGCGCGACCCCGAATTCGACGCGCTGCGCCGTGCCTTACGGGTCGCGATCGTCGTGCCCGTCGCGGCGGCGGTGAGCTTCGCGGTCGGCGGTGGATCGCAGACACCGCTGTTCACCATCTTCGGCTCGGTGGCACTGCTGATACTCGTCGACTTCCCCGGCAACCGGCCGGCGCGGGCGCTGGCCTACTGCGGGCTGGGCTTCAACGGCGCGGTACTCATCACCCTCGGCACGCTTGTCGCGCCGTACCCGTGGTTGAGCGTCGCGTTGATGTTCGTGCTTGGTGTCGCGGTCATTTTCGCCGGAGTGCTCAGCGAAATCGTCGCCGCGGGTCAACGCGCCACGCTGTTGATGTTCGTGTTGCCCGCATGCACCCCGGTCGGACCGCTGCCCGAGCGGCTGCTGGGCTGGCTGATCGCACTGGGGATCTGCGTGCCCGCCGCCCTGTTTCTCTTCCCGCCGCGGCATCACGACGAGTTGCGCGCCTACGCGGCACGCGTCTGCAACAGGCTCGCCGATCGACTGGAGGGAACCGGGTCCGGACGCGAAGTCACCAAGGCGATGAACGCGCTCGATGCCGCCTTCCTCGGCGCCGACTACCGACCCGTCGCGTTAACGGCGGGCAGTCGCGCGCTCGTCCGGGTGGTCGACGACCTTGGCTGGCTCTCCGATCGGATCACCGACGACACTGGTCGGCTGATGGGGGCGGTGAAGGAGCCCGCGGTGCGCGTGTTGCGGGACTGCGCGGCGGTGCTGCGATTACGCAGCGTGTCTGCCCGGGTGGCCCGCAGCGCCGACCTTGGCGAGGCGCTCACCGAACTGCGGGCCGTCGCACAAGGCCACTGGCGCGAGGACCTCACCGAGCTGCTCGGTGAAGCCAGCGATGCGGCCGCCGTTGACGTCGGCCGAAACCTGTTGAACCGCCGCACTATTGCGGCCACGGTGGCGGTGACCGGGCGGATCATCCGCAACGCGGCAGCCGCGGATGCGCGACCGGTGTGGGCGCGCGTGCTGGGCCGCCGGCTGCCGGAGACCGGCGCCGCCGATTGGGTGATGCCCGAGACCGTCGCGGTCACCGCGATCACCAAAGGCTTTCTGGCCACCAGGGCGGTGGTGCTTCGCAACAGCCTGCGCACCGGGCTCGGGTTGGCTCTCGCCGTTGCGGTCACCCACATCTTCCCGGTGGAACATGGGTTCTGGGTGGTGCTCGGCGCGATGTCTGTGTTGCGCAGCAGTGCGCTGACCACCGGGACGCGGGTGCTGCGGGCGGTGGCGGGCACGGCGGTCGGGTTCGTATTGGGCGCCGTCGTCATCGAGTTGCTCGGCATGGATCCCGTTGTGCTGTGGATACTTCTGCCGATCGTCGCGTTCGGCTCGGCCTACGTACCGGAGGTGTACTCGTTCGTCGCCGGGCAAGCCGCGTTCACGATGATGGTGCTGATCAACTTCAACCTGATCGTGCCGACGGGCTGGAAGGTGGGGTTGATCCGCGTGGAGGACGTGGTCGTCGGTGCGTTGGTTGGCATCGTGGTGTCGGTGTTGCTGTGGCCGCGAGGCGCATCGTCGGCGGTGTCCAAGGCGGTCGAAGAGGCCCGCGCAGTCGGTGCAAAGTTTTTGAAGGAGGCGGTGCTGCGGGTGACCCGCGGTGCCTCCGAAGACGCGACCGATCGCGTGATCGCGCTCAGCCATCAGGGCCTGGAAGCTTCGCGCACTGTGGATGATGCTGTGCGGCAATATCTTTCGGAGAACGGCGGGACGACGGAGTTGCGCGGGCCGGTGGTCAGAGCCGCCAACCGCGCGGTCCGCGTGCGCGCCACGGCCGAGTTGATCGCTGACGTCGTGCCACCGCCACTCGGACCGTACCCGCGGACCCGTGAGGTGCTCGAGGCCCACACCGAAGCGATCTGCGCGCGACTGACCGGCGATCCGCGCCGCAAGCTCGAATCGATCAGCGATGACTTCGTGCCCGCGTTGCGTGCCGACGCCACCGCCGATGAACTCGCGATTTCAGCGGCGCTGCCGCTGACCGCCGTGGCGGCTCACCTCGGCGAACTCGAATTGCTGTACGCGCAACCGGTAGCGTCAGCCGGGTGAGCGACATTGTCGTGCTCGGTTCGGGTTTTGCCGGATTGTGGGCGGCGCTCGGCGCGGCAAGGCGGCTCGACGAGCTCGGTGCCACCGGCGTCGAAATCACCGTGCTGAGTTCGCAGCCTTACCACGACATCCGGGTGCGCAACTACGAGGCCGACCTGACGCCGTGCCGAATACCGCTGAGCGATGTGCTCGACCCTGCTGGAGTCCGGCACATCACCGGGGACGTGACGGCGATCGACCCCGCATCGCGCACGGTGAGGAGTTCTGCCGGCACGCACACCTACGACCGCCTCGTGGTCGCGCTTGGCAGTCAGGTGGTGAAGCCCGGCATCCCCGGTCTGCACGAATTCGGATTCGACGTCGACACCTACGACGGCGCGACGCGGCTGCAACGACACCTGGCCGCGCTGCCCGCTGGCGCCGCAACGACTTCCGCGAGCACTGTCGTGGTCGTCGGAGCTGGCTTGACGGGCATTGAGACCGCCTGCGAGTTGCCTGCCCGGCTGGCGGCGCTGTTCCCCGACGCCACGCCGCGAGTCGTCCTCGTCGACCGCAACCCGCACGTCGGCTCGGACATGGGCTCGTCGGCCCGACCGGTGATCGAGGCCGCGCTCGACACGCTCGGGGTGCAGACCCGGCTCGGGGTCGGTGTCACCGCGGTTGATGCCGACGCGGTGACGCTGTCGAGCGGCGACGTGCTGTCCGCTTCGACCGTGGTGTGGTGCGCGGGCATGCGGGCCAACCCGTTGACCGCGGACTTGGGTGCGCCACGTGATCGGCTCGGCCGCCTTCCGGTCGATGACTACCTACGGGTCATCGGTGTGGCTGACGTGTTCGCCGCCGGCGACGTGGCGTCCGCCAGGATGGACGACGCGCATTTGTCGGTGATGTCGTGCCAGCACGGCAGGCCGATGGGCAGGTTCGCCGGCTACAACGTCGTCAGCGACCTGCTCGACGAGCCGATGCTTTCGCTCCGAATTCCTTGGTATGTCACGGTTTTGGATCTTGGGCCGGCAGGTGCTGTCTACACCGAGGGCTGGGATCGCCAGGTGGTCGCCGGCGGTGCCGAAGCCAAGGCCACCAAGATGACCATCAACGGCCAGCGGATCTACCCGCCGCTCAATCGAGACCGCGAAGCGCTTCTGGCCGCGGCGGCACCGGCGTTGCAAAGTCAGCCGGGCGCCGACGGCTAGGCCGACCTCACATCCTCGAATAGCGGCTCAACGCAAAGCTATAGCAGCCGTAAGCTGCAAAACCCAAGGCGGCGCACAGAACTAGCGCGGTGCCGGATGGCCCATGCTCCAGTGTCTTCACCGCACCGTCGAGCCCTGTGGCTTTGGACGGGTCAGCGCGCACCGCCGCGACGACGACCAGCGCGCCGACACCCGCGAGCACCAGACCTTCAGCGACATAGCCGAATACACCCAAGACGGTCACTACGGTTCCCGGTGAAACCTTGAGGTCATCGCAGAACCTGCGCGAGGCGCCCTTGAACGCGAAGTAACAGCCGATCGAGAGGATGACGAACCCGACGGCCACGAGAACGGTCTTGCCTTCTGGTGACCGCATCAGTCGGGCGCTGAGCCCCGCGTTCTCTGCGGCGCCGGACTTACGGCTACCGAGCGCAAATTGCACCGCGGTGACGCCGACAGCCGTGTACACCACAGCGAGTCCGAATGCCTTGAGCCGATTCGTCCATCGAAAGTCCTTCGGGTCGGCTCGCGCACCGCTGTGCTCGCTCGGGTGTAAACCCAGGATGGTTTCGGCGAGGCGCCACAACGTCAACGGAACCAAGGCGGCCGCGGTCGCCCACAGCGCAATGGTGCCTCCGCCGGTCGTGGCGACGGTCCGTAGTGCACCCGTCTGGTCGGCGTCCCCACCAGAGCCCATCGCGATCCGGACAATCAGGTACGCGATCAACAGATGCATCAGTCCGCTGATCACATAGCCAACGCGGGCCGCGACATGCGCGAAGGGGTGCTCGACGGCGGAGCGGACGACATCCGCCGGATGGGCGGCATGGGTCACCGGCGGTCAGACCCCGGTTACATGCTGCGTCGGCGGGGGCGGAAGGCGTCTTTGACCTTCTCGGCCGCGCCCTTCAGGTGCGACGCCCGTTCGTCGAACCGCCCCTGCGCTTCCAACTCGGGGTCGTTGGTCGCGCGGCCCATTGCTGCCTTGGCCTTGCCCCTGAGCTGATCCATCTTGTTCCTGGCTTTATCGGTAGCACTCATAGCCAGTGGTTACCCATTTCGGGCGCGATCTTGCAGCCGCGGGTGGGGCGCCGACGGCTAGCTGAGCGGTCGATGCGGCATCAGCGCGTTCGGCGGGATGGCGCCGAACTTGCCCGCCTGAAAGTCATCCATCGCCTGGATCAGTTCGGCCTTGCTGTTCATCACGAACGGGCCGTACTGGACGACGGGCTCCCGAATCGGCTTGCCGCCCAAGATCAGAATTTCGAGCGCGGGCCTGCGCGACTCCTGCGTCGGCTCGGCGCCGATGCTGATCCGTTCGCCGGGGCCGAAGACCGCCAGCTGACCCTGGTGGATCGGATGGCCGACGGATCCGACCGAACCGCGGCCCGACAACACATATACCAACGCGTTGAAGTCCCGATTCCACGGCAAGCTCAGGCGCGCGTCGGGCTCAATGGTCGCGTGCGCCAAGGTGATTGGCGTGTGGGTGGCTCCCGGACCCTGTTGGCCGTCAACCTCACCGGCGATGATGCGGACCAGCGCACCGCCGTCGTCCGACGACAACAGCTTCACCTCATTGCCCTCGATGGCCTGATACTTGGGGGTCGCGAACTTGTCCTTGCGCGGCAGGTTCACCCATAGCTGGATGCCGTGGAACACGCCGCCGCTCTCGACAAGTTCGGCGGGCGGGGTTTCGATGTGCAGGATGCCGGAACCGGCCGTCATCCACTGGGTGGCGCCGTCGGTGATCAGACCGCCGCCGCCGTGCGAGTCCTGGTGTGCGAAACGGCCGTCGATCATGTAGGTGACGGTCTCGAAGCCGCGGTGGGGGTGCCAGTCGGTGCCCCGGGGTTCGCCCGGTTGGTACTCGATCTCACCCATCTGGTCCATGTGGACGAACGGGTCGAGGTCGGCGGCGCTCACTCCCGCGAAGGCACGGACGACGGGGAAGCCTTCACCCTCGTAACCGCGCGGGCCGGTGGTGATGGAGCGCACCGGGCGTTCGGTATCGCTCGGCGCAGCCGCAGGTATGCGCGGGAGTGTGAGTGTGTCAGCGGTGATAGCAGGCATGACACGATTAACCGGACTGCAGTCCGATTAATTCCCCAGCGCTGCCAGCGCGGCGGTGCGCGCGTCGGCTGCGCTGGCGGTGCCGAGCACGGCGTCGGCCGCATCCCGACACTGCTGCAGCGTGACCTGCGCGAGCTTGGCGCCGACGCCCTGGATCGCGGCGGCCGCGGCCGACAACGACGTCACGCCGAGCCCGGTCAGCACGCACGCCAACAACGGGTCGGCTGCGGCTTCTCCGCATACACCGACCGGCTTGCCTGCGGCGGCGCCCGCCCGCACCGCCATGGCCACCAACGCCAGCACCGCCGGCTGCCACGGGTCGGTCAGCGTGGCGAGGTCGGCCGACATCCGGTCGGCGGCCATCGTGTACTGAGCCAGGTCGTTGGTGCCGATCGACAGGAAGTCGACGTGTTCGAGGATCCGGTCGGCCAGTAGCGCGGCGGCGGGCACCTCGATCATCACGCCTGCAGTTAGGCCGTGCGAACGTGCCTTGGCGGCAAAGCTTTCCGCTTCCTGCGCGGTCGCGATCATCGGCGCCATCACCCACGGCTGGTTGCCAGCGCGCTCGGCGGCGGCCGCGATGGCCTGCAACTGGCGGTCCAGCAGCCCCGGGTTGCCCTCTGCGATGCGAATGCCGCGCACCCCGAGCGCGGGGTTGGCCTCTTCGGGATGGCCGACGAACTTCAGCGGCTTGTCCGACCCGGCGTCCAGCGTCCGGATCACCACCTTGCGACCCGAAAACGCCTCTAGCACTTCGGCGTAGATGTCGGCCTGCTCGTCAACGGTCGGCTCGGTGTCGCGGTTGAGAAAGCACAGCTCGGTGCGGAACAAGCCGACGCCCTCGGCGGGTGTCTGCGTCGCAGCGCGAGCGGCGGCCCCGTCTTGCACGTTGGCTAGTACGGACACGGCGTGTCCATCGGCGGTCGCGCCCGGGCCGGACCAATGCGCGGCGCGTTCGGCTTCGCGTTGCGCCGCGGCGACGGCCTCGCCCGCGGCGGCTTGATCCGGGGCCACGGTCACGGTGCCAAGGGTCCCGTCGACGAGAACCATCGTTCCAGCCTCGACGTCATCGAGTCCGTCGACGGCGACGACGCACGGGATCCCGAGCTGCCTGGCGATGATCGCGGTGTGGCTGGTTGGCCCGCCCAACGTGGTGGCAAGGGCGACAACGAGATTCGGGTCTAGGCCCGCAGTGTCGGCGGGAGCGAGGTCCTCGGCGCACAGGATCGACGGAAGGTCGGGCAGCGGAACGCCCGGTTCCGGCAGACCGGACAGTTCGGCGATGACGCGGTCACGGATGTCGCGCAGATCGGTGACGCGTTCGGCCATCAGGCCGCCCAGTTGGGTGAAGAGGTCAACGAACTGTTCGACCGCTGCGGCCACCGCGCTCACGGCAGGCGTGCCGGCCTTGATGCGCTTCTCCGCCGCACCCAACCACGCGCGATCCTGCGCCAAGGCTGCGGTGGCGGCGAGCACCTCCGACGCAGCGCCGGTCGCGTGTGCCGCGCGATCCCGCAACCGGTTGGCCACCGCGGTGGCCGCCGCTGCGAATCTTGCCGCCTCGGCGGGGCGATCGCTCTCCGCTATCTCGGCGTGGCTCGCGACGTCGACCGCGGGCAGCCGACCGGGCCGGATCACCGGCGCGTACTGCACACCGGGGACCACCGGCACACCACGCAGCACCGTGCCGACTGAGGGAAGTGAGGTAGGCGGGGATGAAGCGGTCATGTGAAGCAGATTACAAGAATATCTTGACAAGTCAACACGAACAGTAGTAAAACCAACTATATCCACATTGATACGGGCTTAATCCCACACATACGGAGCCTCATGTACGCGGAAGAACGTCAGCAAGCGATCGCCTCGCTGGTGATCTCGCGGGGCCGCGCTTCGGTGACCGAGCTCGCGCAGGCCTATGACGTCACCACCGAGACGGTGCGGCGCGATCTCGCCGTGCTGGACAAGGCGGGCGTGCTACGTCGCGTGCACGGTGGCGCCGTGCCCGTCCGCGCACTGCACCTCGTCGAGCCGGGCGTCGGTGAGCGCGAGACGACCCGTGCCGAGCACAAGGACGCCATCGCCGCCGCGGCCACCGACTTCTTCCCGCTCGGTGGTGCCAGCGTGCTGCTGGACGCAGGCACCACCACAGCGCGCATCGCGGCACAGCTGCCGGCCGACCGGGACCTGGTCGTGGTGACCAACTCGGTCCCCATCGCCGCACGGCTGGCCGCCATGCCCTCGGTCTCGCTGCAACTGCTCGGAGGCCGGGTGCGGGGTCTGACCCAGGCGGCGGTCGGCGAGCAGACGCTGCGAGTGCTCGACACGTTGCGGGTCGACATCGCTTTCATCGGCACCAACGCGATCAGCGTGCGACACGGGCTGTCTACGCCGGACAGCGATGAGGCCGCAGTCAAGCGCGCCATGGTCAAGGCCGCCAATTACGTTGTGGTCGCCGCGGATTCGTCGAAGGTCGGCCGGGAGGACTTCGTTAGCTTCGCCCCGATCGCCAGCGTCGACACCCTGATCACCGACTCCGAGATCAGCGCCGCCGACCGCGACGAGTTGAAAGCTAGCGGCGTCGAAGTGGTGATCGCGTGATCGTCACCGTCACCCCCAACCCGAGCATCGATCGCACGGTCACCCTCACCGGCCCCCTCACCCGCGGTGCGGTGCACCGAGTTTCGTCGGTGACGTCCGAGCCCGGCGGTAAGGGCGTCAACGTCGCACGCGCGCTGACGCTCGCCGGCCTCGACGCCGTCGCCGTGCTGCCGGCCCCTACCAACGGCCCACTGATCACCGCCCTCACCGACAGCGCCGTGCCGTTCAGCTGCGTGCCGACCGCGGGCGCGGTGCGCACCAATCTCGCGATCACCGAACACGACGGCACGACAACGAAACTCAACGAGCCAGGGGCACCACTTGACGCCACGGCCCTCGAAGCGTTCACCAAGGCGGTGATCGCCGCCGCAGAATCCGCGTCATGGGTCGTGCTGTCCGGTTCGCTGCCACCCGGCGTGCCCGACCACTGGTACGCCGACATGACCGCGCTGCTCGCGCCCTACCGATGCCGGGTCGCTGTTGACACCTCGGATGGTCCGCTCACCTCGCTCGTCGAGGGACTCGACCGCGCCGCACCCGACCTGATCAAACCCAACGCCGAGGAACTCGCCGGTGTGCTCGGCTATTCACCGCGTGCGCTGGAAGCCGCAGTGGCCCACGGTGATCCAGAGCCCGTCGTCAATGCGGCCAGGCAACTGGTCGACCGCGGGGTACGGGCTGTGCTCGCCACTCTCGGCGCCGCCGGAGCGGTGCTGGTCGACGAGACCGGCAGCTGGATGGCTGCGCCACCTCCCGTCGTTGCGCGCAGCACCGTAGGCGCCGGTGACGCGTCACTGGCCGGCTACCTCCGCGCCGACGTGGGCGGCGCCGTGCCGCCCGCGCGACTGCAGATGGCGGTCGCATATGGCGGCGCTGCCGCCGCACTTCCCGGATCCGCGCTGCCAAGGCCCGCGCAGATCGACCTCAACGCCGTCCGAGTGACACCCATCGCTCCCAACACGAAAGTATCGCCATGACAAGCACTTTGCCGGTCATAAACACAGATCTGGTCCTTCTCGATGTCGACGCGGGCGGAGACAAGCAGACGGTCATCGGCCGGCTGGTCAACCGGCTCGCCGATGCGGGCCGGACGCACGACACCGACGGGCTGATCGCCGCCGCGTTGGCGCGTGAGGAGCAGTCAGCCACCGGGCTGCCCGGCGGCATCGCGATCCCGCACTGTCGTTCGCCGTATGTCGACACGGCCTCGATCGGCTTCGCGCGGCTGAACCCTGCCGTCGACTTCGGCGCGCCGGACGGTCCCGCCGACCTCGCGTTCCTGATCGCCGCGCCAGAATCAGGCGGCGTCGAGCACATGAAGCTGCTGTCCAGCCTCGCCCGCGCCCTGGTGCGCAAGGACTTCGTCGAGTCGCTGCGCAACGCGACGACGCCGGGTGAGGTCGTCGAACTGGTCGACGGCGTCGTCAACGCGACGACCGAAAAGCCCAAGCCCGCAGCCGAACCCGAGAAGGCGGCCCCGAAGACTTTGGTTGCCGTCACCGCATGCCCGACCGGCATCGCGCACACCTACATGGCCGCCGATTCGTTGGTGGCCGCAGCCAAGGAGGCTGGCGCGACGCTGCACGTCGAGACGCAGGGTTCGTCGGGCAGCACGCCGCTGTCGGCGGAGACGATCGCCGCCGCCGACGCGGTCATCTTCGCCACCGACGTCGGCGTCAAGGACAAGCAGCGGTTCGCGGGCAAGCCGGTGGTCGCCTCCGGCGTCAAGCGCGCCATCAACGAGCCCGCCAAGATGGTGGCCGAAGCCCTTGCCGCTGCGGACAATCCGAGCGCTGCACGAGTGCAGGGTGGCGCCGGCGCACCCGCCGCCTCGGCGGCACCTGCCGGCGGCGTCGGCTGGGGAACCCGGCTACGCCAGATCCTGCTGACCGGCGTGAGCTACATGATCCCGTTCGTCGCCGCGGGCGGCCTGCTGATCGCGCTCGGGTTCTTATTCGCCGGATACGACATCGGCAACTCGCCTGACGGAGCGAAGCCGCTGGCCTTCGGACTGAACTCGCTCGGCAGCCACATCGCCACGACGAACACACTCACCAACCTGCCCTCGGGCGGCCTCATGCAATACCTCGGGGCCGTGCTGTTCACCCTCGGCGGGCTGGCGTTCATGTTCTTGGTGCCTGCACTTGCCGGTTACATCTCGTTCGCAATCGCCGACCGGCCCGGGATCGCACCGGGATTCACCGCAGGCGCGGTCGCGGTCTTCGTGGGCGGCGGCTTCATCGGCGGCATCGTCGGTGGTCTGATCGCGGGGTTCACCGCGCTGTGGATCAGCCGCATCGACACACCGCGGTGGCTCAGAGGCTTGATGCCCGTCGTGATCATCCCGCTGTTCGCCTCGCTGGTCGTCGGCCTTCTGATGTTCATGCTGCTCGGTCGTCCGCTGGCTGCCGTCACGTCCGGCCTCACCCACTGGCTGGGCGGCATGACCGGCACATCGGTGATCATTCTCGGCATCGTGCTCGGCCTGATGATGTGCTTCGACCTCGGTGGCCCGGTGAACAAGGCGGCTTACGCCTTCGCCACCGCCGGCCTCAACGTGTCCGATCCCGCGTCGCTTCGGATCATGGCCGCTGTGATGGCCGCAGGCATGGTGCCGCCGTTGGCGATGGCGCTGGCCTCGACCATCCGACCGGGCTTGTTCACCGAGCCCGAGCGCGAAAATGGCAGGGCCGCTTGGCTTCTCGGCGCCTCGTTCATCTCCGAGGGCGCCATCCCGTTCGCGGCGGCCGACCCGCTGCGTGTGATCCCGTCGATGATGTTCGGTGGAGCCGTCACCGGTGCGCTGATCATGGCGTTCGATGTCACGCTGAAGGCTCCGCACGGCGGCATCTTCGTGTTCTTCGCCATCGGCCATCTGCTGTGGTTCCTGGTCGCCCTGGCAGTCGGGACCGTCGCAGGTGCCTTGACCGTCATCGCCGCCAAGGAGTTCATCAAGCCCAGCGTCAAGGCCGAAGACACCCCGGCCCTGGCCACCGCCTAATCACCCGTGCGCCCAAACGGACGTTTCGGCGCAATAGATCGAGTAGTTCACACCATTACGTCGATTTCGACGAACAGAGAAGGAGCACCGCATGCCCACCAAGACCGTGATCGTCGGCTCGGCCATCGGCCTGCACGCCCGCCCCGCCGCCATCATCGCCGAAGCCGTCATCAATGCCGGCGTCCCCGTCACGCTGTCGATGGACGGTGGTGAGCCGGTCGACGCAGGCTCAGCGCTGATGATCATGACGCTGGGCGCAGGCAACGGCGCAGAGGTGACCGTCGCCTCCGACGACGAGGCGGCGCTCAAGACCGTCGCTGAGCTCGTTCAGCAAGACCTCGACGCCTAGCGCATACGCCACCGCTGCAACTACCGGCTTTGCCGAGTTAGCGAACAACACCCCTCCGGCGGCCCCTTAAGATTGCTTCGATGCATGGAGCCGACGGCGTTGACGTGAGAATTTGCCCTACCGTCGCCCCGGCACATCGTTTGCTGTGGACTCGTCAGCACACTGCTGTCGGGCGGAGCGTCGAAAGGGGTGACCGCCCGTGCGCCGCATAGGCGTGTTGCTGGCAGCACTGATTCTGGCGGTGTTGAGCGCTCCCCCTGCCGTAGCGATCGAGCCCCCGACCATCGACCCGGCCGTGGTGCCACCGGACGAAATGGGTCCGGACCAGCCGACGGAGCAGCGCCGCGTGTGTTCGGCTCCGACGGTGTTCCCCAACTCGAACTTCGCGGACAAGCCGTGGCCGAACGACTACCTACGGCTGGCCGACGCGCAGAAGTTCGCAACCGGCGCCGGCGTAACTGTCGCCGTCATCGACACCGGCGTGAACGGTTCACCCCGCGTGCCGGCCGAACCCGGCGGGGACTTCGTCGACAAGGCCGGCAACGGCATGAGCGACTGGATCAACACCGTCAGCCGTGCCCACGTCGAACGCGGGGTGCGTGGCCGCTTCACTCAGGCCAACCACGGCAAGCCGCACATGTTGAAGAAGATGGCCCGGGGGGACTGGATCGTCTTTTATTCACCGAAGACCGACTATCCGGAGGGTGAGCCGTTGCAGGCATTCACCGCGATCGGGCAGGTGGTCGACGACGAGCCGTACCAGGCTGCGATATCGCCAGACTTCCAGCCCTGGCGGCGCAACGTCGACTTCCTCGACTGCGCGGAAACACCGATCCGCCCACTGATCGCGGAACTGGAATTCATCGAAGACCCCGCCCGCTGGGGCTACAAGTTCCGGTCCGGGGTGTTCAAGATCAGCGATCGCGACCTTGACGTGATCCGCTCGGCGATGACCAGCACACCGGACCGGGGGGCTACCGTGAGTCCGTGAGCAATACCGACACCGCTCCGGCTGAAGTCGCCTGTGTCGCTTCGCCGTTCGCCGGCGTACTGCATCCGCGTGAGGTGCCGCTCGGCGGACCGCGGGCCATCAAGGTGCGGCGCACGCTGCCGCAGCGCGAGCGCTCGCTGATCGGGGCGTGGTGCTTTGCCGACCACTACGGTCCGCACGACGTCCGGGGCAGCACCGGGATGGACGTGCCGCCGCATCCGCACACCGGATTGCAAACCGTCAGTTGGCTGTTCAGCGGCGAGGTGGAACACCGCGACAGTGCGGGCGTGCACGCGATGGTCCGTCCCGGCGAGCTGAATCTCATGACGGCGGGCGCGGGGATCTGCCACTCCGAGGTCTCGACCTCCGCCACGACGGTGCTGCACGGCGTGCAGCTGTGGGTGGCGCTGCCCGACTCGGACCGCAACACCGGCCGTGAATTCGCCCACTACGTGCCGCAACCGCGGGCGATCGGCGGTGCCACGCTACGGGTGTTTCTCGGTGCGCTCGAAGGCGACCGCTCCCCCGTGCACACCTTCACCCCGCTGCTCGGTGCGCAGCTCGATCTCGATCCGGGTGCCGACCTCACTCTGGACGTCGATCCCGGTTTCGAGCACGGCGTGCTGCTCGATCAGGGCCGCGTCGAGGTCGGGCGTGCGGCGCTTGACGTCGCCGATCTGGCATTCCAGGCCGCGGGCAGCGACTGCCTGACGATCACCAACCGCGGCGACGCCCCCGCTCGGGTGGTGCTACTCGGCGGTCCGCCGTTTCCCGAGCGGCTGGTGATGTGGTGGAACTTCGTCGGGCGCAGCCATGAAGACATCGCGGGCTATCGGCAGCAGTGGGAAGACCAGGCCGACCGCTTCGGCGCGGTAAGCGGCTACGAGGGAGCCGTGGCCCGCCTGCCCGCGCCGCCGCTGCCAAATGCGACGTTGCGACCGCGTCCCAATCCCGGGGTATAGAGAACACATGGCCACCGACAAGACCGGCGCACCGACGACCGTCACCCAGGAATCCGACCGCTTCAGCATCTCCGTCGACGGACGACGGGTCGGCTTCACCGAGTACGTCGATCGCGACGGCCAACGGGTCTTCCCGCACACGGAGGTGCTCGACGAATTCGGGGGTCGCGGACTGGCGACCATCCTCGTCGCCGAGGCGCTGCAGGCCACCCGCGACGCCGGGCTGCGCATCGTCGCCGTGTGTCCGATGGTGGCCGGTTACGTGAAGAAACATCAAGAGCTCGACGACGTGGTCGACCCGGTCGATTCCGACATCAAACGCTGGCTCGCGAACCGGTAATTGCGTAGCTGTCCTTGCGCCCGACAAATTCGCGTAGCCGACTACTCGCTCCTATCCGCGGAAAGTGCGCGAAGCTCAGATCACGACAACATCGACGTGCTAGCCCGGTGGGGGTAACGGGGGCGGATAACCCCACAACGCAGCACGGTCGCGGGCCCGTCGTCACTCATTGTGGCGACGGGCTCGCCACGTCGCAGCGGCCTGCCCGATATCGTCGGTCGCGATGACCACCCAGGACCGCGCGACCGATGCTGCGCCCACCCGCAGCGGGCCATCGGCGTTCTTCGTTGCCGACGGCGATACCTTCGTGCCGCGGTCCATCGCCCGGGGGCCGTGGGGCGACACGATCAGCGGCAACTACGTCGGCGGCATCCTCGGCCATGTCCTCGATCGCGATGCAGGCGATCCCGACTTTCAGCCCACCCGCCTGACCGTCGACCTGTTCCGGCCCGCCGCGCTGGCCCCGGTGCGTGTCGCCACCACGATCACTCGGCAGGGTCGCCGGTTGAAGTTGGTGGACGCGGTGATGACGCAGGGCGACACGGTCGTTGCCCGGGCCAGCGGACTGTTTCTGCGTCGCGGCGAGCAACCGACCGACCAGATCTGGTCGTCGCCGGTGACCATGCCGCCGATTCCGCCCACCCCCGACCCGATTCCGCGGGGCTTGGCGATGCTGGTGTGGACCTACGGCCGCAACGAACACCCGCCTGGCCCCAGCTTTGGGCTCGATGCGTGGCAACACGCGGGACCGAAGTACATCTGGGTTCGCGATATCAGGCCGTTGGTCGACGGCGAAGAGCTCACGCCGTTCACCAGAGCGGCGATGGCCGGGGACATGGTCAGCTCGCTAACCCACTTCGGCGCAGAGGGTTTGCAGTTCATCAACGCCGACTACACGCTGACGCTGTCCCGGCTGCCCGAAGGGCCGTACCTCGGTCTCGCCGCGTTGACCCACTACAGCCACGACGGCGTCGCGACCGGCACGGCCACCATCGTCGATCAGCGCGGCCCGATCGGCACCGGCGTCGCCAACGCGTTGTCGAACCCCGGCTTCAACCCGCCGCACCCCTAACGCGGTTTCAGCACCACCACGGGAATCTCGCGGTCGGTCCAACTTTGGTAGTTGTCGAAATCCGCGTACAGCTCAACCAGCTTGGGCCACAACCGCGCCCGCTCGTCGGGGCCTGCAGTCTCGGCGTGCACCGCGCGGCGGTCGGCGCCGATCTCGACGTACGTGTCGGGGTTGGCCACCAAATTCCGATACCACTGCGGGTCCTCTGGCCGTCCGCCCTGCGACGCGACGATCACGACGTCGGCCCCGTCGAACATGTACAGCAGCGGCGTGACGAACACCTTGCCCGACTTTCGACCGCGGTGCTCGAGCAGCAGCGTCGGCACCGGCTTCCGGAAACCCGCGCCGATGCGCCACTTCCCGCCGATCTTTCCGCCCGTCCGGCGATAAACCCAGACGTGCGCCTTGCCCGCGTACTTGAAGATCTTCGGCAGCAGCGGCGAGTCCAGCTGCTTCGGTCGCTCCTGCGGCATCAGAGATACTCGGCCGTGCTGCCGCCAATGGGCATCGCAGGCATGCCGAGCTTGCGGTGATCCCAACTGCGCAACCGGCTGGGCACCACCCGAACGCAGATACGATTGTTCATCATTTGATCGATGAACGGACGCATCTCGTCGGTATACGGTCCGGTGTAGCGCTCCCACACGCTAATGCCAACGCGCAGAATGGTTTCCGCGTCATCAACGATCTCGGCTTTGCCGTCGATCGATACGCCGCGCAGTGTGTCGTAGCTCTGCCCGTCTTCGATCATCACCGTGATCGTCGGATCGCGACGCAGGTTGACCGCCTTCTGCGACTTGGCCTTGGTTTCGAACCAGATCTCGCCATCGACGACGGCGTACCACATCGCGACCAAGTGCGGTCTGCCGTCGGGCAGCACTGTGGCCATCGTCGCGGTCCGGCTGCGCTCTATGAATTGGGCGATCTCCTCGTCGGTCATGACAATCTTCGCCCGCTCGTTGTTGCCCACGCCTAATGCCTATCAGGCCCGCGCGGCGGTAACCGTCACCGGGATGCCGTTGAGCGCTCCGTTGCCCGACGGCTCATCGATGAACGTCGGCGGCGACAGGATGTTGGTGTTCACCCCGGGTGACTCGTTCGCGATCGCCATCCTGGTGCCGGGCTCGCCGTGTCCCCAGCCGTGCGGCATCGACACCACACCCGGCATGATCGCGTCGGTAACCTCGACGGGCACCTCGATCTGCCCGCCCGACGACGTCACCGCGACCAGGTCGCCCGTCGCAACGCCGCGCTTCGTCGCGTCATCGTCATGCATGAGGAGGGTGCAGCGGTCCTTGCCCTTCATCAGCGGCCCGACGTTGTGCAGCCACGAGTTGTTCGACCGCAGATGGCGCCTGCTGACCAGGACGAGGTCGTCGGGCGCGCGGTCGAGGCGGTCGGCCAGCCGGGGCAGGTCGTCGAGCAGGTACTGCGGCGCAAGCCGGATCTTGCCGTCCGAGGTACCCAGCACGTCAGGCACCTGCGGCACCATCGGGCCGAAGTTGATGCCGTTGGGCTGTGCCTTCAGCTTGTCCAGCGTGACGCCGTCGGGGTTCTCGCCGTAGCGGTCGCCGAACGGGCCGGTGCGCAGCGTGAGGTCGAGGATGCGCTCGGGCCCGCCGCGCTGGTAGTGCTGACGTATCTGCGCGCCGTCGAGGCCTTGCGTGAAAGCCATGTAGTCGAAGAACCCGTCGTCGACGGCCGTCACGTCGACCTCCTCGGCGGGCGTGCCGGTGCACAACCCCGTCAGCCGGATCAGGATCTCCCACTCCTCCGGCCGATCGGGGTCTTCCGGCGCGAACACCGGCGGTGAGTAGTTCGCGATGCTGTTGATCGCGAAGTTGAGGATCAGGTCGTCGTGATGCGGCTGCTCCAGCGGCGAAGGCGCGGGCAGGATCACATCGGCATGTCGCGTGGTCTCGTTGAGCCACAGATCCACGGCGATCATCGCGTCCAGCATCGGCAGCGCCTCGTCGAGCTTGTGACCAGCCGGCGTCGACAACACCGGATTGCCCGCCACCGTGATCAGCGCCTTGATCTGCCCCTCCCCCGGCGTCGCGATTTCCTCGGCAAGACACGACACCGGCACCTGGCCCAGTACTTCCTTCGCGCCGCGCACCCGCGTCCGGTACCGCCCGAACTCGGGCGCGCCATCCTCGAGACCGGGAATCGGCTGCACAGTCACCGACCACGCCGCGGCGCGCGGGAACATCGAGCCGCCCGGCGTGTCGAAGTGCCCGGTCAGGATGTTGACCACGTCGACCAGCCAGCTCGCCAGGCTACCAAACTCCTGATTGCACAACCCAATTCGGCCGTAGACCACGGCGCGCTCGGTGTTCGCCAGCTCACGGGCCAGCGTGCGGATGCGGTCAGCCGCGATGCTGGTGACGGCGGCGACGCGTTCGGGTGGCCACTCGGCGGCCACCTCGCGCATTCGGTCCACGCCGTCGACGTGCGGTTCGACCGCGCCGAGCCTGACCAGATTCTCGTCGAACAGCGTATGCACGACGGCGAGCAGCAGTGCGGCGTCGGTACCGGGCGCAATCGGCAGCCATTCGTCGGCGCGGGCGGCGGTGGCGGTGCGCACCGGGTCGACGACAATCACCTTGCCGCGCTTGCGAATTCCGTCGATGATGCCCATCACGTCGGGCGCGGCCAGCAGCGACCCCTGCGATGCGGCGGGGTTGGCGCCCATCACGACCAACAGGTCAGTGCGCTCGATGTCGGGTACCGGGAAACTCCACCAGCCGCCGTACATCAGATGCGACGAGAGGTTCTTCGGCCACTGGTCGACGGTGCCCGGGGAGTAGCTGAGCGGGATGCCCGACATGCCAAGCAGCACACCGGTGTAGCGGCCCAGCGAGAATGAGTGTGCCAGCGGGTTGCCGGTGTAGCACGTGACCGCGCTGATGCCGTGTTTCTCGATCACCGGGGCCAGCAGTTCGGTGCAGCGACGGAAGGCCGCGTCCCAGCTGACCTCCTGCCACTGACCGTCGACCTTGATCATCGGGCGCCGAATGCGATCAGGGTCCTCGTGCACCGCCCCGAGCGTCGCCCCCTTGGGGCAGATGTGCCCGCGGCTCCAGGTGTCATGCTTGTTGCCGCGAATGCTCGCGACTCGGCCGTCGGCGACGTGAATCTCCAAGCCGCACATGGCTTCACACAGCGGACAGGTGTAGAGGTGCCGGCCGTCCTCACCGACGCCAGCCAACGGTTCGGTCATAGCGGCCTCCAGTCGCATTTACCGCGAACGTGGGTTACCCGCACGCGTTCGTGCCGGAAAGCGTGCGGGTAACCCACGTTCGGCACCATGTTGTTGTGACAGACTGTAACGACAAATCAGAGCCGGCGGGAGGCGAATCGTGGAAGCCGAGCGACGACATCGTCGGCAGGGTTCCCGTCGTGACCCGTCGATCGACACGGCGGTGATGGCCGCGGCCCGGCAACTGCTCGTCAAGCGTGGTTATGCCGCCACCACCATCGACCTGATCGCAACTACGGCCGGTGTCAGCAGGCCCGCCGTCTACCGACGCTGGAACTCCAAGGCGCAGCTTGTGCACGAGGCGCTGTTCCCCGACCTCGGGCCCGAACCAGCGGAGGACGACTTCGTCGCAGAGATCAGCCGACTGTGTCGCGGGGCGCTGAAGATGTACGGCGACGCCGCGGTGCGTGAGTCAATTCCCGGTCTGCTCAACGATTTACGGTCGGACCGTCAGATGCGGCGGCTGCTCAGCGATCGGCTGGAGGCCACGGCCCGTAGTCAGCTGGCGAACAGGCTGGGCGAGGCCGTCCACGACGGGACTGCGCGCCCCGGTATCAGCGCGGACACGCTGATGGACGCCATCGCCGGCGGCGCCTGGTACGCGGTGTGCGTGCGCCGCATCCAGGATGTCGACACCGCGGCCAAGGAGCTCAGCGAGCTGCTGCTGCGCGGCGTGCTGGCCGGCGACTAGCCGCTCAACAGCATCGCGTACTGCGCCGCCACCTGCTGCTGGGCGTCCAGCAGATTGTCCGCCGTGGTCTCGATGGCGTACTTGTCTGCTGCGCCAAGGCAATAGAAGGTCTTGTCCTTCAGCTGCAGGCAGCGGCTGCCGGGCAGGTTGTTGACCGGCTTGGCCTGCTGCGAGGTCGACTGCAACTCGGCGTAGAACCCCTCCACGATCTTCGGCGCGCTGGCAGCGTCCTTGGTCTGATAGACGTTCGTCTTCGCCATCGCCGCCAGATCCATCCCGGTGTCGGCGAACAGCTTCGCCGACCGGGTCGGATCGCTTTGATATTGCAGCGCGCCGCGTTGTTCATAAGTGGCGTTCTGGATTGGCGTCGCTTCCTTGTCCGGAACCGGAAGGGTGCGCGCCAGCAGCCCGGTCGGATCGAGCGAGATGTCGGCAAACTCGGACGGATCGGTCGCGCGGAACTTGTCGATCGCGGGTCCTTGCAGATCGACGGTCTTGGCAACCAGACCGATCGCCGGGTCCATCCCGTCGACGGCCTGCGCCAGTTGCATGAACACGTACTGGCCGTGGGCAGTGAACGCGCGCACGGCGCTCCACCTCTTGCCGGTCGAACCCTCGGTCTGGGTGTAGCTCGCCGCCTTCGTATCGGGGTGACCCGGGATCTGGGCGGGCTGCACGCCGTCACCGGTCCTGGCCGCGATGTCGGCGAACTCCGTAGCGGCAGCACCCGCAGCACCGGCATCGGCGAACCGCAGCACCGCGTTCAACAGGATCTTCTGCCCGTCGGCGGTGCGCGCCGACGCGAAGCCGTTGATGAAGCCGTGCTGGCTGGCCGCTGCCGCGAACGTCCCGGGGCCGATCTGCGCCAACGCGCCGACGTTCGGCAGCACGGTGGCTCCGAAGCCGAACCAGCCCGTCACGGCCGGGTCGACCTCCCACGGGCCGATGACGTTGTTGGCCATCCGCTGCGACTCGACGAACGAACCGCGGTCCGGGTCGCCCGCCACGCCCAGCGGCTGGCTCGGCTGCGTCGGGTACGGCCCGACGTCAAGCTTGCTGACGTCGACGGTCGGACCGGCCGCCACTCCCGACGGCTTCACCGCCGAACCTTCGACCGTCGAGGAGCACGCCGCCGACAGCAGCGCAACCGACACAATTGCGATATACGCGAGGCGCATTCGCAAAAAGCTACCGTGCGCGACTCCAAATACAACGGCCGGCCGCACGGTGTCGAGAGGCATTCACGGGGATTCAAAAAACCGAGGCGAGTCACCTGTAATGGGTGACCCGCCTCGGATGTGAATGCGAGCATTCACATCTCTCGTCTCAGTCATGTGTGGGCGAAGGGGGACTTGAACCCCCACGTCCCGAAGGACACTGGCACCTGAAGCCAGCGCGTCTGCCATTCCGCCACTCGCCCCAACAACCGGGGGAGCCTATCACGCAAGCTTCCCCGCTCCCCAACCGTACCGATCCGAACGCAGGCCCTGTCAGTTCGTTGTGAACGGGTCAAGATCGGGTGGGCTGACCTGCGGCGATTCGATTCTCAGAATTCCGTTGGTCCCGCAGCGCTGTGCTGGGCCGATACCATGCAAGTAAGCCAAGCGGCCAGGCGACACGCTGGCGCGTGGGGGCATGAGCAGGACGAACGGACAACGACGAGTGAGGCGGGCGGTGATATGGGTCTGGTCGACCGCATCGAACGCAAACTCGAGTCGACCGTCGGCGACGCCTTCGCGCGGGTGTTCGGCGGATCGATTGTGCCGCAAGAAGTCGAGGCGATGCTCCGCCGGGAAGCCGATTCCGGCGCGCATGAGGTAGCCGGTGGCCGTATTTTGGCCCCAAACGACTACGTCATTACCCTCAGTGTGCCTGACTATCAGAAGGTGAGCGCCGACCCGGACCTCACATCAACGACTTTCGCCAAGCACTTGGAGGGATACATCCATGAGCAGGGGTGGCAAACGTATGGTGATGTGGTCGTCAGATTCGAGGCGTCACCGAACCTGCACACCGGACAGTTTCGCGCGCGTGGAGCGGTCAACCCCGATACGACCACAGGCGACCCCGCCCCACCACCAGACCGTGCGTCCAACGCAGAACCAGGAGTACCACCGATGAGCGACAACCCGAGCTACCGCGGCCAGGGACAGGGGCGGCCGGCCGACGAATACTACGACGAGCGCTACGGCCGCCAGGACGAACGCGGCCCATACCCACCCCCAGAGCAGGGTGGCTATCCGCCGCCGGGCGAGCAGCCCGGCTACCCGCCGCGTCAGGGCGGCTACCCCGACCAAGGTGGCTACCCCGAGCAAGGTGGCTACCCCGATCAGGGCGGTTACCCGGACCAGGGTGGCTACCCGCCGCAGTCCTACGAGCAGCGCCCGCCCGCTGGCGGATACCCACAGCAGGGTGGCGGCTACCCGGATCAGGGCTACCGACAGGCCCCGGGCGGCTACGGCCCCCCGCAGGGCGGCCAGCCCGGATACGGCGCCCCCGCAGGTGACTACGACTACGGCCGTCAGCCCACCCACGGGCGTCCCGACGACGGTGGCTACGGCCGCCAGGAGCCGCGGCCCCCGTATCCGGACCAGGGCGGCTACCCCGAGCAGGGCGGCTATCCCGACCAGGGTGGATATGGCGGCCAGTCATACGGCCGCCAGGATCAGGGCTACGGACCCCAGGCCGATTATGGCCGCTACGAGCCCCCGGGCGGCGCCGGATACGCCGAACCCGGTTATGGCGAGCCGCCGGGCGGCTACGACTACGGCCAGCAGGCGGCCCCGACCGCCGGTTACGGCGGCGGCTACGGCCAGCCCGACTACCCGGCCGGCGGAGCCTCGGTGACGCTGCAGCTCGACGACGGCAGCGGCCGGACCTACCAGTTGCGAGAGGGCGCCAACGTGATCGGCCGCGGCCAGGACGCGCAGTTCCGGCTGCCCGACACGGGTGTGTCCCGCAGGCATCTGGAGATCCGGTGGGACGGCCAGGTGGCGCTGCTGTCGGACCTCAACTCCACCAACGGCACGACGGTGAACAACGCGCCGGTGCAGGAGTGGCAGTTGGCCGACGGCGACGTGATCCGGCTGGGCCATTCCGAGATCATCGTCCGCGTTCACTGAGGGCTTCGGGCGGTCGAAGCCGGGCGAAGCTGAACGCTTCACCGTCGCGTCGATCGCTGTCCAAGTATCGTGACGTTGCCGAAGTTGGCGCGGTACGAGAACGGGACGGGGACGGAGAGGACGTCAGATGCAGGGGTTAGTACTGCAGCTGACGCGCGTCGGTTTCCTTCTGCTGCTGTGGCTGTTCATCTGGTCGGTGCTCCGCATCCTGCGGACCGACATCTACGCACCGACCGGGGCGGTCATGGTGCGACGAGGCCTGGCGTTGCGCGGCTCGCTGCTGCCCAATCGTGGCCGCCGAAGCGTGGTGCGCCAGCTGGTGGTCACCGAGGGCGCGCTGACAGGCACGCGCATCACATTGGGCAGCCAGCCCGTGCTCATCGGCCGTGCCGACGACTCCACTCTGGTGCTCACCGACGACTACGCCTCGACGCGGCACGCCAGGCTCTCCCCACGAGGTTCGGAATGGTATGTCGAGGACCTAGGATCGACCAACGGCACATACCTTGACAGGGCGAAGGTGACGACGGCGGTACGGGTTCCGATGGGCACGCCGGTTCGAATCGGCAAGACGGTAATCGAGCTGCGCCCGTGACACTGGTGCTTCGATATGCGGCTCGCAGCGACCGTGGTTTGGTCCGCGCCAACAACGAGGACTCGGTGTACGCCGGTGCGCGACTGCTGGCGCTTGCCGACGGGATGGGTGGGCACGCCGCGGGCGAGGTGGCTTCGCAACTGGTGATCGCCGCCCTGGCCCACCTCGACGACGACGAGCCCGGCGGTGATCTGCTCTCCAAGCTCGACTCGGCGGTACGCGAGGGCAACTCCGCGATCGCCGCGCATGTCGAGGCCGACCCCGAACTCGAGGGCATGGGCACGACGCTGACCGCAATCCTGTTCGCAGGCAACAGGCTTGGGCTCGTGCACATCGGCGACTCACGCGGCTATCTGCTGCGCGACGGCGAGCTCGTCCAGATCACCAAGGACGACACGTTCGTACAAACTCTGGTCGACGAAGGCCGAATCACTGCCGAGGAGGCGCACAGCCATCCGCAGCGCTCGCTGATCATGCGCGCGCTGACCGGCCACGAGGTGGAGCCCACGCTGATCATGCGCGAGGCGCGCGCAGGTGACCGCTATCTGTTGTGCTCTGACGGCTTGTCCGACCCGGTCAGCCACGAGACCATCCTCGAGGCGCTGCAGATCTCCGATGTCGCCGAAAGTGCCGACAGACTAATCGAATTGGCGCTGCGCGGCGGCGGCCCCGACAACGTCACCGTGGTGGTGGCCGACGTCGTCGACTACGACTACGGCCAGACCCAGCCCATTCTCGCCGGTGCGGTGTCGGGTGATGACGATCAGAGCGCCCCGCCCAACACCGCGGCCGGTCGCGCGTCGGCGTTCAACCCGCGGCGCAACGAGGCCAAACGCGTTCTGCCGCAACCGGAAGAGCCGGAGCGCAAGCCACGGTCACGGCGGCGCATGCTGATCGCAGCCGTCCTGCTGGTGTTGGTGGTGCTCGCGGGCCTCGCGGTCGGCCGCGAGATCGTTCGCAGCAATTATTACGTCACCGAGCACGACGGCACGGTGTCGATCATGCGGGGTGTTCAGGGCTCCTTTCTGGGTTTAGCACTTCAGGAGCCCTACTTGTTGGGCTGTCTGAACGCGCGAAATGAGTTGTCCCTCATCAGCGCCGGCAGTTCACAGGACAATTTGAACTGCCGCATGCTCGGCGTCAACGACATGCGGCCCTCGGAGCGGGCACAGGTGGTCGCGGGTCTGCCATCGGGCTCGCTGGACGACGCCATCGCCCAGATCGAGGAGCTTGCCCGCAGTTCGGTGCTGCCGACGTGTGTTACCCCGACGCCGACGCCGACCACCACGGCGCCAACCCCACATCTGCCGGAAACACCTGTGAATCCGGGCATTCCGGAAGTCAGCGGTGAATCTCCCGCCCCGGAGATCCCCACGACGGTGACCGCGCCGGCTCCCGCTCCCGTGCCGGCTTCCCCCGGTGCGCCGCCGCCCGCCGCGCCCCCTCCCCCGCCGTCCCCGACGCCGCAGCCCACAGTCACCGCGCTGCCTCCCCCGCCGCCCGAACCGGGAACGAACTGCCGGGAAGTGTCATGACGACCCGAAGACGAGCGGGAGTCGAGGTATGACGACGCAGCCGCAGTCGCCCGTCGCCGTCACGCCGCCGCTGCGGAACCGGCGCAACGCCGAACTGTTCCTGCTCGGCTTCGCGGCGGTGATCACCACTGTGGCACTGCTTCTCGTCGAGGCCAACCAGGAACAAGGTCTGCATTGGGACCTTGCGCAGTACACGGTCGCCTACCTCGCGCTGTTTACCGGTGCGCACCTGGCAATCCGGCGCTTCACTCCGTACGCCGACCCGCTGCTGCTGCCGGTGGTCGCGCTGTTGAACGGGCTCGGAGTGGTGATGATCCATCGCCTGGACCTGGCGGCGGGCGGGCCATCGGGAAAGGGCTTGGGCGGCACCGCTAATCAGCAGATGCTGTGGACGCTCGTCGGCGTCATCGCATTCTCGTTGGTGGTGATCTTCCTTCACGATCATCGGATGCTGGCGCGCTACGGGTACGTCTGCGGTCTGACCGGCTTGATCCTGCTGATCATTCCCGCCGTGTTGCCCCGCTCGATGTCGGAGCAAAACGGCGCCAAGATCTGGATTGAGTTGCCGGGCTTCTCAATTCAGCCCGCCGAGTTCTCGAAGATCTTGCTGCTCATCTTCTTCGCCGCTGTGCTGGTCGCCAAGCGCAGTGTGTTCACCAGTGCGGGCAAGCACTTCCTCGGCATGGACCTGCCGCGGCCCCGCGATCTTGCTCCGCTGCTGGCAGCGTGGATCGCCTCCGTCGGTGTGATGGTCTTCGAGAAAGACCTCGGCACGTCGCTGCTGCTGTATGCGTCGTTTCTGGTGCTGGTCTATGTCGCCACCGACCGATTCAGCTGGGTCGTTATCGGCCTGGCGCTGTTCGCGGCGGGAAGTGTTGCGGCGTACTACATTTTCGGCCACGTCCGGGTCCGGGTGGAAACGTGGCTGGACCCATTCGCCGATCCCGACGGCGCCGGCTACCAGATGGTGCAGTCACTGTTCAGCTTCGCCACCGGAGGGATCTTCGGCACCGGCCTCGGTAACGGACAGCCTGGGACCGTGCCCGCCGCGTCGACCGACTTCATCATCGCCGCGATCGGTGAGGAGCTCGGACTGGTGGGCCTGGCCGCGGTGCTGATGCTCTACACGATCGTCATCGTCCGCGGACTGCGCACCGCGATCGCCGTCCGCGACAGCTTCGGCAAGCTGTTGGCCGCCGGGCTGGCCTCGACGTTGGCGATCCAACTGTTCATCGTGGTCGGCGGCGTCACCAGGCTGATCCCCCTGACGGGGCTCACCACTCCATGGCTGTCGTACGGTGGTTCGTCGCTGCTGGCCAACTATGTGCTGCTGGCGATCCTGGTGCGCATCTCGCATGCGGCCCGCCGGCCGATCGACACCCGGCCGCACACCACGCCGATCGCGGCCGCGAGCACTGAGGTGATCGAGAAGGTATGAACACCTCGCTGCGCCGAATCGCCGTGACCATCATGGCGCTGATCGTGCTGCTGTTGGCCAATGCCACACTGACACAAGTGTTTACGGCCGACGGGCTGCGCGCAGACCCGCGTAATCAGCGGGTGCTCCTCGACGAGTACTCCCGTCAGCGCGGCCAGATCTCTGCGGGCGGCCAGTTGCTCGCCTATTCGGTATCCACCAACGGCCGGTTCCGTTTCCTTCGCGTCTACCCCAATCCGCAGGCCTACGCGCCGGTCACCGGCTTCTACTCGCTGAGCTATTCGAGCACCGGCCTCGAACGCGCCGAGGACTCCATCCTCAACGGCTCCGACCAGCGGCTGTTCGGCCGTCGGCTGGCCGACTTCTTCACCGGACGCGACCCTCGCGGCGGCAACGTGGCGACGACCCTCAATCCGCAGGTTCAGCAGGCGGCGTGGGATGCGATGGAGGACGGCTGCAACGGGCCGTGCAAGGGTGCGGTAGTGGCGCTGGAGCCGTCGACCGGAAAGATTCTCGCGATGGTGTCGTCGCCGTCGTACGACCCGAATCTTCTTGCTACCCATGATGTTCAGGCCCAATCCAACGCATGGCAACAGCTGCGGGACAACCCCGATTCGCCGCTACTGAACCGGGCGATCTCGGAAACCTACCCGCCTGGGTCCACTTTCAAGGTGATCACGACCGCCGCCGCGCTGCAGCACGGCGCCACCGAGAACACCCAATTAACGTCTGTATCTCGAATTCAGCTGCCGGACAGCACCGCAACGCTCGAGAACTACGGCGGCGCGGCATGTGGTGCCGGGCCGACTGCTTCGTTGCACGATGCGTTCGCGAAATCATGCAACACCGCGTTCGTTCAGCTCGGACTCAACACGGGCACCGACGCGTTGCGGTCGACCGCGATGTCGTTCGGGCTCGACACCCCTCCCCCGACGATTCCACTTCAGGTGTCCGAATCGACCGTCGGCCCGATCACCGACGCCGCCGCCCTCGGTATGTCGAGCATCGGGCAAAAAGATGTTGCACTGACGCCGCTGCAGAACGCGCTGGTCGCCGCCACCATCGCGAATAAAGGGGTGACCATGCGCCCTTATCTAGTCGATAGTCTGAAGGGACCCGACCTCGCGAACATCAGCACGACGGCTCCCCGCGAGGAGCGCCGGGCGGTGTCCGAGCAGGTCGCGAATACACTTACCGATTTGATGGTCGCCGCCGAGCAGGTGACGCAGCAGAAGGGAGCCATCGCCGGCGTGCAGATCGCATCCAAGACCGGCACGGCGGAGCACGGTACTGATCCGCGCAACACCCCGCCGCACGCCTGGTACATCGCCTTCGCGCCAGCATCGGCACCCAAGGTTGCGGTGGCCGTTGTCGTCGAGAACGGCGGTGACCGGCTCAATGCCACCGGAGGTGCCGTGGCCGCCCCGATCGGGCGCGCCACCATCGCGGCAGCGCTAAGGGAGGGCTCATGAGCCCCCGAAGCCGAGCGCGAGTGAGGATCGCAGCGCGCAACGCGCGAGGACCGGAGCGAGCGGGAGGCGAGCAATGAGTCCCCGCGTGGGAGTGACGCTGTCCGGTCGCTACCGGCTGCAGCGGCTGATCGCCACCGGCGGTATGGGCCAGGTGTGGGAGGGCATCGACTCGCGGTTGGGCCGCCGTGTCGCGATCAAGGTGCTCAAAGGCGAATACTCCACCGACCCCGAATTCGTCGAACGCTTCCGGGCAGAGGCCCGCACGGTCGCGATGCTCAACCACCCCGGCATCGCCAGCGTGTACGACTACGGCGAGACGGATATGGACGGCGAGGGCCGCACCGCCTACCTGGTGATGGAACTTGTCAACGGCGAGCCGCTCAACTCCGTGCTCAAACGCACCGGCAGGCTGTCGCTGCGGCACGCGCTCGACATGCTCGAGCAGACGGGCCGCGCCCTGCAGGTCGCCCACACCGCGGGCCTCGTGCACCGCGACGTGAAGCCCGGCAACATCCTGATCACCCCGACGGGACAGGTGAAGCTCACCGACTTCGGCATCGCCAAGGCGGTCGACGCCGCGCCAGTGACGCAGACCGGCATGGTGATGGGCACGGCCCAGTACATTGCGCCGGAGCAGGCGCTGGGCCACGACGCGACCGCGGCCAGCGACGTGTACTCGCTGGGAGTTGTTGGCTACGAATCGGTTTCGGGCAAGCGACCGTTCACCGGCGACGGCGCACTAACGGTGGCGATGAAGCACATCAAGGAGACGCCGCCGCCGCTGCCCGCCGACCTGCCTCCCAACGTTCGAGAGCTCATCGAGATCACGCTCGTGAAGAACCCCGGCATGCGGTACCGCTCCGGCGGGCCGTTCGCCGACGCGGTGGCCGCGGTGCGGTCCGGTCGTCGGCCACCGAGGCCCAACCAAGCGCCGTCGATCGGGCGGGCATCGCCCGCCGCGGTGCCGTCAGCCGCGCAGGCGAGGGCGGCCGCGGACATGACCGGGCGGGCACCGGCGACCGCGGCAAGGGTTCGGCCCGCGACAGGCAGTCATCGCAGTACTCCCCCGCCACGGCGGACGTTCTCGTCGGGTCAGCGCGCGCTGCTGTGGGCGGCCGGTGTGCTGGGTGCGCTGGCGATCGTCATCGCGATCCTGATCGTGTTGAACGCACAGGACAAGAAGGGCCAGCAGACACCGCCTCCGACGGTGACGAATACGATTACCGAAACAACCCCGTTCCAGTCGCCGACGGCGATGCCCAGTTGGACCGATGAGGGCATCTTCGGTCATGGTGGAGTGGAAATCGGGGTAACCCGACTCGACGCGAGTGCGCTGCCTGCAATGGTGCAGGTGACGCGGTTGGCCACGGAGCCGGGAAGCCGGCGACAGACAGTTTCAGAACAGACATGGCAATGACCACCCCGCAACACCTGTCCGACCGGTACGAACTCGGCGACATCCTCGGCTTTGGCGGCATGTCCGAGGTCCATTTGGCGCGCGATCTGCGGCTGCACCGCGACGTGGCCGTCAAGGTGCTGCGCGCAGACCTGGCTCGCGACCCAAGCTTCTATCTGAGGTTCCGCCGCGAGGCGCAGAACGCCGCCGCGTTGAACCACCCGGCGATCGTCGCGGTGTATGACACCGGCGAGGCCGAGACGGCGGCCGGTCCGCTCCCGTACATCGTGATGGAGTACGTCGACGGGGTGACGTTGCGCGACATCGTGCACACCGAGGGCCCGATGCCGACCAAGCGGGCGATCGAGGTGATCGCCGACGCGTGCCAGGCGCTGAACTTCAGCCATCAGCACGGCATCATCCACCGCGACGTCAAACCCGCGAACATCATGATCAGCAAGAACGGCGCTGTGAAGGTGATGGACTTCGGCATCGCCCGCGCGCTGGCCGATGCCAACAGCGTCACGCAGACCGCCGCAGTGATCGGCACAGCGCAGTACCTGTCGCCCGAGCAGGCCCGCGGCGAGAAGGTCGACGCCCGCTCCGACGTGTACTCACTGGGTTGCGTGCTCTACGAAATCCTTACGGGGGAGCCACCTTTCGTCGGTGACTCACCCGTCGCGGTGGCCTATCAGCATGTCCGCGAAGATCCGGTGCCGCCGTCGCAGCGGCACAACGGCATCGCCCCGGAACTCGACGCCGTCGTGCTCAAGGCGCTCGCGAAGAACCCCGACAATCGCTACCAGTCCGCTGCCGAGATGCGCGCGGACTTGGTTCGGGTGCACAGCGGGGAGGCGCCGGAGGCGCCCAAGGTTTTCACCGACGCCGAGCGGACCTCGATGTTGTCGGCGACGTCGTCGCAGCACCGCACCGAGCCAATCGACTCGGCCGGACGACCCGCGCCCGGCTACGTCGAGAAGGAAGAGCGCGGCGGCTCGATTGGGCGTTGGCTGATCGCGGTCGCGGTGCTGGCGGTACTGACCGTGGTGGTGACGGTCGCGATCAACATGTTCGGCGGCAGCACGCGCGATGTGCAGGTGCCGGACGTGGCCGGTAAGACGAAGGACGACGCGGTAGCGATACTGCAGAATGCTGGCTTCAAGACCCGCGACCAGCAGCAGTCGAGTTCCACGGTGCCGCCTCAACGCGTGATCAACACAGATCCCGCCGCAGGTACCTCGGTTGGTGCCGGCGATGACATCCTGATCAACGTCTCGAGTGGTCCCGAACAGCGCGAGATCGTCGACTGCAAGAACCTCAGCTATGCCGATTGCGTGCAGAAGCTCACTGCGGCCGGCTTCGGCAAGTTCAAGAAGTCGGATTCACCGTCGACTCCGGAGCTCAAGGACAAGGTCCTGGCCACCATTCCTGGGGCCAATCAGACTTCGGCGGTCACCAACGAAATCACGATCGTGGTTGGGACGGGACCACCCAGCACGCCTGTGCCTGACTGCAAGGGCTTGGCAGTCGACGCGTGCCAGCAGGTGCTCGCCGCGGCGGGGTTCACGAAGATCCTGCCCGTCGAAGTCGACAGCCCGACGCCGAAGGGCTCCGTGGTGGGCACCGCGCCGCCCGTCGGCGGCCAGGTCGCCGTGGACACGCTGATCCAGATTCAGGTGTCCCAGGGCAACGAGTTCGTCATGCCCGATGTGCGTGGCGGATTCTGGACCGATGTCGAGCCGAACCTGCGTAACGCGTATGGCTGGACGGGCAATTTGATCAGGGCGCCGGATGTGCAGAACAGCGGCCAGCGGACCAATGCAGTGGTGACTCAGAGCCCGGCTCCGGGCACGCCGATTAGGTTCAGCGACCCGATTACGCTGGCGTTCGCGTCGTAGCGGCCTGCACGGCGTTGGCCACCTCGTCCTCGAGCTGTCGCACGAGGTTTTCGTCGGGTGCGGCACCGCAGTAGCCCAGCCAGTTGGCGAGCATCCGGTGGCCGCCCTCGGTGAGAATTGACTCGGGGTGGAATTGCACGCCGTGGATCGGTAATTCGACGTGGCGCACGCCCATGATGACGCCGCCCTCGGTGCGCGCGATCACCTCGAGTTCGTCGGGCACGGTGTCGGGCAGAATCGTCAGCGAGTGGTAGCGGGTCGCGGTGAACGGATCCGGAAGACCTTGCAGCACACCGGCATTCGAGTGAAACACGGTGCTGGTCTTGCCGTGCAGCAATTCGGGTGCGCGGTCGACAGTGCCGCCGAATGCCACGCCGATGGCTTGGTGCCCGAGGCAGACGCCCAGCAGCGGAGTCTTCGCCGCTGCGCACGCGTTGACGAGCGGGATGGACGCGCCGGCGCGCTCGGGCGTTCCGGGGCCGGGGGACAGGAGCACCCCGTCGAATTGCTCGGCGACGGCGTCGGGTTCGGCGAGGCGGTCATCGTCGTTACGCCAGACATGCGCGTGCACACCAAGCTGGCCCAGATATTGGACCAGGTTGAACACGAAGCTGTCGTAGTTGTCGACGACCAAGACCTGCATCAGCCCAGGCTACTGGTCGGTTTGAAGATCCTGTGTGCCGCGTTCACTCTGCGGTGTGGGTGTCGGCTACTTGAACTTCTGCGCCGTACACGCAGAGTCAACATCCAAGACTCAGTAGCCGACGGGGCCCGCCGGCTTCGCGAACTTCATCCGCGTCGGCTCGGTGTGGCCGACGAGGTCGACTTGGGGCCGCGGTACTTCGGTGTAACCGAGCCCGAATCGCACCACATATTGCTTGTAGAGCGTCACGAACGGCGACGCAGCCAGCGCGGCCTGCATGGCGGGCGCATCGCCGATCGCGGTGATCACGTACGGCGGGCTGTACGTCCGGCCGTTGAGCAACAGCGTGTTCCCGACACATCGCGGCGCGGACGTACCGATGATCCGCTGATCCTGCATCTGGATGCCTTCGGCACCCGCGCTCCACAACGCGTTGAGCACGGCCTGGATGTCCTGCTGGTGCACCACCAGATCGTCGGGCGAGGCGTCACGTGGGAAGCGGCCCTCCGCGTCGCGCTGCGCGTCGTTGAGCGTGACGACGAGGCCGGGCCCGCGCATGGGGTCCAGGCCCGCGTCGACGGCCAGCGTGGCTGAGCGGTGAGTAATGGCCGCCAGTGCAGCGTCGGCGCCGGGTGATCCGCCGTGGTGGTTGTCGATCGTCGAGACCAACGCGTCTCGCTGGGCCGTCAGCCGGTCCACCGACTGCTGGGCCTCACGCACCAGGTCGACCAGCCGTGGAGCGTCGCTGCGGCGGATCTCGGTGCCGCCGGAAACCCCGTGCGTAGCTGCCAGCAGGAGCCCCGCGAGCAGGCAGACCACCGGCACGCCGAATCGCCAGGCGGAACGCCGCGGCTTCTCCATCGGCTCCTCTCCAGGAATTCTTGGCTGGGGTGCACCTACGTTAGGCTCGTAGACACATCGTCGCACCGTGTGACGCAGAGTGGTCCGCGAAGGTAGCAATGCCCAAGTCCAAAGTTCGCAAGAAGAACGACTTCACCATCAACCCGGTGAGCCGGACGCCGGTCAAGGTCAAGGCCGGACCGTCGAGCGTTTGGTTCGTCGTTTTGTTCTGCAGCTTGATGCTGATCGGCTTGGCCTGGCTGCTCGTGTTCCAGCTCGCGTCCAACCACATCCAGTTCCTCGCCGACCTGGGTCCGTGGAACTACGCGATCGCCTTTGCTTTCATGATCACCGGCTTGTTGCTCACAATGCGCTGGCGTTAGCCGTACCGACCATTGGTATGAATTTATCTTGGACTCCGCGCGTTACCCATTTAGCAACCTTGCGGTCATCAGATCACACTGATGTGATTCATCCCCATTGGGGATAGCACTTGTGGATAACCTCATTAGCAACGGTAAAAGGGTGTTAATTAGCCGTGCAGCAAACTGAGTGGAGCCCTCCGACGGTCGGAATCGCAGCTTGCGGCATGGCCGGACTCATCTTGGCTATCGCTGCTGTGACCCTGATCACAGATGCTCCCGGGCGCATTCTGCTCGGGATAGCCGCAGCCTGCTTGCTGATGTTTGCAGCCGCATCCTGGCGTGCTCGCCCAAAGCTGGCAATCAGCGACGACGGTCTGGTGACGCGGGGCTGGGCGCGCACAAACATATTGGGCCGAGACGACATCCGGCTCGTCCGGATCACCGAGTTCCGCCGTTTGGCCCGCAAGGTGCGGCTGCTGGAGATCGACACGAAAGATGGTCAGCTGCTGGTCTTCACCCGGTGGGATCTGGGCACCGACCCGCTGCACGTGCTCGACGCGCTGACTGACGCCGGCTACGCCGGCTCGCGCTGACTGCCCAGCGGGCGGGTCAGGAGACGGTGATCGACTCGATCACGACCGGATCGGTCGGCCGGTCGCTGCGGTCGGTAGCCGTCGTGGCGATGGCGTCGACGACCTTCTGCGACTCGGGGTCGACAACCTCACCGAAGATCGTGTGCTTGCGATTCAGGTGCGGCGTCTGACCGACCGTGATGAAGAACTGCGAGCCGTTGGTGCCCGGCCCGGCGTTGGCCATGGCGAGCAGGTAGGGCTTGTCGAAGACCAACTCGGGGTGGAACTCATCGGCGAATTGGTATCCGGGCCCGCCGCGGCCGGTGCCGGTGGGGTCGCCGCCCTGGATCATGAATCCCGAAATCACGCGGTGGAAAACCGCGCCGTCGTAGAACGGTCCCGACGAGCTGCCAGACGCGTTCTCGGTGCTGTACTCCTTGGTGCCCTGCGCCAAACCAACGAAGTTCGCGACGGTCTTGGGGGCGTGGTTTCCGAACAGTGCGATCTTGATGTCACCGCGGTTGGTGTGCAGGGTCGCGGTCGCTGTCTGAATGGGGCTCGTCACGGGATGCCAGTGTGCCACCTGCCGTCCAACGGGCGACGCGGGGTGGCAGTTGGTGGCAGGCTGGACGGGGATTGACGATCACGCCGCGAAAGAGGTGGACATGAGCTCGAAGACGGACGTCCGGTTGACCCCGAGCCAGCGGCTGGGCCGTGGCCTGAAGTATTCCGCGGTCGGACCGGTCGACGTCACGCGAGGGACCGTCGGGCTGAGCGTGCAGGGTGCGCAGTCGGCCGCCAGCAGCATTCGTCGCAGCCTCGAAAAGAGCCGTCTGGCCAAGGAACTCGGGGATGCGCAAGAGAGCATCGCGGCCGAACTCGCCGCAGCGCAGGAGGTCATTGCCGGCCTGCCCGCGGTCATCGCCGACGCGCGCAAGCCCAAGCGCAACCGTCGGCCCTTGCTGTTGGTGGCCGTGGGCGCCGCGGTGCTGGCCGGGGGAGCGGTGGCGTTCTCGATCGTGCGCCGCTCGATGCAGCCCGAACCGTCGTCGCTGCCACCCAGTGTCGACGTGACTCCCAAACCCTGATTTGCCGCAGGTTTCGCCATGGCCGTATCCGTCTTCGATCTGTTCTCGATCGGCATCGGGCCGTCCAGCTCGCATACCGTCGGGCCGATGCGCGCCGCGGGCCGGTTCGCGCGTCATCTCGGCGACGACGGGCTGCTGGCGAGTGTGGCGCGGGTACGCATCGAGCTCTACGGCTCACTGGGCGCCACCGGTGCCGGACACGGCACGCCCGGCGCCGTGCTGCTCGGGCTGGAGGGCTGCGAGCCCGAGACGGTCGATCCGGCGGTCGTGCGCGGCAGAGTGGAGGAGATCAACGCGGTCGGCAAACTACAGCTGGCGGGCTCGCACACAATCCAATTCGACCACCCCGCCGACATCGTCTTGTCGTTGCGCGCCATGGACTTTCATAGCAACGGCATGGTGTTCCTCGCCTTCGACAGCGACGGCGCGGAGCTCAGTCGGCGGGTGTACTACTCGGTCGGCGGCGGCTTCGTCGTCGACGAACATGAGGCCTCGTCTGGGCTCCGCGAGGATGTCGCCGTCCCGTACCCGTTCAACACGGCCGAAGAACTCGTGCGGCTGGCGACATCGAACGGCTGGAGCATCGCCGAGCTGATGGCGCGCAACGAGGCCGCGCTGAGCCGCGAGCCCGACCTACGCGCCGGGCTGCTGCGCATCTGGGGGGCGATGCGCGAATGCGTCGAAGCCGGGCTGGCTGCGACGGGCACGCTACCGGGCAAGCTTCGCGTCAAACGCCGTGCGCATTTGCTGGCGGAGTCGCTGGATCCCGACGATCCGTTGTATGCGATGGACTGGTTGACGGTGTACGCGCTGGCGGTCAACGAAGAGAACGCCGGCGGCGGCCGCGTGGTGACCGCGCCGACGAACGGTGCTGCCGGCGTGATTCCCGCAGTGCTGCACTACTATTCGCGCTTCGTCCCCGGCGCCAGCGACGACGGCATCGTCGAATTCTTGCTGACGGCAGGCGCTATCGGTCAGCTGTTCAAAGCGAACGCATCGATCTCCGGTGCCGAGGTGGGCTGTCAGGGCGAGGTCGGGTCAGCGTGCTCGATGGCGGCGGGCGGGCTGGCAGCGGTGCTGTGCGGAACGCCGGCGCAAGTGGAGAACGCCGCCGAGATCGGCATTGAACACAACCTCGGTCTCACCTGCGATCCGGTCGGTGGCCTGGTGCAGATTCCGTGTATCGAGCGCAACGCGGTCGCGGCGGTGAAGGCGATCACCGCGGCGCGAATGGCGTTGCACGGGGACGGAACTCACCACGTGAGCCTGGACACTGCGATCAAGACGATGCGCGACACCGGCGCTGACATGAAGGACAAGTACAAGGAGACGTCAAAGGGCGGGCTCGCCCTCAACGTCGTCGAGTGCTGACTACGATCCGTCCACGATGAGACGGGACACGATGGATTCTCGCGTTGGACGACGTCATCCGCTGATATGGACGAATAGCGCATCGCGCGGCAGGTTCCGCCCGCACGTTTGCTCCGCCAAAAGCGAGGGTATTCAGATCGGCACTGGCCATCCGGCCAGCCAGGAGGTGGGGCGTGAGATCTGTCCCTGTGTGCCCCGCGTGTGGCTATCCGGTCGAGGGCGAAGGGATGTGCTTCGCCTGTCGGCCGCGCATCGCAGTCAGTAATGAACCCACGGAGTTATCGCTATGAGCACCGATATCTTTGGCTCGCTTCAGTCGCTGATTTGGTTGCTGATCGTCATCGTCATCATCGCGGTCATTGTGTGGGCCGTGCGAATGGCACTCGCGCCGCGAGAACGGACGTATACCGAACAGCCGGTCGTGCAACAGCCACCCGCCGTGCAGCCACCGCCCGCGACGAGCGGGTTGGCGCCTGGGTGGTATCCGGACCAAAACGACCCCGACTCCATGCGCTACTTCGATGGTCGGGTGTGGACAGCTCAGACAGAGCCTCGACGCTGAGCACAACGCGAAGAAGGCGCTAGTCGACGATTGTGCGGCTTGTGCGCACGACCGAGCCAGGAGCTATAGCGCGGACATACGTTCGGCCACAAGCAAGTTCACCCCGAACTGCTTGTCACCAGAAAGGCCGAACCAATGAGAATCCGAACCTTCCCTGCCCCGGCACTCTTAGCAGCCGGAGGCGCTGCCGTCGTCACGCTCGCGCCGCTGGCGCAGGCGGACGCGACGCCACCGCCGTGCAATTCCACCGGCAACGCGACCGTCTGCCAGACAGAGGGCAACGCGCAGGTGAGCGCACTGCAACCGACGATCCAATACCAGGCGCAGTACCCATTCGGTGAATACGGCGGTCTGCTGTTTCATCATGGCCGTCATTGACCGTAGGTGAAGCGCAGGTTGGCGTTGATGAGTTCATTCACGCGCTAGCGCATGTGTCCCGTGAGCGCGGCATCAGGCAGCGGTTCGTCGACATACGCGTCCTTTGTGGAGCCTAGGAGAATCGAACTCCTGACATCTACCTTGCAAAGGTAGCGCTCTACCAACTGAGCTAAGGCCCCTGATTTGGTCAGGCCGGCAGGTCGGCCGCCGCGTGCCATACCTCGACGCCGTGCCGTGACCGCCAGATCGCAATGACGACTGCGGCAGCGATGCCTGATGCGAGCACGAACACGAGCCTCAAGGTATGCACCTTTCCGTGGGGCTAGGAGGACTCGAACCTCCGACCTCTTCGTTATCAGCGAAGCGCTCTAACCGCCTGAGCTATAGCCCCGAAATCCGCACGGCCGAGCGACGAGATTACCGCACCCGTAGGCCGCCGCCCAAACTCGATTCCCTAGTCGTTGCGCTGCTGCCCGCCGGACCTCAGTCCCGGTCGGCCAGTGTGACCTCTACGCCGCCCACTAGATCGGTGGTCAGGTTGTAGATGAAAGCCCCGGCGGTCGCCATCGCGGTCAGCAGCACGATGTTCACCAAGCCGATCAAGGCGGCGCCCCCGAAGATCGTTCCGCTGGACACCAACTCACCGCCTGCGCTGCCGCCGGTGCTGGTCAGCAGGTCGCCGACGTTGCTGTTCAGCTTGCTCCACACACCCATGCCGCCGAGCACCAGGTACAGGAACGCGACGGCGATCATCCAGACAAAGAACTGCGCGACCGACAACACCAGCGAGACCTTCAGCGTGCTCCAGGGGTCGATGCGCCGGATCTGCATGCTGGCCCGCACCGGGCCCTTGTGCCGGTTGCCGACCTGCAGGCGGCTGGCCACCGAGGGTCGGCTCACCGGTTCAGACGACGGTCGTTGTTCCGGCGCCTGCTTGCGCGGCTGTGGTGAGCGCGGCATCGGCCCCGACAGGTCGGGCAGCTCGCTGGCGAAGGCCTCAGGCCGCACGGTCTCGGTGCGCTCGCCGCGCGGCGGACCGTCCTGGTCGTGCGCCGGTGCCGGGGCTGGCGACCCCGATCCACCGCCGATGAAGCGGTTCAGCCGAGCATCCACGGGCGAACCGCCGGAGCCTGCCTGATCCGGCGACTGCCGTTGCGGCTGGCGCGCAGCACGCGCGGCCGGGCCGCGCTGCCACGGCGGGACATCGCCCCCACCGCGGGACGCCGAGTTGCCGACCGAGCCGCCGTCATGCGGCGGCGGTCCGCCTGGGGAGCCGTTGGCGCTACCGGGGGCGTCACCCGCGCGCGGGTAGCCCGGCTCGTTCGGTGAACTCACCTACGGCTCCTTAACGTCGTTACGTTGCGTCGGTCTCGACCGCGTCAACGTCGGTCTCTTCAGCGTTGCGCGCAATAGCAACCAGTGTGTCGCCCTCGCCCAGGTTCATCAACCGAACGCCCTTGGTCTGCCGCCCGGCCTTGCGGACCTGGCGAGCCGCCGTCCGGATGACGCCCCCACCGGAGGTGATGGCGTACAACTCGGTGTCGTCATCGACGATCAACGCTCCGACCAGACTGCCACGACGCTTGTCGAACTGGATCGTCAGCACCCCTTTGCCGCCGCGGCCCTGAACCGGGTATTCGTCAATCGCGGTCCGCTTGGAGTAGCCGCCGGCCGTCGCGACCAGCAAATACGTGTCCTCTTGGACCACGTTCAACGACAGCAGCTTGTCCTCTTCGTTGAACCGCATGCCCTGCACACCGGAGGTGGCACGCCCCATCGGGCGCAGTGCCTCATCGGTTGCTGAGAATCGAATCGACTGGCCCTTGGCCGACACGAGCAGCAGATCGTCGTCGGAGGAACACAGGACGGCGCCGACCAGTTCGTCGCCGTCGCGCAGGTTCACCGCCACGATGCCGCCCGAACGGTTGGAGTCGAAATCGGTCAGCTTCGACTTCTTCACCAGGCCGTTCTTGGTCGCCAGCACGAGATACGGCGCATCCTCGTAGCTCTTGATCTGGATGACCTGAGCGATGCGCTCCTCTGGCTGGAAGGCCAGCAGGTTCGCGACGTGCTGACCGCGCGCGGTCCGCGACGCCTCGGGCAGGTCGTAGGCCTTGGCGCGGTACACCCGGCCCTGCGTGGTGAAGAACAGGATCCAGTCGTGCGTCGAACACACAAAGAAGTGGTTGACGATGTCGTCCTGCTTGAGCCCGGCGCCCTGCACGCCCTTGCCGCCTCGCTTTTGGCTGCGGTACAGGTCGGTCTTGGTGCGTTTGGCGTAGCCGGTTTCGGTGATGGTGACGACGACGTCCTCACGCGCGATCAGATCTTCGTCGTTGACGTCGCCGTCGGCGGCGATGATGCGGGTTCGGCGGTCGTCGCCGTACTTGTCGACGATCTCCTTGAGCTCGTCGCGCACGATGGCGCGCTGCCGCTCGGGCTTGGCCAGGATGTCTTCCAGGTCGGCGATCTCGGCCTCGATCTTGGCCAAGTCGTCGACGATCTTCTGACGTTCCAGGGCGGCCAGCCGGCGCAACTGCATGTCCAGGATGGCCTGGGCCTGGATGTCGTCGATATCGAGCAGCTCGATCAATCCCTGCCGCGCGACATCGACGGTCTCCGACGCCCGGATCAACGCGATTACTTCATCGAGCGCGTCGAGGGCTTTGACCAATCCACGCAGGATGTGGGCCCGCTCGTTGGCCTTGCGCAGCCGGTAGGTGGTGCGCCGGACGATGACGTCGAGTTGATGGTTGACGTAGTGCCGGATCAGCTGGTCGAGCCGAAGTGTGCGGGGCACACCGTCGACGATCGCCAGCATGTTGGCGCCGAAGCTGGTCTGCAGCTGGGTGTGCTTGTAGAGGTTGTTCAGCACCACCTTCGCGACAGCATCGCGCTTGAGCTCCACCACGATTCGCAGCCCGACGCGGTCGCTGGACTGGTCTTCGATGTTCGAGATCCCGCCGAGCTTGCCGTCGCGGACCTGCTCGGCGATCGAGGTGATGAAGTTGTCGTGGTTCACCTGATACGGAAGCTCGGTGATGACGATCCCGGTGCGCCCGCGGTTGTCCTCTTCGATCTCGCACACACCGCGCATCCGAATCGATCCCCGGCCGGTGGCATACGCGTCGTTGATGCCCTGCGAGCCAACGATCAAGCCGTAGGTGGGAAAGTCCGGTCCCTTGACATACTCGGTCACCGCGGCCAGCGTCGCTTCTTCGTCGGCCTCGTGGTTTTCCAGACACCAGTAGACGGCGTCGGCCAACTCGCGCAGGTTGTGCGGCGGCATGTTGGTGGCCATGCCGACCGCGATACCGCCCGACCCGTTGGCGAGCAGGTTCGGGAACCGGCTCGGCAGAACCGTCGGCTCCTGCACGCGCCCGTCGTAGTTCGGGATGAAATCGACTGTCTCCTCGTCGATTTCGCGCAGCATCTCCATCGCAAGCGGAGTCAGCCGCGCTTCCGTGTTGTGGCTGATGAAGCCGTTGGTGATGAATGCGTGATCGTCCGTGTCGACGCGAAGGCTGTAGACAGGCTGCACGCCTGCATCGGTCACTGATGCGACGCGTGCGTAATAGAACCGGCCGTCAGTCAGCTCCGACGCGATGGCGCGGACGTCCGGGTCGCTGATGTGGCTGAGGATCTCAGCTCCATCGCGCTGCCACCTGGACAGCCGGTCTATGTTGTGCTTGCGCAACCATTCCTTATCGACCCAACGACCGCCACCGTGCGCCCGCACAAATGTCGCGAGCCCCGGGACGTAGTCGGTATCCAAGCCACCGGCCTTGCGCGGCCACGACGCTACGAGACCTTGCAGCTTCGACTGCTTGACGCCACCGAACCCAACTCGTGTTGCAAATAGCTCGGCATGGGCGCGATTGGTTATGACGACCTTGTGCTCGCCTGTGGCGTGCAGGTACCGCCGCGCAACCACACCGAACTCCAGCAGCATTTGCTGGACATCTTTTGCGAGATGGCCACTACGCGTCGTGTATGAGATCTGAATCGTGTTGCGCGGCAGTGCGGAGCACGAACCGTCGCCTTCGAACAGAGCACCTAGAAACGCGCGCTTCACTGCGGCGGGGGAGTGCCACAGCCATTGGGGGACAGCCTTGTCCGCCGAGCGCCGGCCCATGAGCTCTGCGAGCCGACTTCTGCGCAACGTGGTCAGATTTTGGATATCGAGCTCGAGAAGGTTGGATCCCGACGCAATCGTGCGTTCCGACACGTATCTCGGGCCGCCGACGACAGCGTCATACGCGGCTACGACCATATTGAAGTAATCACGGTCGACGTTGTTGAACCCGGCGCGGCGTTGTGAGACGAAGCCTTCACTGATGAAAGCTCCAAGTAGAAGCGCCTCCAGCGTGTCGTAAAAGTCACCGGGGCCGAACTCCGTCGCCGGTGTTCTTTGGATCACCACACGGTCATCCGGGCGTACTTCTTCGATTAGCCTCCACAACAGCGTCGGCACGCCGGCTACATCCACCAGACACAGAAGCGGATGGTTGGCGGTACCAGTAACCGAATACCCTTCGGCCGTAGTCACTGTGTAGGTCTGGTGCTCACCGGAATGGAAGAGCCGATCCGCCACGACTGGGTTGCCGTGTCGGTCCAGAACCTTCGCATCGATGACATTGTCCGAATTGGGCCGAGCACCGGGCACGATGTCCGCGATCCGAACCGATTGGCCAAAAGGCAACCGCACTAGCGCGTCTCCGGTGACGCAATACCTCATGGCGGCCGGTGGATCGTTGCCCGGTGAACCGAAGTTGCCCTGCCCGTCGACGAGCGGGTAGCGCAGCGACCACGGCTGCGCCATGCGCACCAGGGTGTCGTAGATCGACGAGTCACCGTGGGGGTGATAGTTACCCATCGTTTCGGCAACGGAGCGCGCCGATTTCGCGTGGCTGCGATCCGGTCGGAAACCCGAGTCGTACATCGCGTAGAGCACGCGGCGGTGCACCGGCTTGAGGCCATCGCGAACCTCCGGCAGCGCGCGGCCAACGATGACGCTCATCGCATAGTCGATGTAGCTGCGCTGCATCTCCTGCTGGATGTCGACAGGCTCGATCCGGTCGCCCTCGGGCGGCAAAGTATCAGTCATATTTCAGCCCTATTAGTGGTTGAATTCGGCGTTAAACATCAAGGAAGCGAACGTCTTTGGCGTTCCGGGTGATGAAGCTGCGACGTGCCTCGACGTCCTCGCCCATCAGGATCGAGAACAACTCGTCGGCAGCGGCGGCGTCGTCCAGCGTCACCTGCCGCAGCACTCGCACCGACGGATCCATGGTGGTTTCCCACAGCTCCTTGGCGTCCATCTCACCAAGACCCTTGTAGCGCTGGATGCCGTCGTCGGTGTTGATCTTCCTGCCCGCCTTCCTGCCCGCTTCGAGCAGCCCGTCACGTTCACGGTCGGAGTAGGCGAACTCCGGCTCGCTGCGCTGCCACTTCAGCTTGTACAGCGGCGGCTGCGCCAGGAACACGTGGCCGTTCTCGATCAGCGGCTTCATGAATCGGAACAGCAGCGTCAGCAGCAGCGTCGAGATGTGCTGGCCGTCGACGTCAGCGTCGGCCATCAGCACGATCTTGTGATAGCGCAGCTTGGCGATATCGAATTCGTCGTGAATACCGGTGCCGAGCGCGGTGATGATCGCTTGGACTTCGGTGTTCTTCAGCACCCGGTCGATGCGGGCCTTCTCGACGTTGATGATCTTGCCGCGCAACGGCAGGATCGCCTGGAACATCGAGTCGCGGCCGCTCTTCGCCGAACCGCCTGCCGAATCACCCTCCACCACATACAGTTCCGACTTCCGCGGATCCGTCGAGCGGCAGTCAGCCAACTTGCCGGGCAGGCCGCCGATGTCGGTGGCACTCTTGCGGCGCACCAGCTCGCGGGCCTTACGCGCCGCGATACGCGCCTGCGCCGACGAAACCGCCTTGTTCACAACGGTTTTCGCCTCAGCGGGGTTGGCCTCGAACCAGTGGCTCATCTGCTCGTTGCATATCTTCTGCACGAAAGATTTGACCTCGGTGTTGCCGAGCTTCGTCTTGGTCTGGCCTTCGAACTGCGGTTCAGCGACCTTGACCGAGATGACCGCGGCCAGACCCTCGCGGATGTCATCGCCGGTGAGGTTCGGGTCCTTGTCCTTGAGGAGCTTCTTGTCCTTGGCGTACTTGTTCACCACGGTGGTCAGCGCAGCACGGAATCCCTCTTCATGGGTGCCGCCTTCGTGGGTGTTGATCGTGTTGGCGAAGGTGTGCACCGATTCGGAGTAGCCGGCATTCCACTGCATCGCGATCTCAACCTCGTGGCCTTCGCCCTTGCCGGAGAAGTCGACGATGCTCTGGTGGATCGGCGTCTTGGTGCGGTTGATGTGCTTGACGAAGTCGACCAGGCCGCCGGGGTAGTGGAAGGTGCGGTGCTTGACCTTGTGCGGGGCCGCGGCTTCGGCGGCCTTCTCCTCGGCTGACTTCGGTGCCTCGGCGGTGTCGCTGACGACCTCGTCGGTGACTTCCTCGGCGGTGACGCGCTCATCGGTGAGCGTGATGGTCAGTCCCTTGTTGAGGAAGGCCATTTCCTGCAGTCGCCGCGCGACGGTCTCGAAGTCGTAGTTGGTGGTCTCGAAGACATTCGGGTCGGCCCAGAACCTGATGGTGGTGCCGGTCTTCTTCGTCTTCTCGCCCTGCTTGAGGGTGCCGGGTATCGAATTGTCGTAGGTCTGGAACCACTCATAGCCGTCGGTGCGGATGTCCGCCTCGAGCCTGCTCGACAGGGCGTTGACGACCGAGACGCCCACACCATGGAGCCCGCCGGAGACGCTGTAGGCGCCTTCCTCGAACTTGCCGCCAGCGTGGAGCACCGTCATCACGACGTCGACGGTGGGAATGCCGGTCGAGTGCATGGCCACCGGAATTCCGCGGCCATTGTCGGTGACCTCTACGCCGCCATCGTCGAGCAGTCGAACCGCGACGTGGTCGGCGAAGCCGGCCATCGCTTCGTCGACGGCGTTATCCACAACCTCCCAGATCAGATGGTGCAGGCCCCGTTCACCGGTGGACCCGATGTACATGCCGGGGCGTTTGCGGACGGCCTCCAGACCCTCCAATACCTTGATCGAATCGGCACCGTACTGTTCCTGTGGTTTCTTCTTCGCAGCAGCCACGAGCGGAAGCTTCCCTACTTTCTGATGGGGGTGGTGCTCTGACGGCAATGGTTACCGTCGGCAAGTCATGAGGACAGTCTACCGGCAGACAGCGGCGGGACCGATTCTGAGGCGGCGTTTCTGCATACCTATTTGCGACGCCTGTGGAATTTCTCGATCTCGGGTGCGTGAAGTCGCTTAAGAGGTAGGCTCGCGGCCTTCTGGCGGCTCTCAGCCGACCGGTGCCAGCCGCTTACCCGTACGTGTCGCGGGGCCCGCGGCCCGCGATGTGATACCGCCCCTTTCGCCACGACGGGGCTACCGGCCCGACGATTCTCAACGAGGTCACCACTCCGTCCCCCACGGCCGCAGCGATCTTGGCCAACAGCTGCGCCTGCACCATCCTCAGCTGCGTCGCCCAGGCCGTCGATTCGGCCGACACCGTGAGCACACCGTCATTCAGCGATGTCGGCGTCGCATGCGCTGCGATCTGCTCGCCCACCAGGCCGTGCCACCGGCCGAACACCGATCCCTCGGCGACCCGGCCCGACCAGCCGCGGTTGCGTGCCAAGTCAGCCGTCGCCGAGCCCAGCAGTTGCGGGTCCCGCGAGTCTGGACCCGGTCCCGACCAGCGGCGACGGCTGGTTCCGGCCACTCGTCGCCGGACCGGTGAGTTGCGGCCGCGACCGACATCCTTGCCCTGGACCCGCGCGGCCCCGCGGGCTTCTTCGAGCGTGCGCCGCACCAGATCCATGCCCGCCAGCCCACTCAGATGCGCGGGCGGGCCCACTGCAGTGTCGTCGGGATCGTCGTCTTCAGGGGAGGTCATGGCACCGCCATCGAAATTCGGCCGCTGTCATCGTCGCGCATTGTGATCTCGACCCGCCGGGCGTCCCAATCGGAGGGAATGTCGTCGTGCACCGCCGCAGTCACCAGCACCTGCTCCGCATTCGCCGCGACGTTGGCCAGCGCTTGCCGACGCGCGTTATCGAGTTCGGCGAATACGTCGTCGAGCAGCAGGACGGGATCACCGCCATCGGTGCGCAGCAATTCGTATGCGGCGAGTCGCAGCGCCAGCGCCATTGACCACGATTCCCCGTGGCTCGCGAAGCCTTTCGCGATCTGATCACCGAGCCGCAGCTCGAGGTCGTCGCGGTGCGGACCGACGAGACAGACGCCGCGCTCAAGTTCGGCGTCGCGGCGCCGGGCCAGCGCGTCGAGTAGCGCGGCCTCGAATATCTCCGGGTTGTCGTTGCCCGCGGCGGCCTCTGCCTCGACCACGTCGACGCCGCTGCGGTACTGAATGGCGGCGGGGCGCGACGCCGGGGCCAACAGCTGGTACGCCTTCTCCACTTCGGGGGCGAGCAGGTTGGCCAACTCCACGCGCGCCGCAATCAGTTGGGCGCCGTGCGCCGCAAGGTGGCCGTCCCACACGTCAAGGGTGTCGAGCACGCTGCGGTCACCGCGGTGGCGTGCCGGTCCCGCCGTCTTCAGCAGCGCAGCACGCTGCCGCAGCACCTTGTCGTAGTCCGCCCGGATCGCAGCCACCCGGGGCCGGCGTGTGGTCGCGAGTTCGTCCAGGTAGCGGCGCCGTTCACCGGGGTCGCCGCGCACCAACGCCAGATCCTCTGGCGCGAACAGCACCGCGCGCAATACACCCAGCACCTCGCGCGCCGACCGCACCGGGGAGCGGTTGAGCCGCGCCTTGTTGGCGCGCCCCGCCGTGATTTCCAGGTCAATCGCCAATTCGCGGCCGTCGCTGACCACGATCGTCGACACCACGGCGCGTTCAGCGCCCGTCCGGATCAGCGGCGCATCCGACGCGACGCGATGCGAACCCAGCGTCGACGAATACCACAGCGCCTCAACGAGATTCGTTTTACCGAAGCCATTGGGCCCGACTAACACCGTCCGTCCGGGTTCCAACTCCAGGTCGGCCCGCGGCCAGGACCGGAAGTCCTGCAAACCCAGTCGGCGAACGAACACCTATCCCGACTCGCTGATTCGTTTCACGGCGTGGCCACCGAATTGGTTTCGCAGTGCAGCGACGGCCTTCATGGTCGGCGAGTCATCCTGACGCGACAAGAACCGGGCGAACAGCGATGCGGCGATGCCAGGCACCGGAACCCGCAGCCGAATCGCCTCCTCCACCGTCCACCTACCTTCGCCCGAATCCTCGGTATATCCGGAAATCTCCGCGAGCTTGGGATCTTCCTTGAGTGCCCTGGCCAGCAGCTGCTGCAGCCACGAGCGCACCACGGTGCCGTTCGTCCACGCCTGATACACGGCCTGCGGATCCTTGACCAGCTCTTCGGCGGCCAGCATCTCGTAACCCTCGGCATACGCCGTCATCAGCGCGTATTCGACGCCGTTGTGGACCATTTTGGTGAAATGACCTGCGCCGACGGGACCGGCGTGGACAAATCCGTCCTCGCGCGGCCCGGCTGGACGCAGCGTGTCAAAGATGGGCATCGCCCGCTCGATGTCGGCGTCGCTACCGCCCACCATCAGGCCGTAGCCTTCCTTCAGACCCCAGATGCCACCGGAAACTCCGGCATCGATGAACGCAATTCCCTTGTCGTCCAACAGTTTTGCGTGCGGACCATCCTCGGTATAGCGCGAGTTGCCGCCGTCGATCACCAGGTCACCGGCGCTGAGAACATCCGCGAGCGCTGCGATGGTTTCGTGGGTAACGGTGCCCGACGGCACCATCACCCAAACCACCCGCGGAGTGGGTAGCGCTTCGGCGAGCGCGGCGAGCGTCGGCACGTCGGTGACCTCTGGCCGAGGGTCGTACCCAATCACCTCGTGGCCGCCCTCGCGCAGACGCTCCCGCATGTTGAAACCCATTTTGCCCAGGCCGACGAGACCTAATTGCATATGCGCGCCTCTTTCGTGGCGGTAGGGCCGGTCAGCCCGGAAGCCGCACCGGCATCAACAGGTACACGTAATCGGTTTGAGCGGCCGGGAACGGCCCACTTGCGCCGACAGACCCATCATCCTCACCTGCCGGACGCAACACCGCGGGACGACTGGGCGTCGTGAAACCAAACGTCACGCGTTCCGAATGCAACGAACTCAACCCGTCGGTCAGATACGTCGGGTTGAACGCGATCGTCAGCGGATCACCCGAGAAGGTGACGGGAAGGTCTTCTTCCGCGCGCCCGACGTCATCAGCGCCGGCGGACAGCCGCAACGCATCATCGGAGAATTCCATCCGCACCTGCGCGCCCCGATCGGCGACCAGGGCTACCCGCTTGATCGCCTCGGTGAGTTCCGCGACGCCGATGGTCGCGATCGCCGTGTGCTCGGCGGGTAACAGCTGACGAAATTTCGGGAACTCCGCATCGAGCAGGCGAGTGGTGCTGCGCTTACCGTCGCTGCGAATACCGAGCAGGCCTTCCTTGCCGACCGCTGCTCCGGCACCGAGCGACAGATGCACATCCGCGCCGTCGGTGCCCGCCTTCGCCGCCTCCGCGAGAGTCTTCGCCGGCACGAGCACCGCAGCTTCGATGTCGGCCGACTCCGTCGACCACGTCAGCTCGCGTACCGCGAGACGGAAGCGGTCGGTCGCCGCCAAAACCACCTTCTCGCCGGAAATCTCGACCCGAATGCCCGTCAGCATCGGAAGTGTGTCATCTCGGCCGGCCGCGACGGCCACCTGGCCAATGGCCTCGCCGAACAACTCTGACGAGATGACACCCGTGTCGTCGGGTAGCGCCGGCAACGCCGGGTAGTCCTCGACGGCCATGGTCGGCAACGAAAACCGGGCACTGCCGCAGGTCAACGAGACGCGGGTGCCCTCGACGCTGACGTCGACGGGTTTGGCAGGCAGCGCCCGGGTGATGTCGGACAACAGCCGACCGGACACCAAAACACTTCCAGGAGAAGCGATTTCGGCTGCCACCCGCACTTCGGCAGACACTTCGTAGTCGAATCCCGAAATCGTCAGCCCGTCGTCCGACCCCGTCAGCAACACGCCCGCCAGGACGGGCACAGTCGGTCTGGACGGCAAATTCCTGGCGACCCAGGCCACGGCGTCGGCGAAGTCTTCCCGCACTAACCGGAACTTCAAATCGGTGAGACCAGCGGTTGTCGTCGCCACGTCCATAGCGTCCCTTCGATCCACCCCACAACAAGGTCTAACCAGCGGTTTTCCGGTGTCTCGCGCCGCGTCTCCCCGATGCGTATCAACGACCGTAACGGCTGTCGATGAACCACCGTAGAGCTTTCCGCCTCAACTTGAAAGCTAATCGATCGGGCTGACATCGGCCTTCGCAAACCAGCCCGGCGCACAGTGAATCGATGTGTCCCCAGGTGGCTTCTTCAAAGAAGAAACTTTGGAGATATACAAGTAACAGTATTAGGGCTTGTGGACATTGGGGATAACCGGGTGTCGGTGCAGCGTGGCACGCGTGTCGGGGTGTGAGGCAATTGTGGACAATTGCATGCGGCCGGTCGGCGCATTGTGGACTTTCGGGGTGTTGTGGGAAAAGCGCCGAACAATCCGAGGCTTGGTCGCAAGTTGTCCACACCGGCATGCACACGGCCGTGGTGTGACAAGTGATACCGACGGTGCCAAAGTTTTTTGAAGATTTTTTGTCAGTAGGCGCGCACAACTCGGTTGCCCCGAGATCCGGGACAACAAAATTGGGGACGATAGAAGATTCGGTCAGCGCTTGGAGCGCTGGCGGATTCGGGTGGTGAGTTCCTTGACGTGATCGAACACCTCACGGCGCTCGGCCATCTCGCCGCGGATCTTCTTTTCGGCATACATGACCGTGGTGTGGTCGCGGCCGAAGGCCTGACCGATCTTGGGTAGTGACAGATCGGTGAGCTCGCGGCACAAATACATGGCGATTTGCCGCGACTGCGCCAACGCCCGCGTCTTACCCGGCCCACGCAGCTCCTCGATGGTGGTTTCGAAGTATTCGGCGGTGGCGGCCATGATCGCTGCTGTGCTGATTTGCATGGTGCTGGCGTCGGAGATGAGGTCGCGGAGCACGATCTCTGCCAACGACTTGTCGATCGCCGTTTTGTTCAACGATGCGAATGCGGTGACCCGGATCAGGGCACCTTCGAGTTCGCGGATGTTGCGTTCGATGCTGCTGGCGATCAGCTCGAGCACATCGTCCGGCACGTCGAGCCGGTCCATCTGCGCCTTCTTGCGCAGAATTGCGATGCGAGTCTCGAGTTCGGGCGGCTGAACATCGGTGATCAGGCCCCATTCGAACCGGGTGCGCAGCCGGTCTTCCAGTGTGGCCAGCTGTTTGGGCGGCCGGTCGGAGGAGATGACGATCTGCTTGTTCGCGTTGTGCAGCGTGTTGAAGGTGTGGAAGAACTCCTCCTGGATGCCTTCCTTGCCCTCGATGAACTGGATGTCGTCGACCAACAGCACGTCGATGTCGCGATAGCTGCGCTTGAACGACGCTTTGCGATCGTCGCGGAGGGAGTTGATGAAGTCGTTGGTGAATTCCTCGGTCGACACGTACTTGACGCGCATGCCCGGAAACAGCCGCTGGGCGTAGTTGCCGGCGGCGTGCAACAGATGGGTCTTGCCTAGTCCGGATTCACCCCAGATGAACAACGGGTTGTACGCGCGCGCCGGTGCCTCAGCAATCGCGAGCGACGCGGCGTGAGCGAATCTGTTGGAGGCCCCGATGACGAACGTGTCGAAGGTGTACCGGCGGTTCAGATTGACTGCGGTGGGCTCGCCGGCGGGGGTGTTTTGCGGCCGGTTCGAAAAGTAGGTCGGCCAGCTTTCCTCGGCGCTGGCGAGGGCCTCGGAGACTTCGTCGACTTCGTCGGGTTCTGCGCTGGCGGCTGCGGCGGCGTAACCGTTGACGCCCTCATCGGGGTCGTTGGCAGCCGGCGCCGCGATGCGGACTCCCAGCTCGACGCGCTGGCCGAGCTGACGACTGAGCGCGCTGATGATCGGTTCGCGCAGGTGTCGTTCGATCTCGTTTTGCACAAACGGCGTGGGCACCGACAGCAGGGCAAATCCCTCGGCGATGACAAGCGGTTGGACCAGCTTTAACCAGGCTCTTTGCTGGGGGGTCAGGGTGGGGACGGTGGAGTCCCCGTTGAGGGTCTCGCCGGAGTCGGTGTCGCCGTTGAGTTCGGCAACCACGTTGTTCCAGACGGCGACGAAGGGGGGATCGGGGTCAGCTGTCAATGACGAGAACCCCCTAAAGGCCGATCCAGGGACGACCAAAGGAACGATGACGAACTGTCCACATAGTTATCCACAGGCTGTGGAGACAGGACAGTCGTCGTCGCTCTGTTGTCTACCGGCGTGGACGCCGCGGGCCGGGGCTCGTCACAGTGGTGGTGCACTCTGTGGGCTCGCGACCTGTTGGGCATCTCCGCTTCGTTGTCTGTCGCCGTTTCGTTATCGAATCGGCATTGGCAGAAGCTAACAGTTTTCTTCCCGAGTGCCAACCGTTCTGCAACATTCGCCGGGGGTAGATTTTTGCTCAGTCCGGACGCGTGACGGCTGTGGCGAATGTGAACGTGCGGGCGGTGACCCGGGATCGCTCGGGCGAGGTTTGACCCAGCGAAATGTCGTCAGTACCCTCGAACAGTCGCCCGAACGTGGCGATACGGCTGCGACCCACAAGATTCTGGAGACCGCGCCGGTTAGCAAGCGAGACGGATGAGCTTACCAACGGCAATCGCGTCCCCACCGGTATGAGATTCATCGGCGTGGGTTGC